>JAHJQV010000061.1 GCA_018819105.1 Gammaproteobacteria bacterium
CTGCGATGCCGCCAATACCCGCATCTGCGGCGTTTCGCTCGGTCACGAATCCTCAACGTACTGTCAAGTACGCCTGCGGTTCGTTCGGTCGTGAAACACCACAGCTACAGGCACTGGCAGCATCTCGCGACGTCGACTCATGAATAATGCGGGCCAGAGGTGTTTGCAATGATCCTGTGCATCTGGCCATTGATCGCATTGCCGCAGTCCGGCAATTGTTTCTGTGCGGCGAAACGGGTATAAGCTGTGCAGTACCTTGCCTCAGGAGATCACCATGTCAGTCATTCCCGGATCAACCAGACCGTTTGCTCGCGTCTCGCGTGCAATGTCGTCGCTGCTGCGCTGCACACTGGTGCTTGCGGGTGTGCTTGCTTGCACTGCGCTGACTGCAGCAGACACTGACCCGTTTGCCAGTCTGCAGTGGCGCAACATCGGTCCGGTGAACATGGGTGGTCGCGTTGCCGATGTCGAGGGCGTGCCGGGTGATCCGCGCATTGTCTATGTCGGCAGCGCCTCTGGCGGGATCTGGAAATCCACCGATGCCGGCATGACCTTTGCGCCGATCTTTGATGACCAGCCGGTGGCCTCGATTGGTGATCTGGCGCTGGCACCGTCGAACCCGGATGTGATCTATGCCGGTACCGGCGAGGCCAATGTGCGCAACTCGGTTTCCATCGGCACTGGCGTTTACCGCAGCAATGATGCGGGTGCCAGCTGGAAACTGCTGGGGCTGGAACAGACCCGGCATATTTCGCGCATCGCGGTGTCGTCGCTTGACACTGATCATGTCGTAGTCGGTGCACTGGGCAACATCTATGCCCCGTCCGAGCATCGTGGTGTCTATGTCAGCAGCGACGGCGGGCAGAACTGGCAGCGCACGCTGTACATTGACGAATACCACGGCGTGGCCGATCTGGACATGGATCCGCACAATCCGAACATCGTGTTCGCCGCCATGTGGCGGTTTGAGCGCAAGCCGTGGACACACCGTACCGGCAGCGAGGATGGTGGCATATTCAAATCCAGCGACGGTGGCATGACCTGGCAGCGCATCAGCAAGGGCCTGCCCGAACTGATGGGCCGGGTGGCGGTGAAGATTGCGCCGTCGAATCCGCAAGTGGTGTACGTGTTGGCCGAAAGCGATGCCGGCACCTTGTTCCGTTCTGACGATCGCGGCGCAAGCTTCGTCAAGATCAGCGACGAGAAATCCATTGTTGCGCGCGGTCTCTATTACACCGACCTGCGCGTGGATCCGCTCGACGCCGACAAGGTCTATGCAGTCGCCAGCCTGCTACAGCAGTCCATTGATGGCGGCAAAACCTGGCAGCGGCTGGCCAGCAAGGTGCACATCGATTTTCATTCGCTGTGGCTGGACCCGCTCAATCCACAGCGCATGTGGGTGGGTGAAGACGGCGGCGTGGCCTTTTCCCACGACGGCGGTGAACACTGGACCGCACCGCGCACGCTGCCGCTGGCGCAGTTCTATCAGATTTTTGTCGATGACGGCGCCGGTCCGTTTTATCGCACCGGTGGTGGTTTGCAGGACAATGGCACCTGGATTGGTCCGGCCGCCACCCGCGAGCGTGCCGGCATTTACACCGATGACTGGCACATGTTCAGTTTCGGCGATGCCTACTGGGTGGTGCCGCATCCCGAAGATGACAACGTTTTCATCAGCGAAGCCCAGGGCGGTGCGATCTACAAGACCAACCTGGCCAGTCGTCAGCAGCTGGATATCAATCCGCAGACCGAACGCAACGACGGTGGTCCGGTCGAGGCACTGGAGTATCGCTTTAACTGGAACGCGCCGATCATCCAGTCACCGCACGATCCGATGACAGTTTATTTCGGCAGCAACGTGGTGTTCAAGAGCAGCGATTTCGGCGACAGCTGGCAACAGATCAGCCCGGATCTGACCACCAACGATCCGGCCAAGCAGGGTGAGGCCGGTGGCCCGGCCTGGTATGAGAACACTGTGGCCGAATGGCATACCACTCTGATCTCGCTGGCCGAATCGCCACACAGCGCCGGGCTGCTGTGGGCCGGCAGTGATGATGGCCTGCTGCATGTCAGTCGCAATGCCGGCGACGAATGGAAGCAGGTAGCCAGGCCGTCCGGTGTGCCCGAGTTTTCCCCGGTCTCGCACGTGGAGCCATCGCGGGCGGCGGCCGAGCGCATTTACGTCAGCTACGACCGCCACATGTTCGACGACAACCGTCCGCACATTTTCCGCAGCGACAATCTGGGTCAACGCTGGCAGCGCATCACCGACGGCTTGCCGGACAATGCCTGGGTGTGGGTGGTGCGGGAAGATCCGCGCAATCCAGATGTGCTCTACGCCGGCACCGAATTCGGCCTGTTTGTCTCGCACGATCGCGGCGACAGCTGGCAGGAGCTGGATCTGGGTAATCTGCCCACGGTGGCGGTGCATGACATCGTGCTGCATCCGCGCCGCAACGATCTGCTTATCGGCACCCATGGTCGCGCCATCTGGGTGCTCGACGATGCCACGCCGATTCAGCAATACCGCGCGGACAATGATGAACCCAGGCTGTATCCACCGCGTACCGCCTGGCGCCACGCACGCAGCTTCACCCGCTATGGCATCAGCGATGCCCGCTGGGTGGCGGACAATCCTCCCTATGGCGCCATCATCGACTACCACCTGGCGGAAGTGCCGGCGGATTCTGCTGAACAAGACACCGATGTGCAGGAAAAGGATTGGCTGCGGCTGGAAATCGTCGCTGCCGATGGCACGGTGATTCGAACCATCAAGGATGTGCCGGCCAAAGTCGGCAACAATCGCGTGAGCTGGGATCTGCGTATGGACCCGCCGACCTATCGCAGCGATGAACAGGAGCCGGCGCTGTTCGGCGGCCCCACCGAGGGTGCCGAAGTGCTCCCGGGTAGCTACACGGTGCGGCTGACGGTCAACGACCAGGTCTTGCAGCAGCCCATCGAGGTGCGCGTGGACCCGGCCCTGAAGGCCGGCATGGACGGGCTGCAGGCGGAATTTGCCGCGGTCAACGAGATCAACGGCATGCTGTCACAGCTTAATCGACGGCTGCGCCTGCTCGATGGCATCAAACTGCAATTTGACCATCGCCGTGAGGAACTCAAGCAACTGGGGGTCGAACTGACTGAGGCCGATCAGCAGCAGCTGGACGATTTTGCGGCAGCGCTGAAACAGCAGTTTGCCCTGCTCACACGCGATGCCGACAAGCCACGCTGGGCCGCCGGGCCGGAGCTGGTGGAGCACCTGGAGAGCCTCAGCGGCGAGCTGGGCAGTCGTTTTCAGGCCCCGGCACCGCAGCAGCTGGCTTTTTTGCAGTCGCTGCAGAATCAGCATCAGACAGCGAGTGAGCAGTTGGATCGGTTCTTTTCGGAGCGCCTGGACAACATCAACAGCGAACTGGAAAATCTGGGCGTGGCGCCATTGAGCAAGACACTGGCAGCGGCGCAATGACCGCATTGCGCTGGGCATGATGCTAGTATACCCCGCCGGAAATACTGTGACATTCAGAGCGCGTCCTGAGGCTGCAGTACAAGGCGTAATCCGTAGTGAATGGCAAGCCCTTGACAAGGATTGCAACGCCGTAATGCAGCCTCAGGGGCGCTCCCGCAGGGCGAGCCGGAAAGCACTCATCCGCTGTGTTATGGCTCTTGGCCATGGAATGGCCAAGACCTGCGAGCCATGCCTTGCGGCTAAGCGCTTTCCGACTCGCTGAACGTTACAGTATTTCCGGCGGGGTACACTAGCCGGGTCTGATTATCGGGCCCGGCCTCGGTGGGATGGCTGAGCCGTTCAGCGCGGCCTGCTGATCAGACTTCTGCAGAATAGCCCCAGTGCTGCCAACAACAACACAAGTCCAGTCGTGATCAACCATATGCTGTCACGAAAGCGGCAGGCCAATCTGCGCTCGCGCTGAGTCACTTCAGCTACCTGTTGTTGAAACTCATCGATGTCATCAATCCAGCTCTGATCCAGAAAACCATATACTAATTCCATGCGCCCGCCGCGAATGCGCAGGGTTTGCTCGCCAGGACGGCTTGGGTGCGGCACCACATCCACGCTTGCTATGCCAGCATAAGGCATCTCGTTGCGGTGCCAGTAGCGATGAGAGAACTGAATCTGCCACATGGCTTGCTCTGTTCCGACAAAGCACAGTGACGTGCCTGGCTGCAGCCAGCCGTAGCCAGCAACCACAAGACCCAAAAACGCCAGGATGTAGTAAGCTGGTATTCTCATTTTGTTCCTGATGCTGCCTTTGTTGCCAACATGATATCTGCCATCAATCGACTGATGATTGCAATGATTGCGGGCGCAGGGGGCATTGTCCATGCTTCGGTTCAGTTTGTCGATGTCACGGATCAGTTGGGGTTGAGTTTGCCGCATGTGGCGAGTTACCTGATCACAGGTCAGGCATTCGCTGACATCAATCGCGATGGCTGGCCGGATATTGTCGTCACCAGCAGCGATGGCAACAATGCCATCTGGCTGAATCAGCACGGGCAATCGTTTACCAGGGCGAGTTTTTCCGCCGACATTGCTGTGCCGGGGCATGCCTGCGGCGGTCTGGCCATTGCCGATTATGACAATGACGGGTGGCCGGACATCTACATGACCGGCAATGGTGGTAATTTTCTGTTTCGAAATGTGAACGGGCAGGCGATGGTCAACGTCACCGCCCTCGTGGGTGTCGCGCATGGCGGCCGAGATGAGTCTGCAGCCTGGGGTGATTTCAACCTGGATGGCTGGCTGGATTTGATCGTGGTCGGTTTCAGCCTGGCGGATCATCCCGATCCGGATGCTGCGGTCAATCTGGACGCGCTTTATTTCAGTCTGGGGCCGGATGCGCAGGGGCAGGTAACGTTTGCCGACGTCTCAACACTGTTGGGCAGCCAGCAGCGGGCAGGGCCGGGATTTGCAGTGGGTGTGTTTGATCTGGATCAGGATGGTGACCAGGACATCTATGTGGTCAACGACAAACTCTATGGCAATACCATGTGGCGCAATGACGGTGCCGGCTGTGGCGGCTGGTGCTTTAGCGATGTTGCGGCCGCTACCCAGACCCTGCGTCCGGCGTTTTCAATGGGGCTTGCCATTGGCGACATTGACAATGATCTGGATGATGACCTGCTCTATTCGAGTATC
Organism: Gammaproteobacteria bacterium; assembly: GCA_018819105.1. GTDB lineage: Bacteria > Pseudomonadota > Gammaproteobacteria > Xanthomonadales > Wenzhouxiangellaceae > JAHJQV01. The sequence continues at coordinate 5,156 of JAHJQV010000061.1, forward strand.
AATGAGCAGGTTCTGTTGCGGTCGCAACTCAGCCAGGGCGAACTGAGCTACAGCGACATTTCTGCCGCTGCCGGAGTGTCGGTTGATGCTGTCGGCTGGTCTACCCTGCTGTTTGATGTCGACAACGATGGCTGGCTGGATGCCTGGATCGGCACCTACAACAGTCAGCCGCAGAGTTCGGATCGGCTTTACCTGAACCAACGCAACGGCACATTTCTGGACATTTCACAGACCTCCGGCGTCACAGATCCAAGGCCTACCATCGGTGCAGCCAGCGGCGATTTCAATCGGGATGGGCAACTTGACCTGCTGATCGGTGATCATGGCAATGGTTACCGTTTACTTGAGAACACCAGCAATGCGGCCAACCGCTGGTTGCAGCTGCGACTTCTGGCACCTTATTCCGACAATCGGGATGCCATCGGAGCTGTGGTCACCGTGACCCGCGGCTCCGGCGTGCAATCCAGGCATCGGCTGTTCTCCGGTGATGCCATCGGCTCGGGCTCCGAGCGGCTTGTGCATGTTGGGCTGGGTGCAGAGGATGCGGTGGAACTGGAGGTCCTGTGGCCTGACGGCAGTCTATGGCACATCGACAATCCACCCGGCAATCAGCGGCTCACACTGATACATCCGGACGACGAGCTGCAGCAAAGCGACGGTTTTGAGTGAATAATCTCTGCTGCTGGTGCGGGCTTCTGGTGTTACTGACTTGACCGCAGGCCCGACAACAGCTATTTTAGATGCAATCCTAAACCTGAGAACCACCGCTATGAAACTTAGAAATACACTGCTGTTGCTGCTCTGCCTTGTGCTGGTCAGCCCGGCAATGGCGCAGATCGGAGCCCGTCCCGGCAGTCAGTCGGACAATACCCCGCCGCAACAGCCGCTGGGTACGACGGATGAAGGCTTTGAGGACATCGCCGCGCTGCTGGCTGGTGGCTGGGAGTCAATCAACACATCCGATGCGATTGGAACAGTGCCAGACTGGTTCCAGCCGGACGGCACCGTGTTCGAAGCACAGGCCGGACCGATCGACTCTTATGCTGCGGCCAATTTCAACTCCACTGCTGGTTCGCAGATCAGCAACTGGTTGCTGGTGCCGGACGTGGGCTTTCTCGAATCAGCCACCTTCTGGACCAGAACCGTCACTGCAAACACCTTCCCGGATCGCATGCAGGTTCGCTTCAGCAGCGTCGGCGGCAGCAATGTCGGTACCGATGTGAACACCGTCGGTGATTACACCGATCTCCTGGTCGACATCAACGACACGCTCGCTGCAGGCGGCTATCCGGATGTCTGGACTGAGTTCACCGTCAATCCAGGTGCAGCAGGCCGTCTGGCGTTCCGTTATTTTGTGCCAACCGACGCTGGGCCTGTCGGCAACAACTCGAACTTCATCGGTGTCGACACCTTGAGTTTCGTCATTGGCGAACCTGATGTGTTGCCGCCACCGCCAGCTGTTCCAACCCTGGGCTGGTTTGGTCTGACCGCGCTGGCGCTGCTGCTGATCATCGGCACCGTGGTCATGCGTCGTCGTCAGGAAGGCTGAACAACAGCCACTGCTGAACGATCCGCAGGCAATAACAAAAGGCCGCCGTCGAGGCGGCCTTTTTTTATGCTTTTGAACTGGGGTTGCGGGCTTACCAGGTTCGAATCGCCAGCCAGGCCAGCAGGTGTGTCAGCAGCACCAGTGTGCTCAATTGCCAGCGCAATGCGCGCAACCATTGCGGCATGCCGGCGGCAGGACGCCAGTGATCCAGCGCGCCGATGGCAGCAAAGCCTGCTGCCAGCAACAGCACCTGCCAGGCCGGGCGCGGCAGCAGTACCGCCATCACGGCGATCAGGCTGGGCATGACCGCGAGCACATAGTCGCCAGCCGTGGCGGCGGCATGGCGTGCCGCCAGACCCCAGCGGATGCCGCCCAGAAATGACAGGATGACTGCGCTGTAGACAATGAAGACTTGCAGGGCTAAACCGTTGAACAAAGGCCAAGCGGTGTGCAGGTTGATGGCGCTGGCGGCAAACGGGAAGACCCCGGCGAAGCCAATCCAGCGTGCTGCAGCCGGCATGGACTGATGTGCTTGCATGATTGAATCTCCCGGATAGTCTGCGCAGGTGTCCCTGCAATTGGTAGACTGTAGCAAATTGGATTTCATCATTGTGGATTGCTGCCTTGCTGCGTTATGCCCTGGAAAGACTGCTGACGGCGATACCAACGCTATTGTTGTTGATTACGCTGGCATTTTTCCTCATTCGACTGGCCCCGGGCGGACCGTTTGATGCCGAGCGGGCATTGAGTCCGGAGATCGAGCAGAACCTGAATCAGCTGTATCATCTGGATGAGCCATTGCCACTGCAGTATTTCCGCTATCTGGGGCAGATTCTGCGGCTGGATTTCGGTCCATCCTTCCAGTATCGCGACTGGACCGTGAATCAGCTCATTGCGCAGGGTTTCCCGGTATCGCTGACCATCGGTGGGCTTGCTCTGCTGCTCGGTCTGCTTGCCGGCGTGCTGATCGGCATGCTGGCCGCATTGCGGCAAAACCATTGGCTGGACTATCTGCTCATGTCGCTGGCCATGGCGGGCCTGTCCATTCCGGCCTTTGTGCTGGCGCCCATTCTGGTGCTGCTGTTTGCCGTGCATTTTGGCTGGCTGCCTGCCGGTGGCTGGGAATGGCGGCTGCAGTACATGCTGTTGCCGATCCTGACCCTGGCCATGCCGCTGGTGGCATACGTCGCACGTCTGACCCGCGCCAGCATGATCGAAGTGATGCGTACCGGATTCATCCGCACCGCCCGGGCCAAAGGCCTGCCGCTGCATCAGATCGTATTGCGGCATGCCTGGAAACCGGCGCTGTTGCCGGTGGTGTCGTATCTTGGTCCGGCTGCGGCTGCGGTGATCACCGGTTCGGTGGTGATAGAGAAAATCTTTACCATCCCCGGCCTGGGTACATATTTTGTCCAGGGCGCGCTGAACCGCGATTACACGCTGGTGCTGGGTGTGGTGATTTTCTACGGCATGCTGATCATCCTGTTCAATCTGCTGGTTGATCTGCTGTATGCCTGGATGGATCCGCAGATCCACCTGGACAGCCGGGAGGGTTACTGATGGGCAGGCTGGGTGACTGGCGTCAGCGCCGCCAGCACAACCGGCGCCGTTCGCTGTGGCGCGATGCCCTCGGCAGGCTGCTGCGCAATCGTGCCGCGCTACTGGCCAGTGTGCTGTTGCTGCTCATTCTGCTGCTGGTCACGGCCGGGCCCCTGCTGAGTCCCTGGGATGCGGAAATCCCGGACTGGGACAAGGCTTCGATGCCGCCGGATTTGTCCAGCAGGCACTGGTTTGGGACCGATGCCATCGGCCGGGATCTGTTCGTGCGTGTGCTGGAGGGTGGCCGGGTATCTTTGCTGGTGGCCTTGCTGGCAACTCTGGTCAGTCTGGTGATCGGGGTCAGCTATGGTGCTGTGGCGGGCTACTTCGGCGGCCGGCTGGATGCCATGATGATGCGTCTGGTGGACATTCTCTATGCCATGCCGTTTCTGTTTTTCGTCATCCTGCTGATGGTCATTTTCCAGCGTAACATCCTGCTGATATTCATCGCCATCGGTGCCATCAACTGGCTGGACATGGCGCGCATCGTGCGCGGCCAGACCATGAGTCTGCGCCATCGCGGTTTTGTGCAGGCGGCCGAGGCCATCGGCGTACAGCCGGGTTTCATCATCTCACGGCACATCGTGCCGAACCTGCTTGGCGTGGTGGTGGTGTACGCGACGCTGACCATACCGCAGATCATGCTGATGGAATCGTTTTTGAGCTTTCTCGGCCTGGGCGTGCAGGAACCCGCGACCAGTCTCGGTGCGCTGGTCAGTGACGGCGCGCAGGAAATGCAGACGGCACCGTGGACACTGCTGTTTCCGGCCTCGCTGCTGGCACTGACGCTGTTCTGTTTCAACTTCATCGGTGACGGTCTGCGCGATGCGCTGGATCCGCGAGAACATCTGTGATGACGGCTGCGATGACGCCATCGCTGCTGCAGGTTAGCGACCTGAAAGTGCGCTTTTGCACCGCCGATGGTGAACTGCAGGCGCTGCGTTCGGTGAGTTTTGATATGCAGCCCGGTGAAGTGCTGGCAGTGGTTGGCGAATCCGGCTCCGGCAAGACCCAGCTGGCACTGGCGCTGATGGGCCTGCTGGCGGAAAACGGCAGTGCCAGCGGCACGGCGATGTTCCAGGGGCACGACCTGCTCAGCTGTGGCCAGGCCCGGCTGAACCGCTTGCGCGGTAGCGAAATGGCGATGATTTTCCAGGATCCGGAGAGCACGCTGAATCCCTATCTGAACATCGGCCGCCAGATGAGCGAAGTGCTGGAGCAGCATCGCCGCATGCCCCATGCACAGGCACTGCAGGTGGCCGAGGAAATGCTGCATCAGGTGCGCATCGGCAATCCGCGCGAGTGCATGCAGCAGTACCCGCACGAACTTTCCGGCGGCATGCAGCAGCGCATCGTCATTGCCATGGGGCTGTTGTGCCAGCCGGCCCTGCTGATTGCCGACGAGCCAACCACGGCACTGGATGTCACCGTGCAGGCCGACATCAACCGGCTCATGCTGGATCTGCGTGAACGCTACCAGACCGCGATCATGCTGATCACGCACGATCTGGGCGTGGTGGCCGGACTGGCCGATCGGGTGCTGGTGCTGTACGCCGGTCAGACCATGGAATATGCCGCAGTGCGCGATCTGTACCGGCAGCCGGAACACCCCTACAGCCGGGCCCTGGTGCGTGCGGTGCCGCAGCTGGACAGTCAGCATGGAGCAGGACTGCAGCCGATCCCGGGCAATCCGCCCAATCCGTTGCAGATTCCCAGCGGCTGTCCGTTTCGGGATCGTTGCGAATTTGCCTTTACCGACTGCACCGCCACGCCCCTGCTGCGCCCGGCGCGGCATGGCGGTCAGATTGCCTGTCATCTTGAGACCCTGCCGGAATGAACACTGCCAGCACGGACAGCAGACCGGTTGTGCTCAAGGTGACCGAGCTGCAGTGCAGCTACCCGGTGCATGGCGGTGGCCTGCTGCGGCGCCACGAGCAGCGCCAGCAGATTCTGCATGGGGTCAGTTTTGATCTGGCACGCGCCGAGGCTTTGGCCATCATCGGCGAGTCCGGCTCCGGCAAGACCACACTGGCACGCGCCGTGCTCGGCCTGCTGCCGGTGGATCATGGTGAGGTAAGCTGGCGCGGTGAATCCCTGCTGCAGCTTTCTGCCGAGGAAATGCGCCTGCGGCGGCGCGACATGCAGATGGTGTTTCAGGATCCGCAGGCGTCGCTGAATCCGCGCATGACCATCGGCGATATTCTCGCCGAGCCATTGCACACGTTCTATCCCAACATGGCAGCAGTACAGGTGCGCGAGCGCGTGCGCGGCATGCTGAAAATGGTCGGCCTGCTGCCGCATGTGCTGAACCGCTACGCGCACGAGTTTTCCGGCGGCCAGTGCCAGCGCATCGCCATCGCCCGCGCGCTGATCCTGAATCCGCGTCTGCTGGTCTGTGATGAGCCGGTCTCGGCACTGGATGTGTCGATCCAGGCGCAGATCATCTACCTGCTCAAGGATCTGCAGCGCAAACTGCAGCTTTCGCTGCTGTTCATCGGCCATGATCTCGCGCTGGTGCCATACCTTTGTGACCGCGTCATGGTGCTGTACATGGGCGAGATCATGGAACTGGCTGATTGCGACCGGCTGTATTCCCAGCCGGTGCATCCTTACACCCGCGCCATGTTGGCGGCGATACCGCGACCGGATCCGGACTGGCGTCCGGAGTCGGTCACCACCCGCGCACACGACACCCGGAGCAGCAGCGAGGAGCGTCCGCCTGGATGCATCTTCAGTGACCGCTGTCCGCATGTGCAGCAGCGCTGCCTGGAGGAGCGTCCGCGTTTGCGACAGGTGCGCCGGCGTCAGGTAAGCTGCCATTTTGCTGAAGCGCTGATGGCCGACAGCGATTCGAACTAACCCGCATTTCTCACCGCCCCTCTACTGCGGCGGCCCCAGGGCACGCCCTGCCTGGCTTTCGCTCGGTCGCATTGCTCGACATAGTGTCGACTATGCCTGCGCGCTGCTCGGTCGTGAAAGCAAGCCATGCCCCACCCTGGAACCGCCTCGCTACGAACGGCGCTGAGAAATGCGGGCTAAAAGCGGCCAATTGCTTTTATTCTGGCATCAGTGGCGGCGGCGCAGCCTCTCGATCAGCTCATGCAGCCCTGGTCTGTGTACAGCGGCAGCGGAAATTCTGCCGATTACCGGGTAAAATCACAGACTGATTGTCAACCAGGGCTTGCCCACCATGAATCTGCGACTTACCCACATTCTCCTGCTGTTGTCGCTGTTGCTGCTGACAGCCTGCGGTGGCGACAAGGCGGTGCGTCCGGAAGACCGGCCGGCGGTGCCGCGCAGCATCGTCATCGGCATGACTGCCGACGCCGTGCAGTTGAGCGCCTTCGAAAACATTTTCGCCAACATTCTGCGCACCGAAGGTGAAGTGGTGTGTCTGATCGCGACCGGCTTGCCGGATCTCAGCGCCGGCATCACCATGGAAACCCTGAATCAGGCCGCCGAGGCCGCACACGTTGACGCCGTCATCATCAACCGTATGGTCAGCGAATCAGCGCGTGGTGGTGATGCGGGTGGCTTGACCGAGTATCTGGATCAGATCACCCCGGTGCGCCGGGTGGAGGAAGCGCGCGGCTTGATCGAAAGCCGGGCTTTCGACATCACCAGCGGTGCACTGCTGTGGAGCGGCTGGTCGGATGCCGTGAACCCGCGTGGCCGCTTGCAGGATCTGGCCAAGGAATCCACCCGGGTGGCGGAGAAGCTGGCCAAGTCCAGAGTACTGTTTCAGCAGCAGGAGTAAGGCCGGAAAGTTTTGTCGCATGCTGATTGATCCCGGATTTTCATGACGCCAGCGTCATGAACAATCCGGGTTTCAGCGGTTGACGACAACATTGATCAGCCAGCGGCCGTCAAGCTCCTGCACCAGGCCCTGGCGGCGCCATGCCTGGAGCATGCGTTCGGCAGCAGCCTGATCCTGCAGCAGCACGGTCATGACAGCGGTGGCAGCTGCCGCCGTGGTCTCGCCCTGCAGCTGTGCGCGCAAACCACCCGGGCGCAACTCGACCTCCCCGCTCAGTTCGAAATCACCAGCGGCGGTGTGCAGCAACAATGCATGCAGTTGCAACAACGGCCGCTGTTGCAGCAATTCCGCAGTCTGTGCCGCCAGTGCCAGCTGAGCCATGCTCAGCTGGTCTGCAGCCGGCTGCCGTCGATACTGCTGTGCTGCTTGCAACCAGTTCGTCAAAACGGCACGATCCACATGTGCAAGCGTGACTTCGAGTTGCAGCGGGCCAATGGCCGTGTCCGCCGCCTGCCAGCCGGCAGCAATAAGCTGCAAGGCGATGGCAGATCGTTCCGGCCAGCCCAGCTGCAGGCGCAATCCAGCAAGCGTGGCTGTGCTGGCGTCACCGCCTGCGGCAACAAGCCGGCAGCGATCAGCCTGAGCGATGACGAGTTCCTCGGCAGCCAGCGTCATGTCGCCGGACTGCAGCCAGTCTGCGGCAGTCTGCAGACGCAATCGCCAGTCCAGCTCCCGCCAGCGCAAATTGAGCTCCGGCAGACACAGCAGGCCAGTCGCATGCTGCAAGCCGCCATGCAGGCTGGTATCCGGCAGCAGAAGGTCCGCTGTGCCAGCGACCGGGCCGCCGAACTGCGCTGATTGCTGGCTTAGATCCAGCCATTGTGGCAGATCCATGGCGGCGGACGTGTGTCCGGAAAATCCGCTCTGCAGCGATATCCTCAGCGCAGACTGCGGCGGCATGCCGCTGGCGTCTGCACTGTCATCGGACGCAGCGCGCAATGGCGCAGGTGTCAGTTTGCCGTGGAGGCGCAGCAGGCCCGCCTGCCAGGGTTGGCGCAGCAGAGGACCATGCTGCAGGTGTCCGCTGAAGCGCGCATTCAGTGGCGCAGCAGTGCTGCTGACCAGGTCGACGTCGCTGTGGAACCAACCCGCTTGCAGCCGCAACTGCGTCCAGTCCGGCAGCTCGGTTTGCAGCAGCCGATCTCGTAGCCACCAGCCCAGCGCTGCGCTGAGTGCCACATACAGCAGCAGCGCAGTGGCAACGATCGCGGTGATGGCACGCGATTGCTTCAACTGTGCAGACAAACATGGCGGTTGCCGGGGGCTGCCCGCAGCAGGCCTGGCGCAGCACACTGCAGCCGCAGCCTGTGCATAAGACAGCGTCGCAGCCGTGCGCAGTGATGCAGAAGTTCTCGGACTGGCATGTCACTATAATAACGCGGTTATGGAGCCATCTGAGCAGCTGTGGTCACAAGTGCGGGAACGCTGCCAACTGGGGCTGGCGCAGCTAGGCCTGAGCGCAGATGCCGGGCAGCTTGAGCAATGTCTGGCATATCTGCGGCTGCTGCAGGAATGGAACCGCAGTTACAATCTGACCGCCGTGCGCGATCCGCTGCAGGCGGTGGAGCGACATCTGCTTGACAGCCTCAGCATCAGCCCGTGGCTGCAGCCGGGTGCAGCGCTGGATGCCGGCAGCGGGGCCGGTCTGCCGGGCATTCCGCTGGCCATCATGCAGCCGGCCCGGCACTGGCTGTTGCTGGACAGCAACGGCAAGAAAGTGCGTTTTCTGCGCCACGTGGTGAGAACCCTGAAACTGGCCAACGTGATGGTCATGCAGCAGCGCCTTGAGCACCTGCAGCCGTCCCGACTGGCACCTCAGTGGCGTCCGGTGCAGATCGTCAGTCGCGCCTTTGCACCGTTGCCGCGACAGTGCGAGTGGGCGAAGCATTGGCTGCAACACGGCTGCCGCCTGCTGGCCATGGTGGGCGCCCTGGATGAAGCAGACATCAATGCCTTGCCGGCCAGCGTGGAGCTCGCCGCATGCGAGTCGCTGGCGACCTGCAGCGACGTCGCCCAGCAGCGTCATCTGATCATTCTGCAGTGGCGTCATCGCGACATGTATAATCACCCCGAGGTTCCTGCATCATGACCGAAATCATCGCCATCGCCAATCAGAAAGGCGGGGTGGGTAAAACCACCACCACCATCAATCTTGCGGCCGCATTGCAACAGATGCGCAGCCATGTGCTGGTGTGTGATCTCGATCCCCAGGGCAATGCCACCGTGGGTCTGGGGGTGGAGGCAGACGATTACCAGCACAGTGCCTGTGAGCTTTTGCTGCAGGAGTGTCAGTTTGACGAGGCGGTGTGTTCGCTGGCAGCAGACGACAGCAAGTACCGGTTTGATCTGGTGCCGGCCAACAATGACCTGACCGCAGCGGAAATCGAGCTGACCCGGCAGTCCGGCTGTGAAACCAGACTGCGTGACATACTCCGCCAACTGCCGGAGCGACGCTACGATTTCGTGCTGCTGGACTGCCCGCCGGCACTCAATCTGCTCAATCTGAATGCGCTCACCGCCGCCGACAAGGTGCTCATACCCATGCAGTGCGAGTACTTCGCCATGGAAGGCCTGACCGCGCTGCTGAACACCATCCGGCAGATTAAGGACAGCGTCAATCCAGGGCTGAAGATCGAGGGCATTCTGCGCACCATGTATGACGTGCGCAACAATCTGTCGCTGCAGGTGTCCCGGCAATTGGCCGAACACTTTGGCCCGCAGCTGTATCGCACCGTGGTGCCGCGCAATGTGCGGCTGGCAGAGGCACCCAGCTTTGGCGAAAGCATCATCAGCTATGATGCCGATTCGCGTGGCGCCATTGCCTATCTTGGCCTGGCCGGGGAGTTCCTGCGCCGGCGCCAGACAACGGCAGAAACCGCCGCGACCACCGCACCTTAAAGATCGCGCGCAAGCTCACGAGCATCTCATGGCAAGCAAGAAAAAAAGCATCAGCAAACAGACCACGCCGCGCAGCAGCAAGCGCAACGCGCTGGGACGTGGTCTCAGCGCCATGCTGGCGCGCAGTGAAGCCGAGCAGCGGCAGCAGGATCAGGCCAATCTGCGCGAGTTGCCGGTTGATCTGATCCAGCCGGGCCGCTATCAGCCGCGCACGGTCATGGACCCCGACAAACTCCAGGAGCTGGCCGATTCCATTCGTGCCCAGGGCATGGTGCAGCCGATCATCGTGCGTCCGATCACTACCGACAGCTATGAGCTGATCGCCGGTGAGCGACGCTGGCGTGCGGCGCAACTGGCCGGTCTGCAGGTGGTGCCGGCGGTGATCCGTGATGTCAGCGATGAGGTCACCGTGGCCATGGCGCTGATCGAAAACATTCAGCGCGAGGATCTCAACCCGCTGGAAGAGGCCGGCGCATTGCAGCGCCTGATTCATGAGTTTGCCATGACCCATGAGCAGGCCGGCAAAGCCGTGGGGCGTTCGCGCGCTGCGGTGAGCAATCTTCTGCGCCTGCTGGAGCTGGAGCGGGAGGTGCAGCAGCTGGTCAATCAGCGGGCTCTTGACATGGGGCATGCGCGCGCGCTGCTGGCCCTGCGAGGTCAGGCGCAGATTGCAGCGGCCAGGCACGTGGTCAGCAAACAGCTGTCGGTGCGCGCCACCGAGCAGTATCTGGCCGGGCTGGCCAGCAACGCCGGCACCGGCAATGGTCAATCCACGCGGCGGCAGTCCGCGCAGCCGGATGCTGACACCCGCAGGCTGCAGCAGCAGTTGACCGAGCAACTGGGCGCACCGATCCAGATTCGCCACCAGTCCGGCGGTGCCGGCAAGCTGATCATCAGTTATCACAGCCTGGACGAGCTGGACGGCATCATCGAGCGCATCACTGGCAAGCACTGACCTGGCCTGAACACAGTGCTGTGCTGATGCTGGCGGCTATGGTTTCAGCGCAGAGTTCAAGTTATACTATAGGGCTGTTTACTCAAATTGGTTCACAACAATGAAAGCTGATATACATCCGGTGTACCGACCGGTGGTGTTCCAGGACACTTCTTCGGACTTTTCCTTCATCACCCGATCCACGATCAAGACCAAGGAAACCATCAAGTGGGAAGATGGTAACGAATATCCGCTGGTGAAGCTGGACATTTCCAGCGCTTCGCATCCGTTTTACACCGGCAAGCACAAGGTGGTGGATTCCGGTGGACGTGTGGACAAGTTCAAACAGCGCTACAGCCGTTCCTGAGCTGGGCTGGCCGCACCGGGCGTGTTCCGCTGCGGATTGCCTGTCAGAGTAATGCTCCAGCTCCTGATCCCGGGTCAGGATGCTGCTTGTGATGAGATCGCGAGCAGCAACGAGCCATCACCAAACCCTGCCAGTCCAGCTGCTGAACCTGCTCACGGCGCAAGTCTGCAAGCAGAGCTGCTTTGCTCGGGTCTGAAGCGCTGTTGGCCTGATCCGATTGCGCATCGCAGCAGCGCTGTGTCGGGCCCGGCAATCATGGCATGACATCATCGGCTGATGATGAGGGATCTGTCCGTACTGTTGACGTCTGCCTGTGGTGCTGATGCACAGACTGTCATCAGGCTGTGGCAGACTGCGGTCGCACCATATGCGCTGCTGCTGGCGATGGCCCGCTGGCTTAGTCATCAGCGGCTCTGCGACACAGCGCTGACGCAGAGCCAGGCGAGGCGGCTGCAGGGTGGTGAATCCGCCAGATTCAGGCAGCCAGCCAGCATCGCTTCGGCTTCGGCTGGCAGCCCGCAGATCCATCTCTGAACATCTTTTAGGAGTAACAACGTGAGCGATAAGAAGGTCAACATCACCGATCCTGCCAACGGCAAAACGCTTGAACTCGCCGTGCACACCGGCTCTTGTGGCGATCCGGTACTGGACATTTCCTCGCTGCACAAGGAACTGGGTTACTTTACCTACGACCCGGGTTTCTCGGTCACAGCCAGCTGTTCCAGCGAGATCACCTTTATCGACGGTGATCAGGGCATCCTGCGCTATCGCGGCTATCCGATCGAGCAGCTGTCAGAACATTCCAGCTACATTGAAGTGGCCTACCTGCTGCTGTACGGCGAATTGCCGTCACCGGCGGAGTTTCGCAAATTCGAACACGACATCACCCACCACACCATGGTGCACGACAAGCTGAACACCTTTCTCAAGGGGTTTCGCTATGATTCACATCCGATGGCGATCATGGCCGGTGTGGTGGCCTCACTGGCCGGTTTCTATCACGACGATCTCGACATCAAGGATGCCGAAGAGCGCGATCTGACCGCCAAGCGACTGATTGCCAAGATGCCGACCATTGCCGCTGCGGCCTATCGCCATCACGTCGGCTGGCCGACCGCCTATCCGCGCAACAGCCTCAACTACACCGAGCGTTTCCTGGACATGATGTTTTCGGTGCCGGCGGAACCCTACAAGATCAATCCGGTGGCGGCACGGGCGCTGGATCTGCTGTTCATTCTGCATGCCGATCACGAGCAGAACGCCAGCACCTCCACCGTGCGCCTGGTGGCCAGCACCGGCGCCAATCCGTATGCCTGTGTCTCGGCCGGGATCGCCGCACTTTGGGGCCCTGCCCACGGCGGTGCCAATGAGGCGGTGCTGGACATGCTCAACGAGATCGGCAGTGTTGAGCATGTCGGCGAATACATCGCCAAAGCCAAGGACAAGAACGATCCGTTCCGGCTCATGGGCTTTGGACACCGTGTCTACAAGAACTTCGATCCGCGTGCGCAGATCATTCGTCAGGCCTGCCATGATGTTCTGGACGATCTCGGGATCAAGGATCCGCTGCTGGATCTGGCCATGGAGCTGGAAAAGATCGCGCTGGAAGACGATTATTTCGTCGAGAGAAAACTGTATCCGAATGTGGACTTTTATTCGGGCATCATCTACAAGGCGCTGAACATTCCCACCAGCATGTTCACGGCGATGTTTGCCATCGCCCGCACCTCCGGTTGGGTCGCACAGTGGCTTGAGCAGAGTGCCCAGGGCGGCCGCATTGGCCGTCCGCGTCAGCTCTACACTGGCGCAGCCGAGCGCGACTACCGGGCGATCGATAAACGCTGAGAAAACTGCGACACAAGTCCTGTTTGTGCCGGGTTAATAGGAAGGAGCCAATGCCGGTCACATTCAGGCACGGTGTGCCCATTGGCCAAACCTGGACAAAATCCTGGCGTCACAGCGCGTGACCAAATCCACTTGTATCGCTCAATGGCGAGCCCTGCGGACGCTTTCAGGCAATCATCCGCAGCCTGATTCCAGCAACCGCTGCAGCTGATCCATGCTCACCCGTCGCTGGGGCTGGCCGTCAATCGGGCTGGGTGGTGCCTGGCGCAGATCGATGCTGTTGAATAGACACAGTTCACAGCCATGCCCACGCCACTCAATGTTCAACACCTGAATGTTGCGGTATGCATTGAGATACCAGCGCAGCCGCCGTTCCGAGGTCGAAAAGGGCAGTTTCAGGTCGAGCAGCAGACGCACCATGTCATCGGGATTGTCACTGAACACATGCAGCGTGATGCTGCTGTGCTGATCGGCGGTTCCCTCCAGTACCGGGCCGACTAGACGTGGGCGCAGACTGGCGAAATGCTGCATGATCTCCAGTGCCAGATGCTGCAGAGTCTGCAGCTGGCGGTCATGGTCGGCGATGAATAGCGTCTGATAGGTGCGCAATTGCTGTTCGATTTCATGGTTGCTGGGCAGGTGGCGTGTGGCAGCCATGCCCAAGCGCTCGGCGGCCTTGCGCTTGGCGGTGCCATAGTTTTTCTGGCCTTCGTGAACAATGATGCGCGCAGCTTCCACTGCGATCGCCTGGCGTTGGTGCTTTGCCTGCATGACGGTTGTGCTGATGTGATGATGAGTTCTGCTTCAGTGCGGCCAGCTCGCCGCCGTGAGGCGACTGTGCATGATGCTGTGGCCCGGTGCCGCCCGGCATTTCCGTTGCTTCTTCATAGACAGTAACATTGTTGTTTCATCCGCGCCATGGTCATGGCAAAACAGCATCAGCAATGCTACCTCATCGATGGTGGTAATGACCTTGCCATGCATGAATGAGTATCATCATCATGCTGGTGTCGGCATCTCGTGACTGCGAGCATGACTGGCGGGATACTCCACAGCGTCGATCTTCACATACATGATAGACTTGTTCACTCAATCGTTGCCATACTCGTCTTGACCAGGGAAGCAGGGACAGCAATTGCCTGAGAAGATTCATAATAATAGTGAGGCCGCTGACATCGTTGCGAGAATCGGTGCCGGTGACCCCAGCGCCGAAAAAGCATTGCTGGACAAGTACTTTCAGCCGATGCTGGCATTGCTGCGCTTTCGCTGCCATGAGCCCGCCGTGGCAGACGATCTGTGCCAGGAGACCTTCCGTATCGCCATCGAGCAGCTGCGTGAGAAGCCGATGGACAACCCGGAGGCGCTCGGTGGCTACATCCACCAGATTGCCATGAATCTGTTCATCAATGAGTTGCGTCGTTCCGACAGGCAGAAAACCAGCCCGGATCTGGACAGCATCGAGCGCCAGGTTGGTGAACAGCTGTCGGCCTACGATCTGATCCAGCAGCAGCAGTCAAAAATTGCCGTGGAGACGCTGCTGGCCACATTGAAAACACCGCGTGACCGGCAAGTGCTGCGGCTGTTCTATCTGGCTGAGCTGGACAAAAGTGAAATCTGCGCCCGACTGAATCTGACCCCTTCGCATTTTGACCGTGTCATCTATCGGGCCAAGCAGCGCCTGCGCGAGCAGCTGGAAAAAAATCGCGAAACTGGTGAGAGAAATCTGTGAGTCACATGTCATTAGAGACCGTAAGCATGTGGCTCATGGACGAGCCCTCTAACTTCAGGTAAGGATTATGCAGCACTACGAAGCACAAATTGATGCGTACGTACGGGGAAAACTTTCTCCCGCTGAACAGTCTGCGCTGGAAGTGGAGATTCTGGAAAACCCGGACATGCTTATGGAGTTCGAGATGGCTGTCGCCATGCGCAAGGGTGTACAGCAGCTCGATACCCCGTTGGTTAAGGAAGTGAAGTCCAGCTATTGGTGGCAGCCATGGATAGGCAAACCAATGGTGACAGGGGTAACGATGGCCGTGGCCGTTGTTGCTTTGGTGCAGTTGGCTTCACTTTCCAGTCGCGGTGATCTGAGCAAGGACGATCAGATGCCGTCGGCGCTTTCTGCCAACGTACCGATCCTGACCTTCTCCAGAATTCGCTCGGCTCGTGAAAACACCGATTTCTCGGTGGTCGTGGACAAGGATGCTATCCAGTCCGGGCTTGCGGTTCTGGAGCTCGAGATCGACTGGCCGCCTCAGCCTGCCTATGAGGTGACGATTGCCGCGCAGTCCCAGACCGGTAACGATCGTGTGCAGACGCCACTGGCTCGTGCGGCTCAGCAAAGTGCTGATGCCCGTATCCAGGACGTCAGGCAAGATCAACATGCATCCACTGTAGACTTCAAGCCACAAACCCTGTTGCTCAATCCCGATGCCCGCGGTTACCTGGTCATGGCGATGCCTGCCAGTCAGCTTTCTGCGGGCGATTATGTCATAAGCATCAATCCGGTGACGGGTGATCAGGCTGCTGTGCCAACGAATCCTGAGTCGGTAGACTCGGCAATGACAATGCAGCAGTCGGTGGCAGACAACACATCCAACAACAGGGAAGTTACAGCCCAGCAGGACCAGTCACAACAGATATACACCCTGCGCGTCAAATCCGCGAATTGAAGCTCCGTTTCAGACCATCTTCGCCAAACCATTTCGAGGATTCGACCATGACGCTTACCAAGTCACTTGCACCAAAGCAATTGAAGGTTTTTTTTTCTGCTTTTAAGTCTGCCGTTTTTGCCCTGACCGCAACGCTGATTGTCACCGGAGTGATAAGTCCCGGTGCCATCATCGCGGTATCCATGGCAAACGATGCCGTCCCTGTGCACAGTTGTGACACTGACTATACAGAAACCTGGATTGTGGGCCAGAGCTGCTTTGTCGGGCTAAGTGTCGACGTACAAACCGATGATGCCATTCATGTCAGCTGCAATGCCGACAATGAGTACAGCATTGCCTTTTTCGTCGAGCCTGCTGGGATCGATCCTGCCACCAGCAATGCCATCCAGCATGATGTCTGTCCGGGCAATGGCTACATCACGACCAATGTTGATGGCGAAGAAGTATTGCGCTGCAATTTCTGGGAGTCAACCGACAATGTGGCCAAGCAGATCGATATCCAGTTGGAACCAGCGGCCTATGGGGAGACTGGACGCAGCATGGCGTGGAAAGTCAGCGAACTGGACAATCCCAATGTGGTGTGTGGTGTCAGCGGTCGTCCCGGTGAAGAGGGTGATACGGCTGGCAGTGGTCACACCTCCTGAGTGAGGCCATGATCTGGTGGGGTGAAAACATGAACAACAATAAATTGATACCATCCATACCCACAGCAACGCGTGTGCATCAATGGCTGATGCTGGCACTGATCGTTACTGGCACATCCGTTGCCGCCACTGTCGAAGCCGGTGACGGCAGCAGCGTTCGGCTGAACAATCAGGTCGAGCAGAGTCTTGATCTGCGCGGTGGCGAGAGCATCGAACTCGACATCCCGGCCCATGGCCGGTTCCTGCTGATTCAGAACGTGGGCATAGACAGCATCGCAGAGCTGCGTGACCAGAGCGACAATGTGCTGACTTCTGCGGCAAGTTGGCGCGGTATGGAAGGGCGGTATGTTCTTGATCTACGTCAGTCCCTTGATCCGGCTGGGGTTGTCATCAACACGAATCAGCATACGCGCAACGGCAATGTGTCTCTGCGTTGGTTGGATGAGCAGTCATTGAGTGAGCAGGCAGTGCAGGCGTTGGCACTTTGGAGTCGGGCGGCCGATCTGCACCTGCAGGCATTGCATGGCGATGCCAGTCGACGGGATAGTGCCATAGTGGCATATAAAAAATCCGCTCAATCAATCCGCACAACCGAGCTGGCGAATTTCCAGGCTGATTTGCTCTATGAAATTGCCCAGGCTCAGCGCGCGGCTGGTGACCTTGAGCTAGCCCAGGCCAGCTTTATCCAGGCGCTGGCAGCCTTTCAGACACTCAAGGATACATCAGGTATTGCCTTTACCTACAACGCTCTGGGCCGAACCGCCAGAAGCCGCGGCAATCTGGCTGAGGCCGAGCGCCTGTATCAGCGCAGCCTTGCGGAAAGACAACGACTGAGCGATCAAGACTCTCCTCACGATGCGCTGTATCAGGCCATCACGCTGAACAACATCGGCATTGTCAACCTTGAGCAGGACAAATTCGATCTGGCCAGCACTGCATTCAGCCAGGCACTGCCAATGCTTGCCGGGATTTCCGGTCAGACAGTTGATGCCGTGCTGGGCATGACGGCAGCAGAGATCGGTGAGCGAGGTGATCTGTCCGAGACAGTCAACACCATGAACAATCTCGCTGTGGTCAAGGCAGCAGTTGGGCAGGTGGGTGAGGCCGCGCTGCTATACGAACGCACCATGCAGCTGGCGACGGAGACCAATCAGGTCAAACGCGTGGCCGATGCGCACTTCAACATCGGTCGCCTGCTGCTTGATCTGGGCCAGCTGGATGCCTCATTGCGGCATCTTGACAGCGCCGCAGCCATCTTTGCCGATCTGCAGAACGACTTCTGGTACGGCCAGACATTGGAGTGGATTGCCAACATCTACAATGCCGTTGGTGAGCATGCCACAGCCGAGGAGTATCTGACCCGTGCGCTGGCGCTAAGTGGAGAAAACCAGCGCCAGCGTGCCAATGTGCTGGGTCGCCTCGGGCAGGTTGATTATCAGCAGGGTGCACTGGCCAGCGCCGATGACTATTTTTCCCAGTCCTATGACAGCTTTGCTGGCAGTGGCCAGCCAGGTTCGGCTGCTGTGGTGGCCAGCAAGCATGCTCTGGTGAGCATGGCTCAGGGTGACACCGATGCCGCACTGCGCAAGCAGCGTCAGGCCATCGATGCCCTGGCAAAGCTAGGTCAGCCTCGCGAACTCGCCAGAGCCAGATACAGACTGGGCATGCTGCTGCTTGAAGCCGGCGACAGTGCGGCCGCTGAACGCGAACTGACTGCCGCACTCGCCGGTCACCGCGCTGTTGACGATCAGCTTTTCGAACTCGATACCCTGGTTGCACTGAGCAGTGTGCGCAGTGGTCAGGCGGCACTGGATGCCATACAGGATGCTGCCACGCTGGCGTCTTCCATCCGGCTGCACACCAGAGCGCCGCAACTTCAGACCAGTTTCATGACCAGTCGTCGCAATGCATTCGGACAGTACATTGATCTGCTGGTGGCGGCTGACAGGATTGAGGATGCCTGGGCAGTCAGTGAGCACATCCGCGCGCGCAGTCTGCTGGATCTGATTGCAGACAAGGACAATGTCATCAGCAGTGATGCTGCCTTGCGCGAGCGTCGCGATACCATGCTGGAGTCGCTTGCAAGCAGCCAGGACACTATGCAGTCGCGACAGTTGCGTCGGCAGATTGATCTGCTGGAAAGTCGCATGCGCGATGGCATGACCATGGACAACATGGTCGAGTTCCATCCCGACGCCACCTCATTGCAGGCAGCCCTGGCAGACGATGTATTGATGGTCAGTTATTTTCTTGGCGATGCTCACAGTCATCTGTGGCTGGTCAGTGAAGACGATATTCGCCACATTGAGCTGCCATCTGGTGCTGATATCACTGCCAATGTGCACGCCTTGAGTGACGCTCTGCGCAGTCATCGACAATCACCGTCGCGGATCGAATTCATGGCAGCCCGTCTGCGCGAGCAGATTCTGCCGCTGGATCACAGCGTGCTCAGCGACAAGGAACTGGTGGTGGTCGCCGATGGGGCGCTGCAAATGGTGCCATTTGAACTGCTGCCGCTGTCCGACAATACCTTGCTGATGGATCGCAGCACGGTCATCTATACCCCGTCAGCACGACTGTTTGCCATGCTCGATCAGCAGTTCACCATCAACCCCAGCAGCATCGCGGTGCTGGCCGATCCGATGGCTGACCGCAGCAACATGCTGGCTATGCATGATCAGCCGGGAGTCGGTGCCGGCAACTTGTTCGCGCAGCGGGCACTGAGCCAGTCAGCGATCAATGTTGATCGTCTGCCGGGTGCACAACAAGAGGCGAGAGCGATTCAGGAAAAGGTCATGGCAGGACACTCTGCTGTGTCTCCCATCAACCGCATCAGCATGGTCATCGGCAGTGAAGCCAGTCGTGACCATGTCACCACCGGCGGTCTCCAGGGTTTTGGCATTCTGCATTTCGCCACCCATGGGGTGGTTGATGCGGATATACCGGAATTGTCTGGGCTGGTGGTATCGGGCGACCAGCTGAATGATGAAAAGATCAGTTATCTGCGCCCCCATGACATTGCCCAACTGCAGCTTGATGCCGATCTGGTTGTACTCAGCGGTTGTGAAACCGGCATCGGTAAATCACTGGCTGCGGAAGGACTGATGAGTCTGACCCGGCCGTTTTTTGTCGCCGGGGCAAGACAGGTGGTATCAAGCCTGTGGAAAGTCTCTGATCAGGCCACGGCAGCACTGATGGAGCATTTCTACACCCACCTGCTCGATCATCAGCTGCCGGCAGAGAAGGCATTGCAGCGAGCCAAAGACGATATGCGTGCCGATCCGCAGTGGCAGCATCCCTATTTCTGGGCCGGGTTCGTCATTCAGGGCGGTCGTGCCCGGCAACCGAGTGAAACCATGACTACCGAGCAGCCGCCGGTGAGCAGTGTTGCCGCACGTCAAACCCATTTAGGAGCAGTGCTGATGGGGACTTCCAGCCCCTGATGCGAATTGGTGGTCTGTCGTTGCATTGACAGCTGCCTGACAACAATCTGGAAAGTGGCACTGACCCGTCCGCGAGGACGGGTTTTTTTTGGCTGCGAAAATGTCCTCGCATCGGCTATGATGGATCTTTATCCAGACCGTGAGCCGATCCATGAACCTACCTGTCCGACTTCTGCTTATAGCCATCCTGATGACCCCGCCTGTGGGCATCCAGCAGGCCAGCGCGCAGCCTGATCACGCCCATCTGGACAGCCTTGCTGCCGATGCCTATACCCAGGTCGTGCAATGGCGGCGGCATTTTCATCAGTATCCGGAGTTGTCCAACCGCGAATTCGAAACCGCAGCCACCGTGGCCGAGGCATTGCGTGACATGGGACTGGAGGTGACAACCGGTATCGCTCACACCGGCGTGGTGGCGCTGCTCAAAGGCGGCAAGCCCGGGCCTTTGGTGGCCTTGCGCGCTGACATGGACGCGCTGCCGGTGACGGAACAGGTGGAACTGCCGTTTGCATCCAATGTGACCACCGAGTATCAGGGCAAGCAGGTCGGCGTCATGCATGCCTGCGGACACGATACCCACATGGCCATGCTGTTGGGTGCAGCGCGGGTACTGACGGCGGTGCGCGATGAGCTTCCTGGTTCTGTGCTGTTCATCTTCCAGCCAGCAGAAGAAGGCGCACCACTTGGTGAGGAGGGCGGTGCCGAACTGATGCTCAAGGAAGGACTGTTCGAGCGTTATCGGCCGCAAGCCGTGTTCGGCATGCACATCGGCTTGAACATGCCGGGTGGTCAACTGGCGGTGCGGCCGGGTCCGGCAATGGCGGCGGTGGACTATTTGCAGATCAATGTGGCAGGACGTCAGACCCACGGTGCCCGCCCCTGGGGCGGCATCGACCCGATCGTGGTGGGCTCGCAGATCGTCATGGGGCTGCAGACCATCGCCAGTCGTCAGCTGAACCTGACCAAAGTGCCCTACATCATCACCATAGGCAAGTTTGATGCCGGTGTGCGCAACAACATCATCCCGGACATGGCGGAAATGCACGGCACCATCCGCAGTTTTGATGCCGCAATGCAGGACGACATGCATGCGCGCATTCGCAGCACCGCCGAGCACATTGCTGCCAGCGCCGGAGCCAGCGCCGAGGTGAACATCATCAAACAGTATCCGGCCACGGTGAATGACCCGGCACTGACCGCGCAGATGCTGCCGAGCTTACAGAGGGTCTCGGGTGAACAGCCGGTGGTCACGCCGGATCTGGTTACTGGCGCTGAGGATTTTGCCTTTTTTGCCCGGGAGGTTCCGGGGGTGTTTGTCTATCTGGGCGCAGCGGCTCCAGGCGAGCAGGCCAGCGAACTGCCCAGCAACCACTCACCACTGTTTGCCGTGCATGAGCCGAACATGGCCCTGGGCGTCAGAGCCTATGTGCATCTGGCGGTTGATTATCTGGCACAGCACTGAGGTCAGCGGACGGCTTTGTGGGACAGCATGCCGGCAACATCGCCGACAGGCTGTGAGTGAGCAGCAGCATGGCGATGGTCAATCAGACTCTGATCGCCGCAAGCGCAGACCAGCTGCAAACAGCAGGGCGATGCCCAGCAGCAACAAAGCGGCGACATTGAGCACAGGCACTGCCGCTGGCGGCGGCAGCGGCAGGGCATCGTCGCCCAGGTTGCGCGCAAACAGGTAGACCAGACCGGCCTCATCCAGACCATTGTCGGTGGCGTCGTCGGCACCGACGGCAATCAGGTTTTCGGCCACGCCTATGGCGCGTCCAAAGCTGGACTGCGCCTGTGCTGCGCTCGCAAACAGCTTGTCGGTGATGCTCCAGTTGCCGGCTGCATCGCGCTCCAGCACATAGGTGGCACCACTTTCGCTGGCATTACCGGTGGCAAACGGGGCACCCACTGCAGCCAGATCGCCACTGGCGGCGACGGCAGCGCCGAGCTGGTCACCACCGCTGGCATCATCGGCCAGCAACTTCTGTATCTGCAGCCACTGATCGTTTGGCTGGCGCTGAAACACATAGATGGCACCACGGTTGCTGATGCCATCGGCATCATGGCTGGTGGCAGTGACGATGGCCTGCATGCCGGCAGCATGCGGGGACAGTGTGATGGCGCTGCCAAAACCGTCAAAGGCGGCACCATCAGCAGCGACCAGATCCTGCACCAGCGTCCAGTTGTTGCTGCCATCGCGCTGCCAGACCTGGGCCTTGCCCTGGAAAAAATTGTCGCCCACACTGGCCCGGGGTGAGCCAAGCACAGCGATGTCATCGCGCACGGCAATGCCGGTGCTGTAGGCTTCGAACGGCTGGCCGTCGGGATCCAGCAGCTTGCCATCCTGCTGCCAGCTGCCATTGCTGAATGAATAGACGTAGCCGGCACCCTGGTCGATGCTGTCGCCATCGGCCTGGATGGCACCGCCGAGTATGCTGACGCCGTCACTGGACAGGGTGGTGCCCAGTTCGTCGAACGTCAGCCCATCGTCGGCGGTCAGCGCGGCAGACTCCTGCCAGACCCCGGCGATGAGATCATACACGTAGAGCACGCCCTGCCATTCGTTGCCATCCACGTCGGCGCGCATGGCACCTACCACTGCCATGTCATCGATGATGGCAACCGAGGCACCGAAGCGGTCATCTTCGGCACCATTGCTGGCGAGCAGGGTCTGCGTCAGTGTGACCTCGCCGCCGGGCGAGATGGCATACAGATGGGCGTTGCCCTGCATGATGTTGCCATTGACGCTGGCAAAGCGCTGACCGATCAGCAGATTGCGCTGATCCAGGCTGACAGCACCACCAAAATTGCTCACTGCTTCAGCGGTCGGGCTGCTGAGCACCTGCAGTTCCCGCCAGTCTTCCGGCGCGGGGTCTCCGGCATACAACACGTCGGCGTGCAGCCAGGTGGCAGAAAGCAATGCGGTAACGAGCATCTTGTGCATGGTCATCTCGGCAACTCCGTTTGCCAGATTGTAGCGGATGATTGTAGGGAAAAGTTAAGTCCAGTGCGATCATCGCACAGCGCATGGCTTGCTGCGCTGCGAGCAGCTGCGCAGGCACTGTGTCGAAGGCTACGAATCGCTCATCAAAGCCGCATAGTGCTGCGCCTCATCCAGCGGGGGATACAGAGGGGAGGTGACAAAAGCCCGCTGCATGCCGTCCTGCCAACTGAGTCCGAGCGTGTGCAACAGTCCACTGATGCTTTGTTCCGGGTCAGCGAACAGGCTCTGACGATCCAGCTCAATGATGCGCAATTGCAGCGTCTGTCTTGCCTGCAACCATTGGCGCTGTTGCAGTTGCCACAGTGAGGACATGGTCTCCAGGTCGGCGAAACCGGACCAGTGCCAGCTTAATTGCAGGGCGTTGATGTCGGCATTGAGCATGATCACCGTGGCTTCCGGAAACAGCCGTTGAATGGCCAGCAGACCCTGCACCGGCAGCGTCATGCCGTCGATCAGCGGCTTCTCCGGATGGCGTCCGAGTTCCTGTACCACGCGCTTTTTATAGCCCTGGCGTTTGCCCATCCAGTCGGCTTCGGCAAGCGCTGACAACAGCTCCGGGTCGCGCGGCCAGGTCAGATGACGCTGCCGCTCCAGCATCGCCCCGTAGGCCAATGGCGACTGATCGGCCTGCAGTGGACGATCCAGCAGGCAGTCCAGTTCGCTGTGAGAGTGCAAGGCCTGCAGCAACTCGCGTCGACCGCTGCCTGGCCAGCCGAGCACAAACACTGGCCGCAGACGTACACCACCCGGTGCCTGCGGTGGCCAGGAGAGAATCACATCGGCATCGAACAACGACTCCGGTGTGGCGGTGGTTTCCGGCAGCAGCTCACTGCTTTCGGGTTGTGGGTTGTCATTGATGGCATCGATGATGCCGGCTTGCTGGCGCGGCAATTCATCGAGCAACTGCAGAACCTGCGCATGGTTCGATTGCTGATGCTGCAGCCGCGCGCGCAGCTGAATGACCGCACGCAACATGTCTTCGGGCAGTTCATCGTGTACGGCAAGCTGTTGCAGATTCTGATCCTGCTGCGCTGCCGCCACGGCATCGGCATCGCCGGCCAGCAGCTTCAGGGCATCGGCCATGCAGCGCAGCCATTGGGCTGGTAATTGTGCCTGCTGTCGCTGGCTCAGCTGGTTCAGGCAGCGGTGGGCCGCATCGGCTTGACCATGGGCCACGGCAGCCTGAGCCGCCAGCAGATACTCTTCGTCGTCGCCATCTGTCTGCAACTGCTGGCCCAGCCGATGGGCGTCAGCAAAGCGCTTGCTTTCCAGATAGGCACGCAGCAATAGTCGCTGGGCCTCCCGGTCACCGGCCGGGCACTGCTGCAGGGTGCTGATGCTTTGCTGCAGACGGCCCGAGCGCAGCTGGGCAGTGCCGAGCAAACGCAGAATGGTCGGTTCGCCCGGCTCTTCCTGGCGGGCTTTACCCAGCAGATGCAGCGCCTTGTCGATCAGGCCGGCATGCAGATACGACTGCGCCGCGCGCACCAGTATCATGGGTTCAGTGTGACCATTGGCCAGCAGATCACGCCAGATCGCCAGTGCCCCGGCATGGTCGCCGGACTGCTCCAGGGCCTCGGCGTGCCAGACGTTGAGTTGCGGTTCTTTGGCGTAGGCACCGCGCTGCAAGCATTTGGCGTTTTCGAAGCAGCGCATGGCAAACCCTGCCTGGCCGCCGCGCAGAAAGGCATGTCCCAACTGGGTCTGGGAATACAGATCGTCGGGATTCAGATCCACCGCCTGCTGCAACCAGGTCTGTGCCTGTTGCGGCTGCTCGCGCTGCAATTCAATGACGCCCATGTGGGCACAGATGGTGGCCTCGGTCTCGCTGTCGTTGTTGACCGCCCGCCGGGCGGTGCGCAGACTCTGTTCGGCTTCCTCCAGCCGGCCCAGTGTCAGCAGTGCATAGCCATGTCCCAGCCAGGCCTTGGCTTCATTGGGACTCAGCGTGGTGGCTTCCTGGTAGTTGTCCAGTGCGGCCTGGAACTGTCCCATGCGCATGCGCAGACCGCCCATGGTGTAATGAAACATGGAACTGCGCGGCTGCAGTGCAATGGCCTGCTGCAGGCAGTCTGCAGCGGCATCCAGACGCCCCTGTTTCTGTCGACACAGCGACATCATATAGAGCAATTCATGGTTCTCGGGTTCCTGCTCCAGCATGCGCGCATACAAGGCGTGGGCGGCCTCATAGTTGCCGTTCTGGTAATAATCGAGTGCCTGTTCCAGGGACTGTTCGGTGAGTGATTCATTCATGCGCTTTGATCTGTTCGTTGATGCGTTGAGACAAGGTCTGTTCCAGCCAGCTGTGCATCTGCCAGTTGCTGATGAAGCCGCAATGGCCACCGTGGCGATGCACTTCCAGCTGCAGCAGTGGATGTTCGGGCAGGCTGGAGAAATCCGCGATCGGAATGATCGGGTCATCTGCTGCGGTAATGATGGTGGTCGGGGCCTGCAGTTGCAACAGATAGTCATCATGGATGGCGTAACCGCTGAGGTAGTCATCAATGCTGTCGAAGTCGGTGTAGCGTTCCACCAGAATGCGCGTCATGGCATAAATGCCCCTGGCCTGATCCCAGTTGCAATCGGCATAGAGTTCGGGGAAGAGGTCCTGTTTCTTGCGCAATGAGTTGCGCCATTTACGCAGAAAATAGTGCTCGTACACCGGCAGGCCATGCTCCAGCTCATGCAGCACATGTTTCGGCACAATCACCGGACTGATGGCAAACACGTGCTGCAGCGGATTGCGGAAATCACCGGCGTGGCAGGCGGTGCGCAGGGCGAAATTGCCACCCAGTGAAAAGCCGGTCAGGTAGACCGGCAGCTCGGTATCGGTGGCGATCTGGCGAACCGCTGCAACCACTTCCTGCAGGCGACAGGAGTGAAACAGCTCAGGATTCAGGTAATGCGAGTCACCGTGATCGCGGAAATTCAGTCGCACCGTGGTAAAACCGCTGCGCCACAAAGCATCACCCAGCGCGAGCATGTAGGTGGAGTCGGCAGAGCCTTCCCAGCCATGCAGCATGATCACCAGACCACGCGGCTGCACACTGCGGGTGCGCACAGCCAGCAGTCGGATGCCGTCATCCAGGGCAATGATTTCCTTGCAGCTGCCCTGCTGGTAGGCACGCACCCGGCGCTTTATCAGCCAGCGCCGCAGCGGCGCACTGGTGAGCACGCTTTGCACGTGCGTGTTCGACAACACTGGTGGGGCGGTGAAGCTCATACTGCCATTATCCCGTAAACCGGCCGTTCATACGACACTGGCCTGCGGCGACGGCTGTGAGGCGCGGTCTGATTCTGGCTGGTAGCACTGCCGGATCATCTCCTCCGCCTGCCGGGCGACGGCTTTGCGCTGCCGGTCATGCTGTGGCATGAGCGTCGGCAACACGTGCACCTGCACCGTCTGCGGCGGCGCTGCCAGCAGCCGCACCAGGCTGGCCGTGAAGCTTTCGCGCTGACGAAAGCGTGACCGCTGCGATGCTCGGCCGTTGATCAGATAGCGCAGACACAGCGGCTGGATCGGCAGCATGGCGTCGATGGCCGGGGCGAACAGGCGGGCATGAAAACGCGCCACACCCGGGCTGGTCGGCACGCCGCCTTCGGGAAAAATGGCCACATTGCTGGACGCTTGCAGGGCATCGTGCATGCTGTCTCTGACCTGATCGGTGGATTGCATGTCGCCACGGCGGATAAACACCGTACCGGCCGCCGCCACCATGGCCCCGAACACGGGCCAGTCGCGGATTTCTCGTTTCGCCACAAAACGCATAGGCTCAATGCTGAGCAGCACGATGATGTCCTGCCAGGACTGGTGATTGGCCACCAGCAGGGCGTGAATGCCGGGCCAGTTGGCACCGGCATGCTGAATCCGCTGGATGCGCAAGGCAAAGGTGAAGGCAAACAGGCGTGCCCAGGCACGCACGGCGTGCTGGCTGAGGCGGTGTTGGCCGCAGCGCACACGACTGCCCAGCGGGTTCACCAGCAGCATGGCGAGAAACGACACCAGCAGCAGCAGCAGCAGCATGGGAATGCGCCACAGCAGTCGCAGCATGATCAGCATGCAGTTGCCGAGCGACGACGAGCGCAGTGTCTCACCCTGCTCAGCGCTCGGACTTGCCACTGCCCACCGCAGCAGCCGGCATGACGGCCGTGGTGAGTCGGCCCACGCAGACCAACTCGTGCGCCGGGTTGTGCAGACGCACGTCCCACACATGGGTGCTGCGACCGACGTGCAGGGCGGTGACTGTGCCGGTAACCAGTCCGCTGCGCATACCACGAACATGGTTGGCATTGATTTCTATGCCCACCGCGCGCTTGCCGGCGGGTGCCGCCAGCAGGTGCGAGGCCACACTGCCCAGCGTTTCGATCATCACCGCCGAGGCACCG
This sequence comes from Gammaproteobacteria bacterium, assembly GCA_018819105.1. Classification (GTDB taxonomy): domain Bacteria; phylum Pseudomonadota; class Gammaproteobacteria; order Xanthomonadales; family Wenzhouxiangellaceae; genus JAHJQV01. Next base: position 32,314 of record JAHJQV010000061.1, read on the forward strand.
CCATGCAGCAGGCCATAGGGTTGTCGGGTGCGCTCTGAAACCGTCATCTGGGCCTGCAGAAAATGCCTGCCGATGGCGACAAAATGCAATCCGATGTGGCCGTCAAGGGTGCCTGCCAGATTGCGGTTCAGGCGCTGCAGGCTGATGCCCTGGGCAAGAAAGTTGATGTTCATGTCATTGCTGATCCGTTGCTTGTCGTTCGCTGCCGCACTGCCAGCAGGCGGAGAAGTGGTCACCATTGATTTCGTGACACTGCGCGCAGTGCCAGTCCGGCTCATCCACCATACCCTGGTCAGCGAACTGCTGTTGCAGGATGCGCAGGGCGGTGGCTTCCTGGTGCGCCGGCACCCACACTGACGGTGCCGCACCCTGGCTGTACAATACCTCCACCGCGACACCCCAGAGCTCCATTTGCCGCAACTGCACAGTCAGACCGGCGGCTTCCAGCGCCACTTTGGCGATACCGGCCTGCAGCGGATCGTTGGCCACCAGCACGCGTTGCCACTTCACGCTGTGCGCGGTCCGCTGGAAATCATCAGTGATTGCTCCATATCTGTGAAAATGAACATTGCAGCAGACGCCACCAAGCCAGCCATGTCAGATTTTAACGTGACCATCCGCCCCAGCGGCAAGCAATTCAGTGTGCGTGAACATGAAACCATACTGGCTGCCGCGCTGCGCCAGGGCATCATGCTGCCATACTCCTGCCGCAATGGCAGTTGTGGCAGTTGCCAGGGCCAGGTGCTGGACGGGCGTGTGCATTATCCGCGGCAAGCGCCGCTGGCACTGAATCCGCAGCAGCTGGATGCCGGACAGGCACTGTTCTGTCAGGCAGTGCCACAATCTGACCTGACCATTGCCGCGCGCGAGATCGACGCCGTGCGCGACATCCCGGTGCGCATGCTGCCGGCGCGGGTGCAGTCGCGCGAACTGCTGGCCGACAATGTGGCCCGTTTGCGACTGACCCTGCCGCAGGGCCAGCGCCTGCAGTTTCTCGCCGGGCAGTACATCGACATACTGCTTCCAGGCGGCCAGCGACGGGCATTTTCGCTGGCCAATGCGCCGCACGATGAAGGGGCACTGGAACTGCACGTGCGCCATGTCGAGGGTGGAGACTTTACTGAATACGTGTTCAAGCAGATGCCGGAGCGAGCCATTGTGCGCTTCGAAGGCCCGCTGGGCACATTTTTCCTGCGTGAGGACAGCACCCGGCCGATGCTGATGATGGCCGGCGGCACCGGCTATGCACCGTTGAAGGCGATGCTGGATCACGCCCTGCACAGCGGTCTGGACCGCTCGGTGCATCTGTTCTGGGGCGCGCGCAACCGCGCCGAGCTGTATGCGCTGGAGCAGGCGCAGCAGTATGCCCGCAGTTCGCCACAGATCCGTTTTGACGCGGTGCTGTCCGAGCCTGCACCGGAAGATCGCTGGCAGGGTGCCACCGGATGGGTGCACGAGGCACTGTTGCAGCAGTATGCCGATCAGCTGGAAGAATTCGATGTCTACATGAGCGGGCCGCCAGCGATGATCAATGCCGCCCGCCAGGCGTTCGCCGAAGCCGGCCTGCCGGCCGCGCAGCTGTACTACGATTCCTTCGACTTTGCGCCGCGCACAGCGGGCTGAAAATCTGCCGGCACCGAAGCCAGATCGCCCAGCACATCCTCGGCATCGCTGTCTACATTGTACGCTTTGACAGATTCGGACTCAGGCTCAGACCTGACGGCGTGATCCGCTGCGGGTGGAGCCATTGGCGCTTGCCGATTTTTGGCTCCGCTGACGTCCGCACGGTCGCTCGCTGGCGCAGCAGTGCCGGTCTGGCCCGCTGACGTTGATGGCTGCCCGGCTGCGGGCGCGCTGAGGGTGCGTTGAGGATACAGCGGCCGCAGTGCCAGCCTGGTAGCTTGCCTGGCAGCTTGCCCGGCAGCTTGTGCGGTCAATGGCCGGGGCGAAGACCCAGCGCTCGCGCCGGCCGCTGACACCGCTGCCGTGCCGCCCAGCTGCAGCGCGTTGAAGAAGCAGTTGGCGGCGGCATCGCCGTCGCCCTGCTGTTGCAGCAGATTGCCCAACATGGCGTAAGTGTCGGCGTCTGCTTGCAGTCTGAGGCTTTCCTGCAGGTGATCGCGCGCCTTGCCCCATTTCTTGTCCTGCAGGTAAAGCTGTCCCAGCAGTCGTTGGATGGCGGCGTCATCCGGATGTTTGCGCTGCCATTGCTGCGCCCGCTGCAGCGCTTTGTCCAGTGGCTCCAGATGGGCGCGGGCATACAGGCCGGCCAGCACCGGGTCAGGGGCGCGATCCAGAGCCTGGATCAGTACGGCCTCGGCCAGACGGGGAAAATCGAAGCGCAATGCCTGTTCGGCATACACCGCGATGCTCTCAGGCTGTTGCCGTTGCGCGCGCAGCAGAGCGTCCCAGCTTTGCTGCAACTGCTCGGCATCTGTGGCTGCGGCCAGTTCATTGTGGATGCTGAGCTGCTCCAGGTCATCGCTGCCGCTGCGATCCAGCACACCGGTTTTGCGCATCGTCGGCAGCAGTGCGCGCAACGCTGCCCACTGACCCAGCTCGCGATGACATTGCGCCAGCATGCGCAGCGCCTGACGATGGCGACGGCGCTGTTTCAGACAGTGCTGCAGCAGCGGTATGGCCTGCTCATGCTGTCCTTTGTTGATGAGCAGACGGGCCTTGCTCAGCTGGATCAGAAAGCGTGTGCGGGCATGACCGTCATCGGCCGCCTGCAGATATTGCTGTTGCCGCTCGGTGACGGCCTGGGTGTCGGCATCGTGACCGTCGGCGGCGCGCGCTGCAGCCAGATAGCCGGCCACCGGTGCCGCGCTGTGACCAGCGGCCCGGCTGAGCGCCTTTTCCGCCTGTTGCCAGTCACCTTCGGCCAATGCCAGCAGACCATTTTCCAGCCGCCGTCTAGCCAGGTTGTCGGCGGCCCGGCGTGGCAGCGACAAAAACCAGAACAACAGCTTCAGTGCGAGCAGCAATAGCAGCAGCAGGCCCAGCAGCACCAGCACATTGCTTTCGATGGTCCACTGACCCAACTCGATCAGCACATAGCCGGCGTCCTGGCGAAACATCGGTGCCAGCGCCACGGCACAGAGCAGGGCGCCAATCACCACGATGATGCTGATCAGATGTCGCATGATCTCAGCGCTGCAGGCTGGCGCTGGCCTGCAGGCTGGCCAGCAGTTGCATGGCCTCATCCGCTTGCGGCCATTCCGGCTTGAGTTCGATCCGGGCGAGTTCCCGCAGGCGCGCAAGCGCTGCGTCAACACCGCGGTTGTCGCTGACAAACCACTGCCTGATAAAGCTGTCGATGCTGTCCAGACTGCTGCGCCAGGCGTCATCACGCTGCTGCAGCGCGAGCAATGCGGCGGTGCGCAGTTGCAGTTGCAGATGGCGCTTGAGCTTGAGCTGCTCATCAATGCCGAGTTGCGGCTTGTCGGTGTTGCGCACCGTGACCAGATGACCCAGGCTGCCGCGCAGTTTCGACCACATGCCGCTGTCTGTGCCGGCATCGGCATCGGCATCAGCATCGCTGCTGCTGGCTGCACGGGTGCTGTCACTGCTGTCGGACTGCAGCGGCCAGTCCTGGACCGCATCGGCAAGACCATGCAGTTCGGCGATCAAGCTGTCCAGGTCAGGGTTGGCTACTGTGGCCAGCTGTGAGCGTTCATTGATCAGTGCCTGTTGCAGCTTGCCCAGCTGTGTCGGTGGCAGCAGATTTTCTGCCGCAGGCAGGTCCTGCAGCGCCTGTACCGCCAGATCGTAACCATCAAGGGCTGCCTGCTGATTGCCGTTCAGCAGCAGCTGCTGGCGCGAGGTGCGCAGCAATGCGCTGATTTCATCCAGGCGTTGACGCAGCTGCAGCAGCCTGAACTGACGCTGCATTTCGGCCTGGTTGTCACTCTGCTGTGCCTGCAGCTGGGACAGGCCGGCTTCCAGCTCATTGATGCGGCGGGTCTGGTTCTGCTGCTGACCCTGCAGAGTGTTGATGCTGGCCGTCTGTTCGTTGTCGCTGTCGGCAGCGGTTGCACCCTGCTCCTGCAGCATGGCCTCCAGCTGTTGCAGTCGCTGCTGCTGGCTGTCTGTTTCAGTTTGGTTTTGCTGCAGTTGCTCGATGCGGTTTTGCAGCTGGTCAAGCAGTTCGGCCTGCCTGCTTTGCTGGCGGTCAAGTGCCAGCAGACGCGGGTGCTCGTCGATCACTGCCATGGCTTCATCGCTGGTGGCCGGCGTGCTGAAATGGCTGAGACCTTTGTTGATCAGCAAGGCACCGATGCCGATGCAGGCCAGCACTGCCAGCAGTAGGCTGATCCAGACCAGGCTGCCGCCTCCAGTGCGACCTTGTGCCCCGGCTGGACTAGCATTGTCAGTCGAACCGGGTTCTGTTGCGTTGTCGCGGGATGCTGCTGCCTGTTGCGCCACTGCAGCAGCGGTCGGGTGGTTGCTGCCAGCAGTGTCTGCAGGGGTTTTGCTGCTGGCTGCTGTGGCAGCCTCAGCGGGGTTGCCTGGCTGCCCATTGGCTGCAGCCGCGGTCGTCGGTCTGGCTGCGGTCCGCTTGCTGGAGGTCCGCTTGCTGGTGGTCTTGTTGCCAGTGGTCTTTTTGCCAGCCGCTTTCTTGCCGCCGGTTTTTTTGCTGGTGGCGCGATCGCCGCTGCCCGGTTTGCCTGTAGCTTGCTTGTTGTCTGCCATGATGTCGCTGTGCTGCCGTGATGCTGTTGCCGAGGATGTCGTCGAACTGGTGCGCCTGTCCCAGCGCAAGACCGGACTGTTCTGTCTGCGCCAGTCGCGGCGATCAGCGTTGCGGTCGCCGCCGGTGTCAGCCAGACTCGCTGCAAACCATACGCTGAACCTGCTGCGCAAGACTCTCTGGATCGGGCGCGCTGGCCACCGTTATTGTAACAGCATCAAGTTGTTGCAGAAGCCGGCGTTGTGCTGCCGACAACACCAGATGCTGGCCATGGATGATGCGCTGCCACAGTCCGGCTGCACGCGCACTGGTGGTGGCGAAGCGTTGCTGCAGAAACCCGATTGCAGCCGAACTGGTCCAGACCGTGAGCAGTCCACCGGGCCAGGCGCTGATCTGCTCCAGCGCGTGGTCATCAAGCGCGGGTGCCACGCGCTGATACACCGCAAGTTCGTTCACGCTGGCACCACGCTGGTGCAAAGCGGTGCGCAGCTTGTCGCGACCACCCGGCGCATTCAGCAGCAGCACCTGCTTGCCCGCGACCTGTTGCAAGCGCGGATGTTGCAGCAGGCCCTCGCTGTTGCTGGCGTCGGCTTCTGCCGGACTGATGATTTCGACATCGCTGGCTTTGACGGCTTGCAGATGCTGCTGCAGACAATGCCATGAGCCTGATCCCAGCACTGCCAGCAGCGGCCATCCTGCTGCCGGCAGCGGCTGTGTGGACAGCAGCAGAAAACACTGTTCAATGGCATTGATGCTGGTAAAGATCCAGATGTCAGCAGCCAGCGCAGCACGCAGGTGGGCACCGATCATCGCGGGATCATCCGGGCCGGTGATGAGCATGCCCGGCAGGCTGACGCTGGGCAGATGGCGCTGGCTCAGCGCCTGCTGCAGGGCATCAGCGGTGGTTGCGGGTCTGGTATTGATGATCAAGTGCATGCTGGTTGGGTTTGCTGCCGCCATGGTCATGATGTTTAGTGTATCCGCTAATGCAGCCGCGCCGACACTCGCGGCAGAGTTCAGTCTGCCACGCTACACTGTGAGATAACGCGGTCATGGGTACCAGAGCAATGTCGTTTCGGTATGCACAAGTTTCTCTGCCGGCAGCCTGGGGCATCTCGCTGCTAGGCATGCTGTTGCTGATCTGGATCAGTCCTGGGGTCGGCATCATTGGCCGCGATGGCGACCCGGCCAATCTGATGTATGTTGCCGTGGTCGCCGTGTTTGTGTTGGGAGTGCTGGCAAGCCGATTGCGTCCCGGCGGCATGGCCGTGAGCATGCTGGCTGCGGCGCTGACGCAGGCTCTGATCACCGTGATCGCGCTGGGCTGGCGGCTGGGAATGCCTTACAGCGGGGCAATGGAAATCCTGCTGCTCAATGCCTTCTTCATCGCACTGCAGCTGTGTGCTGCCTGGCTGTTTTACCGCACTGCCGTCAGGCGGTGACTGCGTGATCGAAGTTCAGCGCTGGCTGGATTCCAGCTGACTGGACAGTTGTTGCGCCAGGCGGTCGGCCAGCGCGCTGATGTCAGCCCTTGCCCCGATGACCTGAGCTCTGGCAATGCCCGGCTGGCCCTGCTCCGGGTCGCTGCCCAGCACCCCATGCAGGATGACATCATTGCTTTCCGGCAGCGCTTCGGCGTACACCCCGAGCGGGGTGTGGCAATCGCCCTGGAGGCGTTCAATGATCAGGCGCTCGGCGCTGATCAGATCGGCATTGGCGGCATCATGCAGCTGCGCCAGCAGATCACGCATGCGCTGATCATCGCGGCGACACTGCACCGTGACCACGCCCTGGGCGGCGGCCGGAATCCAGTCCGGCGTACGCAGCACGCCAGTGATGCGCTCGTCCAGGCCCAGTCGCTCCAGTCCGGCACAGGCCAGCAGCAGGGCATGACAATCGCCATCGTCCAGCCGTTGCAGCCGGGTCTGCACGTTGCCGCGCACCGGCAGACACTGCAGATCAGGTCGGCGATGCATGACCTGGATCTGGCGTCTGGGGCTGGAAGTGCCAACGATGGCAGCTTCCGGCAGACTGTCCAGATCGGCATAGGCATTGCTGACAAAGGCATCCCACGGGGTCGCCCTAGGCAGGTTGGCGGCCAGGCACAGTTCGGGGTGCATTTCTGCCGGCACGTCTTTCATTGAATGCACCGCCAGATCGGCGCGACCATCAAGCAAAGCGTGTTCCAGTTCTTTCAGGAACAGCCCCTTGCCGCCTATGGCCGCCAACGAGCGGTCGAGCAACTCGTCTCCGCGTGTGGACAATTCCAGCAACTGTACCGGTTGCTCGGTGATCTGTGCCAGCAGGCTGGCACAATGCTCGCTTTGCCAGAGTGCCAGTGGGCTGCGACGGGTAGCAATGGTCAGGGTCATGGGAGCTTGTGATGGTATGAAGCAGACAACATTCTAATGGATGCCGTGTGCTGTCGTCAGCGTCAAGACGTCAGTCCCTGCAAGACATCCTGCAGGGTTCGCCGGTAGCGGCGCGAGATGTCCGGACGCTGGGCGCAGTCACGCAGCTTGACCTGCACACGCTGGCCATCAGCATGGTGCACGCCGATGATTCTGTTTCTCGCCACCAGCGCATTGCGGTGCACACGCAAAAAGTAGCGTTGATGCAGCTGTTCAAGTTCGCGCAGACTCTTCTGGCTGACGTGCTCGCCGGCATCATGATGAATCACCGTGTACTTGTCGCTGGCGATGCAGCAGGCGATGCTGGACACTGGCAGCCAGTGTTCATCGCGTCCCAGTCGCACTGCAATATGATCCTGGGCGCTGGCTTCCTGCTGTTGCTGTCGCTGTTGCTGCAGGCGCTGCACGGCCTCATGCAGGCGCTGCTGTTGCACCGGCTTGAGCAGATAGTCCACCGCCTGCAGGGCGAAAGCTTCGACCGCATGCTGGTCATGCGCAGTGGTGAACACCACGGCCGGACGTTGTCCGGCTGGCAATTGTTGCAGCCGCTGTGCCAGTTGCATGCCGCTGTCGCCGGGCATGTGGATATCCAGCAACAGCGCATCCGGCCGGGTGGCATGGATCAGTTGCCAGGCGCTGGCAGCATCACCGGCCTGGCCAATGGCGCTGACTGCTGGCATGTTTTCCAGCAGCCGCTGCAGTCTTTTGCGCGCCAGCGGTTCATCATCGATGATCAGGATCCGCAGCAGCTGTTCAGTCATTGCCATCGACTGGGCTGAGCGGATAAAACTGCAGCGACACCTGGTAGCGATCGGCGCTGACACGGCTGTGCAGGTTGACTGGTCGTGCAAACAGCAGCTGTAGCCGCCGTCGCAGGTCGCTGATGGCCGTGCCGGTGCCGGTATGCGCTGCTGTGGCCCGATCTGACTGTATGGCATCGTTGGGCATGGGATTGCTGATGCGCAGGCACAGTTGCTCATCGCGCCGCACCGCCGAGATCTCTATGCAGCCACCGGCGAGGCTGGGCTGAATGCCATGCAGCACGGCGTTTTCCAGCAGTACCTGCAGGGTCAGCGGTGGCAACCGCCAGCGACTGTCGTTGCTGATGTCGCTGCTGATGTCCCAGTGAACCTGCAGCCGCTCACCGAAACGCCATTGCATCAGGCGCAGGTAGCGTCGTGCCAGATCCAGCTCTGCGGCCAGACTGATGAGCCGTTCGCGCGGTGCCAGCGACTGTCGCAGCAGATCGCTGAGATCCTCGATCGCGGCCACCGCATGCTGCGGCTGTTCTTCGGCCAGGGCGGCGATGGTGTTGAGTGTGTTGAACAGAAAATGCGGATGCACGCGCGCCTGCAGATTGTGCAGTTCGGCCCGGGCCTGCAGCCGTTGCTGATGCCGCCAGCGCTGCTGCACGTAAAGGTAGCGCAACAGACTGCCGCTGAGCACGGCGGTGATCAGCGCGCTGCTGAGCAGAAATGGCCACTGCTGGACACCGGCCGGTAGCAACGGCAGATAGCGGCTGCTGCCAAGCTGGTAAATCAGTTGTGCCAGCAGCACACTGAGAGCAATGCCCATCAGCCAGAGCAGCATCCACGCGCTGTTGTGCAGCACGACCAGCCGCTGCCCACTGCGCGCAGCTGCGCCGCCAATGGCTGTGCTGGCCAGATAGACCTGGGTCAGTCTGCCCATCAGGCACCAGAGAAACACCAGAATCAGGCTCAACCAGCCGCTGTAGATGGAGACCAGACCGGCCAGCGACCAGTCCAGCGGCAGACCGTGACCCAGCACATACAGCGCACAGCCCAACTGGGCCCAGAAGAAGCTCTGCAGCAGTACCGACAGCTGGCAGAAATCAGGCAGGGCGTGTTCATTCGCGCTCGACATCGTTTCGCCTCCTAGTCCGGCGGGCGGTTCGGTGCCAGGCGGGCAGCCAGCCAGGCATCGATGTCGGCCAACTCCTCCGGCAGCACGCCATGGGCGACCGGGTAGCTGTGCCATTGCACCGTTAGTCCCTGTTGCTGCAGCGTGCTGGCGGCCTGCTGGCCGAGCTGGAAGGGCACCACCGGATCCGTCTTGCCGTGCGCCATGAACAGCGGGGTTTGTTTCAGCCCGGTGGCAGCAGCGAGACCTGCGGGTGTCCACGGCAGATAGCAGGACAGGGCGATGATACCGCCCAGCGGTGCCGGGTCGAACTCGGCAGCATGCAGACCGGCCAGCAGAGCAATCACGCCGCCCTGGGAAAAACCGGCCAGAACGATCTGGCTGCTGTGCAGGCCGTGTTCCTGCTGCAGTTGCCGAATCAGCGCGGTGACTTGCGCGCAGGAGCGCTGCATGCCATCGCGATCGAGTGACCGCGTGCCGGCCAGATCCACGCTGCGGATGTCGTACCAGGCGCGCATGCGCATGCCGGCATTGATGGTGACCGCCTGCACCGGGGCGTGCGGGAACACAAACCGGATTGCCAGCGCATCGCACTGGCTCAACAGGGGCACGATCGGCTCGAAATCGTGGCCGTCGGCGCCCAGACCGTGCAGCCACACCACAGCGGCATCAACCCTGCCGCTGTCACTGGCTGCGCTGGTCAGATGGCTTAGGCTGGGCAGAGCTGGCTCATTGTGGCTGTGTTCGCTGTGCATTGGGTTTTCCGGTGAACATGAGATATGCAAATGGCTGCGGTGCTGGTCTGGCTGCGATAAACTACCTGTTTCCAATGTCAACGCAGAACCAGAATGTGTGCAAGTTTATCAATGTTTTGATCGCCTGTTGTCTGGCCACCCTGCTGCTGGCAGCCTGCGGCCAGAAAGGTGATCTGTATCTGCCGTCTCCCACCGCTGCCGATGCGTCTGCCACACCGGCAGAAGCGGGCGATGAGCAGGACAGCGAGGACGACTGAGCATGCTTGCGCGGGTGCCGGAGCCGGAGTTGATGGACAGCCCGGAACAGGTGGCGGCATACGCCGGGGCTGATTTTGCTGCTTCCGACAACGCCTTCGTCGAGCGGCTGCTGCAAGCGTTGCAGCCGCTGCCAGATCGCGGCACGCTGATTGATCTTGGCTGTGGTCCTGGTGGGATCACGATCAGCACGGCGCGCAGCCTGCCGGGATGGCAGATCACCGCGCTGGATGCCGGTGCCAACATGCTGGCGCGCGCCGGCGAAAACCTGCATCGCCAGCCTGCGGCTGTGCGCGAGCGCGTCACCCTGCATCAGGCCTGGCTGCCGCAGCATGGCCTGCGGCAGCAGTTTGATGTCATCATCAGCAACAGTCTGCTGCATCATCTGCCGGACCCGACCACGCTGTGGCAGACCCTGGTGGCGCTGGGCCGTCGTGGCAGTCTGGTGCAGGTGATGGATCTGCTGCGTCCCGACAGCGAACAGCAATTGCAGCAGCTGGTGCAGACCCATGCCGGAGACGCTCCGCCAGTGCTGCAGCAGGATTTCAGTCATTCGCTGCGCGCCGCCTACAGCCTGGAAGAGTTGGGCGCGCAGCTTAAGTCAGCAGGCTTGCAGCATCTGTCGCTGGCACAGATCTCCGATCGCCACATGCAGATCAGCGGTCGCTTGTGATCAGGTGCCTGTGAGCGCGCTCCGGTGAGCGGGTCCGGGACCAGCCTGCCGTTTGCCAAGCTGCACGGACTTGGCAACGATTTTGTCGTGCTGCAGCAATGCGATCTTACTGCGCCAATGGATGCTGTCACCGCACGCGCGCTGGCGGATCGACACACCGGCATCGGTTGCGACCAGTTGCTGCTGCTGCAGGCCAATGAGGCCGCTGCGGACGGCAGCTGGCAGGTACGGATATTCAATGCCGACGGCTCCAGCGCGCAGCAGTGCATCAACGGCATGCGCGCAGTGGCACTGTGGCTGCAGCGGCAGGGGCTGCTGCAGACTGTCACCAGCTTGCACCTGCCGACCGTGACAGTGCAGGTCGGCAGTGACCGGCCCGGGCAGTTCTTTGTCGAGCTGCCGATGCCCGAGTTGTGCGGCGTGTTGCACCCTTGCCGGCATGCCGATCAGGTGTTTGTCCGCGCCTGTGCGGTGAACGTGGGCAATCCACATCTGATCGTGTATTCGGATCAGCCACAGCAGCATCAGCTGCAGTTGGGGCAGGCCATGGCGGCTGCAGGTGCGGCCTGGCAGCAGCATCCGAGTCTGACTGCGGCATTCCGTTCGCTGGCGGCAGACGGCTGCAACATCGGCTTCATGCGCATTGCCGAAAAGCCTGAGCAGCGGGTTTCGCTGGCAGTCTGGGAGCGCGGCAGCGGACCCACCCGTGCCTGCGGCAGCGCTGCCTGTGCCGCAGCCGCGGTGCTGCTGCAGGCGCAGGATTTTTCCCGCATTGAGGTTGAACAAGCCGGCGGTGCGCTTATACTGGAACACAGGCAGGCAGGCTGCTTGCGGGTGACCGGATCAGCCACGCATGTTTTCAGCGGCCTGCTGGACCGGCACAGTCTGCACACAACAGTGAGTCAGCGATGACCCAAAGCAAGTCACCATCGACCGGCAGCCAAACCAGGCGTGCCGCCGGCAAACCCGAAGCCGATCCCGGCAGCATGGCCACGCCGGATCAGGTCATCACCTATCTGCGCATGCATCCCGGTTTTCTCGCCGAACACCCACAGGTGCTGAAGGCTCAGCGGCTGCATGATCAGGAACACGGCAAGGACACGGCCTCGTTGCTGCAGCGGCAAAACCAACTGCTGCGCGCACAGCTGGATGAGCAGCAGCAACAACTGCAGCAGCTTTCCAGCGCGGCACGCAGCAATGAGCAGTTGCTGAACCGCTGGCACAGCCTGACCCTGGAGCTGATGACCAGCTGCGACACGGTGGCATTTCTGGATTTGCTGGATGCGCGACTGCGCGCCGATTTTGCTGCCGATTATGTGGTGTTGCGTCTGCTGGATGCACAAGTCGATGGCAGCGATCTGCAGCAGGCGAAAATGGTGCACGCTGCATCCGGCGAGCATCTGCCGGAATTGCAGCAGATGCTGCAAAGCCGCCACGCCTACTGTGGTCGCCTGATTGCCGACAAGCGCGAGGCGGTGTTTGGTGAGGATCGGCCGGCATCGGTCGCGCTGGTGGCGATTGAGCAGTTGGGGCTGCTTGCCATCGGCAGCGATGACCCTGATCGTTATGCGCCTGGCATGGGTGGTCTGTTCATTGAATTGCTGGGCAAGACGGTGGCCTGGCAATTGCAGCGTGATGTCGAAAGCTATCGAAAACGGGCTTAAGGCAAACGAGCCCGACCACAGCGACGCAGACCGCAGCAGCTGTGTGCCGCTGCTGCGCGAGTATTTTCAGGGTCTGGGCAATCGGCAGCTTTCGCCGCACACCATTCAGGCTTATCGCCGCGACCTGGCCAAATTTGCCCATCTGCTGCCACAGCAGCTGCCGTTGCAGGCCGAGCAGCAGCATGACATCGGCATCGCGCATCTGGCACAGCTTAAACGCACACATGTGCGCGCCATGGCTGCCGCCCTGCATCGCCGTGGTCTGGGCGGTCGCAGCATCGCACGCTGGCTGACTGCAGTGCGCAGCTATTTTCAGTGGCTGCAGCGACACGGTCATGTGCAGGACAACCCGGCCGCTGGCGTGCGCGCGCCGAAAGCGCCTCGCAAACTACCGGCCACGCTGGGGGTGGATGATGTCCATCGGCTGATGGATCTGCCTGCCGATGAGCCGCTGGCGGTGCGCGATCGGGCCATGCTGGAACTGTTTTATTCCAGCGGCTTGCGACTGGCAGAGCTGGCAGCACTGCACTGGAGCGAGCTGGATTTTCAAAATGGCCTGGTGACGGTGACCGGCAAAGGCAACCGTCAGCGCATCCTGCCGGTGGGGCGCATGGCCCTGCAGGCACTGCGTGACTGGCAAAGCCTGCAGCACCGGCTTTGTGGGGGCTGCACAGCAATCTTCACCGGCCGCAAGGGTCTGCCATTGACCCACCGCGCCATCCAGTATCGCCTGCGTTACTGGTCGCGCCGCCTGGGCTTGAACGCTCCGCTGCATCCGCACAAACTGCGTCATTCGTTTGCCAGCCATCTGCTGGAATCCAGCGGCGCGCTGCGTTCAGTGCAGGAATTGCTCGGGCATGCCAACATCAGTACCACACAAATCTATACCCACCTGGATTATCAGCATCTGGCCAAGGTCTACGATGCCGCCCATCCACGGGCGAAGCTGAAGTCCTGAGTCGCATGCGGCGCAGCCAGCGCTGAACCCACACTGCAGGATCACGATCAGGTGCCTGACAAATGCGGCCAGCAGCCGGGTCATTGCCACATGCATGGCAGTGGGCTTGTTACTATGGTGGATTGAATTATCTGTAAGCCAAGGACAACGCAATGAACAAACTCGGGTTTTACCATTCACATCACATCGCTCGCCACGGGCTGCTGCTTGCCATGCTGCTGCTGCTGACATTGCCCTTGCTGGCACAGGAAGACATGTCGGACGGCGATTTCAGCGGATTTACGCTGCGCAACATCGGTCCGGCGCTGATGTCAGGCAGAATCGCCGATGTGGCCGTTCATCCCGATGATCACAGCGTCTGGTATGTCGCGGTGGGTTCCGGCGGGGTGTGGAAAACCGTCAACAGCGGAACTTCCTGGCAGCCGGTGTTCGATGGCCAGACGTCCTATTCCATCGGCACCATCACCCTGGATCCCTCCAATCCGCACACAGTCTGGGTCGGCACCGGGGAAAACGTGGGTGGTCGCCACGTCGGCTTCGGCGACGGCGTCTATCGCAGCCGTGACGGTGGCGGCAGCTGGGAGAATCTGGGGCTTAAGGATTCCGAGCACATCAGCAGGATCATCGTCCATCCTGAGGATTCGGATACGGTGTGGGTGGCCGCGCAGGGACCGTTGTGGAGCCAGGGTGGGCAGCGTGGTCTGTACAAAACCACCGACGGTGGCAGCAGCTGGCAGCGCACGCTGGTTGGCGATGAGGGCGACGATGTCTGGACCGGTGTCACCGATCTGGTGATCGATCCGCGTAACCCGGACGTGTTGTATGCGGCCACCTGGCAGCGTCACCGCACCGTGGCGGCCTACGTTGGTGGTGGTCCGAACACGGCGCTGTACAAATCCACCGACGGCGGCGACAGCTGGGAGAAGTTGAGCAAGGGCTTGCCGCAGGGCAATCTGGGCAAGATCGGTCTGGCCATCTCGCCGCAGAATCCGGATGTGCTGTATGCCGCCATCGAGCTGAACCGGCGTGAGGGTGGGGTGTGGAAATCCACCGATCGTGGTGCCTCCTGGAGCAAGCAGTCCGACACCGTATCCGGCGGCACGGGTCCGCACTATTATCAGGAGCTGTATGCCAGCCCGCATGCATTTGACCGCATTTACCTGATGGACGTGCGCGTGCAGGTGTCCGACGATGGCGGCAAGACCTTCCGGGTACTGAATGAAGAACACAAGCACAGTGATAACCATTCGCTGGCATTCCGTCCGGACGACCCGGACTACCTGCTGATCGGCACCGACGGTGGTCTCTACGAGAGCTTCGATCTGGCACAAAGCTGGCGATTTGTCGACAACCTGCCGATCACGCAGTTCTACAAGGTGGCTGTCGATGATGCCGAGCCGTTCTACACCGTTTATGGCGGTACCCAGGACAACAACACCCAGGGCGGTCCATCGCGCACCGACAACCTGCACGGCATCCGCAATGCCGACTGGTTTGTCACCCTGTTTGGCGATGGCCATCAACCGGCCACCGAGCCGGGCAACCCCGACATCATGTACTCCGAATGGCAGCAGGGCAACCTGGTGCGAGTGGATCGAACCAATGGCGAAATCGTCTACATCCAGCCGCAACCGGAGCCCGGTGACCCGGCCGAACGGTTCAACTGGGACGCCCCGATTCTGGTCAGCCCGCATCAGCCGACGCGTTTGTACTATGCCTCGCAGCGCGTGTGGCGCTCCGACGACCGTGGCGACAGCTGGCGAGCTGTGTCCGGCGATCTGACCCGTGATCAGCAGCGGGTGGAACTGGATGTCATGGGCCGGCAGTGGAGCTGGGATGCTCCCTGGGACATGTATGCCATGTCCAACTACAACACCATCACCTCGCTGGCGGAGTCGCCGGTGACCGAGGGCGTGCTGTATGCCGGCACCGATGACGGGCTGCTGCAGGTCTCCGAGGATGGCGGAGACAGCTGGCGCCGCATTGAGGTGGGTAAATTGCCGGGGGTGCCTGCCACCGCTTTTGTCAATGACATCAAGGCCGATCTGTTTTCTGCCGACACCGTTTATGTGGCGCTGGACAATCACAAGCACGGTGATTTCAAGCCCTATCTGCTGAAGAGCACCGACCGCGGTCGCAGCTGGAAGTCCATCAGCAGCAACCTGCCCGAGCGTCATCTGGTATGGCGGCTGGTGCAGGATCACGTCAAGCCGGAGCTGATGTTTGTGGGCACCGAGTTCGGTATATTCTTCACCCTGGATGGTGGCGATAAGTGGCTCAAGCTGACCGGCAATGCCCCCACCATCTCGTTTCGGGATCTGGCCATTCAGCGCCGTGAGAACGATCTGATTGGTGCATCCTTCGGCCGTGGTTTCTGGATCCTCGACGATTACAGCCCGCTGCGCGAAGTCAGCAGCGAGTTACTGGCGAAAGAAGCGGCTCTGCTTAACACCCGTGACGCGCTGTGGTACTTCCAGCGTGGAGTGCTCGGCTTCGGTGAAAAGGCTTCCATGGGCGAGGCCTACTACACCGCCCCCAACCCCGAGTTCGGCGCTGTCTTCACCTACCATCTGGCAGACGGTTACAAAACCGCAGAGGCGCAGCGCCAGGAACGCGAAAAGCCCTTGATCAAGGAGCGTGAGGATGTGCCGTTTCCCGGTTTTGACGCGGTTGAGGCCGAGGCCAGACAACCGCAGCCGGCCATCGTTTTGACTGTGCGTGACAGCGATGGCAATGTGGTGCGCCGACTGGAAGGCCCAAGCAGCGCAGGCTTTCACCGCGTGGCCTGGGATCTGCGTTTCCCGGCCACCGCAGCCATTGGTGCCCAGGGCGGCTTTGGCGGTGAACCGCAGGGACACATGGTGATGCCGGGTAACTACACAGTCGAGCTGGCCAAGCGCATTGATGGCCAACTGACAACACTGGCTGAACCTCGCAGCTTTGCCGTCAAGCGCATCAATGCAGGTGCCTTGCAGGGTGCGGAACTGGCGGACACGGTGGCATTCTGGGAGCAGTTGGCAGACCTGCAGCGGGCCACCACTGCGGCCAGCCAGGTGATTGCCGAAGCGCGCGGCAAGATCGACAACATGCGCACCGCCCTGCAGCGTTCGCTGGTCGATGGCGGTGAACTTGATGCCGAACTGTATGCGCTGGATCAGCAGCTTTACAGCATCGCCGAGCAGTTCCAGGGCAAGGCGGAACTGGAGCCGGTCGGACAGCCACAGCCGCACACCATTGGCACGCGCATTTTTGTTGCCAGCATGGGCACGATGCGCTCCAGTTACGGTCCCACGCCAACCCACCGGCGCAGTCTGGAAATCGCCAGCAATGAGTTTGACGATGTACGGGCGCGACTGAACCAGCTGATCGAGCAACGCCTGCCAGCACTGCAGCAGCGCCTGCTGGATGCCGGTGCGCCATGGATGCCAGGGAACCCGGTCCCACAGGGCGACTGATTGCAGGCTGGAAACTAAAAAAGCCGCAGTCTCTGACTGCGGCTTTTTTTACCTTTGCTGGCTGCGTGCAGCCTGTCGTAAAGATTATTTTTCGTAAGCGGGAATAAAATTTTATCCCATGCGTTATCCCTGTGTCCGGCAAGTTTAACCGGCACGGATGTTTAGCAACCCATCAGGGATGACTTTCTAACAGGAGAACGACGATGAAACTCAACAAGAACTTACTCGCCGCGAGCATTGCTTCGGTATTGTCAGTATCCAGCGCACACGCGGTTCTGGTGACCGGTGGATTTACCGGCAACTGGCGTAATGCAGCGACCACCGGCCAGGGCTTCCAGATGCAGGTATTGCCAAATGGTCAGGCCGGTGCATTCTGGTTCACATATGATGGCAGTGGCAACCAGGTCTGGGCGATTGGTGTCGGCGACATCACCGGCAATCAGGTCAGCATGGAGATGCGCATGCCACGCGGTGCCGTTTTCGGTCCGGCATTCGATCCCAATGACATCCAGAACGTGCCGTTCGGTACCGTCAACATGGTGTTTGACGACTGCAATACCGCCACCGTCAGCTGGCAAAGTGATGATCCGCAGTTCGGCTCCGGCAGCATGCAGGTCGAGCGCATTACCTCCAGTGCTGGCGCAACCTGTACAGCATCGGTTTCCGACAACACCTCATCCGCTGATCCGATCGTTGATTTCCGCCAGTTCCTCGATAATCTTGGCGCATTTCCGGCCGCCACCGCACGCATCGATTATGAATCCCGTCCGGCCCCCACCCGCACCGATTTTGATGTCGAACTGGAAGATCTGCCGGTTGGTGATTACCAGTTGCTGGTGGATGGCATTGAGCGCGCCATCATCAGTGTCGTGGCCACAGATGATGGTACCGAAGGTGAGGTGGAATTCTCCAGCCCGCAGGACGACGGCGAGTTGCTGCTGGATTTTGAGCCGCTGGGTGCGTTGATCGAGATTGCCGATTCCAGTGGGGTGCTGTTCAGTGGTATCGCCGACCCGGCCAACAGTGGTGGTGGCGATGACGGTGGCGGTGATGACGGTGGTGCCGGTGGCGATGATGACAACGCGCCGCCGTTTGGTAACACCGAAACCGAAGTGGACTTCATCAACACCGGACTGGATACCGATGCCAGCGGTGATGTTGAACTGGAGCAGCGCCCGGATCGGGTCGAATTTGATGTCGAGATCGAAGATCTTGATCTGGGCAGCTATGAACTATGGGTCGGTGGCATGATGGTGGCCGAAATCGAAGTGGTCACCGTGGATGACGGCACCGAAGGTGAAGTGGAGTTCCGCAATCCGGTCGAACCGGGCAAGCTGCTGCTGGACTTTGATCCCATTGGTCAATTGATCACCATCGAGCAGGCTGGCAGCGTTTTCCTTGAAGTCGAGTTTCCGACCGAGTTGGGTAATGACGACGACGATGACGACGACAACGGCGGCAATGACGACGACGATGACGACGACAACGGCGGCAATGATGACGACGATGACGATGACAACGGCGGCGATGACGACGACGACGACGACGGCGGCAATGACGACGACGACGACAACGGCGGCAATGACGACGACGACGACAACGGCGGCAATGACGACGACGATGATGA
>JAHJQV010000062.1 GCA_018819105.1 Gammaproteobacteria bacterium
AAGGCATGGCTCGCAGGTCATGGCCATTCCATGGCCAAGAGCCATAACACAGCGGATGAGTGCTTTCCGGCTCGCCCTGCGGGAGCGCCCCTGAGGCTGCATTACGGCGTTGCAATCCTTGTCAAGGGCTTGCCATTCACTGCGGATTGCGTCTTGTACTGCAGCCTCAGGACGCGCTCTGAATGTCACAGTATTTCCGGCGGGGTACACTAATCACGAAAATAACCGGCATAGAAACCCGGCATATCGCGCGGACCCGGTGCACCCTCGTCGCTGCCACCCAGCTCCAGCGCCTTGGCGTGCACGGCATTGCACTGCTCGGGCGTCGCCGCAGCCAGCGCCACCATGGTGCCATTGCCAACCGTGGCCGGGTTGCCGTCGAAGGGCTTGATCACAGCCATGCCGGTGGCCTCTTCGGTGGCTCCCGACCAGGCCACGAAGCTGTCGTCCTGCATCATTCTGGAGCCCCCCAGCAGACTCAGCAGCTCATCATAAAACGCCACCGCACGCGGCAGATCGTTGGTCCCCAATGTGACGTATCCAATCATGGTTTTGCTCCTGTTTGCAGGTTGATGGAATCAAGTTCCAGGGTTTGAAGTTTTATTGTTGTCTCAATGCTTGCTGATCGCCGGACGCTGCTACCGCGCCTATTCGACCACCTGAACACCGCGCCAGAAAGCCACCCGCTCCTTGATCTCGCTGGCGGCAGCTTTCGGTTCAGGATAGAACCAGCCCGCGTCCGGATTGCGTTGCTCGCCCACCACCACATCAAAGTAATGCGCCTCGCCCTTCCATGGACAATGACTGGTGCGCTGGCTGGCGCTGAAATGCGCCATGTTCAATGCCGCACGCGGAAAATAATGGTTGTTCTCAACCACCACGGTGTCGTCGCTCTCGGCGATGACGGTGCCTTGCCAGATCGCTTTCATGTGGTCGTGCTCCTTGATAATAGTATGCCAGGATGAATAAATTGTTCAGGCGGATCAATCGCGGCGGTCAAACGGCTGCCGCAGCAAGCCAGCGATGCTCTGCTCGCTGCCACCCTGCACACCGATGCGCATGCCCATCTGACGTGCAAAATCGCTGCGGGTTCGAAACAGGCGATCCCAGCAGCTGAAGATGGTGCCGTAGTTGGAGTCGGTGTGCGCGCGGATGGCATGATGATGCACCCAGTGAATGGCTGGCGTGACGATCACCCAGGACAGCACCTGCTCCAGCCGTGGCGGCAGCCTGACATTGGAATGATGAAACCCGGCCGCCAGCAGCACCAGCGTTTCGAACACCAGCACCGAAGCCAGCGGCAGCCCCAGCAGCATGATCACTGCAGCCCGCGCGCAGGCCGACAGCAGTACCTCGCCAACATGAAACCGCAGCGCCGAAGTAACATCGAGAAACTCGTCCTCATGGTGGACGCGATGGAAACGCCACAACAGCGCCAGCTTGTGATTGGCCACGTGCCAGCCGAATATGGCCAGATCCAGCAGCACGATGTCCAGCAACAGCCCGGCAGCACCCTGCCACCATTGCGGTCGCCACTGGCTGGCATGTCCGGCTGCCAGCGCGGTCAGCGGCAACACGATCAGCACCGAGGCAGCGACATTGATCAGCCACAGGCCAAGGTTGTTGCGCAGGCGGCGCCGACGCTGCCACGACTGTGCCGGCCATTGATCGGCCGCGTGCAGGCGCTCCAGCACAAACAGCAGCAGCAATAGCGCAGCGGCCACCAGCGCCTTGTACTGCACCAGCGTCTCCATCACCGCGCCTGCCCCCGCTGGCGCACACTGATGCTGCGGTAAGGCAGCAGCAACAACAAGGCGATTATCAGCTTCACCAGGTAATCACCCAGTGCCCAGGTCAGCCACGGCAGACCGGTGCCGACAAAGGCCACGCTGAAAAACCAGGCCGTGTCCAGTGCCGAGCCAATGCTGCTGGACAGCAGTGGCGGCAGCCACCACTGACCGGCATGGCGCCAGCGGTCAAACAGTCTGACATCGAGCATCTGTGCCAGCAGGAAGGCGCTGCCGGAAGCCAGCGCAATGCGCGGCGTGGCCAGCCAGGCCGACAGCAGCACCGCCACCACAAAGCCGCCCCACACCAGCCGTCGCGCCTGCTGTGGTCCGAAGCGGCGATTGCACAGGTCGGTAAGCAGAAACGCCAGTGGATAGGTGATCGCGCCCCAGGTCAGCCAGTCATTGATCGGGTACTGCACCAGCACATTGGCGCTGACCACCACCAGCACCATGGCCAGCAGATACGGCCACAGCCCGAATCTTGCCGGGGTGCTGGCGGTCTGCTGCGAACTGATCCCGCTCACGCCGGCTGCGCCGGATCTATGCAACCCATCTGCGCGGCGCGCCCGCCAGGCAGCGGGGTGTTGCCAGCGCTGCGGTAGCTGAACACCAGTGCCAGCTTAACGTTGCTGTCGTGATTGCGACCGGCGGCATGCAACAGACCACTGTGAAACAGCAGCAGATCGCCAGCCTGCAACTCGGCGCGCACAGCCTGATGCATCAGCGCCCGGTTGTCGTCGCAATCGGTGCGGAAAAATCGCCGTTGATCAAAACGTGCAGCATCGAGCTGCAGGCGGTGGCTGCCGGGAATCAGCCGCATGCAGCCATTGCGGGCGGTTTCCCGCCCCAGTGCCAGCCAGGCGCTGATCAGATTGTTTTCACGAAACTGCCAGTAGCGGAAATCCTGGTGCCACAGCGTGCTGCTGGAATGTTGCGGGTGCTTGGTCATGATGCAGTTGTGATGTGCCAGCTCCAGCCGCACAGACGGCTCGCCCAACAGTTGACGCACCGCCGCGATCACCGCTGGCTGCAGGGCCCAGTCGCGAAACACCTGTGCCCGTGACCAGGCATCCAGCAAGCGACGCACAGTGTGCCCGCCGGGCTGCTGATGGTCCAACGGCGAGCCGGGGTAATGCACATCGGCTTCATATTCCAGCGGGGCAGCTGCCGCGGCCAGCTGCGCGAGCGCGGCTGTCTGCAGGCCTTGCAACAGCTCGGTTGCGGCAGCGCCGGGCAGAATCAGGTAACCTTGACGCTGAAAGAAGTCGCATTGTTCGGTTGTCAGCATGACATCGTCTCGTGCTGCCGCTGCATCTGCAGCCAATGGATCCATTATGTGGTTTGGTATCGACATCACAATCCTTCTGCTGATCGCCACAGGCCTGTTGCTGCTGAGCGTCAGCGCGGCGCTGGCGATCTGGTATTGGGCCACGCCGGTGGCCTGGTGGTTCCGCTTTCTGGAACGCCGTTATGGTCGCCTGCAGTCGGCTTTCGTCGACATCGACGGTGCGCGCACCCACCTGCTGTTTCGCGGCCGGAACAATGCCAGCGACGAAACCCCGATTTTGCTGTTGCACGGCCTCGGTGCGGATGCCGATCACTGGTGCCTGATGAGTGCGCAGCTGCCTGATCGCCTGCAGCTCATCATACCTGATCTGCCCGGTTTCGGTGACAGCCGGATGCCGGCAAAACCTCCACAGACGCCGCAACAGTTTGCCACCTGGCTGATCTTACTGCTGGATGCGCTGCAACTGGAACGCGTGCACGTGGTGGGCAACTCCATGGGCGGCTACATCGCGGCACAGCTGGCGCACGATGCCCCGGCGCGCGTGGCCAGTCTGTACCTGCTCGCCCCTGGCGGTATTGCCAGTGGTGCCCTCAGCGAATACCTGCAGAACGTCGCCGACGGTCAGCACAACGCCCTGGTGGTGACCACGTTGCAGCAGCAACGCGAGGTCGCCAGCCTGTGCATGCAGCGTCCGTTGTGGCTGCCGGAACCGATGCACCGCTGGCTGGCCCGGCGCGCGCTGCGGCAATCGGCGCATACCCAGGCCTGTTTTGATGCCATGCGCTATGCCGCCGAGCCGCTGGAGCAACTGGCCAGCCAGATCCGGCAGCCGGCACTGATTGTCTGGGGAGCCTGCGACCGGGTGCTGCATCCGGAGGGGCTGAACATTCTCGCGCAGGCCATGCCGCAGGCACAAACCGTGCTGCTGGAAAATACCGGTCACCTGCCGATGCTGGAAGCGGCCAGATTGTGTGCGCGGCGCTACCTGGCCTTTCTGGCGGCGCTGCAGCAGCAGGAGTAATCCGTATCAGATCAGTGCAGCGGAAATGACATAGGCGCTGATCGCGAGCAAAAAATTCTGCCCCGGAGCGCCAGCGTCCCCGCTGGCATGCATGCCAGCCCCTGTCACTGTCGCGCGTTCATGGGACGCAAGCAATTTCAGTTAAAACAACTGCTTCTGGATACCCAGATCGTTCAGAATGCGGCTGGCGATCTCCTCGATGGAAGCGTGCGTGGCATTGATCATCGGCACCTTTTCGCGCTGCAGCATGGCCTCGGCGGCGGCAACCTCAAACCGGCACTGCGCCAGCGAGGCGTACTTGCTGCCAGGACGACGGTTCTCACGGATCTGCATCAGCCGCTCCGGATCGATGGTCAAGCCATACAGCTTGTTGCGGTACTTGCGCAGAAACTCAGGCAATCTGGTGTCCTCCAGATCGTCATCGGTGAGCGGGTAATTGGCCGCGCGCACGCCGAAGTTCAGCGCCATGTACAGACAGGTCGGGGTCTTGCCCGAGCGCGACACACCGACAAGAATCACCTCGGCTTCGGAAAAACTGGTGCGCACGCCATCGTCGTGCGACAGCGCGTAGTTGGTGGCGGCGATGCGATGCTCGTAGTTGACCGCATCGTGCATGCTGTGCGCCTTGCCCTTGGACGGCGTGTGTCGCATCCCCAGTGCCTGTTCCAGCGGCTTGAGGAAAATGCCGAACAGATCCAGCACCTTGCCATTGCAGCCATGGATGATGGCTGACAGCTCCTCATTGACGATGGTGTTGAACACAATCGGTGCTTGGCCATCGGCGGCAGCGGCAGCGGCCACCTCGGCCACCACCTTTTCGGCCTTCTCCACGGTGTCGACAAACGGCACCCGGCGCTGGCGCAATTGCAGGTCTTCAAACTGCGTCAGCAGACTGTGACCCAGCGTTTCGGCCGTGATCGCGGTGCCATCGGAAATATAAAAGACAGTTCTGTGATGCATTGGTTAAAATGGCATTTGCATAAAGACGGAAATCATCATGACCGAATACATTCTCTGGCTGGATCAGGTTGGTATGGACGACCTGGGACGCGTCGGCGGCAAAAACGCCAGTCTCGGCGAGATGATCAGCCAGTTGGCCGATCTCGGTGTCAGCGTCCCCGGCGGATTTGCCACCACCGCCGACGCCTATCGCGATTTCCTCTCCCAGTCGGAACTTGATCAGCGTATCAGAAAGCGGCTGGAGAGTCTGCCTGACGATGACGTCAACGCACTGACCGCAGCCGGCCGGCAAATCCGCCAGTGGATCATGGACACGCCGTTCCCGGATGCGCTCAACAGCGCGCTGGAAGCCGCCTGGCAAAAGCTTGCCGAGCAACATGGTGCCGAACCCGAAGTCGCCGTGCGCAGCTCGGCCACCGCCGAGGACCTGCCCGACGCCTCGTTCGCCGGCCAGCAGGAAACCTTTCTCAACGTGCGCGGCATCGATGATGTCAAGCAGAAGATGCATGCCGTGTTCGCCTCGCTGTACAACGATCGCGCCATCTCCTACCGCGTGCATCAGGGTTTTGAGCACCACGACGTGGCGCTGTCGGCTTCGGTGCAGATCATGGCGCGCAGCGACATCGGCGCCAGCGGCGTGATGTTCACGCTGGATACCGAATCGGGCTTTCGCGATGTGGTCTTCCTTACCGCCTCCTGGGGCCTGGGCGAGACCGTAGTCCAGGGCGCGGTGAACCCGGACGAATTCTACCTATACAAACCCAACATCCGCGCCGGTCGACCGGCGGTATTGCGGCGCAGCCTGGGCAGCAAGGCCGAGCGCATGATTTACGGCGACAACGGTGGCACGCTCACCGAGCCGGTGCCCGATGAGTTGCGCCAGCGCTTCTGCATCAGCGACGACGACGCCGAGGAACTGGCGCGCCAGGCCTTGATCATCGAAGACCACTACGGCAAGCCGATGGACATCGAATGGGGCAAGGACGGTGCCACCGGCAAGATTTTCATCCTGCAGGCACGCCCGGAAACCGTGCAAAGTCGCGCCAACGCCACCAGCCGTGAACATTACCAGCTGCATGAGCGCGGGCCGATCCTGGCCGAAGGCCGCAGCATCGGCCAGCGCATCGGTGCCGGCAAGGCCAAGGTGATCGCTGGCATCGAGCAGATGCACGAAGTCCAGCCCGGCGATGTGCTGATCACCGACATGACCGACCCGGACTGGGAACCGGTGATGAAAAAAGCCGCCGCCATCGTCACCAATCGCGGTGGTCGCACCTGTCATGCCGCCATCATCGCCCGCGAACTGGGCATCCCCGCTGTGGTCGGCTGCGGCGATGCCACCACGCGCATCCAGCACGATCACCCGGTCACCGTGTCCTGTGCCGAAGGCGACACCGGCTTCATTTATGACGGCGAGCTGAATTTCGAAATCGTCAACAGCGATCTGGGGCAGATGCCGGCCGCACCGCTGAAGATCATGATGAACGTCGGCAACCCGGATCGCGCCTTCAGCTTTGCGCAGATTCCCAATGCCGGCGTGGGCCTGGCGCGACTGGAATTCATCATCAACCGCATGATCGGCATCCACCCGCGCGCGCTGCTGGAGTTTGACCAGCAGACAGCGGAACTGCAGGCCAGCATCCGCCAGATGATCGCCGGCTATGCCGATCCAGTCAGCTATTACGTGGATCGCCTCACCGAGGGCATTGCCACAATTGCGGCAGCCTTCGCACCGAATCCGGTGATTGTGCGGCTGTCGGATTTCAAATCCAACGAATACGCCAACCTGCTCGGTGGCGAGGCCTACGAACCGGATGAGGAAAACCCGATGCTGGGTTATCGCGGTGCCTCACGCTACGTGGACGACGAGTTCAAGGCCTGCTTCGAACTGGAATGCAAGGCGCTGCTGCAAGTGCGCAACACGCTGGGCCTGACCAATGTCTGGGCCATGGTGCCGTTTGTGCGCACACTGGGCGAAGCCGAAGAAGTGATCGAAGTGATGCAGCAGTTCGGCCTGAAAAGCGGCGAGAACGATCTGAAAATCATCATGATGTGCGAACTGCCGTCGAATGCCCTGCTCGCCGATGAATTCCTGCAGTTTTTCGACGGCTTCTCCATCGGCTCCAACGACATGACCCAGCTCACGCTGGGACTGGACCGCGATTCCGGCCTGGTCGCCCACCGCTTCGACGAACGCGACCCGGCAGTGAAAAAGCTGCTGGCCATGGCCATCGCCGCCTGCCGCAAACAGGGCAAATACATCGGCATCTGCGGCCAGGGACCATCGGACTACCCCGACCTCGCCGAATGGCTGCTGGACCAGGGCATAGAAAGCATGTCGCTGAACCCCGACACGGTGATCGACACCTGGCTGCGACTGGCCAAGCACCAGCAATGATGCTCATGCCGGGGCTGAACTGCACGTAGTATTAGCAGCATCGTAGTAGCCATTGTAGGCCGCGTTGCGTGTCGCTAAACACGCCATTCACGGTCGCGCTGGGACAGTCAACCACTGCCGTCATCCCGGCGCAGGCCGGGATCCAGTCAATTCAATCGTCGCGCAGCGACACAAAAGAGCAGTAGCCATCACAGCCATCGTAGGCCGCGTTGCGTGTCGCCAAACACGTCATTTACGATCGCGCTGGGACAGTCAACCACTGCCGTCATCCCGGCGCAGGCCGGGATCCAGTCAATTCAATCGTCGCGCAGCGACACAAAAGAGCAGTAGCCATCACAGCCATCGTAGGCCGCGTTGCGTGTCGCCAAACACGCAATTTACGGTCGCGCTGGAACAGTCAACCACTGCCGTCATCCCGGCGCAGGCCGGGAACCAGTCAATTCAATCGTCGCACAGCGACACAAAAGAGCAGGTACCCACATCACCGTAGCTCAAAATCACTCCGGCAGACTTGCCATTCATCCAATGAGCAATTAAGATCAGATCAGGAACATTAAGGGATCAGAGCTTGGACGCACCGGCAAATCATATACAACCAGCACAGAGACGGCATACGTCCGTTGCCCGGTGTTGTCTGCGATCAGATTCCAACACACCAGCCAACCAGATATCAATGCCAGACCTGAGGAGCCGCGCTGCTCACCTCAGCATCAAGTTCAACCCGGTGCAGATTTGCGCTCACGTCACTCAGAGTAGCGTACGTCAGCTCAATATCCCGTCAGTTCCGCTCCTGCAACATATTTGAAATCATGTAATGTTAAATACAATCAAACAGACAAGCAAAACAATGAAGGCAGTTATGATCTGGATAAGCGCTTTCGGACGCGTAGCTAATACTATGGTTGAATGGCAGAATTGCCGTACTGCACTCAATCAAAAACAAAAATCATCATTTATATTCAATGACTTAAGATCGAATATGGCATGAAAAAGCGTAACAAAAGAGTAGATTGTGCTTTTATTCAATAACATCACAAAATGCGTATATTTATTCTTTATGAAAATATGGATTAATAAATGAAGGAAATATTCCCAATATTATTTGGCATTTTATTTTGTTCAGTGTTTGTTTGGTTTTACTTGTGCAACAAAATCTTTGATATTCTCCGTACAAGACACTCTGAAAAATACGATGCTATGGGTAAACCGAGTCTGATAATGAACAACTCTATTTCAAACAATCTACTATTTATGAAGTTTCTATTTAAAAGGGAGTGGCAGGAACTCAATGATGAAGGGCTGGCTAACTTAAGCAAGAGCATGCTTATATTCTTTGTTATTTACATAATTTTATTTTTTAGCCTGTGTTTCAGTATCCCACTCGGTTTCGCGCCATAACAAGGTGCTCTGTGGGACGCTCCTTACGTCGCTCCTCACAGCGTTAACGTTAGACAGCCGAGCGTGCGATGAGTCCGTCCAAAGCAATCAAACAAGCAATGCGCGAGGAGTGGCGAGCACTCGGTTTCTTCTACGAGCGCACCGATGATCCGCCGCGCTGGCACTTCATGGGCTCAGGGGCGGGCCTGGCCAATATCGTCAAGCTACTCGACGCCTACGTTCGAGATCCGCGAAACGAGACGATCACCGAGCACGAGCACTACGGGCCCTACATGTACCTCAAAGTGCAGACTTCGATAACGCCCGAGATTGACAGCCGAAGCATCCGCGGAACTCTAGCGGATCTAGCTCGTCTACGTGACCTCATAGCTGACCGCTTGCGTAATACTCACCCGGGTCAGTCTCTCACGATCGGCCCAGAGTACTCGGATGCGGTCAGCTTCCCGCTTCTGCTAGAGATCCGCGATGACCAGTTTGATCCAGCGTACGCAGATCCCGACCTGGTCGAGGCGGATAGTCATAGACACCCACACTCCAAGCAGTGATGTCTGTACATTGTCCAGCTATACTGGCATCAACTAATTTCTGGGATCAGTTACGCAGATACCTGATCGTACTGGTTAATTTGACCGCAACACCCAAAACTCTGGCACGTCAATCCGCGATCAACTCCGATTATATTGATGAATAGGGGTATCAACTAGCCGCGGCGTTGCTCAAATCTGTGACCGGTGTAGGCATCTACACCACACAGAAAGCCCCGGCGCGCACAGCGCCTGATACAGTGGAAGTAAGGTGTTATTTACACGGATACCAGGGCAGATCGGGGCAGAGTCATGGCAAAACCTGATTGAACCTGACCCCAGCATGCAGCAATCAAACCGACGAAATGTATGGCAGATGTCTGAAAATGTTGTAGGATAATCGCTATGGATGATGAGTGTCCTAAGCCCTGTGTCCCAGACTACGCCGCAACTAGGAGAAGCGCTTCATGTGGAGAAGAAGGAAGCCACCGTCGCAAACCGAATCGACGCCTGAGACTGCTGAAGAGTTTTGTCTCGCGGTGACTCGGGGTTTTGAAGAGAAGGCATCACACAACAAAAACGAATCAATGCTGTGTTTTTGGGCTTCAATGGGCGGAGCGCTTCTGGTACCAGTATTTGTAAGCTTGGGTCCGGGCATAGCTGAAGCATTGGGATGTCCAAACTTCCAATTCTGGCTGGAAAAAGTAATTCCAAGTTTACTTTCTGTATGTGTTGCATTTTCAACGGGTTGGCTACAACTTCGTAAGCCACAGCAGCTTTGGTCCTTGTATCGCACCTCGCAACGTGAACTCGAAGATAATCTCCAAAAATATCGCTTTTCCGTTGGGGATTACGCCGAAGCTGCTAACAGAGAGAAAACGTTAGTCGAAAGGGTCACAAAAATTGCGCTGGACGCTCACTACGCATGGCTCCCTATGGTTCCTAACCCGGAAAACATGGGCTGAGATAGGGCGTAAAATGGAGCATTCTTCAACAAACCTCAAAACCAAATTCGGTGAGTTTAAATTTCACTGCTTCTCGTGGGGGCACCATGAAGAAGACAACATTCTAGTTCTTGAAAATGATCAATTTTCAGGTACTCCGTTGGTACGTGTACAGAGTGCATGCTACTCGGCGGAAATTTTTCGAAGTCTCGATTGCGATTGCCATGCTCAGCTTTCGAAAAGCCAGAGGCTTATTGCCGAGAGTGGTGGATATTTGATCTATATGCTCTGCGATGGCAGGGGCGCAGGCCTTCTAAATAAATTGCGTGGTATGGCGCTAGGTGACAAGGAAGGTCTAGATACATCTGAGGCATATAAAAAGTTGGGACTTCCTCAAGATCCGAGGGGGTACCTTCGGGTTTCTGAGGTGGTCAAGTATTTTGGACTCAAGCAAATTCAGCTGCTTACGAACAACCCCAGGAAGATCGAAGGAATGACCAGCACTGGCATTGCCGTTGAAAGAGTCCCGTTAGAGATCGATTCAACAAATGAATCGAGGCCGTATCTTGAGGCCAAAGCCAAAAAGATGGGACATCTTTTATCTGAGTTTGTACAGTATTAATCAAGGACACCCACACTCCATCACTCATCACCGCACAGGCAGCGATATCGATGGCAAACACCGAAGACAACAGCGCCAGACGCTCAACAATCCAGCCGCGCCGATGCTCAAAACTGCGACCGGTGTAGGCATCTTCACCACAGAGAAAGGCACGGCGCACACAGCGCCCGATGCAGTGATAGTAAGGCGTGGCTTGAACGGAAACCAGGGCAGAACGGGGCAGAGTCATGGCATAACCTGATGAGACCAGACCCCAGCATGCAGCATCCGATGGCGCGAAAGCTATGGCAAATGTCTGAAAATTTTGTAGGATAATCGCTATGGGTGATGGGTGTCCTGAGATACCCTTTTCGAGGATGCCATGATACTTGAGCATCTAATTATTTGGAAAGATAACATGATTAATAATGTTGGAAGTATTTTAAAAATATCAATTTATATGTTAATATACTCGTATATGCAATCGGCTGCTCCCTGCGATTATTCAATACCATGGATCGGTGAAGATTTAGCCATGCGCATTATGAGCGATAAAACTATCAAAATCGAATCATTAAATGACGGGAATAACTTATCTATAGCCGTACAATCATATCTTTGGAAACAAATTAATACATTTAGCAAGGATGTTGAATTCAAGAATATCAATGAAGTTGTAAATAATATTGATAATGACCAGGATGAAATCATATTCCTTGTACAGATACTTTATAGAATGTATGGTGATAAAATTATTTCTGGTACAAAATTTGATAAAAAATATTTTGATGATTGGAATAATAATTATCTTATTAATAATCAGAACAAGCTCGCGCTATATCATTTGGTACTTGGTAATAAAAATAATAATGAATACATATCAGATGAGGAAATCAAGCACCTTAAAACAGATACTTTCGATCTTGATATATTAAGAAATTTAGCTATCAAATATGAGAATCAAGGTGAATTAGACAAGGCGCATGGCTACTATCTGTTGGCGGTTGAATCTGGATCATATTCCGCTCTGTATGGTTTATCTAGCATCGAGCATAAGATTGATGAATGCACAAGTCGAGGTAAAGATTTAATGTTATTTCTTATCAAGTAGCACTGAGATTGATAGTCAGGAACACCCATACTACAAGCACTAACAGGGCACTTTCGAGTTTTGACTCAAAGACAAACCTTCGCCTGCAAGCAGGCTCCTACTGTGAGCGCTGCTTCTGCAATTGAGCTTTGCCTTGGAGCGCCAGCGTCCCCGCTGGCATTGGAAGCGACGTCGCTGCGAGACCGTGAATGGCGTGTTTAGCGACACGCAACGCGGTCGGGGTGCAGTAAATTCAAGCATCTCGTAGCGATTCAGGATCAGCGAAACGCAACGCAGCCTGCGCCACTATGATGGCATTGGTTTAGGTATAGCACCCCCAATCTTGGCCAGGACAACCGCTGCTAGCGAATCCTTTGCTGGGCTGAATCCCTGGCGCTGATCCACGCCCGATGCGGAATTCTGCGCTGATGCTGATACGAAATCTTCTCCGCTTGCGCTTTGTCATGAAAACCCTCTTTGTTATTCACCTGATCTCCGAGGACAACATCATGAGCAAAGCAACAATACCAATAGCCGGCATGATCTCTATCGCCCTGCTGTTCGCCACGGCGGCTACCGCTGGTGATGTGGTGCTGATAGACGACAATCTGGATACCCTGCCAGCAGGCTACGTGCTGTCCACCAATGCCAGCGCCAATGCCACGGCTGACATTCAGATCGGTGCCATCGGTGCATCCAACGGGTTGATTTTTGATGGCAGCTGGAACGTGCCGGCCAATGGTCAGGAATTTGCCCTCGGACAGATGCTGCCGATGATCCCGACGCCGGCCGATTTCCAGCTGGTGCCGGCCGATGTTGACGGCATCGCGGGCATTCGCTGGACACTGGATGCGGAAGTCATCAGCACGACGATGACGCCGCCACAGCAGGGCATTTTTGCCCAACTGGTGGTGTTTCAATTGCAGCCGGACGGTACTGTGCTTAGCTATTTCGACGGTGGCAATTTCGTTCAGGCCGGAGAAGCCAGAACGATCGATGTGGTCGCCATCGAGTCCGACTTCGGTCAGCCCGGCGCACAGCCGGACTTTTCTGCGCTCGCGCTGCCGATTTCATTCGGATTGGTGCTCGGTGCGGCATACCCGCAGACGATCAACCCCAATGCATTCTTTGTCGACGGGCGCATGACCGCTGACAACTGGCGCGTGGAGATTGCCGGTGGCGCCGGCTTTTTCGCTGACGGTTTTGAATCGGAAGTGGTGGTGACGCAGTCTGGCGAGGTGCTGACTGCAGACGATGCGGATTGCAATTGCCCGATTCCAGCTGTTATGCAGGCGCAGTGAGGTTGGACCAACATCAGTGCATTGCGTGAGACAAGGTTTACGCGGCCAAGGCCACTGACGGGATAACTCAATACCTGTGGCTCTCTTACAAATCAGCAATCGATGTAGTATGCTGACGTAGGAGTGAAGGTGTCCCGAGATGGTGTGGCGTGACTCTCCCGCGCTCTAACGATTCAAGCACCCTGGAGCACAACATGCGCATTCTCAACGCCTTGCTGATGATGATGGCAACCATCGCAGTATCGACAACGCTCTATGCCGCCGACATTGAAGCAACCCGTCTTGGTGCTTTCCCCATCCCCGACAATGATCCTGCTGGCCTGGATCTTGTATTCAGCTTCGCCGGCACGAATGTGGATGTCGCCAGAGTGATTCTTGAGCTGGATATCGAGCATACCTTTGTAGGTGATCTCACTGCGACTTTGCTGGCACCGGATGGTGCGGCACAGCTGGTGATTTTCTCGCGAGTGGGTGCTGGTCGAGACAATAACTTTGGTGATTCCTCAAACCTGAGCGGGAACTACATTTTCGCCGATCTTGCCTCTGCCAACTTGTGGACAAATGCGGCAACAGTTGGCACCGATGATGCCGTTCCCGCTGGTCCTTACAGAACCTCAACTGCAGGCCAACCCGGGCTTTCAGATTATGGTGGCATGAATACCGCTCTCACAGGCGCTTTTGGCAACCTTCTCAGCGGTTCCAGAGGAATACCAATCGATGGTGACTGGACATTGAATGTTACCGATCTCGCGGCCCAGGACACCGGCGTAGTCAATGCGGCAACTTTAACCTTCATACCTGAAGACGACATCTTCATGGATGGCTTCGAATTCACCGTGCCACCGCCAGTCCGCACAACTCAGGGCTCTGCCCCCCTGCCCTTGCCTCGAAACCGCTTTGACCTCGACGGCAATGGACTGGCTGATTTTGGTGTGCTTATCGACAATGAGGGCGATCTCGAGTGGAGCATTCTCGCCAACATCGGCGCAGGTGCCACCGGCGCTGAAACAAACTTCATTCTTGGCGATGCAAGCACTGATTTCGTGAATGCAGCGGACTTCGACGGCGACGGCATCTCTGATGCGGCCACCTGGAATAATATGACCCATGTCTATTCAATCCGTCGCTCGGCTCGACCCAGCGCACCTCCGGTAGCCATTTCAATTGGAGGAACGGGAGACAACCCAACTGTGGTCGGCGATTACGACGGCGATGGCATCGATGATCCAGCAACGTTTTCTTGGATGGGACCAGGTCAGCCAATGATGCTGCGCTATGTGCGCTCATCGGATGGTATCACCGCAACGGTTCCCCTGGGCGTGGCAGGCGCGGCGATTGTACGCCCACTGGGTGGAGAGGATTTCAATGGCGACGGGCGCGCCGACCTGCTGCTGTTCAGCGATGGGGTCATCACTGTTCGTGATGGGCAATCCGGCGCAGCCATCGACGCCTTCAACTTTGGCAGCAGCACTGATGCATTACTGTTTGTAGGCAATTATGCTGGCGACAACCGAGCCGACGTCACTCGTGCGTTCATCGACGGCACGGATGTCGTATGGCAAACTCGGGTTACAGGACCTGGCACAATATTGCCACAGGTCACGCTTGGTACCATCGGTATGGCTGGGTTTAGCGAATTTGCGGCAGCCGCCGACTACGATGGCGATGGCCATATCGATTATGCTGTCTGGCGGCGCGACAACAGCAGCAACGACAGTGCGCAGTTCATCGTCAGACCATCAAGTGATCCGGCGAACCTCATCAACGTGACGCAGGGCTCCATGGGCAATATACCTTTGCCTGGCGCACAGTCGAATTAGTCAGTCTGTCCTGCTGCGCCCACTGACCTGTGGCCAGATGATCAGCACGCATGCTGACACCATCGTGAGCGGATGGCATGGAAACATGCCATGGATCTCTGCTATAAAGTCTGTTGTAACCTAGGTTTGCCAGGGCATCTCAGCCTCGCTTTATCGGCGAGAGCAGCTCAAACAAGCGGCGTGACTATACCGGCAGCAGTCCGTGCCCGTTTTCGCACAACATCCATGCTTTCAGCGTGGTCCAGTTGCCGAGCCAGAGCCACGCCCATGCGGCGTTTGACGTAGGCCTGCGGCTTGCCGAACAGGCGCAGTTCGGTGCCTGGTGACTGCAACGCACGATCGATGCCCTCGAAGCGGATGCCGTCGGCATCGTGCTGGCCGTAAATCACCGCACTGGCGCCCGGCTGGCTCAGCCCGGTGTCTACCGGCAGCCCGAGAATGGCACGGACATGCAGGGCAAATTCGCTTTGCCATTGCGTCACCAGCGTGACCAGCCCGGTGTCGTGCGGTCGCGGGCTGACTTCAGAGAACCAGACCTGATCGCCCTGCACAAACAGCTCCACCCCGAATATGCCTCTGCCCGGCTGCTCGCCGGCCAGCGCTCTGGTCACCTGACGGGCGATCTGCTGCGCGCGTTGCAGCGCCAACTCTGACATGGGCTGTGGCTGCCATGATTCGACATAATCACCATCCTGCTGGCGATGGCCAATGGGCGCACAGAAGGTGGTCTCGATTTGGCCGTCTGCAGCGACCGCACGCACCGTCAGCAGTGTGATCTCGTAGTCGAACTCAATCATGCCTTCAACGATGATGCGCTGACCGCTGACGCGACCGGCAGTCTGTGATTTGTGCCAGGCAGCCGCCACATCGGCGTCGCTGCGCAACAGGCTCTGGCCCTTGCCGGACGATGACATCACCGGTTTGACGAAGCACGGGTAACCGACCGCAGCAATCGCCGCATGCAGGTCTTCCAGTGTGTCGGCAAAGGCATAGGCTGAGGTTGGCAATGCCAGTTCTTCGGCGGCAAGACGGCGGATGCCTTCACGGTTCATGGTCAGATTCACGGCGCGCGCCGACGGGATCACCACGGCGCTGCCACTGCGCTCGATGTCCAGCAGCACAGCGGTGGCGATGGCCTCGATCTCGGGCACGATCAGCTGTGGCTGTATGGTGTCGATCAGTGCCCTGAGGGCGGCAGCGTCGGTCATGTCGATGACGTGAGCCTGATGTGCCACCTGCATGCCGGGCGCATTGGCATAGCGATCCACGGCGATCACTTCGACGCCGAGCCGCTGCAGTTCAATGATGACTTCCTTGCCCAGTTCGCCGGCACCAAGCAGCATCACGCGTGTGGCGCTGTCACTGAGCGGCGTGCCAATAACGGTCATGGCGGGTGGCGGCTGAGCGCAGCCAGCTCAGGCGTAATAAGGGTTTTCGCCCTTTTCGTGCTCGGTGACGTCGCGAACACCTGCCAGTTCCGGCAGTTTTTCGCGGAAGGTTTTCTGGATGCCTTCCTGCAGCGTCACGCTGACCATGCCGCAGCCCTGACAGCCGCCGCCGAATTTGAGCACGGCAATCTTGTCTGCGGTCACTTCCACCAGCGACACCTGGCCGCCGTGCATCGCCACCTGCGGGTTGACCTCGGTGTTGAGCAGCCACTGCACGCGCTCTTCCAGCGGCGCATCGGCACTCGGGGTCTGGCCCTTCAGGCCCGGCGCGCTGATGGTCAACTGGCCACCGGTGGGGTTGCTGATGAAATCCACGCTGGCGTTGCGCAGCCAGGGTTTGCTGGTCGGGTCAATGCTGATCTGCAGCCCGTCGAGCTCCAGCAGCACATCGTCGGCTTCGCGGTCCTCTTCGCCACAGAAGGTCAGCTCGATGTCGGCGCTGGGCATGCCCGGGTTCAACGCACGCAGGCGCAAACCAAGATTGTCGCTGCCCTGATCGTCAATCAGACCCTTAAGATATTCGTTGGCACTGGTGGTGACTGAAATCATGTTAGATCCGTAGGCATTGTTGGGTTGAGACCATGATACAGGTATGGCAGGGATGCATCCAGACGCCAGTCCATACCCGAGTGATTGCCGTCGAATTCTTCATAATGATGGTCAATGCCGGCCTGTTCAAGCTGCTGATGC
Organism: Gammaproteobacteria bacterium; assembly: GCA_018819105.1. Taxonomy (GTDB): domain Bacteria; phylum Pseudomonadota; class Gammaproteobacteria; order Xanthomonadales; family Wenzhouxiangellaceae; genus JAHJQV01. The sequence goes on from JAHJQV010000062.1 coordinate 17,274, forward strand.
AGGCGGCGACTGCCGAACTGGATGTTGTACTGGTCAAATCTGCCGACATCCAGCCACAGTGCCTGCAACGACGCCAGTGCCTGGTGTTGCGCGCTGCGCCAGCGTGCCGGATCAAAACGCAGCCAGTTCTCCCAGGCCGACTCGATCAGCTCGCAGCTGCGCGTGACAAACGGCAGGCGCAGTCCCAGCGGCTGCTGCGGTTGCGGATCGTAACTGGCGGCCAGACACAGCGTCATCAGGGCATGGAACTCACGGTAATCGGCCTTCTTGCGCCGCCAGAACTGGCGCACGAAACGCGGCAGATCGTAATCATAGCGTTCCAGCACCTGACAGGTCTGCGGCAGGTCCGGCAAAAACACCACATCAAAGCCCATGTCGGCGGCGTGCGCCGCGCAGGCGGCAAAGCTGCCGGGTCGGCTCATGGCCAGATGCAGCGCGCCGAAACCGCCGGAGGACTTGCCAAACACGGCGCGCTGCGACGGCCCCAGCGTGCGCAGGGTCTGATCCAGTTGCGGCAGCAGACCATCGACAATGATGTCCGCCCACGGCCCCACAGTGCTGGAGTTGACATACTGATTGCCACCCAGCGCGTTCCAGGCATTGGGAAACACGCAGATCACCGGCCCCATGTCGCCCTGAGCCAGCAGTCGATCCAGTCGCTGTGGCAGGGTTTCGCCATGATTGCGCCAGGCCACCTGTCCCGGGCCGGCATTGGTGTAAGCGGCCAGGGCAACGAACAGCGGGTAACTGCGCTGCTCATCCTGGTGATATCCAGGAGGCAGGTAAACATCGTGCACGACCCGCTCAGACTGCCCGAGCACGTTGTTGCGCAAAGCCGGCACCTGTTGTGTGATCTGGATAAGGCTGCCTTGCGGGCAATCTCTTTGTGGCTGTAAATCGTTATAAATCATTTATCTGTGTTACTTTCTTCAAGCATTGTCTGCATCAATGGCAGCAGCGATTGACGCAAATTCGCATCGCGCATGGCCACATCCAGCGTGGCATGGACAAAACCCTCATGATGGCCGCAGTCGTGTCGGGTGCCGGCAAAACGGCAGGCATACACCGGCTGCTGCTGCAACAGCATGGCAATGGCATCGGTCAACTGGATTTCTCCACGCGCATCGGGCTTGACCTGTTCGATCAGGTCGAAAATGGCCGGCGCCAGAATATAACGTCCGACCACCCCCAGATCGCTGGGGGCCTCATCCGCCTCGGGTTTTTCCACGATGGCGGTGACGCGGCCGACGTCGTCGGTGAAATCGTCCACTGCCACCACGCCATAGCGATGGATGTGCTGGCGCGGCACCTGCTGCACGGCAATCACGCTGGCACCGGTGCGTTGATGAATGGCCAGCATCTGCGCCAGACAGCCCTGCCCCTGTTGCGGCAGGATCAGGTCATCGGCCAGCAACACGGCAAAGAAGCGCTCGCCGACGGCCGCCTGCGCCATCGCCACGGCATGCCCGAGACCCTGTGGCGAGTCCTGCGGAATGTAGAGCCGGCTGACATCAGCCGCCGGCAGGGTGTTGCGCACGCGGTCCAGCAAGGCATGCTTGCCGGCCCGCTGCAGACGGTCTTCCAGCTCGTAGGCGCTGTCAAAATGGTCACTGATGGTGTGTTTGGTGCGGTTGGTGATGAAGATCAGCGAGCGGCAACCTGCCTGCACCGCCTCCTCGGCCGCATACTGGATCAGCGGCTTGTCGACAATCGGGAGCATCTCCTTGGGCGTGCATTTGGTCGCCGGCAAAAAGCGAGTGCCCATGCCGGCCACCGGAAACACGGCGGGCATATCAGTGTGCTTGGTGTCGTTGTCGTGCATGATGGTCAGTCCAGCAAGAGGGGGTCACGGGTTTGTTCGCAGCGCAGCAGGCACTCCAGCATGGCCTGCAGCGATGGCTCATCGGCATCGCTTTGCAACAGCACCTCCAGCTCGTCCAGCAGGCTCGCCAGACTGGTGGCATCCGGTTGTCTTGGCATCGCCTGCATGATCATGTCATGCCGGGTGGCCACATGCTGCTCGTGCGGATGAAACAGCTCCTCGTTGAGTTTTTCACCTGGCCGCAGGCCAGTATAGACGATGGCGATGTCGGTCTCCGGCTGCTTGCCAGCCAGCCGGATCAGCTGTTCGGCCAGGTAGCGTATCGACACCGGTTCGCCCATGTCCAGCACGAAGATCTCACCGCCTTTGCCGATCACCGCCGCCTGCAGGATCAACAGCCCGGCCTCGCGCAGGCTCATGAAGTAGCGGCTGATGTCGGGGTGGGTCACGGTGACCGGCCCACCGGCACTGATCTGCTGCTTGAACAGCGGCACCACGCTGCCGGTTGAATTGAGCACATTGCCAAAGCGCACAACGATGAATTTGGTTGAACTTTTATCCGTATATTCCTGATTATTCTGCGAATAACAGTAGAGCTCAGCGATGCGCTTGGTCGCACCCATGACGTTTTTCGCATTCACCGCCTTGTCGGTGGAAATCAGCACCATGCTGCTGGCACCATGCTCGCGGGCAGCGTCGGCCACCCGGCGGGTACCGAGAATGTTGTTGCGCATCGCCGCACGCAACTGAAATTGCAGCATCGGCAGATGCTTGTAGGCAGCGGCATGCAGCACCATCTGTGGCTGCTGATGCGCAAAGGCCTGGCGCAGGAACACCGGATCGAGTATGTCGCCAAGCAGCCAGGTGATGCGTTCGGCAGGAAAATCGGGCACCTTGTGCGCCTGCAGTTGCTGCTGCAACTGATACAGATTGAACTCGCTGTGATCGATCAGCACCAGACTGTGCGGACGCAGCCGCATGACCAGCAATGCCAGTTCGCTGCCGATGGAGCCGCCGGCACCGGTGATCATCACCCGCTGCCCGGTAATGCCCTGCTGCAGGGATTGCCAGTCCAGTTCGATGCTGGCGCGGCCGAGCAGATCCTCCAGCGTCACCGACTTGAGCTTTTCCAGCGCACTGATGCCGCTGGCTTCGGCGGCAGTGGCCGCAGCCGTCGATGCCGCCTGCATGGTCTCGAAATCCTGCAGTCTGGGCAGGGTTTTGATGTCGATGCCGGCGTCCTCACACAGCCGCACCACCCGCTGCATCTGCTCGTTGCTGGCACCGGGCATGGCAATGATGGCCAGTTGAATGCCCATTTCCTCACTCAGCTTGGGCAGCTCATCCAGACTGCCGAGCACCCTGCTGCCATGCACCCGCGTGTCGCGCAGCACCGGATTGTCATCCAGCAGCCCCAGCAGCAGGTAATGGGGATCGCGCTGCAACTCGCGCAACAGCACCGCGCCGGAGTGTCCGGCACCGAGAATCACCGTGCGCAGTTGCTGCTGTGCCTTGCGCTCCTGGCGGGTGGCGTCCTTCCAGCTGCGGTAGAGGATCCGGGGTGTGCCCAGAAACATCACCAGCGCCAGCGGATAGGCCAGCAGCAGCTGCGGGAAATGCCGCTGCAGATCGCTGTCAGTGAGCCACAGATACAGCGCCACCAGCACCGTCCCGGCGAGCGCGCCTTTGGCCAGGTTCCACAAATCCGGCAGGCTGGCAAAACGCCACAGACCACGATACAGCCCGGTGTACCAGAACACCGCGCCCTGAATGCACAGGATGAGCAGCAACTCCGGCATGAACAGAGCGCGCAGTGGCAGGTCAAAGCCTTCCGAACCGGATACCGAGAGCGCCCGTGCTGCCAGCCAGCCGGCCCAGATCATGAACAGATCATGGGCAATCACCGCCAGCCGCAGATTGGCCAGCCGCGCCAGCCAGTAACGTACCATGCGTGGATGCCGCTCAGACATGCTGATCAGCGCCGCGTTGTGCGGCGGTCAATGACACCGACGACGACCGTGTGCGCGCATGACAGCGCTGCTGCACCAGCGCCCAGCCGATGCACAGCAGCAGATAACCGAGCAGGCAGAACAACCACGACTGCGCCGGCCACTGTCGCGACAGCCACAGCAGCGGCCACACCAGCAGCACATTGAGCAGCAGATACAGCAGCCAGACCTGGGCATGCGACCAGCCGGACAGCACCAGCTGCTGATACGCGTGGTCGGTGTGCGCCTGATACCATTTGCGCCCCCGGCTCAGGCGCAGCAGCAGTGTGGCGGTGGCATCGAGCACAAACACCGCAGGCAGCAGCATGGCCATGGCCGGATCGATGGCCTGATGCTGCAGCGCTGCCAGCAGCAGTGCAGCCAGCAGCAGCCCCAGACTGAGGCTGCCAACGTCGCCAAGAAACATGCGCGCACGCGGAAAATTCCACGGCAGAAAACCCAGCGTCAGGCTCAGCAGCAGCCAGGTCAGTGTGGCCAGGCCGGTGCTGTCCAGCAGCAGCGGATCGGCGAACAGCAGCAATCCGGCACAACAGAGGATGGTCTGGCTGGCGGCCAGCCCGTTGCTGCCATCCATGAAATTGAACAGGTTGATCAGCCACAGCACAGCCAGCACAAGCATGGCAGACAGCAGCCAGTCCGGCGCTGGCAGCCAGGCCGGCAACCAGCGTGACAGCCAGTCGTGGTCAAAGCCTGCGACCAGCACCAGCAGCACGGCGGCGCAGGTCAGCAAAGGAAGTTTCAGCCAGGCATTCATGCCGCGCACATCGTCCAGCATGCCGGTTGCAGCCACCAGCGCCAGGGCCAGCAATAACCCGACACTGCCAATACCGCTCAGTGGCAGTTGCCACAGCACCACCAGCATGCCCAGCACGATGATCAGTCCGCCGCCACGCACCACAGTTTGTGCATGCAGCCGGCGTTCTCCCGGCAGGTCTTCGATGGCGAGGTGGCGCAGTGCCGGCAGCAGCAGTGCACAACCCAGCCAGCTGCACAGCATGCCGACACACGGCCATGACCACTCCGGCATGCTCATTCTCCCAGACTGCCGCTGACCGGCTCGGTGCTGTCCCACTGACGGCAACTCGGGCAGTGCCAGTGATGGGTCTGGCCGGCCAGGCCACAGTTGCGACACTGATAACCGTCGCGGCGCTGCAGCAGTTTCTCCAGCAGCGGCTGTAGCAGGTCAGAAATATCCTCGCTGGCAATGTCCCTGGACGACGAACTGCCGGTCGACGCGCGCAGACGCAGCAGGGCATGCATCTTGCCCACCGTGGGGTGCTGGCGCATCTGGTCATCCAGCACCTCGGCGAGCAGGTCCAGTCGATCAAGCTGCTCGCACAGCGCGAGCAGATGGATCACCGCCGAGGTATTGCTGTGCTGTTGCAGCCAGCGCTGCAGAAATTCCAGCGCCTGGGCTTCTGATCCGGTGTGTCGGTAGGCGTCAATGAGCTGATCAATGAGCAGCGGAAAACTGTCGGCATCCAGCCGCAGTGCCTGCTGATAATGCCGGATGACTTCCTCATGGTGTTCTTGCTCGGCGCTCATCTCTGCGCGCATGATGCTGATGCGGGCACACTGGCGATCGCTCTGCTCAGCCTGATCCAGCCATTTCATGGCTGCTTGCAGATTGTTCTCTGCGCGATTTTCCTCGGCCAGCTGGCAATAGAAGTGCGCGATCAGACGGCGATTGCTCTGGCCGCTGATCTTTTCATGCTGTCGCGCCACCTGGATGGCGTGCTGCCACTCTTTTTCCTGCTGGAAAATTTCCAGCAAGCGCTGCAGCGCGACGCTGGTAAGAATTTTCTGATCGGCCAGTGAGGTAAACAGCTCTTCGGCCCGGTCCAGCAGCCCGGCACGCAGATAATCCTCGCCCAGTTCCAGCGTTGCCGCCTGCCGGGTTTTCTCGCTCAGATCGGGGTTCTGGATGATGTTCTGATGGCAGCGGATGGCATTGTCCATCTCGCCGCGACGACGAAACAGGTTGCCCAGCGCCAGGTGCGTGTCCACCGTGTCCGGGGTCACATCGGCCAGTTGCAGAAACACTTCCAGCGCCTTGTCCGGTTGTTCATTGAGCAGATAATTGATGCCGCGGAAATAGCGGTTGCCAAGCTGTGACGGCAGATTGTCGGCGGCGGGTACCAGACTGCCATTGCCGCCACCGCGTGAGCCACGCCAGGATTGCAGCAGCATGCCGAGCAGCAGCCCGGCCACCAGACCGCCAAGGCCCGGTAACAACACGTTCATGTATCGATCTTGCTGGAACTGACCGTAACGTCTGTGGCTGGGGAAGCAGCAGCATTGCTGTGGCGCTTGAGCTTGCGCAACTGGTACTGCAGTGGCAACACCCGCACCACCCAGATCGATATGACACCGATCAGCACACCGGCAATCAGTGCAATGGTGAACAGCATGCCGGCCGTGGTCTGCCAGCTGACAAACACCAGGTTGAAATCCAGTTCAGCCGGATTCAGCACACCAATGGCCAGGCCGAACAGGACAGCCAGAATGACAGCGACAAGAACGAACCAGTGATACATGGGCTTATTCTAACCGCTCTCAGGCGCGGATTGCATGACATGTGTCCACTGGGCACGACGAGTGACCGGGCTGCCCGACGCCTCCTCGCAGTCAACGCTGCAGGCAACCGCTAGCGATATCCGGCCAGTCCGGATTGAGGTGATGGATCACAGCAGATAAGTTTTGCCGATCAGCTCATCCCCGATCCGGGCACAACCGTGCGGTGATCGCAAATGCCGCTGCCAGATCGCACAAACAGCGGCTGGCTGTTGCTCAATGCGCTACTTTTTCTTGCCCTGATCGACGCGCAGACGCAGCTCCTTGCCCGGCTTGAAGTGCGGCACATATCGGGCCGGCAGGGCAATGGCTTCGCCGGTCTTGGGGTTGCGCCCCATGCGTGGCGAACGGTAATGCAGGTTGAAACTGCCGAAACCGCGAATTTCAATGCGGTCGCCGTCAGCCATGGACTGGCTCATGGTTTCAAGAATGGTGCGAACAGCCAGATCCACATCCCCAACAGATAGATGTGACCGTTCCGCAAGATGTTCAATCAGTTCAGATTTGGTCATGGTCTCCCCGACAGCAAAGTCGGGCCGGCACAAGGGTGCCGGCCCATCGTTTCAGACCAACCGTCACGGACAAGGCCGATGACAACATTGTCCGCGATGCTGGTCACATTATTTCGATGCAGGCGCTGCCCTCAGGCATCACTTGCGATCGAGTTTCTCCCGCAACAGATCACCCAGCGTGGTGGCGCCTGGAGCCTCGGATGAATCCTTGTACTCCTCCAGTGCTTCTGCCAGCTGATCTTCTTCCATCGCACGTATGGACAACTGCAGGGTGCGATTCTTGCGATCCAGGCCCACATACTTGGCTTCGATCTGATCGCCTTCCTTCAGTTCCTTGGTTGCATCCTCGACCCGATCGGCCTTGATGTCGGAGGCACGCAGCCAGCCTTCCACACCATCGGACAGTTCGATCTGGGCACCTTTGGGATTGACCGAGATGACCTTGCCGGTGACGGTGGAACCGCGTGGATGATCGGCCATGAAGCTGCCGAACGGATCCTGCTCCAGCTGTTTCAGGCCCAGCGAGATGCGCTCACGCTCGGGATCCACAGCCAGCACCACCGCTTCCAGTTCCTCACCTTTACGGAAGTCGCGCAGCACTTCTTCGCCACCTTCCTGCCAGGTCACATCGGACATGTGGATGAGGCCATCGATGTCGCCTTCCAGACCGATGAAGATACCGAAATCGGTGATCGACTTGATCGCACCCTTGACCTTGTCGCCCTTGCTGTACATGGCAGCAAATGCTTCCCAGGGGTTAGGCTGACACTGTTTGATGCCCAGCGAGATGCGGCGGCGCTCTTCGTCGACTTCCAGTACCATAACTTCGGTTTCGTCACCGATGTGCACAACCTTGGCCGGATTGACGTTCTTGTTGGTCCAGTCCATTTCAGACACATGCACCAGACCTTCCACGCCATCCTCGATCTCGACAAAGCAGCCGTAGTCGGTGATGTTGGTGACCTTGCCAAAAATGCGGCTGCCGGCCGGGTAGCGGCGGGAAATGTTGTCCCACGGATCTTCACCCAGCTGCTTCAGGCCCAGGGAAACGCGGTTGCGCTCGCGGTCGAATCTGAGTACACGGACTTCCAGTTCCTGGCCGACTTCGACAATTTCAGACGGATGACGCACCCGCTTCCAGGCCATGTCGGTGATGTGCAGCAGACCGTCGATGCCACCGAGATCCAGAAACGCACCATAATCGGTGAGGTTCTTGACGATACCCTTGAGTACCGCGCCCTCTTCCAGATTCTCCAGCAGTTCCTCACGCTCGGCGCTGTATTCGGACTCGACCACCGCACGGCGCGAAACCACCAGATTGTTGCGCGAGCGATCCAGTTTGATGATCTTGAAATCCAGATCCTTGCCTTCCAGGTATGCCGAATCGCGCACCGGACGCACATCCACCAGAGAACCTGGCAGGAACGCGCGGATGCCTTCGATTTCAACCGTGAAACCACCCTTGACCTTGCCACTGATGTAGCCGGAGATGGTTTCGTCGCTGGACTGGATATTTTCCAGGTTGTCCCAGACCCGGGAGCGCTTGGCTTTTTCGCGCGACAGGCGGGTCAGGCCGGTGCCATCTTCAACAGCATCCAGAGACACTTCAACGTCATCACCGATTTCACATTCGATTTCGCCGTGAGAATCCTGGAATTCCTCCACCGGGAGGACGCCTTCGGTTTTCAGTCCGGCATTGACGATGACATTGTTGTTGCGGATGTCGACAACCCGGGCCATGATGATGCTGCCGGGCTTGAGGTTTTGAGCTGCTATGCTTTGTTCAAACAGTTCTGCGAAACTTTCAGTCATTGAGTTAAGATCCGGTGCTCGTGGCATGATCACAGTCAGGGTCTGACTGCTAGCAGTGCCGAACACCCCTGGTTAGGGTCATTGCTGACCGGTTAAAAAAACACCTCCGCAACACATCTGCTGTGTCACAGCGGCACGAATCAATTGTCTACCATGCCGATCGCCCATACCGATCGCTCATGTCGATCACTATGTCGCTTCACGGCACAGGTGATCTGCACGTCATCAACGCGACCATGATCGACCATGGCTGAGCCACGCACTTGCCCTATACCTTATTGCCAGCAACAGCCTATTACCATCAGCAGTCAGTGCTGCCGGGCAGGGGCTGATCGGGCAGGCATTGGCGGATGTGATCAATGATCTGCGACTTCACCTGGTGGATACCAAGTTCGTCAGTATTGATCAGCAAGGCGTCAGCGGCCGGCCGCAGGGGCGCAACCTTGCGATTGCGGTCCCGATCATCGCGTTCGTTAATCTCGCGCAAAAGACTGGCAATGTTAACATTTTTGCCCTTGTCGCTCAACTCTTTGTGACGCCGCCGCGCACGCACTGCAGCGCTGGCATCGATGAACAGCTTGACCTGGGCATCGGGAAACACCACCGTGCCCATGTCGCGACCATCCGCCACCAGCCCCGGTGCGCGGCGAAAACCGCGCTGCAGATCCAGCAATGCCGCACGCACATCGGCCAGCGCTGCCACTTCCGACGCCCGCGCGCCGACCGCCTCGGTACGGATTTCCGCGCTCACATCCTCCCCATCGAGCAGCACACGGGTATTGCCGTCGTCGGCTTCGAAAGCAATGTCCAGCTGCTCTGCCAGGCTGGCGATCTGCGCGGCGTTTGCCGCCACCTGCGGCATGCCCAGGCGCAGCGTTTTCAGTGCCAGCAAGCGATACAGCGCGCCGCTGTCAAGCAGATGAAAGCCCAGTTCGGCAGCCACCAGACGCGCCGCTGTGCCCTTGCCGACAGCGCTTGGGCCATCGATTGTGATCACCGGTATCACTGCCATTGCAGATCGGCTCCGAGCTGGTTCATCTGCGCCACAAACTGCGGATACGAGGTGGCGATTTCCTCGGCATTGGCGATCTCCACCGGGGCCGCGGCACGCATGCCGAGCACAGCCATGCTCATGGCAATGCGGTGATCACCATGCGCGTCCACCCGACCGCCCTGCAGTTCGCCGTCCGCAGCAGCCAGCCCGATCACATCGACGCCATCGTCGTATTCTTCCAGCACCACACCAAGTCGGCTCAGTGCCTCGCTCATCACCGCCAGCCGGTCGCTTTCCTTGACCCGCAGCTCGGCCGCACCGCGCACGCGCGTGGTGCCCTCAGCCAGTGCCGCCATGGCCATGATGATGGGGAACTCGTCAATACAATTGGGCACCCACTGCTCGGGAATGTCGATGCCATGCAGCCGGGCAGCACGGGCACGCAGATCGCAGACCGGCTCGGCGGCTGTGCTGACGCTGCCCTGCTCCACCTCGGCACCCATGCGCTGCAGCACCCGCAGTATGCCGTTGCGACTGGGGTTGACGCCAATGCCCGGCAAGCGCACGTCACTGCCAGGTTGCAGCGTGGCCGCAGCAAGCAGAAAGCTGGCCGATGAAATGTCGGCCGGCACCACCACATCGGCAGCCTGCAGCGGTGCCTGACGAATCTGCAGCGTGGAGGCATCGAGGCGCTCGATGTTGGCGCCGAAATGCCGCAGCATGCGTTCGCTGTGATCACGGCATTCACCGGGCTGGATGACAGTTGTCACACCGTCGGCCTGCATGCCGGCCAGCAGCACTGCCGCCTGCACCTGGGCGCTGGCGATCGGCATGCGATACTCGATGCCGCGCAACGGCTCATTGCCCGGCCCCAGACTGACCAGTGGCAGGCGATATTCCTGCTCGTGGTCGACCGGCACGCCGTCAGCGGTTGCAAACTGCGCCCCCATCTGCAGCAAGGGTCGCAGTATGCGCCCCATCGGCCGTCTGCTCAGTGATGCATCGCCGCACAACTCAATCCGGCAGTGCTGTCCGGCCAGAAGCCCCAGCAGCAGGCGCACACCGGTTCCGGCATTGCCCAGATCCAGACGTACATCCGTGTTGGTGAACCGTCCGCCACAGCCATCGATCTGCAGCACCGGTGACTGCTCATCACCGCGCCATTGCACCGTCGCGCCGAGTTGCTCACAGGCGGCCAGTGTGGCCTGCGTGTCGGCCGCCTGCAGCCAGCCATACACGCAGCTGCGGCCATGCGCAAAGCTGGCCAGCATGGCGGCACGATGAGATATGGATTTGTCGCCCGGGACCTGCACCTGCCCGTGCAGCCCGCGCTTGATCGGGCGCGAAACCAGCAACAAACGTCAGCTTCCGTGCGCAGCGCGCGCGCCTGCGGCGGCAATCTGTTGCAGGGCGTCAAGCAGGCGCTCGTTCTGGTCGCCAGTACCGATGGTGATGCGCAGGTGATTGGGCAAGCCGTAATTGCCCACCCGCCGGGTGATCACGCCACTGCGCAGCAGTTGCTGATACCACGGTTCGGCGGCACCACCCATGTTGACCAGCACGAAATTGCCGCGTGACGGAATGGTGACCAGACCCAGCTCCCGGCAACCCTGCTGCAGCTGCTGCATGCCGGCGGCATTCATGGCGCGAGAGGCGGCAATGAACTGATCATCGTCGAGCGCTGCCGCCGCTGCCGCCAGCGCCATGCTGTTGACGTTGAAGGGCTGCCGGATGCGGTTGAGCAGATCGGCGACCTGCGGGTGCGACAGCGCATAACCAACCCGCAGTCCGGCCAGCCCGTAGGCTTTGGAAAAAGTCCGGGTCACGACCAGATTGTCGTGCGCAGCCAGCCATTTGCTGGCGTCACAGCGCATCGCCGCATCGACATATTCGGTGTAGGCCTCATCCACCACGACGATGACATCAGAAGGCACCGCAGCGATGAAGCGACGCAGCGCGTCGGCATCGACACCGGTGCCGGTGGGATTATTGGGGTTGGCGACAAACACCAGCCGGGTGTGCTCGTTGATGGCCTGCAGCATGGCCGCAAGGTCATGTCCCAGCGGCATCTCGGGGTCGCTTTCCGGCAGGGCATCGACCATGCGGATGTCGGCGCCGGTGGCCTGGGTGGCGATGGGATAAACAGCGAAACAGTACTGGGACATGACCGCGTTTTGTCCCGGTGCCAGAAAGGTTTCCGCCAACAGCACCAGCACGTCGTTGGAGCCGTTGCCCAGCGTGATCTGATCCATGCCGACGCCATGCAATGCCATCAGCTTCTGTTTCAGCGCATAGCCGTTGGCGTCCGGGTACAGCTCGACCTCCTCCAGTGCCTGCCGTGCCGCAGCCACGGCCTGCGGGCTGGCACCGAGCGGGTTCTCGTTGGAGGCCAGCTTGATGATGTTGCTGATGCCCAGCTCGCGTTCGAGTTCGCTGATCGGTTTGCCCGGCAGATAAGGATTGAGCTCGCGCACGCCGGGCTGGGCCAGGGCACAAAAGTCGATGTCGTTGCTGCTGTGGTTCTGCTTCATGGCGGCTATTGTAATGGCTTCATCGCCTCATTGTGGCGACACTGCCCGTGGATAGGCCCCCAGCACACGCACCAGCCTGGCACTCTGGCGCAATTCCTCCAGTGCCTGGCGCACCGGCGGATCGTCCACATGGCCGTCCAGATCGACGAAAAACACATAGTTCCATTTGCCCTGCCGCGATGGTCTGGATTCTATGCGCGTCATGTTGACGCCAGCGCGGGCAATCGGCTCCAGCAGATGGTAGAGCAGGCCCGGGCCCTCGTGTCCGGCCAGCAGCAAGGTGGTGCGGTCGTCTCCGCTGGGCGGGCACAACTGCCTGCCGATGACCAGAAAACGGGTGCTGTTGTCGACCTGATCCTCAATGTTGGCCATCAGTACCGGCACCTGATAGACCTGGGCCGCATTTTCGCCGGCGATGGCTGCGGCGCGCTCATCATGGCGGATCCGGCGCACTGCCTCGGCATTGCTGCTGACTGCGATCAGTTCCACCTCTGGCAGGTTTTCCCGCAGCCAGTTGCGGCATTGCGCCAGCGACTGGCCATGCGAATACACGCGCTCAATCTGATCCAGTGCGGTGGCCACCGTAATCAGGTTCTGATGGATCTGCATTTCCACTTCCGCACAGATTTTCAGCGGTGAGGTCAACAGCCGATCCAGCGTATGGCTGACCATGCCCTGGGTGGAGTTTTCAATCGGCACGACGCCGAAATCGGCCTCGGCCTGCTCGACCTGCTGAAACACCTCGTCCACCGACCCCTGCGCCAGCGCGCGCACCGAATGCCCGAACTGGATCAGCACGGCCTGCTGCGTGAAGGTGCCTTCCGGCCCCAGGTAGGCGATGCGCAAGGGCTTTTGCTGGGCCAGACAGGCGGACATGATCTCGCGGAACAGACGCAGCATTTCGGCATCACTGAGCGGCCCGCGGTTGTTTTCCAGCACCTGGCGCAATACCTGCGCCTCACGCTCGGGTCGATAGTAATCGATCGCCGCCAGATGCTCGCCCTTGCTGTTGCGCACGCGCGTGGCCAGTTCCGCGCGCGCATTGATCAGTTGCTGGATCTGCAGATCCAGTGCATCGATCTCGGCGCGCACCTGACTCAGGCTGTCGCTGTGTGCACTGGAAGCTTCCGGCTCATTCACTTTGCTGCATCCTCTGTTTGCTGCCATCAACCATGGCGACGTTCAAACTCGCGCATGAACTCGGCCAGTTGCTGCACCGATGCCAGCGGCATGGCGTTGTAGATGCTCGCGCGCATGCCGCCGACGGCACGATGGCCTTTCAGCCCCAGCATGCCGGCCGCTTCAGCCTGCTGCAGAAACACCGCATCCAGCGCACTGTCGACACACTGGAACGGCACATTCATCCATGAGCGTAGCTCTGCTGCCACCTTGTTGCGCCAGAAACCGCTGGCATCGATCAACTGGTACAGCGTTTCTGCCTTGCGCTGGTTGCGTGCCGCCAGCGCTGCCACGCCGCCCTGCTGTTGCATCCAGGCCAGCACCAGGTCGGTGACGTACCAGGCAAATGTCGGTGGCGTGTTGAACAGCGAATCACTGGCGACCACTTCACGGTAACTGAGCATGCGCGGCAAATCCTCGCGCGCCTGCTGGAGAAAATCCTCGCGCACGATCACCAGCGTCAGTCCGGCGATGCCGAGATTTTTCTGCGCGCCGGCATACACCAGCCCGAACCGGTCATACTCCACTGGATGGCTGCCGATGTCCGAGGACATGTCAGCCACCAGCGCTGCCCCCTGCTGCAGACGTGACGGCATGCTGCGCAACTGGATGCCATGAATGGTTTCATTGCTGGTGATGTGGGTGTAGGCGAACGTTGTGCTGTCGGTCTCGGCCACCGCATCATGCAGGCTTCCATCCGCTGCCGCGCGCAGCCAGCAGCGGCAGTCGGGATGCTGCTTCTGTGCCTCGATCATCGCCTGCTCGCCCCAGTGGCCGGTAAGCACATAGCGACCGGCTCCGAAATTCATCGGCAACAGCACAAACTGCAAGTTGGCACCACCCTGCATGAACACCACATGATGCTGTTGCCCCAGCCCCAGCAGTGCGCGCAGCCGCTCTTCACAGCGCACCTTCAGGGCGGTGAATTCTGAACCCCGGTGACTGATTTCGGCGATGCCACGGCCATCACGCACCGCCTGCGCCCAGTCCGCGGCAATCTGCGCCCGCACGGTATCCGGCAGCATGGCAGGACCTGGACTGAAATTGATCATGCTTACAGCTCTTCTGGTTAGGTGGACAGCGGTCGCAATGACCATTGTCTGCATGTGTATTGTTAATCCGGCAACGAGATACCAACGGTATTCATTGTCCGGCATACTTGCTTATATGCCGGGTTAATAGTATGCACGACTGCAGCATTTTTTTGGCAAACTATGCCCTGCCCCCAAAGCGACCCCGGCATGTTCAACAAACCGATTGGTGATATTGACCACAGCGAGACGCCAGTGCTGGAGGGTGATGGCCTGGCGCGCCAGGCGCAGCTCATTCTCACCATGGGCCGGGCTCTGCTGACCCTGGGCACTCCGGCGCACCGCCTGGAAGCCACCATGACCAGCATTGCCGAGCGGCTGGGTATGAGCGCACAGTTCTTCAGTACGCCATCAGCCCTGTTCGTTGCGCTGGGCAAGAATCATCGCCAGCAGACCTTCATGATGCGCATCAGCCAATCAGGGGCGGATTTCTCGCGGCTGGCAGACATTACCACGGTGATCGAGAATGTGGCCGACGGCCATGGTGACCTGCAAGCGGCGGTGGATCAGGTTGAACACATTCTGCTGCGGCCACCTCAATACGCGCAGTGGCTGATGCTGGCCTCCTATGTGCTGGTCGGCATGCCAGTGGCATTTCTGCTCGGCGGTGGCTGGATCGAGGCGGCAGTCGGTGGCGCCGCCGCCTTGCTGGTGGCGATACTGGCCTGGGCGGGCAAGCATTACGATGGCATTGCCAGACTGTTTGTACCAGTCAGCGCTGCAGCGGCGTCGTTCATCACCTTCAGCTGGTGCGCCTGGCATGGCGGCACCGCCCTGCTGCCAGCCACGATGGCCGCACTGGTGACCCTGCTGCCGGGGCTGGATCTGACCATTGCCACCCGTGAGCTGTCTACTGGCCATCTGGTTTCCGGCAGTTCCAGACTGGCCAGTGTGCTGCTGGTGTTTGCCACCCTGGGCTTCGGTCTGGCCCTGGGCGGCGCACTGGCCAAGCCTCTTTTTGGTGTACCGCCGATCATTGCTGCCACCGCTTCACCATTGTGGCTGCTGGGCATTGCCGCAACCACCTCAACCATCGGCTTTACGCTGCTGTTCAACGCGCATTTGCGCGATGCGCCATGGATTCTGCTGGTGGTGGTGGTCAGTTGGGGTTCGGGAACTCTGGGCAACATGCTGCTCGGGATGCCACTTGGTGCCTTCGCCGGAGGCGTTATGGTAGGCCTGACCGGCAACATCTACGCACGCATCATGAATCGGCCGGGCAGCATCCTGCACACACCGGGACTGCTGCTGCTGGTGCCGGGCTCGGTCGGCTTTCGCAGCCTGCACAACCTGCTCAATGCCGACATCATCACCGGCATCCAGACCGCCTTTCTGGCCGTGCTCACCGCCGTGGCATTGACGGTGGGCATGATTGTTGCCAGCACATTGATCAAGCCGCGCAATGAGTTGTGACACTGCCGGGCGCAACACTGCCGGCCTGTATCTGGCAATTACCGCACCGGTTGAAGCCAGCCGCAGCTCGGCACCACTGCGTTGATACGGTTACCAGCTCTAAGGAACCTCTGTACGCCCAAGACAAAAAAAGACCCGGCAAAAGCCGGGTCAGATCTTGAGCTTCCATGCTCTCACAGAACGTCCCTGTCCTGTCGCGGGCTTCCCTGCCCGTCACCCTGTTCATCTGTCAGTCGCTGAGCGACCTGATCGACAAAATATCACCAGGCAACTTTTGTGGTCCTCGTCCCTGATCCGAATTGCTCAGTGATAAGCTCTGATCAGGTTTTTATCACTGCCTGCATCGCTTTCTCGTACCGTCCGCAGGTTTCCGGTTCCATCTTCAGCAGCATGTTCTTGCTGAGATACTGCCTGGCCAGAGATGGCGGCTGGATAGATTTCGCTGATCACACCTGAGCCAGCGATGGCGCCCGACAGCACCGCGCCACCACAGCTTTCGCAGTGGTGAATGCACCATTCCCTTGGCGCATCCTGACGCTGGTTGTTGGTCACAAAACTGGATACCAGCATCATTCCTGGCTCATCAATACCGCAGTGATGACAATGATCCAGATGCAAATCCCTGTTGCGCTTCAGCATGTACTTCTCCCTAAAGGTGTTTTGCCAGTTGCCTGCAGCCATACCGCCCCAGACATCAATCTTCCCTGATTTCCGGTAACTGAAAGTGATCATCGTGCCACCACCAGTCACCGCCTTGCATGCAAGCATGTCCAATGACCTGTTCAAGCTGCTTGCGATGAGAATGACACACATAAGTGATGATTCTCTCACCCGAATGTGAACAAGTTTTGCGGAAGCTGAGAGAAATGCGAATATAAAGATTATAAACTATTATAATCAATAACTTATAATTGATTAAGTTTATCTAATACTTGAGTATTAGAGGGCCTGAAATGGGGCATAACCCGGTTTAGCGAGGCAGGAAGACGGCCTTGATTGTCACAGATGTGAAGAACACATGGGAACCATGTTGCCCGCCACCGCAGCGGTGACAGGCAGCATAAATGGCTACAGATGCTCAGGCACCGGCAGGCCATGCTGGCGGTAGATGACGCCGCCTTTCATCACCAGGTGCACGTTCTGCAACAGGTTGATGTGCTTGAGCACATCGCCGCGCACAGCGATGATGTCGGCTTTCTTGCCAGCGCTGATGGTGCCCAGTTCGTCATCAACCCCCATCATCACTGCCGGCCAGTAGGTGGCTGCCCGGATCACTTCCATCGGCGTCAGACCAAATATATTCACCATGCCGTCCATCTCGCGCCAGGTGGAGTCGCAGTGGAAGTTCATCGGCACACCGGAGTCGGTGCCCACCATGAACACCACCCCGGCCTCGCGCAACTGGGCAATCTTGCGTTTCAACGTCGGCGCGCGCAGCGGATGCAGCTGCATGTAGGCCAGCTTGCCCGGCTCGCGGATGGACGCACGGATGTCGGCGATGGTGTCTGGCTGCAGGCCACGATGCCAGCAGCTGTCATCGAGCTGTTCCGGGTTGTCCACCATGTCGGTATAGCTGTACAGACCTTCCACGGTCGGCGTCCAGAACAGCGGACCGCCGGCAATGCGACCGGTGGCAGTGCGCTCTTTCAGCATGCGCATGATGTCTTCCGGGTATTCCGGTGCCGTGGTCAGCCCGGTATGCTCGAAGTTGTCGATGCCAATTTCCAGGCCACGACGAATCTCATCAGGACGATGCGAGTGCCCCACGACCTTGAGCCCGCGTTCATGCGCGGTGTCGACCACCGCCTGGGCCTCGTCCAGGGTCATCTTGTCCTGATCGATCAGCTTGATAAAATCCACCCCGGCATCGGCCAGCCGGTTGATCTTGTCGCGTGCATCGCGGGGGCCGTTGACCGCCCAGCGGTAGCCGGTCTGCCAGTCCTCGACTTCGTGCTGAATAAACGGCCCGGACATGAACATGCGCGGACCGGGTATCTCACCGGCGGCAATGCGATCGCGCACTTCGATTGAGGCCGCCAGCGGTGCCCCCAGATCACGCGCCGAGGTCACCCCGGCCAGCAACAGCTGCACCGCCGCTGCCGGCATGATCTCGGAGGCGTAGCGATCGGCATAGGTCTGCTGCCAGTGGACATAGTCGGCATGTCCGACCAGCATCAGGTGGGCATGGCTTTCCCACAGCCCCGGCAGCACATCCATGCCCTCGGTGGAGATCTGTGCGTAATCTTCCGGCACCGGCAGCGTTGCCACGGTACCGATGGCGACAATCTCGTCGTCCTCGATCAGGATCACGCTGTCGGCCAGCGGCCGGTTACCAAAACCATCCAGCAGGCGACCGCCCACCAGCGCCTGTTTCTGAGCTATGGCCAGCATCGGCACCAGCATCACCAGCAGCAACCAGGTTCTCATTGTCAGTCTCCGCATCACAAATACACTGCACCTATCATGACACAGACCTAGTGTACCCCGCCGGAAATACTGTAACGTTCAGCGAGTTGGAAAGCGCTTAGCCGCAAGGCATGGCTCGCAGGTCATGGCCACGCCATGGCCAAGAGCCATAACACAGCGGATGAGTGCTTTCCGGCTCGCCCTGCGGGAGCGCCCCTGAGGCTGCATTACGGCTTTGCAATCCTTGTCAAGGGCTTGCCATTCACTGCCCAGACATAGTTGTTCGCGTCTGTACTGCAGCCTCAGATAGCGCTCTGAATGTCACAGTATTTCCGGCGGGGTACACTAGCTGCAGGTTCATGGGCCTGAGCGCGCAGCACATGGCATTGGTCGCCAGCGCAGCATTGGGCGTGCGGCTGTGATGTGCGAGCGGACATGCGGCCCGATCTGTCATACTATGCGGCGGACTTGAAACTCAGATCTGGACATGGCTGGCGCGAATTCCCTGAAAACCATTTTTTATGCTCTCGGAGCCAACTCAGCGATTGCTGTGGCCAAGCTTGCTGCGGCAGCGATCACCGGGTCGGCGGCAATGCTGGCTGAGGGCATTCACTCGGTGGCAGACGCCGGCAATCAGCTGTTGCTGCTGCTGGGCATCAAACAGTCGCAGCATCCGCCAACCGCGAAGCACCCGCTGGGCTACGGCAAAAACACCTATTTCTGGTCGTTCGTGGTGGCCATTATCCTGTTCAGTGTCGGCGGCATGTTCTCGATCTATGAAGGCTGGCACAAACTGCACGAGCCGCAGGCACTCAGCCACCCGTGGGTCGCCATCGGCGTGCTGGTGTTTGCCGTTCTTGCCGAGACGGTGTCGTTTCGCGCCTGCATCATCGAGGTCAACAAAATCCGGCGCGGGCGCAATTTCTGGCGCTGGTTTCGCGATTCCCGCGAGAGTGAACTGGTGGTCATTTTCGGCGAGGATCTGGCCGCACTACTGGGACTGCTGTTCGCCCTGGCCGCAGTGGTGACCACCATGCTCACCGGCAACCCGCTGTTTGATGCCCTGGGCACTCTGATGATCGGCGCCCTGCTGATCATCATCGCCATCCTCATTGCCGCCGAGGTCAAGCAGCTGCTGCTGGGACAAAGCGTGGAACCGATGGTGCTGGAACAGATGCAGGCTTTTCTGCGTCAGCATGCTGATGTCGAGCAGTTGTACAGCCTGATCACCTTGCACATGGGCAAGGACGTGATGGTGTCAATGAAACTGAAAATGCGCGAATTCAGCGACCAGCAGCAGATGGTGACTGCGATCAACCGACTCGAAGTGGCCTTCAAGCAGGCGTTTCCGATGGTGGTGTGGTCGTTTG
Organism: Gammaproteobacteria bacterium; assembly: GCA_018819105.1. Taxonomy (GTDB): domain Bacteria; phylum Pseudomonadota; class Gammaproteobacteria; order Xanthomonadales; family Wenzhouxiangellaceae; genus JAHJQV01. The sequence goes on from JAHJQV010000062.1 coordinate 36,987, forward strand.
TCGAGCCGGACAATCAGGATTAAGTGCAATGACGACAGCTGACACAGCGACCGCGCAACGCGTTGGTTTTGTCTCTCTGGGCTGCCCCAAGGCCCTGGTGGACTCCGAACGCATTCTCACCCGGCTGCGCGACGACGGCTACCAGATTGCGCCCGACTACGACAGCGCCGATCTGGTGGTGGTCAACACCTGCGGCTTCATTGATGACGCCAAAGCCGAATCCATTGCCAGCATCGGTGAGGCGCTGGATGCCAATGGCCGGGTCATTGTCACTGGCTGTCTCGGTGCCACGCCGGATGAGATCACCGCCATCCATCCGCAGGTGCTGCATGTCAGCGGGCCACAGCAATACGATGAGGTGCTGACAGCGGTGCACCAGCATCTGCCGCTGCCGGCCAATCCGTTTATCGATCTGATCCCGGCCCAGCGCCAGCCCAGCGCCGGCATCAAGCTGACCCCGTCACACTATGCCTATATAAAAATTTCTGAAGGCTGCAACCACAAGTGCAGCTTCTGCATCATTCCGTCGATGCGTGGCAAACTGGTCAGCCGCCCGCTGGGCATGGTCATGCAGGAGGCCGAGCAACTGGCGACACGCGGTGTACGCGAACTGCTGGTGATATCTCAGGATACCAGCGCCTATGGCATCGACACCCGCTACCAGGCCGACTGGTGGCAACAACGCGAATACCAGACCCGTCTCACCGGTCTGTGCCACGCCCTGGGTGAGCTGCACCGGCAGACCGGCGTCTGGGTACGCCTGCATTACGTCTACCCTTATCCGCATGTGGATGACATCATCCCGCTGATGCGCGACGGCCTTATCCTGCCCTATCTGGACATTCCGTTTCAGCATGGCAGCCGTTCGGTGCTCAAGCGCATGCGCCGGCCGGCGGCGACAGAGAACAACCTGGAACGCATCAGCCGCTGGCGCGAGATCTGTCCGCAAATCACCCTGCGCAGCACATTTATTGTCGGCTTCCCCGGTGAAACCGATGCCGAGTTCGAGCAACTGCTGAGCTTTTTGCAGGCGGCGCAGCTGGATCGGGTCGGCTGCTTCCAGTATTCACCGGTCGCCGGTGCCGCCGCCAACGATCTGGCGGCAGCGGTGCCCGATGAGATCAAACAGCAGCGCTGGGAGCGCTTCATGCAGACCCAGGCCGAAATCAGCGCCAACAAGCTCAAGGCGAAGGTAGGCAGTCGCCAGCAGGCACTGGTGGACAACGTGGCAGAAGCCGAGGACGGCAGTCTGGTGGCCATCGCCCGCGGCCATGCCGACGCGCCGGAAATCGATGGTCAGATCATCGTCACCGATGGTGGCCAGCTGCAGCCCGGTGACCGCGTCGAGGTGCAGATTGATGCCAGCGACGACTACGATCTGTATGGCCATCTGATCGATGCAGCCTGAAACCTCGCTGCTGCAACGACTGGCCGGCAACTGGCCCCACGATGATGCACTGCTGCTGATCAACCCGCCGGATACCCCCGCCGATTATGACAGGCTGTGCATCGCCGGGGTGCTGCATGAGCAGTATGACCAGCACCTGCGCTGGACACAGGCAGCCAGTGACCGGCTGCCGGTCTGGTTTGCCACCCACTTGTCAGCGGAGCAGATGCCGAGCTACGACAGGGTGATTCTGTTTCTGCCCAAGGGCAAGGCCAGGCTGCAGGCGCAACTGCACTGGCTGGCGGCTGCCTGCAGGCCAGGCACGCAGATTGTGCTGATTGGCGCGATCAAGTCCGGCATCAAAAGCGCTGGCAGGCTGCTGTCGCCCTATTGTGACCCGGTGCAGAAGCTGGATGCGGCACGTCATTGCCAGGCCATCGCCGGCACGCTGCGTCCAGACAGTGAGGTGACGGCAGCTGCCGGGATCAGCACGATGATGCAGTCCTGGTCACTGGCTGCCGCAGATCTTGTTGCCGGCGATGCCGTACACGACTTGCCCGAAACCATGAGCATCGCCACCCTGCCCGGCGTGTTTGCCAGTGGTCGTCTGGACGCCGGCTCTGAACTGTTGCTGCAGACGCTGGTGACGGCGCAGGCCAGCCTGCCACGCAGCGGAGCATTGCTGGATTATGCCTGTGGCAGTGGTGTGCTCGCTGCCGTGGTTCATCAGCTGTTGCCGAAGCTGAGCGTGACCGCAGTGGACGTGGACGCCTGGGCACTGGCGGCGTGCAGATGCACGCTGGCTGACGTGCCAGACATAGACATTCGACCCAGCGCCACTGCCGGTGATGTACCGGGACGCTATGAGCTGATCATCAGCAATCCGCCATTTCATCGCCAGTTTCAGCAAACCACGTCGATCACGGCAGGATTCCTGCAGCAATTGCCGCAGCTGCTCAGTCGCCATGGCCAGTGCTGGCTGGTCGCCAACCGCTTTCTGCCTTATGAGCGCATGCTGGCAGCCAGCCGGCTCAACCATGCCGAAGTTGCCGCCAACGCCGAATACAAGCTATTACGCATCACCGGCTAAAACACGCCGGCGGCATTGAGCAAAACGACGAGCAGGGCCAGCGGCACAAAAAAGCGCATCAGCCACAGCCAGCCGCGATAAAGTTCTTCGTTCAGGTCAGCCAGCTGCTCCCGCACAATCACCCGGCTCACCACCCAGCCGGCAAACACGGCAATGAGCAAACCACCGACCGGCAACATGACATTGGTGGCGACATATTCAATGAGCTCCTGAAAGTTTTTGCCCCAGAGCAGAAATGTCGACCAGTGATTGAACGACAACACGCTGCCGATGCCCAAAAGCCAGGTGGCAGCGCCGATCATCAGCACCGACACGGGCCGGTTGCAGCGGGTGCGTTCTACCAGATAAGCGGTGGCCGGTTCCAGCAGTGAAATCGCCGAGGTCCATGCCGCCACCGCCAGCAGCACAAAAAATGCCAGCGCGTACAGACTGCCGAACTCCATCGCCGCGAAGGCATGCGGCAGGGTGACAAAAATCAGCCCCGGACCGCCACTGCCCTGCAGATCGTACGCAAACACGATGGGGAAGATGGCCAGCCCGGCCAGAATGGCGACGGCAGAATCGGCCAGCGCAATGATGCCCGCGGTTTTCCCAATGTGCATGTCGCGCGGCACATAGGCACCATAGGCCATGATGCCGGTCATGCCCAGGCTGAGACTGAAAAACGCCTGCCCCACCGCTTCCAGGATCACACCGCCATCGATGGCAGAAAAATCCGGCGTGAACAGATACACCACCGACTGCACGAAATATCCACTGGCCATGCCGTAACCCACCATGATCAGCAACAGACCGAACAGCAACGGCATAAGCAGACGCACGGAGCCTTCCAGGCCCTTCTCCACACCCAGCGCCACCACAGCCACACTGCTGGCAAGAAACAGCGTCGACCACAACAGCAGTTTCGCCGGCGAGCCCAGCAGATCATCAAAGTGCTGCTCCGGGGTGCCGACAAAAGCGGCGTGACCGGCCAGCTCCACGATGTAGGTCCAGACGTAGGACAAGGTCCAGCCGGCCACGACCACATAAAACGACAACACCATCACCCCGACGATCGCACCAATCACGCCGATCACGCTCCAGGCGCGATTGGCATCGCTGCGTCGAGCCAACTGCAGCAGGCTGTTGATCGGGCTGTGGCGACCGGCGCGGCCGAGCAGAATTTCCGCCATCAGCAGCGGTATGCCGACCAGCGCAATGCAAGCCAGATAAATCAACACAAATGCGCCGCCACCGTTCTCGGCGGTGACGTAGGGAAAGCGCCAGATGTTGCCCAGTCCGACCGCCGCGCCGGTGGCGGCGAGTATGAATGCCAGCTTGGACGACCACATGCCGTGGCCGCTGATCTGTTCGGTGGTCTGGGTCTTGAGCATGATGGCTTGCCTGCGCGCTGAGCTGATGACAGCGGCAGATTATGCCATGTTCATCGCGCTCCTGCCGAGGCAGCCATCATCCGGATTTGCTTTTGGCGCGTTCCCGTCTGGCCTGTTTCGGATCCATCAGCAATGGGCGGTAGATTTCCACCCGATCACCGTGCACCAGCCTGCGATCCATCTCGCACTGCTGGCCGAAAACACCGACCCGGCGATACCAGGGCAGCGGTTCCTGCAGCAGTTCGGGATGCTGCTGCAACACGCCGGAGGCACTGACTGCATCGGCCACGGTGGCATCAGCAGCCAGTGTCACCTGCAACAGACGCTGCTGTTTGGGCAAGGCATAGATCACCTCGACCTCGATTGATCTGTCCTCATCCATTGTCTCTTCGGCCTGCTCAGTTGCACTCATCACAGCTGCGACAACGGCACCGGCTTGCCGTACAACTGTTCGGCACGACGGGAAAAGTCCTGGATCAGACGGTCGGCGATGCGCTTGAAGCCCAGCTGCATGGCACGGCTGAACAGTTGCTGGTGCATCTGGAAAGCCATGCTCAACACCACCTTGCAACCCACCTCACCAAACCCCTGGAAGTGCCAGGCGCCTTGAAACTGCTCAAACGGCCCTTCGTGCAGTTGCAGCAGCACCGACTCGTAAGGCTGAAAGTGATTGCGCGTGATCAGCGATGCCTGGATGCCGGCAATGCGCAGATCCATGCCGGCCAGATGCTGCTCGGGACTGTTTTCAATGACCCGGGCAGCCTCGATCCAGCTGAGGAACTGCGGATAGCGCTCGACGTCGACCACCAGGTCATACATCTGCTCGGCGCTGTAGCGCAGCAGTGCGCTGTGTTCAATGCGGGTGATTTCCATCTGTTATGAATTCAGCGCCAGCAGCAGAGACCATCTATCAGGCCAGTGCGCCAGACTGTCAGCAAGCGGCATTCTCATCGGCCTATTATCATGCATAATGGTGAGTTTGTTCGAGACTGAGTTTCGAACCGCTTCAATTTCCGCATACTGTCCCCACTTGGATACCATGAGCAAACCCGCAAAGAAATCCGCCAGCACCATCGCCCGCAACAAGCGGGCACGGTTTGATTATTTTATTGAAGAGACGCTGGAAGCCGGTATCGCGCTGCTCGGCTGGGAGCTGAAAAGCATCCGCGCCGGCAAAGTCCAGATTGCCGAGAGCTATGTGTTTTTGCGTCATGGCGAGGTGTGGCTGTATGGTGCCCACATCACTCCGTTGCCCACCGCATCCACCCACGTGCAGACCAACCCCACCCGCGATCGCAAGCTGCTGCTGCACAAACGCGAGATCAGCCGACTGCTCGGTGCCGTCGAACGCAAGGGCTATGCCCTGGTGCCGCTGGACATGTACTGGAAACAGGGCCGGGTGAAACTGGCGATCGGGCTGGCACGCGGGAAAAAACAGCACGACAAGCGCGAAGCCAAGAAAGACCGCGATTGGGAGCGGCAGAAGGAGCGCATTCTGAAACAGGCCTGAGCCCGGCTTATTCATAACCCAAGCTGCTGCGACGGTCAGGTCATGAACAATCCGGGCTGAGGTTCGCCAGTCGGCGCGCAGTTGTCGGGGACAGATCAGTTGTAACATTTTCCCCGCCAGCTCGCTATAAGCCGGCGAACCCACAGGAGAAACCCCATGAACATTCGATCCGGCACTGCATTCCTCAGCATTTTGCTTACCGTCATGATCGCACTGCTGCCAGCACAACCGCAGGCACAGGTGCCTGCACCGATGCCCCTGGCCGCAGTCGATTCTGCATTTTATCTGCAGATCAACATTGAGCGCATGCGCAACGGCGCCGCCTCGGCCCAGCTGTATGCATGGCTGGAGAGGGAAACGCTGAACGAATTGCGCGCAGAACTCGGCGACGAAATGATTGATCAACTCGAAGGCATCAGCATTTTTGGCAGCGGCAGCGAACAGAACCCGGCGATTGTGCTGCATGGCAACACCAGTCAGCTGATGCGCGACAACATCGTCGACAAGTTGTTTGCCGATGACAAGGAGCTTGAGTTGCTCAGCAGGCACGGGCGCAATTACTACGCCTTTGACGAAGTCGACATTCGACTGGAGGGCATCACCATCAACGAAATCGACAGTGACACCCTGTACCTGGCCTTCGGCGAAAACAATCAGACCCTGATCACGCCAGCAGAGGATGTGCTGGACAGCTTCCTGCAGCAGGGCTCGTTTCAGATGCAGGCGCTGCCGCAGGAGCTGATCGTGATTCAGGCCAACCGGGCACTGGTGCAAGGCGGCATGAATCCCAGGCACGAAGTGTTCGGCGAAGACGGTGCCTGGCAATCGTCGCTGTTTCGCAACGTGGAAAAATTCGCCCTGGTGGTGGCCGATGCCGAGGACGCCATCAACATCAGCCTGGAAGCCCACAGCGCCGACGACAACGCCGCCAGCGCCCTGGCCAACATCGTCCAGGGCATTCTGTCGCTGAAAGCGCTGGCCGATGCCGAAAACGAAGATGAAGACCTGGCCTGGATCAGCCAGCTCAAGGTCAGCAACGACAACCACATCACCCGCTTTGATCTCGGCCTGCCGGTGCAGCAGCTGCTGCAGATCATCGACTGATCAGCAAAGCTTGCGCCCGAACCAGCATGCCAGAGCATGAACCCGCAGCAGGAAATGAAACTGGTGCAGCGGGCACAGCAGGGTGCTGTGTCCGCGTTCGAGCAGCTGATTGCACACCATCAGGCGCGCCTGCTGCGCTACCTGATGCTGCGCGGGCTGCAACGGGCTGATGCCGAGGACGCCGTGCAGACCACCTTCATCAACGCCTGGCAGCATCTGCACAGCTACCGACCGCGCTGGCGCTTTTCCACCTGGCTGTATCGCATCGCCGGTCGCGCGGCCGCCGCCATCAACAGCGGCAACCGGCAGGTCGAAAGCCTGGACGAGCATCAGCACCCGGCTGCTGACGATGATTCAATCATGCCTGCCGACAACATCTGGCTGCTGGCCCGGCAGCATCTGTCAGCCCAGGCTTTTGATCTGCTCTGGCTGCATTATGGTGAAGGCTTCAGCGGTGCCGAAATCGCCCGCATCAGGCAGCGTTCGCAGGTCTGGGTGCGCGTCAATCTGTTGCGCGCCAGACAGCAGTTACAATCGCGACTGAACCGGCAATGAACATACACATCCAAAGACTCAGCAGCGCCAACAAGGCAATGAGGCCAGCATGAAGCGACAGCAACTTGAACAGACCCTGCGCGAGGACGCCACCAGGCTGCCCCTGGATCAGATTCCGGCTCTGCAGCAGCGCGTCGCCCGGGCAGTGCGGACAAGCGCGCACACACAGGCGAGCGCAGCACAACGGTACCAACCCGCCCGCCTGCGCTCAATGCTGGCAATCGGTGTGCCGGCGCTGGCTGCACTGCTGCTACTGATCAGTCTGCCCACGCACACACCGCCGACGTCATCACCTGCCGGCAGCACAGTGACGGCACACCACTCCAACCCAACGCTGGTACAACTGGAACAACAGTTGCAGCGCCAGCTGGCCAGCGATGAGCAGGCGTTGCTCCAGGAGTGGCAGCACATTGATCAGGACTGGCAGCGCACCAGATCCTTGCTGCTGCCGGTGGCGGTAATGAAGTGATGCGGGTAGTGACCTGACCGGCAGATTATCCTCGGGGCTGGCATTGATACGACAACTGTAGTAGATTGGTCTCATGCGTGATTTACTGACAGTCCTGGGGTGTCTGTTGAGCGTCAGCCTGCTGCTGTCGCCGGCACTGGCTGCTCTGGATACGCCGGCCTGTCAGCAGGACACCCCGCCAGCGCAAATGGCGCTGGCGCAACAGACACGTGCGACGGCAATCGCTCCGGTCAGTGCCAAACCTGACCCAGCCCGCCACAGGCAGCAATGCAGTCAGATCAGCACTGAGCAACGGCTGCTGATCAGCACCGCGCCCGTCACCACAGAGCTTGCCCAGACACTGAGCCGGCATCTTTCCACCCTGACCCGCTCAGCGGCGCTGCAGGCACTGGACGACTTCCTGTTGCAGCCGGGCCTCAGCGCTGCGCAAAAGGAGGCCGCCCTGGTGCAGTTTGTCAGCCGCCAGCGTCAGCAGGCAGCCAGCCCGATGATGCGTGACGTGCTGCAGCGGCTCAGCAATCATACGGCACTTGTCACGATGGCTGATCCGGATCATCCCGGCCAGCAGCAAGCGGCTTTCCCGGTGGCCCGCAGCGCCAGCGGTGTGTTGTACCAGTGGGATCATCTGGCGTTGTGCGCGGAACTGGAACCGATGCCTGCAGCCCAGTTGCTGGACTGGTGGCAGCGCGCCGATGCACTGCAGCAGCAAGCGGTATGGGTGGCGGTCGACAGCGGTGACTTCAGTCTGTGGCAGGCTGGCGGGCTGTTGGCCATGCTGGCCGAGCGCCACGCTGACAGCGCCACACCCACCGCCACAGCTGCGCTGGCCATGCTTGCCGCCATGCACACAGGCGATGCACAGACCATGCTAAAGCAGATCAGCGCGGTTGCCCCCGCATTGGCCATCAGCGTGCTGCGTCGCTATTCTGCATCCTCATTCCGCGAGCTTTATCTGGCCGCAGCGCAACATCCCGATAATGTGGTGGCAACGCTGGCGGCTGACGGCCTGCGGGCATGGTCAGTGCAAGCCCGCGACGCAAACTTTGATGCAGCCGCCCTGTTGCACATGCTCGGCGATGGCGAGCGCGGTGCGCCACTGGCCATGCGCCTGGCTCAAAGCCTCAGCGATGAACAAATCAGGCAGCTGCAGGCCACGGTGCAGGCTGAGCAACAGCTGGCGCAAGCCAGACTGCAGACGATACTGGATCTGCGGGCGGAATTGCCATGAACGCCCTGCTGGTCAGGCTGCCGCCTGTTGTGCTGATGCTGCTGGCATGCACGGCCGGAGTGCTGCAGGCACAGACGCTGAGCACCTGGACCGCAGGTCCGGGACGGCTCGGGCTGGGCTATCCAGTGCCCATCCCGGTGGATACGCCACTGCCGTTCGACGGCTTTCGCAGTTATCAGGGGCTGCTGACACGACATTTTGATCTGAGCAACCAGCATGGCTTCATTCAGCGCCAGACCATCGGCGTCACCGAGCAGGCCCAACGCAACATCTACATGTACATCATCAGCGACCCGGATGACCGCACCGCAGACCTGCGCGAGGAGGGCAGCGTGCTGATCAATGGCGGCATCCACGCGCGCGAGTGGCAGTCACCGGAAGTGGTCACCGGCATCATGGAGCTGCTCAGCGCAGCCGCCGACGATGCCCATCTGCACCAGTATCTGATTGAAAACATGAACGTCGCCCTGATCCCGGTGCTCAACGTCGATGGTTTTCTGCAAACCCAGCGCACGCCGGATCGCAACTACCTGGACAGCGACCCGGATTTCCCGCTGGGTTCTCCACGTGACGGGCGCATGCGACGCAAAAACATGCGCGCTACCGACGAACAGCTGGCCAGCGTCGGCGATCACCTCAACGGCATTGATCTCAACCGCAACAGTGCGCCCTTCCATGCCAACAGCAGCAGTTCATCCGGCAATCCCGATTCGCTGGTTTATCATGGCCAGACGGCATTTTCCGAGACAGAAACCCAGGCCCTGATCAACGCACCGGACTTCCTCCTGCCTGGTGCGGTCAGCACCACGCTGGGGGATCGCCTGCGCATGTTCATTGACGTGCATTCCTTCACCCGCGTGCTGTTTCCGGTGGCCACGTTCAACACTGCACGCAATCAGAATCAGGCCAGGCTGATGCGGGTACTGGTTGACCACCATAAGGAGTTGCCCGGCAACAAGGTCTACAGGATTCTCAGCAACAGTGGGCCGGGGTTTGGCATCGGCACCACCTCGGAGTACTTTGCCAACCAGTTCCAGGTGCCGTCGTGGACACTGGAACTTGAGCCGGGCAATGGTGGCGGCACCGAGTATGGCGGTTTTGGCAGCAATGGCCACGACGGTTTCATGCTGCCGGAGACAGAAATACGCCGGGTGCGCGAGAACATGGCCGCATCCATCGCTGCGGCGGCCTACTGGACTGCCGGACCACCGTCCGTGCAAAGTCTAAGCCTGGTTGATGTGGCTTCCGGTCAACTGATCTACAACGCACGCCTGCTGCCAACCGCAAACGATGCTGAACGACAGCTGATCAGCACCACGCCGGGTGCACTGGTGGCGGGTCACAGCTATGCCGTCAGACTGGGCTTTGACAAGCCGATGCGCTGGCTGGATGGAGAAGAGCAGGTGATTGCCCTGCCCGGCCAGCCGGCAGCAACGCAGGACCTGCAATTGCAGCTGAAGATCGCCGACAGCTCCACTGCCGGGCAGCTGGAGCTGAGCGCAAGTGCCGCGACCTGGGCGACGCAGCGCGGATTCTTCGGCACCGGCTACGCCCGCTACAAAACCGACAGCTTGAGCTTTGTGCTGGACGTCGCCGACAGCGCGCGCAATCAGCAACTGCTGAATGCCAACGACGCGCTGCATATGCAGTTTGCCGTGACCGACATGACTGGCCATGCACTGGATCGCAATGCACTCAGCGCAGTGGACTGGAACAACGGCGACTGGCGCAACCATGAGTCGGACAGCGCCAGCCTCGCCGGCATTGTCATTCCCGCCGGGGCCAACGCCAGTGACGAGGGATTCGCGGTCACTGGACGCATGGCCGGTACCTGGCGCTCACTCAACAACAGCGGTGTGGGCTTCATCATCGAACCTTTGGCAGACGAACGCGTCGTCGTCGCCTGGGCCAGCTATGATGAGGCAGGCGGGCAACGCTGGCTGGTCGGGGTCGGTGAGCAGCTTGGTAACCGCATCATCGTCGACAACATGCTGCTGGCAGAGGGCGCATCTTTTCAGCAGTTTGATCCCGACGATGTGCAGCGCACCCCGTTTGCCGGCAGTCTGGAGTTCACCTTCACCGATTGTGACAACGGTGTGCTGCAGTTCCACGGATTTGGCCAGACCGGCGTAAGAACCGACCTGATCAACAGCAGCCGGGTGGCCGGCTCAGGCTGTGATGAACAGACCACGTCACTGCCGGCGCTGGCCCATGCCAGCGGCTCCTGGCATGATGCGTCCAGGCGCGGTGAAGGCATGAACATGCACGTGTTGCCGGACGGTCGGGCAGTGCTGTTCTGGTACAGCAACAACAACCAGGGTGAGCAGATCTGGTTTACCGGGGTCGGCACGGTCGCTGAAGACAGTGACCGAATCGATTTTGACCGTCTGGTGCAAACCCGTGGCGGACGCTTTGGCAATCTGTTCGATCCCGCCGATGTGGAGCGCGTCGAAGTCGGCCAGGCAAGTTTTACCCCACTGTGCAACGATGCCAGCTTTGACTTCAGCTTTGCCGACCCGGAATTGGGCAGCGGCAGCCTCAATCTGGTGCGTCTGACCCGTATCACGGGAATCCCGGACTGCCCCTGAGAGCCGGCCCGCAGAACGGCAAATCGCCGATCGCTTTGCTATCATATGTGGCCGTGTCCCCGTAGCTCAGCTGGATAGAGCGAGCGCCTCCTAAGCGCTAGGTCGCAGGTTCAACTCCTGCCGGGGACACCATTCAAAATCAGTCGCGGCAAATACTGGAGACGATACCGCCGCGCGTGTTGATTTGCAGCAAGCGACGCCCAGTGAAAAACTCGTAGCGGTAGCCGACCACTGCGCCATACTTGTTTTGCAGCCGCACCACCTTGTCAGCGCTAAGCTTGCTCACCACTGCGGTGCTGTCACCACGCACGATCAGTTTTCCCTTGACGCGCGCAGAATTGGAGCCGCAATCCCTTGCAGACGCACTGGCTGTCACTGCAAGCAGCATGCAGACAAGCATTATTTTCAACATAGCAATAATCCCTTCAGCAAAGATCAACCTTCAACATTTAGCCAGCTCAGCCTTGCAGGTAACTGGTCACACTCTCACGATACCATTTTGTGGCCACCCATTTGTCACCGCGCTGTACCGGCAACCCTGCGTGCAGGCTGCGTGGTTCAACGCTGCCATCCGGCCGGCAGTTGTGGAACAGGCAGAGGCTCCCAAGCTGCGCCGGCACTTCCAGACCCAGCTCCGGAAACCCGGTGCCGCCGCCAGCATCGACGTCACTCAGATAAATGACCGCGCTGGCACAGCGCTGCCCCCCATCGCGCAGCAATCTGGCCGCCACCGGCAATGCGGGATCAAAGTAATCATAATGCGGCTGATAGTACTGGCCGGGTTGATAATGCAGCACCGAAAACGGCTCCGATCGGTCAATATCAATACCGGTGACCAGGGAAATTTTTCGATCTATGTAGTGACTGATCATGTCGGTGACCTGCAACGGCAGAAAAGTCGAGTCGCTGGTGCGCACCCGGGATTCCATGCTCGCCTGTTGACTGCCCGGATCGCTGGCATCGGCACTGATCACCTGAGCACGCCTCATCAGCGGTGTGGCCAGATGAATCATATAGGCACATTCGGGCATGCTCAATGCCCCATGGGCCACGCTGACCAGTGGTTGTTGGTGCAAGCTCTCCCAACGTAATCCGGGAGGGAGTTGCGGCATCAGCCAGGATGTCTGCATGCCATGGTCATTGCCGACATTAGCGGGCGGCTGCCGCTCTGGCAGCAAAACCGGCCAGTGCCTGTTCTCACTGACCTGCAGGGCACGCAATGCCGTGCTGGCGAGGGGATAGTTTTTGGCCGCTGCCTGCTGCAGCCAATCACCGGCAGCCTGGGCATCGGTTTGTGCCAGACAGCAGCCCAGATTGAACTGTGCCACCGGATCACCCTGCTGCGCCATTTCCTGCAACAGCGCCAGCACAGCAGCGGTGGGGCCTTCCGCCAACATGCGCAAAAAGCCCTGCGCACGCAGTGCCAGGGGCAGACCGGCAGCGACCGCCTGCTGCCAGTGCTGACAGATTTCTGCGCTGCGCGTCTGCGGCAAATCGCAGCGATACAACAGGTCTGCATAGCGATACGCTGCCTGATCGGATCCAGCAGCAGCGGCACGGCGATAATGGTCCAGTGCCGCCGGCATGTCGCGGTCGGTGCCCATGCCTTTTTCCAGACAATAGCCCAGCGCATCCAGTGCCGCCGGCAAGGCCTGATCGGCCGCCAGACGCAACCAGCGCAACATCTGCGCCAATTCGCGTTGCTGAAAACAGAATTGACTGAGCATGAACTGACTCTGCGCGTCGCCCTGCTCGGCCAATCGCTGATGGTCTTCAAGGCTGTGTTGATGCATGCTTCTTCACTGCGCGTCAGTCTCCCCGTCATGGCTGCAGACAGCCGGGCGTTTCTACAGGCTTGCGGTTACGATACACTTGTGCCGGCAAGGCTGGCAAGCTGCAATCCACCAGGAACCATTAGCATGAATTCACTTTGTTATCCCAGCCGCCGGTTGCGTCTGTCTCTGTACCTGTTGCTGTTGTCATTGCTGTCACAGGCTGTTGCAGGCAACGACATTGGCCACGAACCCAGCGACGTAAATTTTCAGTGGGCGGTGAAAATCCCCATGCGCGATGGCGTGCGCCTGAACGCCACACTGTACCGACCGCTGGATTGGCAGGACAAAAAACTCCCGGCGATCGTCACCATCACGCCCTACATCAGCGACCGCTATCATCCGGATGCGCAGTATTTTGCCCGCCATGGCTATGCCTTTGTGGTGGTGGACACGCGCGGTCGCGGCAACAGCGAGGGCGAATTCAGACCACTGGATCTGGAAGACGGCCGGGACGGCCATGATGTGGTGCAGTGGATCGCTGCGCAAGCCTGGTCCAATGGCAAGGTGGCCATGCGCGGCGGCTCCTATGGCGGTTACAACCAGTGGGTCACGGCACGGCATTTTCCCGCCAATCTGAGCACCATCGTGCCGATCGCCTCGCCGTATCATGGCGTCGACTTCCCGATGAACTACAACATTCAGTATCCCTACATCATCCGCTGGCTGACGCTGACCGCAGGCAATGCTGCGCAGGGGCGGATTTTCGGCGATGATGCGTTCTGGAATCGCAAATACCTGCAATACCACACCTCCGGCATGGCCTTCGCCGGGCTGGATCAGCTGGTCGGTCATCCCAACGCAACCTTTCAGCGCTGGATCTCACATCCGCAGCTGGACGATTACTGGGCCGAACGGGTGCCATCGTCGCAGCAGCTTGAGCAACTCTCGCTGCCGATCCTGACCATCACCGGCTACTACGACGGCGATCAGCCCGGTGCCATGCAGTACTACCGGGAACACATGCGTCACGGCAACGCGCAGGCCAAGGCGGACCATTACCTGCTGCTGGGCCCCTGGGATCACAGTGGCACACGCATGCCGCGACAGGAATTCGGCGGCATCCGCTTTGGCGATGCGATGATGTTCGACGCCTTCGGTCTGGATCATGCCTGGTACCAGTGGACCATGGCCGACGGCGAGCGCCCGGAAATGCTCAAGGACCGGGTGACCTACTTCGTGGCCGGGGCCAACGTATGGAAATCAGCACCATCGCTGCAGGCGGTGGCCGACAGCGAACTGAGCCTGCGCCTGGGCAGTCAGCACGCTCAGCACAATGTGTTTGTCTCCGGCAGCCTCAGCAGCAGCCACCAGCCTGGTCTGGAACAGTCGCACTATGTGTATGACCCACTGGACACCAGCAAGGCCGAACGCGGCGATGCCGAAGCCTATCTGACGGACCAGTCTGAAGTGATCCACACCGCTGGCGACGGCCTGATCTTCCACAGCGAGCCGTTCGCCGAAGCCACCGAAATCAGCGGGTATCTGAAGCTGGAGGCCTGGCTGGAAATGGACGTGCCGGACACCGACATCAATGTAACCGTGTACGAGATCAAGGCCGATGGCAGCAGCATTGCGCTGGCTGGCGAAACCCAGCGCGCCCGCTACCGGGAATCGCTGACCGCACCACAACTGGTCGAACCCGGCAGCATCAACCGCTACACTTTTGAGCGCTTTTACTGGTTCTCGCGGCAGCTGGAGGCGGGCTCACGCCTGCGCCTGTTCATCCGCCCGGCCAATGGCCTGCAGCAGCAACGGCACTACAATGCCGGTAAACCGGTGCATCTGCAGAGCAAAGACGATGCCCGCACCGCCACCATCAGGTTGCATCACAGCGAGCGCTATCCGAGCCGGCTGATCCTGCCGCTGGTGAGTCAATAACATGCATGAGGGACACAGCAAGCCACTTTTTCAGGAAGACGCCTACCGACAAAGCTGCGTGGCACAGATTGTTGCGGTGACGGCCACTGGCGTGGTGCTGGATCAGACCGTGTTCTACCCACTGGGCGGTGGTCAGCCAGGTGATACCGGCACCCTCACACAGGCCGACGGTAGCGTGCTGACTGTGGTGGACACCCGCAAGGGGGAGGATGGTGCCATCGTGCATCAACTGGTCGAAGGCAGCGAACCGCCTACAGCAGGCTCAGTTGTGACCGCCAGCATCGACTGGCCTCGCAGGTATCGCCACATGCGCATGCACACCTGCATGCACCTGCTCGGCAGCCTCATCCCCGAACCGGTTACCGGCGGCAACGTAGGTGCCGAGAAGAGCAGGCTGGATTTCAATCTGCCGGAATCCCCGGACAAGCACGAACTGACAACGCAACTGAATGCGCTGATCGAAGCCGATCACCCGGTCAGCACACGCTGGATCAGTGATGCCGAACTGGATGCCAATCCGGAGCTGGTCAGGACCATGTCGGTGAGTCCGCCACGCGGGGCCGGTCGCATCCGGCTGCTGCAGATCGGCAACGTGGACCTGCAACCCTGCGGCGGTACGCATGTGCGCTCCACTGGGGAGATCGGTACTGCAGTGGTCAGCAAAATCGAGAACAAGGGCAAGCAGAACCGGCGCTTTCACCTGCAACTGCCGGACTGAGCACAACGGTTTCTGCACGCATCAGCGCTGCGCCGGCAGACGCACCACCTGACCGCCATGGTCGTGCACGCTGTCGTGTGCGCGGACGATCAACACATTGACGTCTGCTGGCAGCGCAAACGCATCGGTGCTGCGCGTGAACGGCTGTTCATTGACATGTGGATGCAGTAATTCCCGCTCTGCCAGCAAAATACCATTCTCGGTCAGCACCTGAAAACCATCGGCGTAATGATCCCAGCCCTGATCGGCATGATGGATCGTAGCCTGCACCCGCCAGAAACCGCCTGCAGCCGGCAGCAGCTCGGCTTTCAGCACGTCGGCCTCACCAGTCATGCCAGATATTGGAGTTATAATAGCTAACAATATCAATATTTTATGATGCATATTTCATTTCAATTGTACGACTGTTGTTGTCATTTTACCAACCGCTACAACGCTCCCAATAGAGGTTTTGATCCTGATCAGCAGCCATCACATGATAACCGGCGTACTGGGCTGCCGTGGCGCAGGCATGGTTAGGCAGAATGCGCAGTCGGGTACCCACCGGAAATGCCGACAGATCGATGGCACGGCCAGCGTGGTCTGCAATCACTCCATGCTCCTGATTGACGTGCCTGACCTGTAGCCCATCAAGCAATCCTCCCGCCAGATCACAGACCAGACCAAAACCGCACTGCCCGTCCTGATCGCTGTTGCCAGGATCACGCGACAGGGCCATCCAGCCGGCATCGACAATCAGCTCGCCATGTTCGGCCCGATGTCCGATGACTTCACACAACACGCTGATGGCAATGTCATCTGCTGTGCACACTCCCAGACCGACCATGACCAGATCCTGAAACACATAGGTGCCAGGACGCACTTCCGTCACGCCGGTCAGATCGCCGGCAAAGCTTGCCGTCGGCGTGGAGCCGATACTGACCACCGGGGCGGCAAAGCCGTGTGCACGCAGACGCTGTGCCGCCAACACCGTTGTGTCGCGCTCGTTGTCCGCCGCGCGCCGCAGGCAGTCGCGATCACGGCAATGGTAGGAGCCACCGGCGTGAGTCATCACACCGGCTACCTCGCAACCGGCCTGATCAAGTATCCGTGCGGCCTGAATCAGTGTCTTCGTATCCGGCGCAAAGCCGGCGCGCTCGCCGTCACAGTCAATTTCCAGCAACACCCGGTAACTCACCGCATGCTGTCGGGCCGCCGCCGCGACCGCGCTGGCTGCAGTGAGGTTGTCCAGGGTGATGGTCAGCCGGCAACCGGAGCGCATCAGTGCGGCACACGGTTCCAGCTTGCCGGGCGCAATGCCCACGGCATACAGCAAGTCATGCAGCCCCTGGGCATGAAAATATCGCGCTTCAGCCAGCGTGGAGACGGTAAAACAGCTGGCACCGGCGGCCTGCATCATTTGCGCCACCGGCATGCTCTTGCAGGTTTTCAGGTGTGGCCTGAGTCTCACACCCAGACCCAGCAAATGCTCATGCATGCGGCGGATGTTGGCCTCGACACGATCGCGATCCAGCCACAGCGACGGCGTGTTTGCCTGCTGCATGGCAGTTGCCGTGGCGCTCATATCTGCGCTGGACATGTCAGCACTTACCCGGTCGCATTGGTGCGTGCCGGACTCGCCGCGCTGCCGGCCAGCATACCGCCATCGATGTTGAGCTCTGTACCATTGATGTATGTCGCCTCGTCACTGGCCAACAGCACCACCAGCGCCGCCACTTCCTCCGGTTGGCCGAAACGCCGCATCGGGCAATCGGCGACAAAGGCTTCCATGTTCTGTTTTCGCTGCTCACCGGTGCCCAGCATCGGTTCCCACATTGGCGTCAGAATCGCGGCAGGATGCACCGAGTTACAGCGGATCTGCAAGCCCTGTTCGGCACAGTACAAGGCCACAGATTTGCTGTGATTGCGCACCGCCGCCTTGGAAGATGCGTAAGCAGCGGCAGCGGGAATGCCGACCAGACCGGAGCGCGACGAGATGTTGATGATCGCACCCGCGCCGTTTTGGCGCATGGCAGCGATGGCGTGTTTGCAACCCAGAAACACACCGTCCAGATTGGTGGCGTGAACTGCGCGCCAATCCTCAAGTGCAGCATGCTCTGGATCATGCCTTGCGTTGCCGGATTCAAATCCGGTGATGCCGGCATTGTTCACCAGCACATCAAGGCGTCCATAGTCTTGCAGTACCGCGTCCATCACAGCCTGCCACTGCGATTCATCACGCACATCCAGCGTCATCGCAGACGCAGACTCACCAAGCTCTGCCGCCATGTCGGCAGCAGCCGCAGTGTTGATGTCGGTGACCAGTACCTCTGCGCCTTCGGCGACAAAAGCCCTGGCAATGGCGGCACCGATGCCGCGTCCGGCACCAGTGACCACAGCAATTTTACCGTGCATGCGCGGCATGTGTTTCTCACTCAACTTCGCTTGACCTCATTCACTGAACAATTTGTCAGCAGGCGACAATGCCGCTGCACGCACTGCCGGCAGGACACTGGCAACAAACACGGTACAAATTATTGCACCAATTATCAATACCCAAAGCGTTGGATCGATCAAAGTTGCATGATACAGCTGGTTTTGAATCAAACGCTGGCTGCAATATCCACCGATACCCCCCAAAAAAATCCCTGTGGGTAAGAGACGCGCGGACCGCAAAATCTCGTCAAGCAGTATACGATTTCGATTGGCACCCAACGCCTTGCGCAAACCAATCTCCATCGCGCGTTGATTGACCTGAAAACTCACCAGTGCATACAGACCATAAACCAACAGCAAAACAGATAGGCCAGCAAACAGAGCCACCAGGACGATTTGTGGCACTCGATCACGTTGTGTCATGCGCACCATGGATTTCATGCTGGCAACAAACCCGATACGGTCTTTACCCAGTTCATGCTCCAGCAACTTTCGCACCGATTGCACCAGTCGTTCCGGTTGCATGGCAGTACGCAGCAGCAACTGGCTGTTTTCCAGTGGTGTTTTTGCAGGCATGTAGACAGTGGGGTTATGCAGTGACTCATCTGGCCGCATGTGACGCACAGCCTCAACCACTCCGACCACGTTGTGCTCAACAAATGAATCTGCTCCACTGGACAGCGCAATTTTCTTGCCAAGTGCCTCACCGTCAATATACATGTCTGCAAATGACTGATCCACTATCACATTTGTCAGGCCATGTCCAACATCTTCCGGAATAAAAGCACGACCACTCAGCAAACTGATGCCTGCAGCACTGAAAAAATCCGGACCGACGTTTCGTGGACGAACCGGCAGCTGCTCTTTTGAGCGTTCTAGCCTGACTGAGCTCATCACTTCAATCTGACTGAAGGGCAGAACATCACTCCAGCTGACAGCAGCAATACCTGGCATTGCACTCAGGCGTTCCAGTACAGCAGTAAGTACTGGATCAGGCCCATATTCACGTGGTGTTGTTGTCTTGATCTGCGCCACCAACAAATCGTTTTTGTCAAATCCAAGTTCTTCTTGCAACAAATTCCGCCAGCTAAAAAGCAACAGAAACAGGGTTATGAGCAGCGTACATACCATGCTGATCTGTCCCACCAGCAGAATCTTTTGCACTTTGATGTTCCCCCCTATAGCCGTTACACCTTTCACTGTCAATTCTCGGGCAGGGCCATGCCTGAGACGCTGCAGACGGCTTGATAACATGCTGCCGATCATTATGACGCCAATGACAGCAGTCAGAAAGATAGCCAGCAATGCCGGCACAGACACATTAACCTGTAGCGGACCACTGTCTCTCAACACCTCAAGCTTATATAGTAAGTTGATAGCACCATGCGCGACCAACATGGACAGAAAAATAGCCGGCAACAGCAATAGGAGATATTCAAACAGAAATATCAGCAATAAACGTCCCCGGCCTGAACCCAGCGCCAACTGAATAGACATTGCCTGATCTCGTCCACACCAACGAGCCAGCCATAGACCTGCCAGATTAAACCAGGCAGCAATCATCACAACAATTGTGGCAATCGTGAGCGTGGAAATAGTCTGATTGAGACCTCCTGACCAATACTCACGCAACGGTCGCATACGAAATGTGGCTTTCAGCATTTCACTGACCATCAGCATGCGCTCATCGCCTTCTATTTTAGCCTGAAGGCGCTGCTGATAAACCTCCATATTTTCATGCAACGGGGGTCTCGCGACCCATAGCAGTGATCCCAGATTGCCAATCATTTCAGGAGCCAGTTTGTCGGGACCAAGTTGCATAGGCAGCCAAAGCTGCACATTTCTTTGCGGAAATTCCGTGCTTTCTGGCAATACACCGATAATACGAACTGCGCCTGTGTCAAGATCGAGCAACTTTCCAATGACTTTAGTACTGGAATTAAAACGGCTCTTCCACAAGCCATGACTGACCAATGCCACTGCGGTAGCACCCGGCTGTACATCATCTTGGGTAAACAGACGCCCAAGCTGGGCATGCAGACCAAGTATCTGCATCACTCGATGATCAACTGCAGCCGCAGTCAACGTCCCGCCAGCCAACAAATCGACACGCTTTGGTGCGCCAGCCAGTCCAATCCGGCCATAATCACCGCTAGTGTTTAATTCTTCTGCCAACAACTCGGAGTAGCCCATATCCACCCCAAAGCGCCTGGAATATGCGGATAGCGTAACCAGGCGATCAGCATCGACAAATGGCAACGGCTGCACAAACAATGCCCAACCCGCACTGGTGATTGCCGCCATACCTCCAGCGCTGATGGCCATTAGCAAAATCACGCTGAAGGCGAATCCCGGCGTACGCAGAATGCCTCGCCAAGCCTGATTCAACTCGATGCCATATGTGTTTGTTGCTTGCATTCAAGTCTGATTATAAAGACTGAAGCATCAAGGCAACGCACCCAGACTCTGCAGCACCTGGCGGGCGATCTGCGTGCGTTTGGGCACATCCTCGCTACCATTGGGCATATCGATGTTCAGCGCGAAAAACACCGGACCGTCGGGCCATTCCACCCAGCCGACCCACCAGCCAATGCCGGGATCGGTGCGGGTCCCCCAGCCAGTCTTGGCGCGCAGAATCCAGTCGCTGCCGGCCTCGTTGATGATCAAATCCTTGACCAGCCGCTGGTGCGCCGGTTTGAATGGCAGTTCGTTGTGATAGAGCTTGCGCAGGAACGCGATCTGCTCGAGCGCCGAGATCTGCAGAACGCCATTCAGCCAGAAGCTCTCCACGCCCCCAGACGGATCGGCATTGCCATAGTTGATCTTCTCCAGGTATTCACGCTCGCGTTGCTCGCCCATGTCGCGGGCAAACTGCTGGTACACCCAGACCACTGAGTTGCGCATTGATGAACGCAAATCCTGATCTCGGTTCCAGGCATCCAGCCAGCGCTTCTCGCCATCCCATTTGATCACCTGGAACTCGTCGTGAACCACGCCCGCATCAAGCGCGAACAGCGCATGCGGTACTTTGAACGTCGACGCCGGGCTGTAGCGCCGTGCTGCGCGCTCGGCAGCATGCAGCAGATACTGTGGCCGATCCTGGCGTTGATCCAGAATGGCGATGGTGCCATCCACCCCCGCCTGATCGAAATATACCGCCCAGTCCGGCCTCACCTGCCAATCGGGTTCGGCGCCAGCAGACCGCAGCGAGAATGGCAGAACCAGTGCCATGCAGCACAGGACTTTCGCAAAAATCAGCTTGTACTGCATCGTCATCGACTCACTCATTGCGCAAAGTCACCGCCGGATCGGTGCGGGTGGCGCGCCAGGCCGGCAGCATACAGGCCATGGCCGCCACGGCAGCAAACAATAACATGATCGCCACATAGGTCAGTGGATCGCTGGCGCTGAGCCCGACCAGTTGCTCGCGCAATGCCCGCGATATCCACAACGCCAGCAGCACACCCAGACCCAGACCGATGCCAACCAGCAACATGCCCTGACCCAGTACCAATGAAAAGATTCTGGCCGCTGTGGCCCCGAAGGCAATGCGCAGACCCAGCTCCGGCATTCTCTGCCGTACACGGTAGGCCAGCACGCCGTAGAGTCCAACCACGGCCAGCACCAGTGCCAGCAGCGCAAACAGGCTGATCAATGTGCTGGAGAAGCGCATTTCGGCAGTGGCCTGGTCGACCTGCTCCTGCAGCGCAGCGAAATTGGTCAGCGGGATGTCCGCGTCCAGTGCCGCCAGCGCCTGCTCCAGCGAGCGACGCAACTGCTCCGGCCCAGCACTGCTGCGCACCGCCCAGCTGACGCCGGTGAAGAAGCCGATGTCGCCGGCAAACGCGGACAGGAAATAGACCACTTCCGGTGCCTCCTCGCGCAAATCCTGCACGGCCTGGTGCGCCACCACACCGACCACTTCGGTGGCGGCTGCCTCGGGCCGGTCACCGCGACGAATGTACAAACGCTTGCCCAGTGGCGACTCGCCTGGCCAGGCGCGATCCGCCAGCGCCTGATTGATCACCACATAATTGCTGGCCAGGTTCTGATCGGCCTGAGTCAGCAATCGTCCAGCCAGAAGCTGCGTATTCAAGGTCGTAAAATAGCCTGGATACAGCAGTCGGTATTGCGCCTGGCGCGCGCTGCCATCCTCGAAACTGGCCATGTCCGGCGCATAACGGCTGCCGAAGCCGGCGCCGCTCAGCGGCAGCGGAAACACCCCGCCAGCCGACTCGATCTGCGGCACGCTGTCGAGCCGCTGCTTGAACTGGCGCTGGAATTCGACCTGTCTGGCCGCATCCGGATAGCGCTCCACCGGCAGCACCAGATTGAAGGTGTGTACGTTTTCCGCGTCAAAGCCGGGATCACTCTGGCGCAGACTGTTGAAGCTCTGCAGCATCAGCCCGGCCGCCACCAGCACCGCCAGCGCCAGCGCCACCTCGCCCACCACCAGGCCATTGCGCCATCTGGCCGTGGCCGCACCAGCGTCCATGCCAGCGCGATCACGCAGTTTTGCCGCCACATTCATCTGCGAGTGCGACATTGCCGGCAGCACCCCGGCCAGCAATGCGGTGAGCGTCACCACCAGAGCGGTAAATGCCAGCACACGCAGATCGATACCAACCTGATCCAGTTGCGGTATGGCCAGTGGCTGCAGCTCGATCAGCGCAGGCAGCGCCAACCAGGCCACGCCCAGCCCGACCAGACCACCAGCGGCAGCCACCAGTCCTGCCTCGCTCAACGCATAACGCAACATGCGCCAGCGGCTGCTGCCCAGCGCACTGCAGATCGCCTGATCTCGACTGCGCGCCAGCGCCCTGACCAACAGCAGGTTGGCCACGTTGGCACAGGCGATCAACAGCACCAGCGCGACAATGCCGGCAATGACCAGCAGCATGTCATCAATGCCATTGGTCAGTTCGTGCTGCAGCGGCACCAGTCGATTGCTGAACTGGTTGTCGCGGTAAATCGGATCCTCGGCCCGCAGACGTCCACTGATGGCATCCATTTCGTCCTGCGCCTGCTGCAGTGTCACGCCGTCGGCGAGACGCCCGATCACATTCAGGAACACATTGCCGGCACCGGCATTGGCCTGGGTGTTCACGCGCAGCACCTCAAACACATCGGGACTGGCTGGCACCGCCCCCGGCATCAACAGCTGAAAATCCGCTGGCATCACGCCGACCACGGTGGCCGGAAAATTGTCCAGCAGCACGCCACGACCGACCACACCCGGATCGGCAGCAAACTGCTGCTGCCAGAACGCATGACTGAGCATCACCGCATTGGGCGGATTGAACGTATCCTGCGGCGGCGGCACACCTGCCGGCACTTCGTCCGGATTGAACGCAGCATCCATCGGCTCGAAGCTGCGCCCCAGCTGCGGGCTGACGCCCAGCAACTGAAACAGGTTCCAGGTCATGCCGGCAGCGGTAATCTGCTGTGGCCTGCTATCGGGACGGGACTTGAAGATGTGCTGATTGCCAAAGGCGGCAGCAAAGTCCTCGATCTGCCCGGCTTCACGGCGATAGCGTTCCACCATGTCTGGAGACGCCGGCCAGGTGTCGATGTCACGACTGGGCATCACCCCCCACACCGCCACCAGCTCATCCGGCTGCGGATACGCTGGCGGTTTCAGCAGGGTGGCATCGAGCACGCTGAAGATGGCCGTGGTCGCCCCAATGCCCAGTGCCAGCGTGACGATCGCCAGCACAGTGACCAGCCGTGTACGCCACAGCGAGCGCAGGGCCAGTTTCAGATCGTCCAGTATTGCGTTCATGGCTTATCTCCTGTACTTCGTTCAGTTCCGGGCAGATGCCCCCAACTGGTGCTTATTCATAACGCAATGCCTGCACCGGATGGATCGCGGCTGCACGCCGAGCCGGCAGCCAGCCGGCCAGCAGTACGACGACAAACATCAGCAGCATGGCGGCGATGGTGATGGGCAGATCAAACGCCTCGATGCCATACAGCAGTCCGGACGCCAGCCGGCCCAGCAGCAGTGCCAGCAACAGCCCGAGCACGACACCGATCAGTGCCAGCATCAGTGCATGGCGCATGACCGTGCCCTGCAGACCACCAGGGCTGGCACCGAGGGCAGCACGCAGACCCAGTTCACCGGAACGCTGCGCCATACTGAAACTGAGCACGCCGAACAATCCGACGGCCGCGAGGATGGTCGCCAGCGCCGCGAACAGGCTGGCCAGCGTGCCCATCAGGCGATCCAGCACAATGGTCTGTTGCGAAAACTGCCGCATTGTCGCCAGTCCATCCACCGGCAGGTCCGGATCCAGCTCCGCCACCACCTGCGTGATGGTGCGCAGCAGGCTGGCAGGATCGGTCTGCGCGCGCACATAGAACGCGGCGGTACCAAAATTTTGAAACTGACGCATGGGCATGAAGTACTGCGGCGGTGGCTCTTCCTTGATTCTCGCATAACGTGCATCGGCGACCAGGCCGACAATTTCCATGTCCAGCTCAGCATCGTTGCCCGCGGCCTGAGCCATGCGCTTGCCAATGACCTCATCGCCCATTTCAAATTTCTCCACAAAAGCCTGGTTGACCATTGCCACCTTGGGCCGACCATCGCTGTCAGCAGCGGTGAAATTGCGTCCGGCCAGCAGTGGAATCGACAGCGATTCCAGAAACCGCTCATTGATGGCATTGAAGCTGGCCTGGGTGTTGGTGTCCGGGGCGGCGTCAAAGCCCTCCACACTGACACTGTTGGTCCAGTCGCTGTCGCTTAGCACTGGCACCAGTGACATGCTGGCCGTGTTGACTTCCGGCAGGGCATTGAGCCTGGTCAGCAGGCGTTCAAAAAATGCCCTGGACTGCGCGTCCTCATAGCCGTTCTGCGATGGCGACACGGTGAAGGTGGCGACCTGGTCAATCTGCATGCCCAGATCCACCTTTGCCACATTGACCAGGCTGCGGATAAACAGGCCGGAGGTGATCAGCAATGCCACCGCCAGCGCAATCTGGCCGGTAACCAGCACTGCGCGCAGGCGGCTGGAAAAACGGCTGGCACCAGCACGCCCGGACTGTTCACGAATCGCCGCCAGTGGCTTGCTGCCCAGCGTCTGCAGCAGCGGTGCCAGACCTGCCAATGCCACCGCCAGGGCGGAGATGCCGGCTGCAGTGGCCAGCAGCGGCAGATCCAGACTGGCAACCACGGGTGTTTCGGTCGGATCCGGCAACAAGCGCAGCACCAGCTGCATGGTCAGCCAGGCCACCGGCAGGCTGGCGAGCAGGCCAGCGCAGACGAAAAATGCCAGTTGTGTGGACTGTCTGGCCAGTACCTGACGCCAGCCGGCACCCAGTGCCATGCGCACGGCGGTGTCACCGCGATCGCTGATGGCCAGCGCCAGCAAGAGGTTGGCAATGTTCACACAGGCCACCAGCAGCACAAAACCGGTCACTGCCAGCAACAGGATCATCGGTGTTCTGGCGATTTCACGGGTGCGCGACTGCCCGCTGGCAATGGACACCAGCTGCAGTGGCTTGTTGAGAAAACGCTGATAGGTTTCATCACTGACCTCGCTCAGCAATGGCGCATCCAGCTCGCGCAGCAACTGTCGATAGCGCGGTTCCAGGGTCTGTCTGAGCTGCTCCGGCGTCGCCCCCGGCTTGAGTCGGGTGAGCATGTACATCCAGTAATTGTTACGCGTGCCCAACTCCCAACTCATTCCGGCCAGTTCCTGAACCATGGTCACGGGTACAAACACATCGGCCGGGCTGAAGCGATTGACACCGACGAATTCGGCCGGGGCCACACCAATGATCTGCATGCTGCGACCATTGATCACCAGCGACTGGCCGACCACATCGGGATCCTCACCCAGTTCACGCTGCCAGTAACGATGTGCCAGCACGGCGATATCGCCCTCCCCGGCGACACGGTAATCGGACTCGTTGAACAGGCGCCCCAACGTCGGCTGCAGTTGCAGCACGCTGAAAAAATTGGCGGTCACCAACGAGCCACGCGCACTCACCGTGCGGCCGGCAAAGGCCAGGTTGGCACCAAAATGGCGAAATCCGGCAATGCCCTGGTGGTCGGCGCTGATGCTGTTCAGATCCTGCCACATCGGATAGCTGAAGGTCATTTCCGTGCCGCCGGTACCACTGTTGCTGTTGTGGCCCTGTTTTGGACCGGGCGAGGCAAATGCATACAGCTGGGTTGGTGCCGGCACCGGCAGATGCTGCAGCAGAATCTGCTGAAAGATCGAGAAGATGCCGGTGTTGACGCCCACCCCCAGCGCCAGCGTGATGAGGATGATCGCGGTGGTGCCGCGCCGCCGCAACAGCGGCCGCAGACTGTGCTGCAGAAATGGGAAGCGGTGCATCATGACAGACTCCGTAGCGGCTTGTTGACAGATCCAGGTTGCGCTGTGGCGCTCACACTATGTGTTGAGGCTCGCAGCAGCGCCAGATGAAAGCGTTGCCGACGTCGCGCCATGCGCAGCAGCCAGTGGCCACTGCGGCGCTCAGATGTTTGCGGTTTCATGCTGAAGACCCCGCTGCAGCGCCAACACCGGCGCGCTTTGTGCGTGCCTGGCTGATCTGTTCCTCCAGTCTCTGCTCCTCTTCCTGACGCAGTTTGTGCAGCGTTTCCTCATCAACAATCTGGCCATCGAACATGTAAACCTTGCGATCGGCAAAATCGGCATAGCGCGGATCATGGGTCACCATGCAGATGGTCGCCCCACCGGCATGCAGTTCCGCCAGCAGCGCCATCACCGCCTCGCCGTTGCGGGAATCCAGGTTTCCGGTAGGCTCGTCGGCGAGCAGAATGGATGGTTCACCCACCAGCGCGCGAGCCACCGCCACACGCTGCTGCTGACCGCCGGACAACTGGGATGGAAAGTGATTCAGGCGGTGCGCCATGCCCACCCTCTCCAGCGCAGCCAGCGCGCGGTCGCGTCGTTCGCTGCGCCCGACCCCGTCGCGATAGGTCAGCGGCAACTCGACGTTTTCCACCACCGACAGATCGCCGATCAGATTGAAAGCCTGGAAAATGAAGCCGATTTCGCGGTTGCGGATGCGTGCGCGTTCGGCCGCATTGATGTCTGCCACCGGCACGTTGTTGAGCAGATACTCGCCACTGCTGGGCGTGTCCAGCAGCCCCAGCAGGGACAGCAGTGTGGATTTGCCACAGCCGGACGGGCCGGAGATCGAGACATAATCGCCACGCTCGATCTGCATGTGAATACCGGCCAGCGCATGGGTTTCCACCTCGTCGGCATGAAACACCTTGCGGATGTCGTGCATGTGAATCAGAGCTTGTTGCTGGTTCATATCAATGTCCTGTTGATTAATCGTTGTTAGCTGAATGAATGGGTTCTAGCCGCAGTGTAGGGCGTGCAAAACCTTGCCGCCGACTAAAGCTATGCTCACTGTAGGAGCCTGCTTGCAGGCGAATAAAAATAGCTGAATGATTCGCCTGCAAGCAGGCTCCTGCATTCCTCAATTGGCCACAGCGGTTTGCCTGATTACCATTCGCGGATGCATTATTGCTGCTCATTGCAAACGCACCCGGTCATGTTGGGACCACAGCGAAATGTCCGAGAGGATGACGCGCTGGCCGCGTTGCAGGCCGCTGCGCACTTCAATGCGGCTCACCGAGGCACGCCCCAGCTCGACCGCCACACGCTCGGCGGTGCCGTCTTCCAGCACACGGAACATGCTGGTGCGGCTGTCCGGCTGGCCATAGGCCGGGCGGGCAACGTGCAGCACATCCTGCAGGCGTTCGATCTCGATGGTGCCATCGACCGACAGATCCGGTCGCGCACCATCCGGCAGCGCTTCCACCAACTCGACATCGACCTGCACGGTGCCGTTCTGCACCGCCGGGTCAATGCGCATGACCCGGCCGGCAATGATGCCGTTGCGTGTGTCCACGCTGACCGCCAGATTCAGCTGGATGTCGCGCGCCTGGGTTTCGGCGATGCGCAGCTCAGCGATCAGCTCTTCCGGTTTGGCCACGCGGGCGATGTTGCCGCCCAACTCGATGCGTTGGCCGGGCTCGACGCTGACTTCCTGCAGCACGCCGCTGATGCCGGCACGAATGCTCAGATCCTGCAATTGCTGCTGACGTCGCTGCGCCAGCCGCTGGGCCTGTTCCAGCCTGGCCTGCTGGGCGGAAATCTGCGCACTGACGGAACCCGACAACTGCTGCAACCGCTCGCTTTCCAGCTCGCTGCGCAGCTGCAACTGTTTGGCACGCAGCGCATTCTGCTCGTATTGCAGACGCGAGACGATGCCCTGCTGCGCCAGATCACGTTCGGCATCGGCCTGCATGCGGGCAATCTCATGATCGGCGTCCAGCGTGGCCTTGGCTGAGCGCGCGTCCAGCAGCTGCCGTTCCAGTTCTGCCTGCAGCGACTGCAAATCGGCGGCGGCGGCTTCTGCTGCCCAGCGGGCCTCCTCGGCCTGTTGCTGCAACTCCGGGTTGGACAGCTCCACCAGCAGGGTATCCGGTTCGACGATGACGCCGGGCTTGACCAGCACCCGCTCTACGCGGCCGGCCGATGCCGCAGAGATCCAGCGGATTTCCCGCGGCACCAGCGTGCCCGGGCCACGAACCTCGCGCACAAATTCACCAAACTCGACCTCCCCGATCCAGACCGCAGCGGCCTCGACCTTCGGCATGGCCGGCTCCAGTGACAGTGTCAGATAGGCAATCAGCAGCAGCGTCACGCCAGCGGCAGCAGACTGCCACAGGCGACGGCGCAAACGTTTTTGTTTCAGTTCGGGGCGATGAATGTCCATGGGCAGATACTATGCATTTTCTGTGCCAATACCTTGCATAGATGCAAATCCATGTTTTAATTACGTTTATTGGATTTCTGCTGATACCGGTTGCGGTCAGGTGTTCATAATCGCACAGCAAGCTGGTCGCTTGCGCACAGGCAATCGACGTATCATGAAGCGGTGCCAACGCAAACCAGAACAGACAAGCTGATCGCAGCATGAATCCAGTATCACCATGAATCAGTCACGCCCCCAGTCCACCAGCAGCAGCGGCAGCAGCAAGGCCACCAGCATTCTGATTGCCGACGACCAGGACGATGTCCGCGAAGCACTGCGTCTGCTGCTGTTGCGGCACGGGCATGTGCTGATGCAGGCGACCACGCCGGCCGAGGTGCGGACGCAGATCAACAACGAAGCCCCGGCCATCGTCCTGCTGGACATGAACTACCAGCGCGATACCACCTCCGGTCAGGAAGGCCTGGAGCTGATCGAGTGGATCAGCAGCCAGCATCCCGACACCGCTGTCGTCGCCATGACCGCCTGGGGCAGCATCGATCTGGCCACCAGCGCGATCCGCGCCGGTGCCAGTGATTTCATCGAAAAACCCTGGGACAACAACCGTCTGCTGTCCATCATCAAGGTGCAAAGCGAGTTCCGCCAGGCCACCCGGCAATCACAAAAATACCAGACCATTGCCGCGCTGCAGCAACCGCAGACCGATGGCGACATGGTGGCGGAATCGGCCGCCATGCAAAAAGTCATCGCCATGCTGCAGCAAGTGGCTGCCGCGGATGCCAGCATTCTGCTGCGGGGTGAAAACGGCACCGGCAAGAACCTGCTGGCCGAACAGATCCATGCCTGGTCAGGGCGCGCCGACAAACCGCTGATCAGTGTCAACATGGGCAGCATTCCCGAAAACCTGTTCGAGAGCGAAATGTTCGGTCACGTGCGCGGTGCCTTCACCGATGCCCGCGAGGGCCGCATCGGCCGCTTCGAACTGGCCGATGGTGGCACGCTGTTTCTGGATGAGATCGGCAATCTGCCGCTGCCACAACAGGCCAAGCTGCTGCGCGTGCTGGAATCCGGAGATTTCGAGAAGGTCGGTGCCAGCAAGACCCAGCACAGTGACGTGCGCATCATCAGCGCCAGCAATGCCGATCTGGAAGACATGGTCGCCGACAACCGCTTGCGAAAGGATCTGTATTACCGGCTGCAAACGGTGGAGGTCACCATCCCGCCGCTGCGCGAACGCAGCGCCGACATTGTCCCGCTGGCGCGGCATTTTCTGCAACGCCACAGCAGCCGCTACCGCAAGCCGGTCGATGGCCTGAGCGCCGCCGCAGAAAAAGTGCTGCAGGCCTACAGCTGGCCCGGCAATGTGCGCGAACTGGCGCATGTGATCGAACGCGGCGTGCTGCTGAGCAGCGGTGCCAGGCTGCAGCCGGAGGATCTCTCGCTGCAGGCAGCGGCGCTGGACATGTCGGCCAACTCGGCACAGCTCAGCGACAGCGATCTGACCCTGGACGAACTGGAATGCCGGCATATCCGCAGCGCGTTACAGCATTGTCAGGGCAACATCGCCGACACCGCCAAACGCCTGGGCATCAGCCGAGCAGCCTTGTATCGGCGCATGGAAAAACACCAGCTCGATGGCTGAACCGACTGCCACCTCGGCGGCTGCGTCTGCGCAGTCAACGCGATTCCGCTGGTCGCTGGAGTGGCGACTACTACTGGTTCTGCTGCTGTGCATCACGCTGAGTGCCACCACCGTCATCGCCGTGCTGCGCCTGCCGTCTGCGTGGTGGCCGTTGCCAACACCGGTTTATCTGCAGCAGATCGGCACCGTTCTGCTGCTGCTGTGCGGTCTGTTGCTGCTGGCACGACGCTGGCTGCACACCGCGCTGTATCCAATCCGCAGCCTGGGCAATGTCATCGATGCCGTGCGCCTCGGCGATTACAGCCTGCGTGTGCGCACCGACCGTCCCGGCATCATCCGCGAACTGGCCACCGACATCAACCAGCTCTCGGCCAGCCTCAGCGCCCAGTCGCAGGGGGTGGTGGAATCCAGAGCCCTGATCGAAAAGCTGAACACCACCCTGCCCCTGCCATGGTTCGTGTTTGATGGTGAGGAGGTGCTGCGGCTGGCCAATCCGGCGGCAGATCGCATGCTGGGCTCGCGGCCACCGGATGGCATCACGGCCGCCACCCTGGGGCTGGATGCTGTCCTGCAGCAGCCGTCCGGTGCCACCGTACAGATCGTGCTGCCGGGGGCCAGCGGTCGTTATGTGGTGCATCAGCAGGCCTTTCGCGAGCGCGGCCGTCGCTACCGGCTGCTCATTCTGGTGGAGGTCGAAACGGCACTGCGCAGCGAACGGCAACAGGCCTGGGAAAGTCTGGTACGCGTGCTGGCACATGAGATCAACAACTCGCTGGCGCCGATCAAGTCGATCGCGGAAACGCTGGGCGACATGCTGCACAGTGACGAGATCAGCAAAGCCGAACTGGAACAGCAACTGCAGCGCATTGCCCACCGCGCCAGTTCGCTGGTGCGCTTTGTGCACAATTACGCCAGCATCGCCCGGCTGCCGCAACCACAGATGGAAACCGTGCAGATAGACGAGCTGATCCGCCACTGCATCGATGTCCAGACCGGCATTGAAATCTGCAGCAGCGGTGCCGATTTGACCATCCAGGCCGACCCGGTGCTGCTGGAACAGGCACTGATCAACCTGCTGAAAAATGCCACGGACAGCAGCAGCCAGCAGCACTCCACCAGCCACAATGCTGATCAGAACAAGCAGGCTGCGCCAATCCAGGTGGACTGGCAATATCAGACCCTGCATACACAAACCGGCCTGAACATCCGCATTGTCGACAGCGGCACCGGCCTCAGCGCCACCGACAATCTGTTTGTGCCCTTCTACACCACCAAACCCGGCGGCAGCGGCGTTGGCCTGCTGCTCACGCGCCGCATCGCCGAATTGCACGGTGGCAGTCTCAGCCTGCACAACCGCGACGATGGGCAGCAAGGTGCCGTGGCCGAACTGTGGCTGCCGCTGCGACAGCTTGCAGATGGCTGAAACGTCGCCAGCCTATGGCAGCGCGGGCAATACGTCTGCAACCACCGGGAGCGCGGGCGTCCCGCCCGCATTCTGTGAGAACCAAAGCATCCAGCCTGCAAACACCCGGAGCGCGGGCGTCCCGCCCGCATCTTTCAGCTAACCAGGCCTGCCGTCTGCAATCGTCCCATCGCGCATGACACAAACATCCCCACACAAACAGTGGCACAGTCGAGGTTACCTGCCGCATTGTGATCAGCCAGGACGACTGCAAAACATCACTTTTCGCTTATACGATGCGCTTCCAAATGAGCTGGTCGCAGCCTGGAAGAAAGAACTAGGCTGGCAGATCGGCATGCGCATCAACGACCCACGCGCAATCGAGCTTCGCCATCGAATCGCACGCTACGAAGATGCCGGTCATGGGCAATGTTGGCTCACACGGACGGACATTGCCCATCTGGTTGAAGCGGCCCTGTTGCACTTTGACTCGGTCCGTTATCGACTGCTGGCATGGTGTGTCATGCCCAATCATGTGCATGTACTGGTAACAACAATCACGGGCTATCCACTGGATAAAATTGTCCATTCGTGGAAATCGTTCACTGCCAAACAGGCCAATCGCTGTCTTGGGCGGTCAGGCTCATTCTGGATGCCTGATTACTTTGATCGCTACATTCGTGATAAAGGTCATCTAGTTGCTGCCGTGGCGTACATTGAAAACAATCCGGTCAAGGCCAGGCCTGGTGCAAAGTGCTGAGCAATGGCGTTGGTCGAGTGCTCGAAGAAAAACCAATGCGGGCGGGACGCCCGCGCTCCAGGACGCAGATCACCGCTGAGCAGAGTTGCAACTGCACGAAGATCGCATCGCTGCGGTACAATCCATCCATGCATGAATCAGGCAGCACAACGCCACCGAGCACAGCATCCGGCAAAGTGCCGCCAACCCCTGGCCGCGCCGGCAAATTGCTGCCGCAGTCGGGTGATCTGCGTGGCACCGCGCGGCTTGCTGTGGAGGGTGTGCATGCGGTCACCGATCTGGTTGAGACCGTGCATGGCAATGTCGCGCGCAGTCTGGTGCCGTTACCCCCCAGCGACACGGCAAGCAGCGCGCCAGACAAGCCGCCGACCAGCGGCCTCACCCGCCTGATCTACCGCAGTATCACCGCCATCACCGGTCTCACCGGCAATGTGCTGGACAGGCTGCTGGCGCTGCTGGAGGCGGACCCGGAGCAGCCTGCGGTGGTCAATCGCAAGCGCGAAACCATGCTGGCCATACTCAATGGCGTCATCGGCGATCATCTGCACGACTCCGACAACCCGCTGGCGATTCAAATGAGCCTGCGACGACACGGCCGCAGCCTGCGTATTGATGCTGCCGCACAGCTGGCCACTGATCTGGCCACTGATCCGGCCCAGAGCACCGTGCCCGGCAGCAGAATCATGCTGTTTGTGCACGGCCTGTGCATGCACGACCTGAACTGGGATGCCACCGCCAGCACCTCCACGGCGATCGGCACCGACACCGCACAGGGTGACATCACCACACGCTCACCGGCCGAGGCGCTGGCCGCGAAGCTCGGTTACACGGCGGTGTATCTGCATTACAACAGTGGCCGCCACATTTCTCACAACGGTCGCGAACTGGCCGAACGGCTGGACACGCTGCTGGGCAACTGGCCGGTGCCGGTGACCGGCCTGAGCATGATCGGGCACAGCATGGGCGGACTGGTGGCACGCAGCGCCTGTCACTATGCCCGGCTGGAGCAGCAGGACTGGCTGCAGCACCTGCAACAGCTGGTGTTTCTTGGCACACCGCATCATGGCGCGCCGCTGGAGCGCATCGGGCACCAGCTTGACCGCCTGCTGCAGAGCAACCGTTTCAGCCGTCCGTTTGCGCGCATCGGCCAGGCCCGCAGCGCCGGCATCACCGACCTGCGCCATGGCAATGTGGTGGACGAGGACTGGTTGCCACATCATCGTTTTGCGGAAGGCCGCGACACCCGTCAGCCGGTGCCGTTGCCCGCTGGGGTCAGATGCCTCGCCGTGGCCGGCAGCAGTTCACGCCACATGGCGACCATGGAAAAGTTGTCCGGCGACGGTCTGGTGCCAGTTGCCAGCGCGCTGGGAACACACACAAATCCCGCCCTGGACCTGGGCCTGCCAGCGCCGCAGCAGCATGTTGTGACCGCCTGCCGCCACCTGCAACTGCTGCGGCATCCGACAGTCTGGCAACACTTGCAGGACTGGCTTGGCTGATGGATACTGGCACCTGTATGCTGCGATCGCAACAAGTCATCAAAAAATATCAGTATTTAATTCATTTATTTCAATGCCTTAATAAAACTTTTTACTGTATCACACAAACTCAAAACAGGATTCGCCCATGACCATGCTAGTGCTCGGCCTGATACTGTTTCTCGGCAGCCACTCAATTTCCATCGTCAATGAGTCCTGGCGCGACCGCATGGTGGCGCGGCTGGGACTGCTGCCGTTCAAGGTGATTTACGGTCTGATCTCGCTGGCCGGTCTGGTGCTGATCGTGAAAGGCTATGGCGCGGCGAGAATGGATCCGCTCTGGCTGTGGCAGCCGCCGGCTTTTCTGCGCCATCTGGCCATGCTGCTGATGCTGCCGGTGTTTCCTGCCCTGCTCGCCGCCTACCTGCCCGGTCGCATCAGCCGCACCCTGAAGCACCCCATGCTGGTGGCGGTGAAAGCCTGGGCACTGGCGCATCTGCTGGTCAATGGTGCACTGGCCGATGTGCTGTTGTTCGGTGGTTTTCTGGCCTGGGCCGTGGCCGATCGCATCTCCATGAAGCATCGCCAGATGCGCAGCATTCCGCAGGCACCGGCGCGCCCGATCAATGATGTCATTGCCATCGTCGGCGGTCTGGCTCTGTATCTGGCCTTTGTGTTCTGGCTGCACCGGCATCTGTTCGGCGTCGCCATCGCCGGCTGAAGCTGGCAGTGTTCAGGGTTTCTGACTGACACCCAGCTGACCGAGACCCGAGGCTTCCGCCTCACGGGCAATGGCATGACACATGCCGTTGAAGATGATCCGGTGCATCGGCACCAGTGCATACCAGTAGAGCAGACCCCAGACGCCGGCGGGATGCCAGTAGGCGGTGGCACTGAGCGTGCTGCCCTGGCCGGGGCGCTCGCTGATGACAAACTCCAGCACACCGGAACCCGGTGCGCGCATGCCGAAGAACAGTGTCAGGCTGCGTGCTGGCTGCAGCGCAATCACCCGCCAGGAATCCACCGTGTCGCCAACGCGCAAACGCTGCGGATCGCGCCGGCCATGCTTGAGACCGGGGCCACCGACCATCCAGTCCATGGTTTCGCGGATGCGCCACAAACCGTTCAGGAAAAAGTAGCCCTTGTCACCACCGATCTGCGTCAGCACCTGCCAAAGCTGCTGCGGCGTGGCGCTGCTGGCGGCGCTGCCACTGGCGCGCTTGGCATAAAACGCATGCTCCCGGCGATAATTGCGCATGGCAAAGGCCCCTTCGGTCCAGCGCGAGACCACGGCATGACGCGTTTCGGCACTGAACGCGGCGCGCACCGCGCTGCGGAAATCCATCAGTCGCAGCGGCACGCGATGGCGCAGCGGTTCGGCATCGGCATGAAAATCCTGGCGCATGCCCTCGATCAGGGCGCGCGCAATCGGCGTCGGCACCGATGTCACCAGATGCAGCCAGTAGGATGACAGTTTTGGTGTCAGCAACGGCACATGCAGGATGCGCGGCGGTTTGCGCCCGGCCTCAGCGGCCAGAATACGCATCATCTGCTCATAGGTGAGGTATTCCGGACCGGCGGCATCATAGACCAGGTCGTCCGCGTCATCACCGGCGTCGGACAGCGCGACCAGATAGTCCAGCAGGTTGTCCAGCGCAATTGGCGGCGACATTGATTTTACCCAGCGCGGCGTGATCATCAGCGGCAGATGCATGACCAGATCGCGCATCACCTCAAACGCCGCCGAACCGGGACCGACAATGATGCCGGCGCGCAGCTCGGTCACCGGTACACTGCCTTCGCGCAGTACGTCACCGGTCTGCTTGCGCGAGACGATGTGCTCGCTGTCGGCAGAATCCGGCACCAGCCCGCCCAGATAGATGATACGACGCACGCCAGCCGCTGCCGCAGCAGCGGCAAAATTGGCCGCCGCACGCAAATCCAGCGCACCAAAATCCTTGCCCGCCGCCATCGAATGAACCAGATAATAGGCCGTCTGCACCTGCGCCAGCGCAGCAGGCAGCGTGTCCGCCTGCAACACATCGGCGGCGACCACCTCGACCCCATCCCAGTCACGCGCGCGCAGCACTTCCGGACTGCGGGCAGCGGCGCGCACGCGATGACCCTGCTGCTGCAGACGCGGCACCAGCTGCGAGCCGATGTAACCACTGGCCCCCATGACCAGGGTGTACTGCAATGCAGCGGCTTGCGGCTGCTCAGGCATACAAGCGCAACAACGCCATCGCGTAGAGGTATGCGTACAAGGTGGTGATGCCGAGCAATTCGTTAAGCGCTGCGCCATCACGCTGGCGCATCATCAGATTCAACAGGCTCGCCACAAACAGCAACAAGCCCCAGAAAAACCAGTCTTTCCAGTCATCGTGCAATGCGACCAGCGGCAGCAGCGGCAGCATGGTCAGACCGGCATACAGCAAGAGTGCGTTTTTGTGCCCCAGCTTCACCGCCAGCGTGTATTTGCCGGCACGCGCATCGGTGTAGCGATCACGCAGATTGTTGACCACCAGGATCGCCGCCACCGGCAGACCGGCCAGCACCGCCGCCTGCACCGCAGGCCAGCTGATCGGAGCCTGTTGCGCCAGCATGCTGCCCAGCACCGCCACCGGGCCAAAAAACAGCCACACCACCAGCTCGCCCAGACCACTGTTGGCATAAGGTCGGCGGCCGCCGCTGTATCCGTACACCGCCAACAGGGCCGCAGCACCCAGCAGCCACAGCAGCCAGTGCCCGAACACGATCAGATAAAGACCACTGGCAATCGCCACCCCCAGCACCAGCCAGGTGCCGGCACGCAATTGCGTCGCGGTGAGCAGACCGGCACGCAAGGCGCGGGTCGGCCCAAGCCGGTCGGGCTGATCCACCCCGGACAGGCCATCAAACAGATCATTGGCCAGGTTGACCCCGATCTGCAAGGCCAGCGCACTCAACAGGCACAAACCCGCAATCAGCCATGAATGCGTTTCGGGGGCAGCCTGCTCTGCCAGCGCCTGACCAAGAACAACCGGCCCTACCGCTGCCAGCAGAGTTTTGGGTCGCGTGGCCAGAAACCATGCTCTGACCTTCTTCATGTGGCGGTATCCATGTTGGCATTGAGCAGATCCAGATAGGCACCGGCCACCAGTTGTTGCGGTGTGATCTGCAGGCGCTGCATCAGGTCATGCGCTTCGGCTTCGCCATCGGCCACGCTGTCGACCGCAGCCAGTACCACTTCCAGTTCCATGAAATGCCCCAGGCCCTGTACTTCGTCAATGTGGATGCGGGTGCGTCCATGGCGATACAGCCAGCGCTGCTTGATCACCCGGCCGGCGCTGCCCAGTGCATTGTCCAACAGTGTCGCCAGTGCCGCCGCATCGCTGACCGGCGCGCGCCAGTAACTGGAAGTTTTCGGCCCATTGACATCGGCGCGGCGATAAAACAGCAACTCGGCCGAGCCATCGGCAAACCGACGCAGCTTCAACCGCCCGTCCGGCGTCTTGAAGAAACTGTCGTCCTGACGCAACAGCTCGGCCGGCTCGGCGCACAGCGCATCGAGTGCCGCACACAGCGCGGCAGGGTCATCCACCCTGGCCTTGATTTCAATGTTTTTGTGCATTCCAGGCTCTCACTACATCGCAGCAGACTGGTATGTTAGCAGTCGATGATGTATACATGGATACTGATTCAACACCGTCAGGAACAGACCATGTCAGCAATCCGTCATACCGCTTTGCTTGCCACCCTGCTGCTGCTCAGCACCTGGCCGGCTGCAGCCCAGCAGGCAAGCCAGGCACATGGTGACAGCGTCAGCGCCCAGGCCAGTGGTGCCATGGCCAGCAGCGCTGAGGTCGTGCGCAACGGGGCCATCAGTGCCAAAGCCGGCACCGGCCCGGTCATCGCCGATTACGGGCCGGTGTTTGACATGCCTGCCACGGCGTTCCGACTGAGCAGCGAGCAGATCCACAAGGTACTGTTTGACGTGGCCGGTGGCAAGCGCGAGCGTGACACGCTGAATCGTCGGCTGGAAACGGTGGCGAGATTTCTCAACATGCACGCGCGCAATGGCATCGCGCCGGAGCGGCTGCATCTGGCCGTGATCATGCATGGCGGCAGCAGTTTCGACGCCTTGTCAGATGCCGCCTATCACCAGCGCTTCGGCATGGACAACCCCAATACGGCGCTGATCGGCGCACTGCGCGATGCCGGCGTGACGCTGTATCTGTGCGGTCAGAGTGCCGGATTCAACGGCATCGCAGCGGATGAACTGTCACCGCAGGTCGAGCTGGCGCTGTCGGCCATGACGGTCACGGTCGAGCTTGACAGTCAGGGGTATGTGGTGTTGCCATAGGTCTGCTGCCTGTCAGACAGTCTGCTAAATGGCTGATTGTCAATGACAATCGTCTTGAGCTACACTGTAAACTCGAAGTCCACAGCAAGGGTGAAGACATGTATGAAGTGCCAATCTGGATACTGGTGGCCGGCAACGAACGTGCCCGGTTTTATCAGGCCGACAAACCCGGCGGTGACCCCAGGCAGGTCAGCGGGGTGGAGCTCGTCAACCCGCATCTGCGCAGTCGTGAACTGGAAGACGACCGTCCCGGGCGAACCCACGACAGCCACGGTGAGGGTCGCCATGCCATGGAACCCAGCACCGATACGCAGCAGACCGAGCGCCGTCTGTTTGCAAGAGAAATCGCCGACGCCCTGCTGCGCCACCATCAGCAGGGTGACTACAGACAACTCTATCTGGTGGCCGCTCCGGCGATGCTCGGCGAGCTGCGCAAACAGCTGCATGAGCAACTGACCGGTAAAGTTGCTGGCGTGCTGGACAAGGACTTCAGCAAGATGTCGCTGACTGATTACAAGGAACAGCTCAAGGAACTTACCCGCTTGTTTTGAGCTTGTCTATGCCGTGCTGATTGCCCGAGGATCGGTCGTTCATCGCTGCAACAGCGGGTATGAGATAACCCAGCGAGATAACCCAGCACAGGGATCACCCAAATCCATTCAGGGTGGCACCCTGTGACCATCAAAAAACCTTCTGCTCGCCGAGTTCCTGCCCCG
Source organism: Gammaproteobacteria bacterium (assembly GCA_018819105.1). Classification (GTDB taxonomy): domain Bacteria; phylum Pseudomonadota; class Gammaproteobacteria; order Xanthomonadales; family Wenzhouxiangellaceae; genus JAHJQV01. Next base: position 76,244 of record JAHJQV010000062.1, read on the forward strand.
CCAGTCCGTGCTTGAGCATGCGTTGATAGTGATCACGCAGTGTTTCGCGGCCCGTTTCCGGGGTGGCCTCTGCATCGTACTGTTGCCGGTCTTCATCCCAGACCAGCATCGACTCCGTGGCATAGTAGTGCCCTATTCTGGCCAGCTCAGCCTTGCGTGCGGCCGCAGGCCAAACCATGCCGACTGGCGCAATCAGTCCAGCGGCAAAGTTAAAAATACGCGGTGAAACCGAGCGAAACTTCGGCGGCATGCCGGTCAACTCAAACAGCATTTCGCCCTGCTCACGGGGCGTGATCGCAGCGCCAGGCCCACCAATCGGCAGGATGGCGTTCCGGGCATCGGTATTTTCCATGCAGTCCACCATGAATTCCGCCAGATCGGCCTCACCAATCGGCTTGCAGGCGGTTTCGGTGCCGTCACCGAACACCAGAAACGGCTTGCCCGCTCGAACGCGCTGGATTTGCCCGGAAAGCGATTTGAAAAACGCTGTCGGTCTGACAATCGTGTAATCGAGACCCGACTCGGTCAACTCGGCTTCGAATGCCAGCTTGGCACGCTGAAACGCCAGCTTCGGGCGCTGCACACAGATCGCAGAAAGCAACAGGAATTGTCTGGCGCCAGCTTCCCGGGCAATGCACAAGAGATTTCGATTGGCACCATGATCAACGCGCCAGGCGTCGTCCGACACGCCGCTGCGTGAAGCAATGCAGGACACAACGACATCGAAGCTGGCGCCTTGCAGCGATTGCGTCAATGTTTCAGGATCCGTCAAGTCCGTCACCACAACCTGGCAGTCGGGGACATCTGTCGGCTGACGAACAAGCGCAGTCACGCTGTGTCCACGCCGGACCAGTTCTGCGACAACCGCCTTGCCAATGTAGCCGGTCGCGCCCGCAATCAGGATTCGCTTCTCAGCAGGAGCGTTCATTGTTTACCTTGTTCAAATTGTGCATGTCTGGCCGCAATGCCTGACCGCAGCGCAGAAGTCATCGATCATCTGATGCGTGCGGGCATGTCATCTCGCAGACCGCTTCGAGCCATGTGCTTATCAGTCTGTACAGAATACTTTCACCCGAAAAAACCTGGTTCTGCTGGGTGAATGTCCCGTGCTTTGCTGCCGTGGCTGGCCTCGTGTCTGGCTGTCAGCAGCCGGATGCAGAGTTCACTCGGCGAAGTTGTAATGTCGCTCGTTAAGCAGCGACGCCACTGCATCCACCTCATCTGCAGACAGCCCGGTGTTCAGGTTGCTGTTGCAGGCCGCGACCTGCTTCCTGAGGGCACTGAATGAGTTGACCTTGCGGTCTTCCCGGGTGTACATCTCACTGCCATGACAACTGCTACAGTGCTGTTCGAGCAGACCCGCGGCATCGACTTCTTCTGCGGCGCTGGCAGACAGCGCGAACAGCATCATCAAGACGCCGATCAGTGGTGCAATGCTATGCGCAGAAACGGGTTTAAGATGTTCGTGATGCATGTCATTCTCCAGCTTTGGATGAGATCAGCATCAGTATAAGCCTCCGCGTTGCCATGTGTCAGCGCGATTGTTTCAGCTTTCCACAGGTGGTTCCAGGCTGTCTCAGCGGCCCAGCCAGATGTGGTGGCGTGCGCCTTTGCCGGCGCGGTGTGGGCGCACGATGTGTGCTTCAACCCTGAAACCACAGCGGCGCATTCTGTTCTGGAACATTTGATCCGCCGATGCCGACCAGACCGCCAGCACGCCGCCGGGTCGCAGGGCCTGGCGCGTGATCAACAGTCCTTCATCCGTGTACAACCAGTCGTTTTCGCGCCGGATCATTGCTGCAGGACCATTGTCGACGTCCATCATGATGGCGTCGAAACCGCTGCCACAATCGCGCAGCAAATCGGCCACATCACCAACGAATACCTGGGTTCGTGGGTCAGACAATGGATGACCAGACGGCTCCCCCATCAATTCACGATTCCAGGCAACCACTTCCGGCACCAGTTCGGCAACAATGACTTCGCTGTCGGGCCCGACCTGCGCCAGCGCGGCAGCCAGAGTGAAGCCCATGCCCAGACCACCGACCAGCAGTCGGGTGTTTGAACGCGCCTGCATGGCTGCACAGGCCAGCTCAGCCAGAGCACGTTCCGAGCCGTGAACACGGCTGTTCATCAGCTCGCCTCGGCCGGGAATCACAATCGAAAACTTGTCCTGATGCTTGTACAGCACCAGTTCCTTCCGGGTGTCAGGAATCAGCGCCGTGCGCAGCTTTACCGATCGGGGCATAGGAGCTCTGTGTCAGGTCATGATAATGGGAAGCAGCAACCTGTCATCTGCTCCAGCGGACAGAAGCGATCTAAATGACTCTGGAAAATGCTCATAGCAGCCAATATTATGGCATGTCGTAAGCATTTGGCTCATTCGTACGAATTGCGTTTCTATGGGTAGATGGTGTCAACCCCATTGGTAAAATCTTTTTTGAATGACTAACGTCCTAGCTAAGCGGCGCGTAAAGCGCGTCCGATGGAGCGCCGCAAGGGCCGGAAGGTCTTGAGCGCCTTTTTAGGAAACTAATCACGACCAATCGTTACCTCGCAGCGCCAAGAAGGCCTCGCAACATAAGTTGTCTGGTTTTCTAAGCTCATAGACACCGAATGAGTTTCGCTGCAGTGAACTTCTTCATTAACTAACACAACGCTCTCTAAGGTCAAATCGACCTCTCCGGCATAAATGAAGTAGGTGACCGAAGTTGGATGTGAGCGAGAAAACTGGTAGTAGGAAACATCCTCATTCAAGAGCCGCAAATGCGCTGACATGGTCCACGAGGTTTCCTCCACGAATGTATCGCCAACTAAAACCCCACCCGGCTCTATTCTCAGCTGAGCGACGCCGGGATAGTCCGACAGTGAACCAATCGCACTGATGAGCATGAAAAGGCCAGAAAACATGTTTTCCTAACGACTTAGCTAAGCGGCGCGGCTTTGCCGCGTCCGGTGGAGGCCGAAGGCCGGAACGAACTTGAGCGACTTGTTATGTGCCAATTGGCGGTGAAACAGCATTTTCGGTTCCCTCACCCGGTGTTACAAAGAGTACGCTGGTTGCTTGTGCGACGCGCGCAGTGTGCCAAGTGTTCCTAGGAACAATGACGAATGAGCCGGGGTCCTCCAGAATAATTGATTCATCGCCCGATTCTCGACGGAGCACAAACTCAACCCGACCTGAAAGGAGTACAACCATTTCGTCTAAAGTGGACCCCAGATTCTGGACAGTAGTTTAAGCTACGTTCCGAGGTTTGAGGAGCAGAAGAATGAGTGAGACAAAGAGACGCAAGTCCTACCCCCCGGCTTTCAAGGCAAAGATCGGCCTTGAAGCGCTCAAGGGTG
>JAHJQV010000063.1 GCA_018819105.1 Gammaproteobacteria bacterium
ATGCTGCCAGTGCCTGTAGCTGTGGTGTTTCACGACCGAACGAACCGCAGGCGTACTTGACAGTACGTTGAGGATTCGTGACCGAGCGAAACGCCGCAGATGCGGGTATTGGCGGCATCGCAGTAGTCGGTTTCATGAATAGTGCGGGCTAGGACAAGCAGTGATGACCGCAATGATTTGCCAAACAGCCGCAACTGGCCTATATTCATTCACAAAATGTTCATCTCATCGCATACACCTTTGCAACAACAATCACCACAGAGTCAGTCAGCGCATTGAGCATTGTTCGCAGGTCAGGCCAGGCAAGGCCGGGCTTCAAACGCCAGGCAGGCATAACAACGACGGTTTTTTCACTGGTGCTGAACTGGTGTGGTGTCACTGTGGCCATGGAATTTGCCGATGTCACCAGTGCGACCGGTATGCTTGCCGAGCACTTTACCAACAAGCCCAGCTGCGGTCAGGCGATGGCCGACTTCGATCGTGACGGTCGCGAGGACATCCTGCTCACCGGGTATTTCTTCCCCAATCTGCTGTTTCTGCAATCGGCACCCGGGACATTCAGTGAATCACCATTGTCTGCACAGCTGAACCCGCCGGTGAGCCGCTGCGGAGCGGCTGCGGCGGCTGATTACAACAACGATGGCTGGCCGGATCTGTACCTGGCCTGCAATGAAGACAATCACCTGTTCCGCAATGATCAGGGCACAGGCTTTAGCGAAGTCACCGCTGAGCTGCAGGTCAATCATGGCGGCAATTCCGAAGCCGTGGCCTGGGCCGACCTCAATCAGGACGGCCAGCTTGATCTTTTTGTCGGTGCCTATCCGTCCAGCAGTACGCCTGACTTGAACGATCCCGACAACCTCGATCAGTTGTGGCTGAGCCAACCCGACGGCAGCTATCTGAACATCGGCCACCTGCTGGATGCCGCCACCCGTGCACGCACCGCGCTGGCTGCCCAGTTTTTCGACATCGACAACGACGGCGACCAGGATCTGTACGTGGTCAACGACAAACTGGATGGCAACAGCCTGTGGCGCAATGACGGCCCCGGCTGTGGCGGCTGGTGCCTGACCGATGTGGCGGGCAGCAACGGTGCCGATCGACCGGTGTTTGGCATGGGCATCGCCGCTGGCGACATCGATCACGACGGCGATCTGGACCTGTACTTCTCCAGCATCGGCGAGCAGGTGCTGCTGCGCAACGATCTGGATCAGGGTAGTCTGGCATTCACCGAGATCAGCACGGCCGCCGGTCTCAACTTTTATGCCGTCGGCTGGGCCACACATTTTGCCGACTTCAACAACGACGCGAGACTGGACGCCTACCTGGCCACCGGCAACATTGATTATCCGTACAACACCGACCGTGTCTACCGCAATGACAGCACCGCAGACAGTCTGTGGTTTGCAGACGTCGCCGAGGCCAGCAATGCCAGCAATGCCGAGCGCACCCACGGCGCGGCCCAGTGGGACTATGATGGCGACGGTCGCCAGGATCTGGTGGTCTGCAACAACAATGTTGATTATCGCCTGTACCGCAATGTCAGCGTCGAGCCTGGCAACTGGATCGAACTGCGGCTTGATGGTGCCGCCAGCAACATCAATCGCGATGCCATCGGCAGCCGCATTACCGTCAGCGACGGCCAGGGCCACCTGCAACAGCGTGAAGTGGCCAGTGGCCAGGCGCGTGGCGGCAACAGCAGCCTCATCCAGCATTTCGGTGTGGGCGATGCCAGCCAGGTCAGCGTTCGCATCCGCTGGCCTGACGGGCGCGAGGACAGCCATCAATTGAGCGCCAACTCACGCCACCGTCTGTTTTACGCTGAACTGCTGCAACGGGATGGGTTTGAATGAACTGTCCACAACGACTTGCCGGCATGGTGTGTCTGCTGTTGCTGACCACCCGATTCGGCTGGGGCCAGCAGATCCAGTTTGTGGAACAGACCATAGACCCGCCGCTGCTGCACAGCGGCAATTACATGATCACCGGCCAGGGCTTTGCCGATCTCAACAACGATGACTGGCCGGACCTGGTGGTGACTTCATCCAATGGGCCGGATCACGTCTATTTGAATGTCGCCGGCAGCCTGCTTCCGGCACCAGGCTTTCAGCAGGCCATGGCAAGCACTGATCGCAGCGGCGGCATCGCCTTTGCCGATTATGACAACGATGGCGATACCGATCTGTTTGTCGCCTGCTACGGCGAGGATCGACTGTATCGCAACGACGACGGTACGGGCTTTACCGAGATCGGTGCTGCTGCCGGTGTCAACTGGGCGGGACGTGGTGAATCTGCCGCCTGGGGCGATCTGAATGCAGACGGCTGGCCGGATCTTGCTGTGGCCGGTTTTCCGCTGCCGGACAGTGAGCAGCCGGATCCAGAGCACCCCATCCATCACAACCGCCTGTACTTCAACAATGGCTTTGACAGCAACCGCAATGGCGGCTTCAGCGATGTCACCCACCTGCTGGGCGATCTCGCGCCGCTGCGACGACTCACTTTTGCCGTGACCATCATTGATTTCAACAACGATGGCCGTGCTGATCTGCTGTTCGCCAACGACAAGGAACAGGGCAATCTGCTCTATCGCAATGATGGCCCCGGCTGTGACGGCTGGTGCTTCACCGATGTGTCAACCGCCAGCGGCGCAGAGCGCCCGGTCGACGGCATGGGCATCAGCTGGGCCGATTATGACCACGATGGCGATCTCGACCTGTTCATCTCCGGACATGGCGAGCAGGTCCTGCTGCAGAGCCAGGTGGCCCAGGGCATGGCGAATTTCATTGAAGTCTCCACCGCCGCAGGCATCAACTACAACGCGGTCGGCTGGGGGTCGGTGTTTCAGGATTTCGACAACGACGGCTGGGAAGATCTGTTCCTCGCCACCTTTGCCACCTTCGGTGCCAGTGATCGGGTGTTCGGCAATCTGGGTGATGGCAGTTTTGCCGATGTCAGCAGCGGCAGTGGCGCCAGCGATCCATTCCAGAGCATCGGCGCTGCCTGGGCCGATGTGAATCTGGACGGCGGCATCGATCTGCTGGTCGGCGATTACAACGACCGCTACCACCTGTACACGAATGCCACCGCCAGCCAGAACAACTGGTTGCAGCTGCGTCTGCTTGGCAATCCGACACTGGGCATGGATGCGCTGGGCAGCCGCATCCTGCTGCAGCGCAGCGACGGCGAGCAGTTGCTACGGGTCATCCACTCCGGCGACAGCATCGGCTCCGGCAGCAGTCTGATTGCACATTTCGGCCTCGGTGCTTATCAGGCTGAGTCCATCGAAATCATCTGGCCGAATGGCCATCGTCAGGTCATCGACTCCCCGGCAGCGAATCGCCTGCATGCGCTCAGCTACCAGCTTCCCGAGGTCTTTCAGCGCGACAGTTTCGAGAATTAAAACAATCGCTCGCAGTGCAGATTACAATGTCTGCATGACCATCAGCATTTTCGATCTGTTCAAAATCGGCATCGGGCCATCCAGTTCACACACGGTGGGCCCGATGCGTGCGGCGGCACTGTTCGCCACCCGTCTGCAGCAGCATGACGTGCTCGCTGCCACGCGCCGGGTGCGCGTAGAGTTGTTCGGTTCCCTGGGTCACACCGGGCGCGGGCACGGCACTGACAAGGCGGTGCTGCTGGGGCTGGAGGGGCAATTGCCGGACCGGGTTGATCCGGATCTGATTCCACAGCGCAGCCAGCAGATTGAACAGCAGGGGCAGCTCATGCTGCTGGATCAGCAGCGCATCGATTTCTCGGTGCAGAAGGATCTGGTGTTTCACAAACGCCAGACCCTGCCCTACCATTCCAACGGCATGCGCTTTACCGCACATGATGAGCAGGGTTCCGAGTTGCTCAGCCGTGATTACTATTCTGTCGGCGGTGGCTTCGTGGTCAACCGCGATGAGGCCGCCGAAGACCACATCGTCAGCGACACCACTGCGGTGACTTACCCGTTTGGCAGTGGTGACGAACTGCTGGCGCTGTGTCGGCAGCATCAGCTCAGCATTGCCGAACTGATGCTGGCCAACGAACTGGCCTGGCGCAGTGAAGACGAGATCCGCGCCGGCCTGCTGCGCATCTGGGAAGCCATGCGTGCCTGCGTGGATCGCGGTTGCCACAGTCCCGGCACGCTGCCCGGGCCGTTGCAGGTCAAACGTCGTGCTCCGGCGCTGTTTGAGCAACTCGGGCGCGAACCGGCCCTGCTGCACGACGATGCGCTGGACATACTCGACTGGGTCAATCTGTTTGCGCTGGCGGTCAACGAGGAAAACGCCGCTGGCGGTCGCGTGGTCACCGCCCCGACCAACGGTGCCGCCGGCATCGTCCCGGCGGTGATTCTCTACTACAAGCATTTCATTCCCGGCAGCAATGAGGACGGCATACTCAACTTTCTGCTCACCGCCGGTGCAATCGGCATCCTGTACAAGGAAAACGCGTCGATATCCGGGGCCGAAGTCGGCTGTCAGGGCGAGGTTGGCGTGGCCTGCTCGATGGCCGCCGGCGGTCTGACAGCGGCACTGGGCGGTCGCCTGGAGCAGATCGAGAATGCCGCCGAAATCGGCATGGAACACAACCTGGGGCTGACCTGTGACCCGGTTGGCGGCCTGGTGCAGATTCCCTGCATCGAGCGCAACGCCATGGGCGCGGTGAAGGCGATCAACGCCAGCCGCATGGCCATGCGTGGCGATGGCAAACACCGGGTGTCACTGGATCGCGTCATCAAGACCATGCGCGATACCGGTGCCGACATGAAAACCAAGTACAAGGAGACCTCGCGCGGTGGCCTGGCGGTCAACGTGATCGAGTGCTGAACGCTAGCAGCCTGGATGCACAGGCCAGCCATTAACCCGGCATACTAATTTTAAATATTCCGGATTAACGCCCGGCCAGCACGGCTGGAACCACGAAGTGAAAGCATTCGCGAACATGAGCCACAAATGCCGTGCAACGAGTACCGTAGGTATCTCGTTGCCGTATTAATCGGGTGTCTGCTGGTTCAGACTCCAGTCGTAATCCAGAAAGCGCAAACTGTAGTCTTCCTGCAGCAGATATTCGCGGCGTGGATCCGATGGCAACAGCTGGCTGGCAATAAAGCACACCAGTGAATCCCGCTTGGCCGAAAGCCTGGCAGCGATCTGCAGCGGCTCACCCACACAGTCAAAGTCCTCATCGAACCAGTCGAAGATCGCCGACACGCTGACCCGGTCGCGACCACGCTCGATGCTCAGTCCCTTGTTCGGGTTGTTCAGAAATCGCAGCGTCTGTTCCTGCAGTTGTCGCGCCAGGCGCGCGCCAGTGTAGGCTTCCCCGCGCAGATCCGGGCAGCTCAGCGAGGCGCAGACGATGGCAAAATGGATGCGTGGCTCGGCAAACTGCTGCCGCAGAATTTTGTGCTCGATGTCATCCAGTGTGCGAAGCTTACCTGCTACCGTCCAGCGCAGCTCATCCCAGGCCCCATCGATGTTGGTGATGCTCTGCTCGCCACCGAACAGGCCACCGAAGGCACCGCCCGCAGGAATCGGGTAATGATCGATGATCAGTTGCAAGGTCAGCGCGTTGTAGGCGTTGATCCAGAAGGCGATCTGCACCGCCTCGTCCTGCGCCGCCAACACGTCAGCATCCACTGCAGCCAGTTGCTGCAGATAATCACCCAGCATATCCGGCGCCGCCTGCAACGCAGCATAATCCACCAGTCCGGCAGGCGATACGTGTTGCACCAGCACAGCATTCAAGGCGCTGTGCTGGTGGTCAAAGTCTGCATCGACAGCCGCAATCTGGGCAGTGCTGTGGCTGCTTGCCAGGCCCAGCAACAGCGCTGTCCCCAGCAGCAGTAAGCCACGGAAATACTCATTCATTCGCTTGTTCCTTGCATGCTCGGCCAGAAGTGTACCAGCGATGCAGTGTGGCTGCCGAAATCCCCAGCAGGTGGGCTGTGGCCAGCATGCGGTTGCTCAACGTTCTTCTGAGCCAGCCGTCGCTGTCCCAGCGGCGGGTGGCCACCAGCACGCCATCACCGGCACAGCGCAAACCACCGCTGGCGCGCAACGCCTGCACCAGCGCAACCTCTTCAAACAGCGGCTGCTCGGCAAAGCCGCCAGCCTGGTGAAATGCCGTCCGCTGCACAAACAGCGCCTGATCGCCGTACACCATCATGCTGAGGCAAACGCGCAAGGCAATGGCGGCTTCCAGCCAGCGGTGCCAGTAGCGATGTGGCGGCTGGAAGCGAAAGCGAAAATAACCGGCGCGGGCAGACCCGCTTGCCACCTGCTGCAGATTTGGCAGCGCCTGCGGCAGCAGCACGCTGTCGGCATGCACAAACCACAACCAGTTGCCGCTGGCCTGCCTGGCTGCCGTGTTCAGTTGCCGGCCGCGACCGCGTTCACTGACCAGATAACGCGCGCGATAATGCCGACAAAGCTGTTCGTTGTGCAAGTTGTGTTCGCCATCGACAACGATCACCTCAGCCAGCGACCACGGCAAGACGCTGAGCTGCTGCAGCAGCGCCGCCAGCGCCACGCTGTCGCGCCAGACCGGGATGATCAGGCTGACGGCAATGTCCTGCAATGCTCAGCGCCGCCAGGCCAGCCAGCGTCGCATCCATTTGGCCACGCCGGGGGTCAGCTTCTGACGCCGGACCTGATCGGACAGCCGGCGCAGATACTCGCCACGGGTGGGGTATGGCAGCATGGCCTTGTCGGCGGCAGCAAGCCCCAGACCGTTGGCCTGCATGATCAGCAACGGTGCCAGCAGATCACCGGCATGCGCACCGACGATGGTGGCACCCAGTATCTTGTCGTCGCCGGGTTTCGTCAGTACCTCGACATAACCGCGGGTATCGCCCTCGGCTCGGGCGCGATCCATGTCCTGCCAGTCCACCCGCCAGCTTTTCACCGCCAGCCCCTGCTGCTCGGCCTCGGCACTGGTCAGCCCCACGTGAGCCACTTCCGGATCGGTGTAGGTGCAGCGCGGCACCATGGCCGCGGAACGTTTGGCGGTGGGCAGAAACAGCGCATTGGCAATGACGATGCGTGCCTGGGCATCGGCAAAATGGGTCAGCTTGAGTGCCGAACACACATCGCCGGCGGCAAAGATGTTGCGCTGGCTGGTGCGCAGCTTGTCGTCCACGTCAATGCCGCGCCGATCGTGTTTGACGCCGACTGCATCAAGCTGCAGCCCGTCCAGATTGGGTTGCCGGCCGGCAGCCACCAGCAACTGGTCGGCCTGATACTGCTCACCGCTCTTGCAATACACCGTGAACACACCATCGGCATGGCTGACCCGCTCGATCTGCACCTCGCATGATACCGCCACGCCCAGTTCATCCATGGCCTGCTGCAGCACCGCGCTGGCCTCTGGCTCCTCCCCGGCCAGAATGCGCGGCGCAATCTCCAGCAGCCGCACCTTGCTGCCGAGCCGGGCAAACGCCTGCGACAGCTCACATCCGATCGCGCCGGCTCCGATGATGAGCAGTTCGCGCGGCTGTTCGACCAGATCAAACACCTGCTCGTTGGTCAGTGCCGGCACCTCGTCCAGCCCGGGAATCGGTGGCATGGCGGCGCGTGAACCGGTGGTGATCACGGTCTTGCTGGCGCGCAGTGTCACGTCGCCGACCTGCACCGTGCCGTCGGCATTGAACGCGGCCTGACCGAGAAACACATCCACGCCCTGCTCGCTGTAGCGCTGCACCGAATCGTGCTCGGCAATGCCAGCGCGCACTTCACGCAGCCAGGCCATGCTGCGCTGGAAAGCATCCGGCTGTCCCTGAAACCGGCGCGCAGCCGCCAGCACCGCCTTGGAGGGCACACAGCCGACATTCAGGCAGTCGCCGCCCATGGCGTGACGTTCGATCAGCGCCACTTTGGCACCCAGCCCGGCAGCCGCGATTGAGGTGATCAAGCCGGCCGGCCCGGCCCCGATCACGATCAGATTGTAATTGTCCTGCGGTGTCGGGTTCTGATGGTCATCCGGCGCCACCAGCGCACGCCAGTGGGCATCAAATCCGGCTCCGGCGTAGTCTTTTGGCATGTCATTCATGGTTTTGCTGTGGGGCTGTTTGCTGCTCTGGTTCATGCAGAATGTCCTGTTTGAGAATCCTGGTGGCCATGCGGGTGACCACCACCGTTACCACCACGGTGGCAATCAGGCCGACCACAAAAAAGATCCGCCCGGCGCTGCCGGCCTCCACCTCGCCACTGAAAATGGCCGCGAGGCTGCGTGCCACCGAGCCAAAATACACGTACATGATGGTACCGGGAATCATGCCCAGCCACGACGCCAGCGTATAGTCTCGCAAGCTCACCGCCGTCACGCTGTAGGCATAATTCTGCAGGCCAAACGGAAACACCGGCGACAGGCGAGTCAACAGCACCACCAGAAACCCGCGTTCGCCAATGGCCTTGTCCAGCGCCTGGAACCTGGGCATCTGCGCAACCAGTCGCTGCGCATGACGGCGGGCAAAGCCACGACCGATGACAAACGCCACCACCGCCGCCAGCACGCTGGCCAGCGACACCATGATCACCCCTTGCAGCAGACCAAACAACGCACCGGCTGCCAGTGTCAGCAGACTGGCCGGTACCAGCAGCACACCGACAACGATGTACAGCGCAATGAAGGCAAACCAGGACCAGCCGGGATGCGTCTCGATCCAGCTTATGGCAAGCTGCAGCCAGTTCGCCACCGGCAACTGCCAGATCGCCAGCAGCAACAGACAGACCGCTGCCAGCAGCAGCCAGAGTTTTCGGGATTTGAACATGCCAAGCTCCTGGTCAGGCGGTGGATTCCATCGACACGGCGGCATTCGCCAACACCGCAGCAATGACCTTGCGCAATTGTCGGCGCGCCGGTCTGGGGTCATGCTGCAGTTCAGCCTGCACCGGCTGCAGATCTTCCAGCACGTCGATGTCCATGCCGGCGGGCAATAGCGAGACACTGTGACCGGCGACCAGACAGCTTGCTTGCAAGGCCACTCCCAGTCCGGACTGCGACCAGGGCAGATCACTCAAGCCGGGCCAGGCCGGCCCGGTCGCCATCAGTGTGACACCGCCATCCAGCGCCGGTTGCAGTACCACATCGTTGTGCTGCAGCGCAGTCGCCGCCTCCCGCAGGGTCTGCGCCGACAGCAGTGGCGCATCGGTGCCGATGAAGATGCGTTGTGCACAGCCCTGCCGCAACAGGCACTCATCAATATGCTGCAAACGCTGCCCCAGATTGCCAGCGGTCTGCACCATGATCTCAGCGGTCGCATGCAGCGACTGCGCCCAGTCACGATCGTCCGCACTGGCCGGTGCAATCACCACCTGACCCGGCCAGTCACGTACATCCTCCAGCGCACAGTCCAGCAAAGCCTCGGCGATAGACTGTGCCGGCGCAACACCAATGCCCGCAGCCAGGCGCTGCTTGCCAGTGCCGGCATGCGGCCGCTTGCAGAACACGATCACGGTGGGGTGATTCAGGGCAGACATGATGCCTGGATTAGATGGCTCTTGCACGACATGGGTTGAGGCAACATTGCTGGCAGATCAGCCAGCATTATAGGCCAGCTTGAATAGCACCGTGCTGGTGCCACCGACCATTGTCCCATCCGGCTGTTCGCTCGGAAAACTCCGCCACGTTAGCGCTGCCCAGACATCGATCAGCCTGACTTTAACTTGACCGCCCCCGCTGCAGAAACAAATTACTGCCCGTTTATTCCTTGCCCCAAAGCTGGCGCAGACGGGCATCACGGCCACAGCCGGAGCGATACATCTTGTAGCGCAGCGGGTTTTTGCGGTAGTAGTCCTGATGGTAATCCTCGGCCGGGTAGAAGGCCTGCAGCGGTTCGATGGCGGTGACGATCGGCGCGGGCAGATCGGTGGTGGCGCTGAGACGGGCCAGCGAGGCCTCGGCCTGCTGCTTCTGCTGGTCATCCGCATAGAAAATGGCGGTGCGGTACTGGTCGCCGACATCGCAGAACTGGCGGTCTCGGGTGGTCGGGTCGATGTTTTTCCAGAACACATCCAGCAATTCGGCATAGCTGATGCGGGCCGGGTCGTACACCACCTTGACCACTTCGGCGTGGCCGGTGCCGCCTGCCACCACGTCCTGGTAGCTGGGGTTTTCGGTGTGGCCACCGGCATAGCCGGAGATCGTTTCGAGCACACCGTCCAGCTTGTCGTAGGGCGGTTCCATGCACCAGAAACAGCCGCCGGCAAAGACGGCATGGGCGACACCGCCCTGATCGTTGGCCCGCTCGGCGGTCTGACTGTTGTCGCCCTCGCTGCTGTTGGCAGAAGCATCGGTGGATTGTTCGCTGATTGGGTTCATGGGTTCCTCTTGCAGGCTGCTGGCATGGAGTTCTCCGCCATCATTGGCACCGAGCTGATCGCCTCCGAGCCACCATAACAGCAACAGCAGCAGCAATAAAACGGTGTAGACCAATGTGTAGCGCAATGGGGATGATTTCATGATCTTGGCGCTCTCTAGACAGACGATAAAAAAACTGAATCACATGTCAGCTGGCAACGCCATGCAGCCTATCAATGTTGTTATCGTTTATGGCTGCGAGGCGTTGTCTATCTGCGATGCATACTTCCGCGTATCGACAACCTGGGTTTCCTGATGGTTCCTGCTGTTGGCTGACATCTGACAATGAACCACGTTCGTACAATGGCATCAGACAGATGAGACGCCAACCCAAGCACAGAGGGACACTGAAGATGAACAAACTGCGCAGAAGACTGCTCCAGACCAGCGCCGGGCTGGGATTGCTGGCCGGCTCGGGTATACTGTTGCGGGCCCAGGATCGGGGTCAGGAGAACATGAGCACCGAAGTCAACCAGCATGGTGGAGATCCAGGCATGTCACAACAACCCCGCAGCGACCAGGACAGCGACTGGCGCGAGTTTGCACCGGCTGATGCCGAATTCCCCGCCGCCGACGACAAGCTGGATCTGGACGACGCACAATGGCGCGAACGCCTGCATGGCGATGCCTACAGGGTGTTGCGCAAGGAAGGCACCGAACGCGCCACCACCAGTCCGCTGCTGCATGAACACCGGCGCGGTCTGTTTGTCTGCGCCGGCTGCGATCTGCCGCTGTTCACCTCGGCGATGAAGTTTGACAGCGGCACCGGCTGGCCCAGCTTCACCACCACGATTGCCGGCCACATTGACACCAAGCGCGACTTCAAACTGTTCCTGCCGCGCACGGAGTACCATTGCATCCGCTGCGGCGGTCATCAGGGCCATGTGTTTGACGATGGCCCGCCGCCGACCGGCCAGCGCTGGTGCAACAATGGCGTTGCGCTGAAGTTTTTGCCGGCTGCAGGCGCATAAGACTCTCGTCTTTCGTATTTCCCGGTTTCATGCCGGATGCGCTGCGCTTATCCGGCCTACCGTGAGCTGCCTTTGCTTGTAGGCCGGATAAGCATCGCGCATCCGGCAAGCCATGGTTTGCAGTATATCTACTGAGGTCACGCTGCTAGACTAACCTCTGACCAACCGCTGGGCTTACCCATGTCAGGCACATCCCAATTCGCCCTGCTGAAGACGCGGCGTTTCCTGCCGTTTTTCATCACCCAGTCCGGTGGTGCGCTCAACGACAACATCTTCAAGAATGCGCTGGCGGTGCTGATTGCCTTTCAGGGCAGCCAACTGGCCGGGATGAACAGCGATCAGCTGATCAACCTCAGTGCCGGTTTGTTCATTCTGCCGTTCTTTCTGTTTTCGGCCATGGTGGGCCAGTTCGCCGACAAGTACGAGCGCTCGCGGCAGATCCGCTTTATCAAGCTGCTGGAAGTGCTGATCATGCTGCTGGCGGCACTGGGCTTCTGGCTGCAGAGCATGTCGATACTGCTGGCGGTGCTGTTTCTGCTCGGCCTGCAGAGCACACTGTTTTCGCCGATCAAATACAGCCTGCTGCCGCAGGTGCTGAAAGTTGAGGAGCTGGTGGCCGGCAACGGCCTGGTCGAAGCCGGCACCTTTGTCGCCATTCTGCTGGGCACCGCGCTGGGTGCCTATTTCATTGCCATCCCGCAAACCGGCACGCAGATCATCACCGTGCTGTGTCTGGCGGTGGCACTCACCGGCTACCTCTCCAGCCGTTATATTCCCACCCTGCCGGCCTGCGACAGCGGGCTGACCATCAACTGGAATCCGCTCAGCGAGAGCTGGCGCATTCTGCGCAATCTGGCCAGCCAGCGCACCCTGCTCAACAGCGTGCTGGGGCTGTCCTGGTTCTGGTTTTTCGGTGCCATCGTGCTGGTGCAGATTCCCAGCTACACCATCAACGTGCTGGGTGGCGCGGCCGAGATCACCGCCGGACTGCTGCTCACCTTCATCATCGGCATCAGCAGCGGCTCGCTGTTGTGTCACAAGCTGTCCGGCGACGAGATCGAGATCGGCCTGGTGCCGCTGGGCTCCATCGGCATGACCCTGTTTGCTGTCGATCTGTACTTCGCCAGCCCGTCCATGCCGCTGGGCGATGGTGTGCTGCTGGGACAGTTTCTCAGCACACCGGCGGTGTGGCGCATTCTGTTCGACATGGTCATGCTGGGCATATTCGGCGGCTTTTTTACCGTGCCGCTGTTTGCCGTGATCCAGCATCGCAGCCCGCCCAACCGGCGTGCGCGCATCATGGCCGCCAACAGCATCCTTAATGCCGCCTTCATGGTGCTGGCCTCGGTCATGGCCATCTGGCTGCTGGGTGTGGGCTACAGCATTCCCGATCTGTTTCTGCTCACCGGCGTCTTCAATGCGGTGATCGCCGTCTACATTTACCTGCTGGTGCCGGAGTTTTTTCTGCGTTTCCTCGCCTGGCTGGGCACGCACACGTTTTATCGCCTGCGCGTGGATGGCCACGAGCACATCCCGACCACCGGTCCGGCACTGCTGATCTGCAATCACATCAGCTACATGGATGCACCGATTCTGGCCGGCGCCACGCGACGTCCGCTGCGCTTTGTCATGCACCATCGCATCTGGCGGCAGCCACTGCTGAACTGGCTGTTCCGCAGCGCTGGTGCCATTCCCATTGCCAGTGGTGAGCGCGATCCGGCCGTGCTGGAGCAGGCCCATGCCAGCATCGACCGCTATCTGGCCGCTGGCGAACTGGTGATGATCTTCCCCGAAGGCCAACTCACCCGCGATGGCAGCATGCAGCCGTTCAAACGCGGGGTGGAACAGATTCTCAGCCGCAACCCGGTGCCGGTGATTCCGGCCGCACTGCATGGCTTGTGGGGCAGCCGTTTCAGCATGTCGCGCCAGCAGACCCGGCTCAACCGCCAGCGACAGGGGCTTCTGCGCGAGGTACGCTTGCGCTTCGGTGCACCGCTGCCAGCCGCAGGCCAGAGCGCAGAGTCGCTGCAGCAACGCGTCAGCGAGCTGTATGCACAGCTGGATATGCTGGCCAGTGCGGAACAGGATGCGGCAAGCGATTCGTGATGATTTCACTGCAGCAGGTCAGCAAAAGCTATCAGCGTCAATTCGACGCACTGGCCCCGCTGTCACTGGAGATCGCCGCCGGCGAGCTGCTGGTGCTGTTGGGCTCGTCGGGTTCCGGCAAGAGCACACTGCTGAAACTGATCAACCGTCTGCTGGAGCCGGACAGCGGTCAGATCCTGCTGCAGGGCAAGCCGCTGCAGGCGCACGATCCGGTGGCGCTGCGCCGCAGCATCGGCTATGTGTTTCAGGGCATCGGTCTGTTGCCGCATCTGAACATCATCGACAACGTGACCACCGTGCCACGTCTGCGTGGTGATGATCCGGCACAGGCACTGCAACAGGCCAGAGCACTGCTGCACAGCGTCAACCTTGATCCCGATCAGTATGCCGACCGCCTGCCGCAGGCGTTGTCCGGCGGCCAGCAGCAACGCGTGGGCGTGGCCCGGGCACTGGCCACCGGTGCCAGCCTGCTGCTCATGGATGAGCCGTTCGGCGCGCTCGATGCGATCACCCGCGACGAGTTGCAAAGCATGCTGCTGGATCTGCATCGGCGTCTGCACAAGACCATCGTGTTTGTCACCCACGACATTTTCGAGGCGGTGCGTCTGGCCGATCGCATCGTCGTCATGCATGCCGGGCGCATCGAACAGATCGGCACGGCCAGTGAGCTGATCAATCAGCCGGCCAGCGAGTTTGTCGAGCTGCTGTTCAGCAAACCGCTGCAGGCGCTCAAACACCTGCAGCAGACATGAACGGCTTGCTGTCATTCATGGCCGGGCGCTGGCCCGAACTGGGGCAGAAACTGCTGCAGCATGCCCTGCTCACAGGCATTTCCACCACAGTGGCCATTGTCATCGGTCTGGGACTGGGCATTGTGCTGAGTCGCCGGCGCGCCTGGCAGGGGCCGGTCATGGCCATGGTCAATGCCGTGCAGACCATCCCCAGCCTGGCCATGCTGGCGTTTCTGCTGCCGCTGTTCGGCATCGGCATGCTGCCGGCGCTGATTGCGCTAACGCTGTATGCGCTGCTGCCGATCATGCGCAACACCCTGACCGGCATCGACGGTCTGCCAGCAGACATCATCGAGGCCTGTGCGGCGCTGGGGTTCACCGATCGCCAGCGCCTGTGGCAGGTGGAGTTGCCGCTGGCGTTGCCGACCATCATGGCCGGCATTCGCACGGCGGCGGTGATCAGCGTCGGTGTGGCCACGCTGGCTGCCTTCATCGGTGCTGGCGGGCTGGGCGATTTCATCGTGCGCGGCCTGGCCGTCAACAACAATGCACTGGTGCTGCTGGGTGCGGTGCCGGCGGCGCTGCTGGCATTGCTGCTGGATCGTATGTTGCACGCGCTGGAACATCATCTGCGCCAACGGCGAGCCGCTGCCGCCGCCATGCCGGTGCGGTTGCCATCGACAGGCAGGCTGCTCATTGCCAGCGTTGCTGTCGGATCGCTGCTGCTGGGCAGCCTGGTGTTGTGGCACAGCCAGCGCGATGACGGCGACAGCATTCGCGTGGCAAGCAAGAATTACACCGAGCAGTATGTGCTGGCAGAAATCATGGCGCAGCTGCTGGAGGCACACACCGACCTGAAGGTCGAGCTCAAGCTGAACCTGGGCAGCGTCAATGTCATTCACAACGCACTGCGCAACGACGAGGTGGATCTGTACGCCGAATACACCGGCACCGCCTGGCGGGTGATCCTGGAACAACAACAGACGCTGGATTCAGCCAGCACTTTCGCGCAGGTGCAACAGGCCTATGCGCAGCGGTTTCAACTGCACTGGCTGGCACCGTTCGGCTACGAGAACACCTATGCCATCCTGGTTACCGAGGAACTGGCGGCGCAGCACAAGCTGACCACCATCAGCGATCTGGCCGCCATCGCGCCGCAGCTGGTGATGGGTTTCGCCGCCGAGTTTCATGAGCGCAGTGACGGTTATCCGGCGCTGCAACAGGCCTACGGACTGCGCTTTGCCGACACCGCCGAGATGGACCTGGGACTGCTTTACCAGGCCTTGCGTGAAGGTCGCATAGATGTCGCTGCCGGCAACTCCACCGATGGCCGCATCCCCACCTTCAGACTGCGCATGCTGCGCGATGATCTGGGCTTTTTCCCGCCCTATGACGCCGCCCCGGTGATCCGCGCCGAACTGCTGCGACAACATCCGCAGCTTGCCGAAGTGCTGCAGCGCCTGGCTGGCCGTATCGACACCACAACCATGCAGGCGATGAATCGGGCCGTGGATCAACAGCAGCAATCGGCCGCCGCCGTGGCGAGCGAATTTCTGCGCCGGCAGGGACTGCTGTAGCCTCGCATGGCCACAGCACTGCAATTTCCTACAAACCAGCGCAGCGATGTAGGACAGCAAGCTGTTGATTGCAGGAACAATCAGGCTATACTTCCAGCAAGAGTCAGAATCATCGCAGGCAAACAACAATGGCAACTGCAGTGCGATTGGCCGCATCCATCCCGGCCGACAACAGGGACATGCTGGAGCAGTTTCCCGAACTGTATAGTACGCTGCGCCATATCGCCCGGCGGGAGCGTCGTCGCAACCCTTCTGACACCATGAACACCACGGTGGTGGTCAACGAAGCCTGGCTGAAGCTGAAACACAGCTCGATGCAATGGCAGGATGAGCAGCACTATCTCGCCACTGCCGCGCTGGCCATGCGCCAGCTGCTGGTTGACTATGCCCGTCGCAGTGCTGCCACCAAGCGCACGCGGGTGGACGATTGCCCGCTGTTCAACAACGACTGCGAGCTGAACAAAACCAGCAGCTCGATTCTGGCGCTGGATCAGGCTCTGCAACAGCTGGAACAGTTGGAGCCGCGCCTGACCCGCCTGGTCGAACTGCGCTTTTTTGCCGGTCTGACCCTGCCGGAATCTGCCCGCTGTCTGGGCATCTCGCCGCGCACCGCCAATCGCGAGTGGAGCAGAGCCCGCGCATTCATACAGACCGCCATGCAGTCCTGAGCGGCTCACCCAGCATGCTGATTGATGCCGCCAGCTGGAACAGAGTCAGCAAACTGTTTGATCAGTTTGCCACGCTGACCCCGGCGCAACGACAGCAACAGCTGGCAGACCTGGAGCTGGATGCGGCCACCAGCACCTGGCTGCAGAAACTGCTCGCCGCCCATGACAGCAGCGATACCCGGCTGCTTGATCAGACGCTGAATCAGATGGCCGCTGACCTGATCGGCGCACAGCATGCCGACGCCGGCGAAATCCCGGCGCAGATCAGCGGTCAATTGCTTGGTCACTGGCGGGTTGGCGATGCCATCGCCCGCGGCGCCATGGCGGCAGTGTTCCATGGTGAGCGCGCCGATGGTGCCTACGAGCAGCACGTCGCCATCAAACTGTTGCAGCCGGGGCCCTATCGACACAGTGAAAGTGAACAGCTGCGCGAGGAACTGCGGCTGCTGGCAAGGCTGGAGCATCCCGGCATCGCGCGGCTGATCGATGGTGGCATCAGCACGCAGGGCTGGCCTTATCTGGTCATGGAATACGTCGATGGCGTGCACATCGACCAATGGTGCGCCGAGCAAAAACTCGACCGGCGACAACGGTTGCAACTGCTGCTCAAAGTCTGTGATGCGGTGCGCTATGCACACAGCAAGCTGGTGGTGCACGCCGACCTCAAGCCCTCCAATGTACTGGTGAATCGCGACGGTGAGCCCAAGCTGGTGGATTTCGGCATAGCCAGTCTGCTGCGGGAGCACCAGCGGGACCATCAGGACAGCCATGCCGACGTCCAGACCGGCCTGCTGCTGCGCTGTACCCCAGCATACGCTGCCCCGGAGCAGTTGCGCGGTGAACCAGTGAGCACCAGCAATGACGTGTTCGGGCTGGGTGCCTTGCTGTATGAACTGCTCACCGGCGCTCGCATCCGCGACGGCAGAACGGTCACCGCACTGCTGCTGGGGCAGGATCCGGATGCCAGCATCATCATGCCTTCCCAGCGCCAGCACACGCTGCTCCCCGCAGGCGAGTTGCGCGGCGACCTCGATGCCATCTGCCGCTGCGCGTTGGCCGCCGACCCGCAGCAGCGCTATCGCGCCGTGGATCCATTGCGCCAGGATCTGCTCAATCATCTGCAGCACTATCCGGTCAGCGCCAGAACCCCGGCAAAAAGCTACCTGCTGTCACGCTGGCTGTACCGGCATCGGCTGGGCGCTGCTGCCGCCAGTGCCGTCATGATCAGCCTGCTGGCTGGTCTGACCGTCTCCATCCGCCAGACCGAGCTGGCCAATGCCAATGCCCGCCGCGCCCAGGCCGTGCAGACATTTCTGCTGGACATCTTCGATGCGGCCGATCCTGTCGCCAACCAGCAAAACCCGGTGCTGGTCAACGACCTGCTCCGCCAGCAGCAGGAAAAGTTGCGCATGAGCACCACCACCGAACCACTGTTGCAGCAGGAACTGAGGCGCACACTGGCATCGTTGCAGAACAATCTCGGCAACCACGCCGATGCGCTCAACATTTATCAGAACCTGCTCGCGGAACTTCCCGCTGATGCCAGCCCCGAACAGCGTGCCGATCTGCACAATCTTATCGCCGGTCAGTACGAACGTCTGGGCCAGCTGCAGACCGCACTAGAGCATGCAGAGACCGCGACCGAACTTGTGCCGCTGGCCGATAAGGTGTCGGACACATCGGTTCAGGCCTTGCGCACACTGGCATCCATCCACAGCGAGCTGCGCGACAACGAAACCGCAACCGACAGCCTGGAACAGGCGCTGCAATATCGCGATGCCATACTGGCACTGGATAACGGCAAGGCATTGCTGGGCAGCCTGTTGGCAGATCTCAGTGAGAAGTACGGCATGCTCGGTGACACCGACAAGGCGCTGACAACACTGGCCGAGGCAAGACAGTGGTATGCACAGATCTACCCCGAAATGCATCCCGAGCAGGCACAAACCGACGCCCGCGAGGCCGGTATTCAGCGGGCAGCTGGAGATTTCAGCCAGGCTGCAGCGGCGAGTCTGCGTGCTGCGCGGAAATCACGCCAACTGTTTGGCGCGATGCACACGCAAAGCCTGCGTGATGAAACCGCTCTGGCGGTCGATCTCGCCTATCTCAAATGCTACGACAAGGCGGTGGCGATCTACCAGCAAACGGTCGCCAGATACCGGGAGCTGTTTGGCGAAAACAACCTGCTGTATGCCAACGCCCTGCTCAATCTGGCCTCCATGCGGCGCAAGCTCGACGATCACACCGCCGCACTGGAAGACATCAACAACACGCTGTCCATTTATGCCCGCCACGGTGAACAGGCCACCGACATGCAGGCCTATGCTCTGAGCATCAAGGCACAACTGCTGTTCGCACTGGATGACAGCCAACAGGCGCTGCAGATCAATACCGAAGCACTGGATTTGATGCGCGCCACCGTGGGTGAACATCACCCCCAATATCTGCGTGTCATGGTCTCACAAGGGCATCTCGCTGCCCGCCTGCAGCAGTGGGAGCTTGCCGAGCAACACTTGCGAACCGCATACGATGGTCTGCTGCAGGCATTGGGGCCTGAGTCGACGTTTACCCGTGATGCAGCCATCAAACTGGCTCAGGTTTACCAGTCGAGTTCGGATGAAACGGCGTTGCAGGCACTGTTGACCAAAACCGGATTGAACCATGACGACCTGGCCACCGCACAGGCATCGACGGAAAACCCGCAGCCCCGCAGCCAATGCAGCCTGCCGGAACCCTTCGACCTGTCTGAGTTTGCTCTGACCTCAAGCTGATCGCCGGGCCACAGCAGCAGCCAGAACAGAAAAAACCCGGCCTGGGTTACAGGCCGGGTGCACGTGCAGTATTTTCGTGTTGTTTACATTTTATTGTTATAGGGAAATGATGAATCCGGCATACTTGCCTGTTTGCCAGATTAATGGCTCAGGCATCATGGTTCACCTTCAAACCCGTCAGCAAAGATCACCGATTCATTGTCGTAGATGGTCACTGTGACCTGAGCCGGCGCGCCCAGCGTGGCCGAACCGGATTCTCTGGACAGGGTCACAACAAAATCCTCACTGAAGGCTTCCACCGTCGGATCATTGTTGATGGTGATGTTCACCGTGCGGCTGCTGCTGTCACCAGCGCCCCAGTTCAGCAGCTGATTGACGGCATTGAAATCGCTGCCGGAGGTGGCGCTGCCGGAGGCTGTCTGCACCCGGAAAGAGGTCGCACCATCGCTACCACCAACACGATTGATCGTCAGTGATACCGGTCCGGCATCCTCCATCACTTCGGCCACCGCAGTGGCAAACTGCACCTGTCCACCGGTGACGCAACTCACCTGCACATTGGTCACATTGCTGCCGCTGACCGTGCCGGAGCCGTTGCTGACAGTGCAGTTCTGTGCCGGGCCACTGGGCTGTGTGGCCACGGTGACGTTATAGCTGCCGCCATCGGGCACCGGGGTGGCGAAGGTGAAGCTGCCGTTGCCGCTGATGGGCAGGTCATCACCACCGTTGTTACGCAGTACCAGACCGCTGCCGGCCAGCCCGCTGACGCTGCCGCCGATGGTGAAGCCGGTTGGGCCCTCGACGACATACAAGGCATCCAGATCAGCCGGAAACCAGTCAGATGCAAACAGCGTAGTGATGGTGTTCAGAAAGAAGGCATCGCTAGAGGGGTTGTACAGCAGCAATTCATCATCCAGAAAACGCACGGTGTCGATGCTGCCAGCCGTATCGAAACTCATCAGGATGGTGTTGTCATCCAGCACATGCGCAGCATCAAGGTTCAATGCTCTGGGTACGCGGAAGCCATTGAAGAACAGGCTTAAATTGCTGCCATCCCAGCGATACAGATCGGACGGCAATATCTGTGGCGAGGCGATGGTTTCCGCTACGGAGAAGACAAGATCACCGGTTGCAGGATCCACGGACAGGGCATCCACATTGGTATTGGCCGGCAAACCGGCTGCAACCGGATCAAACAGCAGGGTTCCGCTACGGGTATAAATCTCACCGGGACGCATAAAAAACGTTGAACCGGAACCTGCCGGTTCCACCTCACTGGCAATGTCAACGGAAAATGCATCCAGCTGACCATCGTAGGCATCCACATCAACCGCTATGAATGGCGGACCTGCCAATGGCACCGTGCCACCTGTGGCAAGGCCGGTCGATGGATCAACATCGAACAGCACCGTATCAAAGGCGATGATGGCACCACCCACATCCCGCGGCATGGCCGCAGTGATGTCCGGCGATATCACCAGCGATGTGACCTGGGCCTGGGTCACTGGCAGCATGAGCAGACACAGCATCAACCCAATCAGCCAGCATGGTCTGAATGCGTTACCGCCAGTTCTTGCAGTGGACACTGGCGGGCAGCATCCATTGAGCCAGTGTTTGTCATTTTGCAATAAATAACGCATGGCACTGCCTCAATCACAATCAGCGGCAGTGGGGCATTGATTCGGCGCTATCGCGACACAGCTGTTGCCATTGTCATTCCCGACCATCAGCACGTTGCCACAAAAGATGGCAAACACTCCAAAATCGCCGTTATTGATCACCACACTGTCCATCAGATAGTGGCTGCCGAATGCTGCGCCAACACCCTGGCCACCATTTGTGCTCACCGACAAGCGTCTGAACACACCACCAGATGTGAATGAACCGCCAGAGAGTCCCGGCCCACCGTTGCTGTTAATGACAACATCTTCAACGATGGCATTATTGCTTATACGAATTCCAGCATCTCCCATGCCGCGAATGGTACCGTTGCGGATGATGATGTTATCGTCGTTGCTGGCATCAATACCCTCACCGCTGCCGGTGTTGGTACAGCTTACCGTACTGCCGGAACATACAGCCGGGCCTGTCAGGCTGAATCCGTTGAGGTCGATGCTTACATCATCGGCATTGACCTGTAGCAGCGTTGTGTTGGCGCTGGTGGTGTTCAGATTCGAGGTCAGCCGGTAGCTGCCCGACTCGGTAATGGTGACGGGAAAACCGCCGCTATCACCTGGCACACAGCCAAATGAAACACAGGCCTGGCTGATTTCAAACACGCCATCCACGGCTTGGCTGTTACCGGCAAAGCCGGCGACAGCCAGCATGGACATTGCAAAGATCTGTTTTTTCATGGTATTTGGCTCCATAGGTTTTGAACGTGTACAGGCAATAACGCAGTTCGGTAAAAAATCGCGCCATGACTGTATCGACATGGAGGCCAGTTTTGATTGGCATTGAAGGGATAAGGGTTTGCCTGCCTGAATTGGCAATACTTGTGCAGGTATTAGTATATGTGCCTGGTAAGTTGGCTTCCCACCTATCCAATTACCCTATTCGCTTGCAAGCAATCTCCTACATTCCAAGCCGTTGGTTGCATACTGCCAGACTGCAGACACACACCAACAAATTGCCGTTAGCCCGCAGGAGCCTGCTTGCAGGCGAAGCAAAAATCACACCGCAAGCAAAAATCATCCTGTTCGCTTGCAAGCAATCTCCTACATTCCAAGCCGTTGGTTGCACACTGCCAGACTGCAGACAAACACCATCAAATTGCCGTTAGGCCGTAGGAGCCTGCTTGCAGGCGAAGCAAAAATCATGCCGCAAGCAAAAATCACCCTGTTCGCTTGCCAGCAATCTCCTACATTCCGAGCCGTTGGTTGCATACTGCCAGACAGCAGACAAACACCATCAAATTGCCGTTAGCGCGTAGGAGCCTGCTTGCAGGCGAAAAAACCCAGCCAAAAAATGGTCATTGAGGTTTGTTTTGCAGCATGGAATCTTTTGCCGATTTTGATGTAATGCCGGATAAGCCCAGCGCATCCGGCGCACAGCACCCATATCCATCCTTGCTGGCGATCACGATGCAGGCCACAACCGGGTTATTTTCTACCGCGTAGCTCTGGCTCGGGATCGCCCCGCTTTGGCCAGGGGTCGGGTTCTGCCACGGTTAGCTTGCCGCTGGCCTGGGCATCACCGTGCTGCACCCGAACCGTGTACTCGCCAGGCTGCAGATAAAGCGGATGGCCATATTTGCGTGCCTGCTGGTATGGCTGGTCGGCCGGCTGGATGTCTTCCTGATCGGCATTGGCCGCCTGCTCGGCACTCAATGCGAGTTGTTCATCGGCCTGCAAGACGATGTCCAGCCGGTTGATGCCAGGCCGGGCCTGCAGCTCGCCGCGCTTGAGCACGCGATCGTTCGCATCGACGATCTCATAACTGCCATCGCCGTCGGATTCAGTCCAGAAATGCACCACCGCCTCGGGCGGTTCCTGCAGGTGACCGAACCAGCGCGAGGGCTCGCTCTGCCAGCGCCGCGAGAACTGGATCTCATCAATGTGGAACACGTGCAGACCCTGCTCGCGCACAGCAGCATTCAACTCCTGCAGCGGCAGCACATCGGCGATCCAGATGCTGCGGCCATGGGTGCCGGCGACCAGCTCGCGCTCGCGCGGATGCACCACCAGATCGTGCACCGGCACATTCGGCAAACCGCTGTTGAGCGCCTGCCAGCTGTCGCCAGCGTCGACCGACACATACACGCTGCGATCGGTGCCGACGTAAAGAATGTCGCCGTTGACAGGGTCCTCACGCACCACGTTGATCGCCTCGGCCGGCAGGTTGGCGCTGATGTCGCGCCAGCGCCGGCCCAGGTCATCGCTGCGATAGAGGTATGCCGTGCTGTCGTCGTTGCGGTAGCCGTTGAGGCTGACATAAGCGCGTTCGCGCTGATGCTTCGACGCCACCACACGGGTGATCCAGCGATCCCTGGGCAGACCATCGCTGACATCGCGCCACTGCTGACCACCGTCCTCGGTGAGCCACAATTGTCCATCGTCGGTGCCGGCCCAGAGCAGACCAAACTGCTGCGGCGACTCGTCAATCACGGTGATGGTGGCAAACGGCACATCACCACGCTGACTGCTGCGGCTGAGGTCATCACTGATCGCGGTCCAGCTGTCGCCCTCGTCCAGCGAGCGGAACAGTTTGTTGCTGCCGAAATAGACGATGTCGGCATTGTGCGGCGACAGCAGAATCGGCGTCATCCAGTTGTAGCGCAGCGGTGCTTCGCGCAGACCGGCGCGCGGCCGCATGGTGGCCGGCGGGCCATCGCCGAGGCGGGCGTAGTTGCCGAACTGGTAGCCGACATAGGTCTGCTGGTCGTCATGGTCGATCTGCACCTGAAAGCCGTCGCCACCAAAAATGCGTGTCCACGACGGTCCATCTTCCCAATCGGTGCGGCTGGAGCCTTTCAGGGTGCCGTTGTCCTGCAGGCCGCCATAGACGTTGTAGGGCTTGGCCATGTCCACATTGATGGCATAGAACTGTCCAACCGGCTGCGCATCCAGCTTGAGCCAGGATTTGCCGCCATCGAAGGTGACGTCTATGCCGCCGTCGTTGCCGATCAGCATGTGCTGGCTGTTGGCCGGGTTGATCCACCAGGCGTGGTAATCGACGTGCACGTCGGCATCGTTGATGTGTCCGGAAAAGGTCTTGCCGCCATCGCTGGATACGGCGATCGGCACACCGGTGAGGTAGACGGTGTCGGCGTCGTCCGGCGCCACCCGCACCTGGCCGAAGTAATAGCCATAGGTGTAGACGATGCCGTCCAGCGGTTGCTCATGGGTCTTGCGCCAGCGCTTGCCGCCGTCGTCGCTGCGATACAGTTCCAGCCCCTTGATGTCGCTGTTGAACAGATTGGCGTTGGCCTCGTTGAGTCTGGCCAGCAGGTCATCCAGGCTCAGCTCGTCGTTTTTCAGCATGCTGATGAGACCATCAACGGTGACCTCATCGGGAAAGTCATTGCCGCGTACAAAGCGTTCCAGTTCATCGCGGCTTTGCGCCAGAAACTCTTCCTCGCTCATGTTGCGCAGGCGCTTGGCCGACAAGGCACGGTCGCCCAGATCCCACTGGTCTTCGGGCAGCAGCGCCTGATGATCGATCACCGCGTACAGCGTGTCCGGCTGACTCGGGGCCAATGCCAGACCGATGCGACCGACCTGGTCACCGCTTGGCAGACCACTGCCGGCGCGGTCATCCAGCCTTGTCCAGCTCTCACCGCCATCGGCGGAGCGCCAGATGCCGGAACCGTCACCGCCCTCGGTGAACTCCCACGGCGTACGCCGGCGCTCCCAGGTGGCGGCATAGACGATGTCCGGGTTGGCCGGGTTCATGACCAGATCGATGGCCCCGGTATAGCCCTCGCCGGGCAGGGTGTTGCGCCAGCTTGCGCCGCCATCGTCGCTGACGAACACGCCACGCTGGCCACCCGGGGTGTACAGCTTGCCGAGTGCTGCGACCAGCAGCCGCTGGCTGTTGCGCGGATCGATCAGCACGCGGGCAATGCGATCGCTGGCGGCCAGCCCCATGTGCTGCCAGCTGGCACCCCCGTCGGCGGATTTGTACATGCCCATGCCGCCATAGGATGAGCGCGATGAATTGGCCTCGCCGGTGCCCACCCAGAGTACCTCACTATTGTTCGGATCAATGGCAATGTCGCCGATGATCATGGTCGGCATGGCATCCGTCAGCGGCTGGAAACTGACGCCGTTGTTGCTGGTTTTCCACAGACCGCCGGAGGCATAGGCAGCGTAGAAGGTATACGGGTTGTTGGGGTCGACCTCGATGTCCACCACCCGGCCGCCCTGCACCACCGGACCAATGGCACGCCACTTGAGCCCGTGAAACTCCGACTCAGCGGTCAATTGCTGATGCTGCTGCCACGCCGCCTGCTGACTGGCGACCGTGTCCGGCCCGGCTGGTGCCGGGCGTTTCGCCGCCACCGGAACAGCGCTCGACAGGGTGATGATCGAGAGTCCTGCCAGAATAAGTTTGTGCTTGAACATGCCTTGCCACCGATGCCAAAAAGCCAGCACCCAGTAAAGCACATCCAGCCCGGATTGCAATGAGACTGCCCGCGCGGCAGTGAGTTTCTGTCGAAAACGATCACCCTGGCGAATCGCAAAGCTGTGCCCTGAATTGACGTCGCTGGACGACAACAAGGTAAGGTTCCCGAGAGACGAAAATATGCTATCTTATGATTCATGTTGACAATCAGAAGGGAACAATGAAGTTTGACAGATACAATGCCATCATACTGAATCATAATTGTGCAGTGGCAATTTGCATTGCATTGCTGTCTATATGCGCACTGCAGGATGCGCACAGCAAACAATCACCCAGCAAGCAACTCACCCTGACAGGCACAGTGATCAGCAGTGCCGAAGAAGCCAACAACAAGATCTCTCTGGCACATCCAAGATTGAGTGACAAGCCGTTTGAAAGCAAGATTCTAGTCAAGCACAGGCTAAACTATGACATTGAGCTTGATGGCTTTTATGAGCATAAACCGAGCACCTTGAGCAGCGCGGTTCTGTTAACGCTTCACAATCCAGACAGCGGCGAATGGATCATGCTGACAGGCAGAGAGCGAGCTACACTTCCAGACCCGTTCCAGTCAATTGCCACAATTGATTTGCCCATCGATGGCGATCCGGTACTCAGTATACAAACAGAACAGCGTGCCAGAGTCGCCGATATGAATGGCTGGATCCTACGTGGTCAGCTGGCAATCACTTCAGGCACATTGGATGTCAGTGGCTGGATGGGACAAGGCGAAAGACACGACTATGCCCTTTACCATATGTATCCATCAGGCACGAACGTAAAGACACAATTCGAAATAATCATCAGTGGACTTCAAAATAGTGACAGTTATGCAACGGCTGGCTCGATCCTGTCTTTGCTGATACCAAGAAGTCTGAATAATCTGGACTGGTCCCCATATGGATTTACATTGGAGCCGTTCTCTGAAGATGCTGAGTTAGTGAGTGATAAAACCGGTCATGAGATGGGCATTGTAGTTTATGAAGTCACTGAAGATAATGATTTCTGGGGCATTCAGGTTTTTTGTCATGGCGACCTCCAATACACGCCTGTAGCACTCGCGACATCGATGATCACAGCCATAGATAGAGAATATCCTGTTGGGGCTGACCAGGTTAACTATTTAAGCTGGAACAATGAACAATTGCTGCGCATAAAATTACAGACTTTTGCAGATCAAACAACATACTGGTTTGAGTCCGTAATCGTACCAGGTGAGATTTGTTCTCATCACGTTTTTGCAAACAGCAATGATGGACCTGAGCAAACCAATGTGTCGTTAATAACGATACTCAACAAGTTTAAACGAAGCGATGTTTCTGGATCGAAGCCCTTCAATCTGACACACGCAAGAAAACATTTTTTCAATGACGCAGGTATTTATTACTATGATCAGGGTGACTACGAGACTGCAAGCGATTACTTTGCCCAATCTGTGATACTTAAACCTGACGATGAGCAAATTATCGAGAACTGGTTTACAGCACTGAGCTATGCGAACAGGTATGAAGATGGCATTTTGGCAACAGACATCGTTGCTTCTTCGAGACCACTGTCATTAACAGAAATGTCCTGGAAGCATTACTTCCAATACCGCATGGGGAACTATGTTGAAGCTGAGGCTGGCTATCAGTCTATTTTTGCGCAAGGGTATAACAATGTTGAGGATCTGCTTATTTACATCGATCTACTCAGCATTGAAGAAAGATATGAGGATATTCTTGCCTTCGTAGAAAGCAACGAAGCATTGTTCGATGACAGCGACAGTGACAACAAAGCCAAATTCAGAGCATATCATGCCTCCAGTTTGATGTATACAGATCAGTCGGATATTGCACTTGAAACAGTAAATAAAGCGATATCTCAAGTGGGTCAAAAACCTGAACTTGTTGAGACCAAGATTCTTATTCTCGAAGAGCTGAACAAGCTGACAGAACTGCGTAATCTTGCCGAAGACCTGATAAATCGCGGTGTTGCCAAAGCATCAACGTACCATTCCCTCGGCTTGGCAGAGTATAAACAATCACATTACCAGAAAGCTTATGATTACCTTACCAAAGCTGTAATTCTTGATCCTGATAATGCAACATACTCTGATGACCTCATGACCATGTCAGGCCTGATCGGACAGGGTGATCGTCGTCTACTCAGCCGTGACCAGCCACAACTTCTGCTACCATCAATATGGAATTTTACAGCTGATGCTGTGAACCTGGATAATGAAAGTGATTATCATATAGATAAAATGTATAAACTGATCCAGTTTTCACCAGGTGAAAAACTTGTGAAAACATACTATATGGATTATGTGATACACAATGAAACTGGCGCAGAGGCACTTAACACACTCAACATCAGCTTTGATCCACTAAATGAGAAAATTGGGGTGAATTCACTTGTCATATATGGTCAGCATGGAGAACTAATTGCCGAAGGTGATAGTGACACCTATTACATCAAAGATGAGTCCAACAGTGAGGCAAGCTACGAAAATCTTTATTTATACCTGTTCCAAAGACAGCTCCCGGTCATCGTATTCAGCTGATTGTTACTATAACTTCCCAGCATGATAGTGACTCATTCGACTATGAGGAACTTAATATTGGCACGTCTCGAGCTGTAAAACATGCTGGAATATGGTTTACTGGTGATCCAGATACGGTAAAATACGAGTCATACAAAGTTGGCGAACCAATAATGTATGAAGATGGATTATTATGGCAGATTGAAGAGGTGCCTGCCTATAGAAATGAAAATATGGCTGCTGATCCACTTTATGAGATACCCAGATTGATCCTGGTAGGACGCGATCAGACATGGCTCAGTATAGGCTCTGATTATTATTCAAGCATCCAATCATTGCTTGACTACGATGAAGACATATTGAGCCTTGTCAATCAAATCGCCCAGAAGATTCTCAGCGATGAGCAAAGAATTAGAAATATTTCTGAATATGTGCAACAGAGCATCAGTTATACAGCCATAGAGTTTGGTGCCCGAGGCTATACGCCGAAATCACCCAGTTCCACTCTCCAAGATCTCTATGGCGACTGCAAGGATCATGCTGTGATTCTGAGTGCAATGCTGAAAGCTGCCGGGTTAAGTAGTCGCCTTGTGCTGGTAAACCTTGATCAACCTGTATTACCGGACCTGCCAAGTTTAGACCAATTCGACCATATGATTGTAGAGGCCAAAACTACTGATAAACTGTACTATCTTGATGCCACTGACAAGGATTTGCCCCTGCTGAAGTATCCGCCCAGATATCTGGCTGGCAACATGGGCTTAGCCCTGGGCTCGAATCCAGAGCAGGTGTTCATTCCGCCTTATCCAGCTGACAGCAGAAGAATCTCCAGTGTGAGAGTCGTTGAACTGGATAAGAATGGGTACATGAGAGTAAATGAAATTCTGACTGCTGACGGTTATGCCGCAGCTGCCTATCGTGGTGATCTTTCAAACCGTAGCAGCCTAAATCGCCGAGACAGAATTCAAGAGTATCTGAACAGCTATGGTGATCACCTTAAGCTTAAAGACCTGGTTATCATGAACATTGAAAATAATCAATTACCATTGATCATAGATCTCACTTATGAGACCACAGCAATACCGCTAAATCTCCCCGGATTCATACCAGATGTGCCGAGTATATTTGAGTTGCAATGGATTCCACCCACATGGTACGAGAGCAGGCAGACTGATTTTAAAGTCGAGTATCCGTTACAATTCACAGCTGATATCACTCTGATTGACAACAGCTCAGCGAATACATTTACCCATACCCTCGAGCCTGTCTCAATGCAAACAAGGTTTGGCAATTGGGAGTTGTCTGCGACACCAGATTCGGGTCAACTTGCTATCCGCTTTCACTACAATGAGCATGCCGCCACTTACAGCGCCGAGCACTACGAAGAATACGAGACATTCAGCAGCACTGCAGTCAGAGTACTGACCAACGCTGGCCGTTTATCACAACCATCCTCCAACGGACAGATCATCACTTCACGTTAACCAAACACTACAACGACATGGTCTGCTGCAAAATAGACTCAACCCAGCTGCATCCAGGCCTGCATGCCGCCTTCCAGGTTGTAGACATCGCTGAAACCCAGTTTGCGGAAGTGCTCTGCGGCACCCATGCTGCTGTTGCCGACGTTGCAGACAAACACGATGGCAGTGTCTTTGGGGCGGTTCTGCAGTTCGGCCAGCATGTCCTTGTCCAGGCCGATGGCACCGGGAATCGGTGCCAGTTGCTGACGATCGTCCGGGCTGCGCACGTCGACGATCATCGGTGCGGTGCCCGCATCGAGCATGGCCTTGAGTTCCGCCGGCTGCATGCGCTTGATCGGCACCGGCGCGGCCGGCAGGCTGACATCCAGTCCGCTGCCATCGACGGCGTCGATCCAGTCGATCATGGCACCCTGGGCACGTTGTGCCGAGGGCAGGTCAAAATGCAGCTCGATGCCATTGGCGCTGCTAACGATGGCACCCGGTTGCGGTGATTGCAGGGTGAACGAGGGACGCCATTCGGCATCCACGCTCATGTGCAGGGCCAGGCCGTCGTGGCCTTGCATGCCGGCGCGGATGTTTTCCGCCGCCTTGTCGGTGATGGTGACTTGCGGTGGCGTGCGGTCGGGCTTGTCCACACCGAGCAGCTCGTGCAGTTCGCCGGAGTTGTACATTTCGGTGATGATGTCACAGCCGCCCACCAGCTCGCTGTTGATGTACAGCTGCGGTATGGTCGGCCAGTCGCCATAAACCTTGATGCCTTCGCGGATGTCCTGATCGGCCAGCACATCGAAGGTGACCACATCACTGGCCAGT
The DNA here is from genome assembly GCA_018819105.1 of Gammaproteobacteria bacterium. GTDB lineage: Bacteria > Pseudomonadota > Gammaproteobacteria > Xanthomonadales > Wenzhouxiangellaceae > JAHJQV01. The sequence continues at coordinate 30,098 of JAHJQV010000063.1, forward strand.
TCCTGCACCATGGCCACCGTTTTGGCGGAAAAACCGCACATGGGCTGCTGCGGGGTGCCTTTCATATACAGCACGACCCGGTTGCCGGTGACTTGTTGTTCGATTCTGCTGCGCGTGGCTTGGTCTAGACTCATGATGGCTCCGCTCCCGATGATGTTGGATCACAGCTGACATCTCAGGTGCTGATGACCTGTCCGCTGTCAGTCGTTTAGTCTGTCTGCATATTTTGGACTAATTTGGTACAGAATCAAGTCTGATGTGGATGTTGTGCCCGATGCTGCCCTGGTGTGGCCTGTAGGTCGGATAAGCGCAGCGCATCCGGTAGCAATCATGCACACCAGGCATCGCCGAATGCGCTGCGCTTATCCAGCCTACGTGTCTACCTGCATTGCTTGATTGCTGGCCGGTTGCATCCTGCCCAATCTGTGTCATCTGCGAAATCTATGGATTAACCTGAAAATTTTAACGATCCACAGATTACACCGATTACACAGAAGCGAACCATCCCGGGTTTGCCGGATGCGCTGCGCTTATCAAGCCTACGTGTCTACCTGCATTGCTTGATTGCTGGCCGGTTGCATCCTGCCCAATCTGTGTCATCTGCGAAATCTGTGGATTAAACTGAAAAATTTTAATGATCCACAGATTACACCGATTACACAGAGGTGAACCACTCAGGTGTTGCCGGATACGCTGCGCTTGTCCGGCCTACGTCTATATCAAGTGGTCAGGTCAAGCCGATGCAGCGAGTACGCACTGCAGACACAGTCTTGCCAGCGAGCGCAGCAGCAGTGCGCTGCAGTGCAGACATCAACGCCCGGCGCGCTGCTCCAGCCGTGCGGCCAGGTTCATCACGTGGTAGATCACATGCTGTTCGATGACGCCGTCGAGCAGCGACGCGCCCGGGCCGCTGGCGTAGACCGCCACGTCTTCACCGCCATGGGTTTCTCCACCCAGCGGCACCAGCGTGGGCGGATGAAAGCCTTCGGCGGTGGTGTCGACATCACGCAGATCCACCCGGCCGCGCGGCAGGGCATCGGCATCGTGATCGGCCAGCCCGTAGATGGCGTCGGCAGTGCGCATGCCCGGCAGTTGTGCAAAGCCGATGCCGTTGATGTAGCCCAGCGTGGTGTATGGGTAGCCGTCGGCATCCAGTTTTGGCGCTTCCAGCGGCTGGCCCTGCATGTCATTGCCCACCACCTTGCCGAGGATCGGATTGCCGCGAGTCGGATAACCGGCCATGCTCATGACGTGGGAGTGATCGGCGGTGACAATGATCAGGGTCTCCTCGGCATCGGTCAGCTGCATCGCCTGCGCCACCGCCGCGTCCAGAGCCAGCACATCTTCCAGCGCGCGAATGGGGTTGGTGGCGTGATGGGCGTGATCAATGCGACCGGCCTCGACGTGCAGGAAAAAACCGTCTGCATCGGTCTGCAGTCGACGGATCGCGGCAGCGGTCATGGCCGCCAGCGAAGGCTCGTCAATGTCGTCATGGCTGGCGCGATCCAGCTCATAGGCCATGTGGCTGTCACTGAACAGACCAAGCAGGCGCCCCTGATCCGATGCTGCTTCGAGCTGCGCCAGCGCAGAGCCGCTGCTGACGTAGTGGCCATCGGGATTGCGCTGCTGCCAGCGTTTGATCAGGTCACGGCCGTCCTGGCGTCTGCCGCCTGCTGCGGCGGGCAGAAAATTGCGCCGGCCACCACCGAGCACGACCTCAATGCCATCGATCTGCCGCGCATGCTGGGGATATTCACGCTGATCCAGTTCGATCAGCTGGGTGGCAATGTCCTTGCAGTCACCGGGCTTGCTCATGGTGTCGGCATCGGCGTCGCTTTCATAGTCACGCTCGGGCGATTTGGCGTAGGTTGCCGCCGGTGTGGCGTGGGTGATGCGGGCGGTGGAGACAACGCCGGTGGCCATGCCAGCCAGTTCCGCGTATTCCAGCGCAGTCATCAGCTGCGGTCCGCTGCCACAGACACCGCGGGTGGTTTCCGGCCCCACGCTGATCATGCCGGCATTGGTCTTGACGCCGGTGATGATGGCGGTCATGGTGCCGGCCGAATCGGACACCTGCTGATCGACGTTGTAGGTTTTCACCAGCGCGCTGTGCGGCAGTTGCTCAAACGTCAGCGCGTGCTCCTCACCACTGCGTCCCTGCTTCTGACCGGCATAAATGCGCGCGGCAGTGACCGTCACCGGCCCCATGCCATCACCCACAAACAGGATGACGTTTTTTGCCGGCCGATGCGCATTCAGCAGGGCCTGCAGCAACTGTTCGCGATTGGCGGCAGCCCGCGCAGCACCGCTGCGATACCAGTCCGCACTGGTCTCGGCAGCCGGGGCTGGCAACGGTTGCGCCACGGTGCTGCTGGTGAACAGCATTAGACTGGCAGTCATTAACAACAGACCGGGCTGTAGGCGACAAAGCAGATGGGGCATGGTTAATTCTCGGTGCGTTGAAAGTGAGCCGATTATAAATGCCCGCTATGACCGGTACAGGATCAGTCCAGCACGTGCAAGCGGCCGTGCAGCGGAAAATACAGTGCGGTGGTGATGCGGGTCTCGTCCAGCTGCTCGAACAGCCGGCGATAATTGTGCAGCTGACCGGCATAGCGCTCGGCCTCCTGCTGCAGAAAACCTTCCAGATCACCGCCCTGGTGCTGACCGGATTTGTAGTCGATGATCCAGCGCACGCCATCGGCGTCGACAAACGTGCGGTCGATCACGGCGTTGATGAGTTCCCCATCGAGCATGCCGCTGAGCGCCAGTTCGCAGGCGGCATCACGATGCCGGCCACTGAGCAATCTGCGTCCGTCGGCGTCATTCAGCGTTTGCTCCAGCGCCGCGTGCACGCGCTCAGTCTGTGGCTTGAGCCGGGCCGCACCGGTGCCCTGCATCGCCAGCAGCAATGGCACGCGCTGCCGCAGGCTGTCCAGCGCAGCCGCATCCAGCTGCTCCAGCCCGATTCTGGCGATGTGTTCCAGCAGACTGTGGATGACAATGCCGGTGCGACGCGCCTGCTGTCCGGCCCAGTTGAATTCGATGTCGTGCTCGCGCTCGCGTGGCGGTAAAGCCGGCGACCAGTCGTGGCGTGGCCGCAGCACCGGATGCCAACCCGAAGGCAGCCGGCGGATGGACTGGTCGGGCATTGCCAGCATCGCCTGGTTGACCTCGTCAGCGTCGGCAGCCGCTGCGGTTGCCGCTTGCAGATCGGCATGGAAGGCAGCGCCCAGGCGTGGCCACAGCATGGCCAGCAAAGACGGCTGCGCCGGCTTGTGCTCATCCTGCGACTTGTCCGCAGCCAGCACCGTGCCCAGCACCAGCTGCTGTCTGGCCCGAGTCACGGCGACGTACAGCAGGCGCTGCAACTCGAACAGGCTGCGGCGCTTCTGCTCCACGCTGATCATGTCGATCAGCCTGCTGTTGTGCGCCTGCAATGACGAACGCAACGGCGCCAGCAACATCTGCTCACCACCGCTGAGCGGTGTGAACGGCAGCCAGTGCAGCAGGGTTGCCGGCTGCCGGCCGGTGCTGCGATGCAAGCCTGGCAGCACCACCAGATCCCACTCCAGCCCCTTGGCACCGTGCATGGTGAGCAGCTCCAGCCGCACCTTGGGATCCGGTGGATCGCCTTCGGTGTACTGCTCTTGCAGCAGCTGCTCGAAATCGTTCAGATCATCCAGCAGCCCCTGCTGCTCGGCCTGCTCCAGCGCGTGCAGATACAATGCCATCTCGCGCTGTTGCGCCGCCGGTCGGGTCAATGTCTGCGGCCCACCCAGCCCATGCCAGAGACCTTCCACCAGCATGCGCAGACTGCGCCGGCGCAGCAGCGCCTGGGCTGCCTGCAGCTTCTCCAGCACCGGCTGGGCACGTGCCTTGCCATCTGTGCTGAGCCCTTCCAGCAAGAGCTGCGTGCTGCTGTCTGTAGGCCAGGCCTGGGCCAGCGCCAGCAGATCGTCCAGCGTCAGGCCACACAAGGGCGAACGCAGCAGCGCCAGCACGGCGGTGACATCGGCGGGCAGCCAGATGGCGCGGGTGATGGCATGCAGATCCTGCACCAGCGGTCGCTGCAGCAGCGGATCCAGCTTTACCGCGCGGTAGGCAATGTTGCGCTGCTGCAACAGCGGCAGAATGGCTTGCAGATGACTGCGCGCACGCACGATGATCGCCGCCTTGTAATCGGGATCGTCCCGATGTTCGGCCAGTGCCTGCGCGATCAACTCAACCAGCGCCTCGGCTTCCGCCTCGGCATCGCCCCTGGCGATAAGCTGAATGGCACCACCAGGGCCGCGGCCGGCCTGCGATGGCGCATAGGCCACGGCACCGGCGGCGATGTCTTCTCGCTGCGGGAAACATGGACCGATCTCGGCATTGACCCAGTCCACGATCTCCGCGCGCGAACGGAAGTTGCGCGTCAGCTGCAGCGACTGCAGCCGCAATGCACCCAGACCGTGATCACGGGTGCGCATGAACAGACCCACCTCGGCCTCGCGAAAACGATAGATCGACTGCATCGGATCGCCGACCACAAACAGCGTGCGGCCATCGTCGGGTTGCCAGCCGTGGGTGAGTTTTTCCAGCAGTTCAAACTGCGCCCAGTTGGTGTCCTGGTACTCATCCACCAGAATGTGGCAGATGCGCTGATCCAGATACAGGCTGAGATCGCTGTAGCCGGATTCCTCGTCGCCCAGTGCGGTCAGCGCCGCCATCGACAGCCCGGTGAAATCGGTCTGACCGGTCTCGGCAAACAGCAGCTGCAATTCCACTGCGGTGCGCTGCAGCACCCGGACCAGAGCGAGCAGCACTTGCCAATCCTCGTCCTGATACTGCGGCGCGGGCAGACCACGCGCCAGGTGCAGCATTGCTGCCAGCCGGTCGAGGTCAGCGCAGGCCTCCAGCAGTTCTTGCATCCGCGCCTTGTGTGCGCTTTGCGGCGCACACCCGGTGCTGATGTTGACGCTTTTGCGCCAGTGCCCATCGCGGGTCAACAAGGCTTCCACCAGCGCCTGCCATGCCGGCAGGTCCGCTGCCTCCGGCAGCGGCAGATCAGCGCCGTCGTGCCATTGCAGAATCACCGATTGCCGCTGTTCCTGTAGCAGCGTCTGTTTGCTCTGGCCCAGCAGTTGGGCCAGCTCGGCAGCGCTGCTGCCGGCCTGTGCCAGTGCTGACTGCAGCGCGGCGTGCAGCTCGCGCAACTGGCTTTGCACCACCTCGGCCAGCACCTGTTCCAGTGCCGCCCGATCGGGGTCACCACTGCTGCCCAATGCGCGCAGCCATTGTTCGCGTCGGCCGAGCATGCCGCTGAGCAGATCCTCGATGTCCTGGGTACGGTGATCACGCCACAGCAGCAGGCGCTCCAGATCGGCCTGCAGTGCCTGACCGTCGCCCAGCTCCAGCACGCGTCGGGCCGCCCGGCGATACAGCGCCTGGGTGTTGTCGGCCGGCTGCGGCACCGGCCCAAGCCGGCTGGCCACCGGCATATTGCGGGCCAGATAATGACTGAAACTGTCGATGGTGCGGATCAGCAAACGCTGTGGATTCTGCAGCAGCCCCCATTCGGCCACCTGGTCGGTGAGTGCCTGGGCACGCTGGAGTGCCGCCTGCTCGTGATCGGCATCGGTGGTGAAACCCGGCTGCAGGAAACGCAGGATGCGCTCGCGCATTTCCGCAGCGGCCTTGCGCGTGAAGGTGATGGCAAGAATCTGCTCCGGTGCCTCCACCACCGCCAACAGGGCGAGAAAGCGCTCGACCAGCAGGGTGGTTTTGCCGGAACCGGCCGGCGCCTGCACGATCACCGAACGCTGCGGATCCACCGCCTGGCGGCGCTGCTGGCTGTCATCGCCAATAATCAATTGTGACGACATCATGCATCCACTGCCGGCAGTTCATCCTGATCCATGAATGCGCTGCGCTCATGAATGCGGCACAGCGCATGCAGATGACAGTATTGACAGACTTCGGGTCGGCGCGGATCCACCGCCGCCCGGCCGGCCAGGAAATCCGCCGCCAGCGCCTGCACATGGCTGGCCCAGTCCTGCAGCAATGCCGACCAATCTCTGTAGTCGCGGAATTTGCTGCTTTTGCCACCGATCCGGATCACCCCGTCGATGCCCATGTCGGCGGCGGCCAGACCATCGAATCCCATTTGATCCGGCGCCAGGCTGGCGAAGGCAATGCCCTGCGGCGGCGGGTCCATGGCCAGTGCGTACATCGGCAGCTGCGGATCGGCCATGCGTGGCTCCGGGAACCAGTCGGACTTGTTCACCCTGCCGCTCTTGTAGTCGATCAGCAACTCACCGTGCGCGGTGACATCGATGCGATCAATCTTGCCCTTGCAGCGCAACCCCGCCTGCTGCATGGTCACTCGTTGTTCCCGTGCCTTGACCGCAAACGGCGGGCGTGCCTGCTCCAGTTCCAGCCAGCGGGACAGCGCACGCTGCAGGCAGGTCAGTTCCAGGCGCTGGCCGACATCGCTCAGCAGCAGGGGCTGCTCATGCAACAAGGTCTGCAGAGCCTGGCCGGAAACGCGCCGTATGCGGGCTGCCAGCGCCTGCGCATCCTGTGCCAATAAGGCCGCCTGATCGGGCAGCTGCTGCCAGAACAGCTCCAGCGACCTGTGCAGCAGGTCACCACGCTGCATGGCGTTGAGGCCCGGTCGCGGCGGTCGCAGTTCACGCGCCTGCAATCGATGCACGGCAAAAGCCCGGAACGGGCAGGCCGATTGATTGCGCACCATGGCGGTGCCGCCTGGGACATGATCATCGGCCGCCACAGCGGGGAGAGCCGCTGCCTGGATGTCATCTGTCAGCACCTCCAGCGTCAGCAACGACGGTTCCGGTTCCGGCTGCACATCAACCAGTGTCGCCTGCTGCAGCAGCGCGGTCAGCTCGCGCTGTTCGCTGTCATTGCCGTTGGCCAGACTGCCCTGTACGCTATCGGCGCAGCGCAACAAGCCGCAAAGCTGCAGGGTGGCCAGGCGCAGACAGGCGGCGCTGCTGGCGGTCGGCAGCAAACCCTGCACCGCACCCGGCAGCAGCGCTTCGCGCCGCGCTGGCTGTGGCCAGGTGTCGGCATCCAGCGTGGTGATCCAGATGGCATCAAAGCGCGCTCCAAGCGCCTCGGCGATGCCCAGAATTTCCACCGGACAGCCGGGGTTGCGTTCACGAAACGTGCTGTTGGCGGCGCAGTCGTTGAGCAGCGACAGCGCGCGGCTGCGGCTGACCTCCCCCGACGTGACCACGTCCAGGGCGCTGAAGGCCTCCAGCAGGCGATGCCAGCGCTGCAGCAGCTGGTACTCGATGCTGTCCAGCTTGCGCCCGGCGGCAAAACCGAACGCCTCCAGCGTTTGCTGGAACTGCCCCGCCCACACCGACGGCAGGGCCCTGGCTGGCTGTTGCGACCAATGCTGCCGCCAAGCCTGAAAACCGTCCGCCAGGCGCGGACTGCCGGCCTCCTGCAGGCGCTGCACGCAGCGCTCGCTGCTCAACTCGTAACAGTCCTTGCGCAGCATGTCCCTGATGCAGGCGGCACGCTGATTTGCCTCGCCCAACCAGCCAGCCACGAACGGCGAGCGCAGCACCCGGCCGATACGCGGCTGATCGATGCGGTTCGGGTCCAGCCCCAGCAGCAGCAGCGCATCGTTGACCAGCGGCCATTGCTGCAGGCTTTTGCCCAGCGAAACATGCCAGCATGGCTGGCCGCTTGGCTGCAGCGCATACGCCGGCGCATCAAACACCTGCCGGAACAGGTTGTCGACCGACTCCAGCCGCGCCGCCAGATCCGGCACCACAACAGCGAGTGACTGCTGCGGATCTGCATCCAGTTGCTGCCGCGCCCAGCTTGCCGCCGCCTGCAGTTCGGCGTCGGCATCGGCAAAGCGCTGCAGCTGCAACCGCCGGGCGGTCTGCTCGAGTTCGGCGCGCGCCGAAGGCAAGGCATCCTGTTGCACCGACATGAATGCAGCCCACGTCGTGCTGCCGTGCATGAGCTGCACACCAGCCTGCTCAGCCGCGCTGAAGATGGCCTGTTGCAACGGCGTTGCTGGCAACTCGAAGCCAACGAGCTCGATGCGGGCGGGCAAAGCCAGACGCCCCGAGGCAATCAGCGCGGGCAGCCGGGCATCCAGCGTCACGGCATCGATCCAGCCATTGTCTTTGCAGCGCTGGCGAAAACGCCAGGCCCACTGGCGGAAAGCACGGGCATCGTCTGACAGCTCCAGCTGCGGCCACTGTTGCGGATCGGCCAGACAGTGTTCGTGCAACTGCTGCCAGGCGCGCTCGGCCAACTGGGCCACCTTCGGCTCACCGACAAAGACATCGTTGTCGATCACCTGTTGCCACAGCCAGCGTGCCTGCTCGGCGTCGATCAGCACCTGATCAACACCTCCGCACAACACCGCCTGCTGGCGCAGTTGCTGCAGCCAGGCCGCATAGTGCAGGACGGACGGACGCCTCCAGGCATTGACTCCCGCAGCCAACTGCTGCCTGGCGAATTGCTGCACTTGGCTGCGTGCCAGCCTTGCCGTTGGCGTCAGACAGAGGTGATCTGCGTTAAGCATTCAATACACAATTTATTAACGGATAAGTGTTATTCATCGATAAAGCAGTGACAAAACCGGAAATATAACCGCTTTCATACCTGTTTGTTACCAGGCAAGGGCTAAGCTTCGTTTTCACAACGGAGTATTGCATGTCCATAGCCATCCAAGATGTCTGTAAATACTACGGTACGACACGCGTCGTCAATCGCGTTAGTGTCAGCATTGATGATGGGGAGTTCTTTGTCCTGCTGGGCCCCAGCGGCAGTGGCAAAAGTACCCTGTTGCGCATCATTGCCGGGCTCACCAGCACCGATGCAGGTCGCATTGTGCTTAATGGTCGTGATGTCACGCTGCTCCCACCGCAACAGCGCGGAGTTGGTTTTGTGTTCCAGAATTACGCCCTGTTCAAGCACATGACGGTGGCTGAAAATATCGCATATGGGCTGAAAGTGCGCAAGCTCGCAGCCAATCAAAGGCATGACCGGGTGCAGCAGATGCTGGAACTGGTGGGCTTGTCAGGCTATGGACAACGCGTTCCGGGGCAGCTATCCGGCGGCCAGCAGCAGCGCGTCGCCCTTGCAAGAGCACTGGCGTTCAATCCGCAGATTCTGCTGCTGGATGAACCGTTCGGAGCACTGGATGCGCAAATCCGCACCGACCTGCGACGCAGTGTGCGACGCATTCAACAAGAAATCGGCATTACCACCATCCTGGTCACACACGATCAGGATGAAGCCTTCGCCATGGGCGACAGCATCGGCGTCATGCACGATGGCGAGTTGATTGAAACCGGCCCGGCAGAAAGGCTCTATCAGTCTCCCGCGCATGAGTTTTCTGCAGCATTTCTCGGCAATGCCAACCTGTTGGCCGGCGTGATGGAACGTAAAGGTATTCGGATTGGCGACGCCTTGCTGCATACCGAATTCGCCGACTGCACCGGTGAGGATGGCCAGATCGTCAAGCTCATGGTGCGCCCGGAGGACATTGAGTTAAGTCGGTATCTCAGCCGCAATGAACGTCGTGAGGTGGCAGAAGGGGTGATCACGGAACGACAATTCAGCGGTCCGGTGGAGCGCCTGCGCGTTGAGATCGAGCTGAATCAGACGCTGCATATCCTGCATCCTCCGGTGGCCAATGGTGCCAAGCTGGGCGTTATTGAAGTCATGCGCACACGACCGGAAGCATTGCGCAACCCAATGACCGTCGGACATCAGGTCAAAATCTCATTCAATCATGTGCATGCGCTGGAGATTCTCACCGACACACCGGTGCTCGGCGGCCAGGACGGCATTGATTTCATTGCCAGCATGCAGCAGGACTCACCCGGAGCTGAATACGGATCATCACAAGCATTGACCAGCAAGCTGTTTGATCACACCCCGGCAAACACCGACAACAACATTCTGCTGGTCTGGTTTGGTGCCGCGCGTCGGATTGACCGGGTCGTCATCAACCTCAGTGGCCATGTTGCCAACGACCGCCAACTGCTCAAACTGGCGCAGCAACTGTTCCGGATCGGGCGCCCACCGATGATTGAGTTGTTGGAAATTGCGCCTGCGGACACCCCGCATGAAGATGCCCGCAATGTTTTTCTGCGCGCAGCCCGCAATGATCTGCAACAGCTGGGCTCGGTGGTGCGCAGCAGACGCTGTCACGGTGATGAGATCAGTGAATTGCGCAACATTCTGAGCCAAAGTGACACCGATCTGCTGCTCACCGCAATGCCTTCTGCTGCCGGTGAAGCACTGCAAAAGCAGCAATTGGCTGACTGGGTGAAGCAGCAATATGGCCCCATATCCACCTGTTTCGTGCGCGCGAGCGCGGCAGAAAAATCCGCAGCACCAGCAGCACAATCTGCATTGACAACCGTACCACTGGAGCAAATCCTATGAATTCCTGCAAGATCAAGTCAGCCTTGAGCCTGCTGCTGGCTGCAGTCGTACTGAACGGCTGCAGCAATGATGGCAGCGATGACAGCGTCAAGATTCTGAACGTTTCCTATGACCCGACCCGCGAGTTCTATCAGGAAGTCAACCCGCTGTTCGCCGGACATCTGCGCCAGCAGACCGGAACCGACGTCATCATTCAGCAATCGCATGGCGGATCCGGATCGCAGGCGCGCGCGGTCATTGATGGTCTTGAAGCCGATGTGGTGACGCTGGCGCTTTCCTACGACATCGACTCTATCCATGACAAGGCGCGTGTGATCAGTGCTGACTGGGAGCAGGATTTCCCCTACGACAGCGCACCGTACACTTCCACCATTGTGTTCCTTGTGCGCAAGGGCAACCCGCTCGGCATCAGTGACTGGCCTGACATCATCAAACCGGGCGTCGAAGTGATCACACCAAACCCGAAAACGTCCGGTGGTGCGCGCTGGAATTATCTGGCCGCATGGGGCTATGCCTGGCGCAACGCCCCTGCTGGCAGCAGCGACAGCGAGCGTGACGCTGCTGCGCGCGAATTCGTCCGTAAGCTTTATCGCAATGTGCCGATCCTGGATCGAGGTGCGCGTGCAGCCACCAACACCTTCGTCCAGCGTGGCATCGGCGATGTGTTCCTGGCCTGGGAGAACGAAGCTATCCTGTCAATCGAGTCGCTGGGGCCTGATGAGGTGGAAATCGTGGTGCCTTCGCTGAGCATTCTCGCTGAACCCAAGGTTGCCGTGGTCGATGCAGTGGTCGATAAAAAAGGCACGCGCAGTATTGCAGAAGCCTATCTGCAATTCCTCTACACGGAGCAGGCACAGCTGCTCGCTGCCAAACATCATTTCCGCCCCCGCAGTGATGAGGCGCTGGCTGCCTATAGCAACAAATTCCCAACCCTGGAGCTGTTCACGGTTGCTGAGCAGTTTGGCAGCTTTGCCATGGCGCAAAAGATACACTTTAACGATGGTGGCGAGTTCGATCAGATTTATCAGCCACAACCATGAACACAATGGTCACCGCCATGCGCGAACCGGGTTGGCGGAAACCATCGGTATTGCCCGGCTTTGGCCTAGGTATGGGCATTACCATCTTCTGGATGGGGCTGATCATACTGCTGCCACTGGCGTTTCTGGTCTGGCACAGCAGCAATCAGAGCCTGGACGATTTCGTCCAAGCGGCCTTGCTGGACCGCAGAGTATTGCATGCCTACTGGATCAGCCTGTCCAGCTCTGTGGTCGCTGCCGTGATCAACACCGTGCTCGGCACGATTGTCGCCTGGACGCTGGTACGCTACCGCTTCCCCGGACACCGCCTGCTGGATGCCATGGTGGATCTGCCGTTTGCGCTGCCCACGGCAGTGTCCGGCATTGCGCTCACCAGCCTGCTTGCAGGCAATGGTGCTCTCGGTCAATGGCTTGAGCAGGCTGGTATCCGCGTTGCCTTCACCCAGTTGGGTATCATCGCTGCATTGACCCTGATCACGATGCCATTTGTTGTGCGCAGTGTGCAACCGGCGGTGGAAAACCTGCAGCATGAGCTCGAAGAGGTCGCTGCCAGCATGGGCGCATCACGCATCACCATCTTGCGTCAAATCGTGTTGCCGACTTTGTTGCCGAGTATACTCACCGGCATGACGCTGGCCTTTGCACGTGCTTTGGGCGAATACGGATCGGTCATTTTTATCGCCGGCAATCTGCCGTTCCGCACCGAAATTGCCCCCTTGCTCATCGTCATCAAGCTGGAGCAGTTCGACTATATGGGTGCCACTGCCATCGCCACCACCATCATGATCGTATCGCTGCTGTTACTGCTGCTGATCAACAGCATGCTGGCCTGGCAGCGCCGCCGCGGCCAGGGCAACTGACTCCAGGAACCCAAACCAATGATTACCCCAAGCCGCATACAACAGCCCGCGCAACATGAGCTGCCGCTGGCCTTGCAGGATTCAAATCTGCTGCGCTACAGCCTGATTGCGGTCAGTGTGGGTTTTTTGCTGATCATGCTGCTGGCACCGCTGCTGATTGTCTTCGGCTATGCGTTCAAGGCCGGCCTGGGTGCCTACTTTGCGGCGATCACAGAACCTGCTGCGGTGTCGGCCATCAGGCTGACCTTGCTCACAGCTCTGATCTGTGTGCCACTGAACACCATTTTCGGCATTGCCGCCGCCTGGGCCATCTGCAAGTTCGAGTTTCGCGGAAAAAGTCTGTTGATCAGTCTGATCGACCTGCCGTTCTCGGTATCGCCGGTGATTGCCGGCCTGGTGTTTGTCATCCTGTTTGGTGCCCAGGGCACTTTCGGACCCTGGCTGCAGGCCAATGACATTCAGGTGATTTACGCCGTCCCCGGTATCATACTGGCGACCCTGTTCGTCACCTTTCCGTTCGTGGCGCGTGAGCTCATCCCGCTGATGCAGGCACTCGGCAATGCCGATGAAGAGGCCTCCCTGAGTCTTGGCGCAAATGGCTGGACCACGTTCTACCGGGTAACCCTGCCGAACATCAAATGGGGGCTGCTGTATGGCGTCATCCTCTGTAATGCCAGAGCCATGGGCGAGTTTGGCGCGGTGTCTGTGGTATCTGGTCACATTCGCATGCAGACCAACACCATGCCCTTGCATGTCGAGGTCTTATACAATGAGTACCAGTTTACTGCGGCATTCGCAGTGGCTTCACTGCTGGCCTTGCTGGCGGTGGTGACACTGGTCATGAAGGTACTGATCGAAGGCCGCCTTTCTACCTCTGCAAAGTGACTGCAACAATGCCAGCACTGTGCCGCAACAACCGCTGTAGCAACCGAGTAATGCCAGCATTGCCTTGCACCGAGCTTCAGACGCCTGCATGCAGGCTGAGTCTTAACCGTGTCGGGATCCGGGTAGTCCGTGTCATGGTTCTACGATAATGTCGCATCGCCGCCTGCTGATCATCGTCAACCTGCTTTTGGTGGGGCTTACCGCGCTCACCATCGGCCTGGTTTCCCTGCTACTGCTAATGCGCGAGTCACAGCAACATGCGCTACAGATCAGCGAGCTGAAGGCCAGCCTTGCGCACGCAGCTTTGGAGCAGATACCACGTGAGCTGCTCACCAGCGCAAGCATATTGAGCAATCGTCCAACTCTGGCCAGGTTGCTGCGGCAAGACGATATGGAACCATTGCAGCCTTATCTGCAAGCCTTCCGTAACGCCAGCGAGCTGGATTTTATCGCCATTCAGGAGCACAGCGACAGCATCAGCCTGAATGGTTCAGTGCCCGACCCGAAACTGTTGCAGCATATGCTGGAGCTTGCATCACCGACACTGTGGTGGCTGGACCAGCGTAACGATGGCGGACACATTCTTGCCGTCGCCAGTGCTCCGCTTAGCATTGCGGATCATCCGCATGCCCAGGTTCTGGTGGGCAAGCGACTGCAACAGCGCGACCTGGACGCGCTTTCTGCACAGCTTGGCGTGACCCTGCAGGTACTGACCAGACAGCAACTGGCCACAGCACCGGAACAATCTGTCCAGCGCCAGCTGCTGTATGCCGAGCAACTGCTGAGCAGGGAATCCGACAATGGTGAACAGTACATCGCCGGCCTGCCGCTGTTCTCCCGCGATGACATCATGCTCGCTGCGGTGCTGGTACAATTGCCTGCCAACGAATTTGTTCAGGCCAGACAAGCCCTGCTCGAACGCTGGGCTAGCAGTGTCCTGCTGCTGATGCTGCTGGCCTTGAGCATTGCCATCTACAGCAGTCACCGCCTGGCACAGCCTGTCCGTCAACTCACCAAAGCCGCCGAGCGCTTGGCGAGGGCTGATTTCTCTACCCCGATCCCGGTCTTGCGCGATCGTGATCACGGCCTGCTGGCGGAAACGCTGGAGAATTCCCGCCAGAAGATTCTCGCCATGACCACGCGCCTGCGGCAACTGGGTGCCGAGGCCGGACTGTTGCTGGACACCATCAACGAGGGCGTGTTTGCGGTGGACACTGATCGCCGTATCCGCTTTCTCAATCCGGCCGCCGAACGCATGCTGGGCACCAGTAACGACGACGCCAGCGGTCGTTTTTGCGGTGATATCCTGCAACCGGTCAGCGTCGATGGCGTGCGTCCATGTGATCATGACTGTCCCATCCTGAAGGCTCGCAGTGGTTCCAGTGTGCGTGCCACCGAACATCTGCAGCTGCATGACAACTGTCACAGCGTGGTGATACACAGCTCGGTCCCTGCTGGTGGTCGCCAGGTGCAGATCCTGCGCCATGAAACACGTGCTGAGTCAGGCCGTCGATTGCGCGATGCCGTGATCGCAAACGTCAGCCACGAATTCAAAACCCCGTTGGCTGCCATTGTGGCAGCGGTGGAGTTGCTGGAATCCAGCGTGGCATCGCCCAATGGTGAGGCAAGCACGCTGATTGACTCCATCCAGCGCGCCAGCATTCGGCTGCAGCAATTGATCGACAACCTGCTGGAAAGTGTCAGCATTGACAGTCATGCGGATGCTCTCAATCTGGCACCGGTATCACTACAACTGCTGCTGGATGAGTGTGCAGCCCTGATCAGGCCGCTGCTGCTGCAAAAACAACAGCAATTGGCTATTGACATTCAAACCGGGCTGACCGAAATCATCGTCGACACACCACGCATGCTACAGGTGCTCACCAATCTGTTGTCCAACGCCATCAAATACTCACCGGAACATACCACCATACAGTTGCGGGCTTATCAGGACAAGTCCATGATTTATCTTGAACTGCAGGATCAGGGCCCCGGACTGAACGCCGATACCGAACAAAGCATATTTCAGCGGTTCTATCGCTCGCCAGGCCTCAGTGCGGGTGAATCCGGTATGGGGCTGGGCTTGTGGATTGTCGATTCCATCATCCGCCGACATGGCGGCAGCATCAGCGCCAGTAACCTGCCGCGCGGCGGCAGTTGCTTCTGCATCAGTCTGCCAGGTGGAGAACAGTCATGAAGATATTGCTGGTGGATGACGACGCCGATCTGCGTGCATTGATTCACTTTGCGCTGAGTCGCGATGGACTGCTGGTGGTGGAAGCGAACAACGTCGCTGCCGGTCTGCGCAAGTTCGACAAGGAACGACCTGATCTGGTGATACTGGACATCAACCTGCCAGATGGTGATGGCCTGCAACTGTGTCAGCAGCTGCGCAGCAAAACCAATGTTCCGATACTCATGCTGACCGTGCGCAACAGCGAAGATGATCTGGTTCAGGCACTGGAACTGGGTGCCGATGACTTTCTTTCCAAACCCTTCAGCCCACGCACGCTGCTGGCCAGAGTCAAGGCGCTGATGCGACGCTCCACGCTGGAGTCGAGCGCGCAGACGCACGGCCAATTCAGTCTGGATCATGCTCTGCGGCAATTAAGCATCGGCCAGGATGCAACGATGCGCCTGACCGCAATGGAAACCCGACTCATGCAGATATTGCTCGCCCATCAGGGCAAACCGGTCAGCAGTGACCGCATCATCCAGTACGTCTGGGGAACACGACTGACATCTGACCGGCAAAAGCTGAAGCAACTGATCCACCGCCTGCGGCAAAAAATTGAAGCCGACCCGACTGCACCGGAATGGTTGTTGACCGAGCCTGGTATCGGTTATCGGCTGAAGGTATCTGAAGACAAGAGTCAGACATGACCATCAGGCACGACATCATCATTGTCGGCGGCGGTGCCAGCGGCACCCTGCTGGCCACCCAGTTGCTGTTGCAGGCAACCACGGCACTGCGACTGTGCTGCGTGGAACCGACACCGAGGCTGGGTGCCGGGCTGGCCTATGGCCGCTGCTCCGGCAATCATGTATTGAACGTGCCGGCCAACCGCATCAGCGCCATCGCCGGTGACCCCGGACATTTTCTTGACTGGCTGCAAAGCATGCACATCGTGCCGGAGGAACCGGGCAACCATTACGCCCGCAGACAACTCTATGCCGATTATCTGCTGGCCTGCCTGCACCAGGCACAAGATGCCAGCCAGCATGATCATCAGCTTGTCCACGTCACGCAAAAAGCGGTTTCGATTGCTGCTGCCGGCAATGACTGGCGACTGCAGCTTGACAGTGGCGAACAACTGGCGGCTCCACGGGTTGCCCTGGCACTGGGCAATCTGACTGCCCTCACCGCACCTGCGGGACTGGAGGAACTGGTCCAGTCAGCCCACTATCTGCATGACCCCTGGCGCTTGCCCTATACCCGACTCGACGCCGGCAGCCGGGTTGCCATCATCGGCTCGGGTCTGACCGCTGTTGATGCACTCTACAGCCTGATCAAGAACGGTCATCAAGGCAGCATTGAGGTGTTTTCCCGCTCCGGTCATTGGCCCGAAGCACAACGCATGCAGCGGCCAGCATGGCGCTGGCAGCCAAGCGCAACCAGGCTGCGACCGCTGCTGCGGGAACTGCGCAAAGAGCTTGCCAAAGCCGCCGCTGAGAACATCCCCTGGCACAGCGTGATCGATGGGCTGAGACCGCATACACCTGCATTGTGGTCGGCACTGCCGGAAACCGACAAACGCAGCTTTTGGCGGCATCTGGCGAGTCGCTGGAACCGGCATCGTCACCGTCTGCCACCGTTTGCCCACGAGTTGCTGCAGCAATGGGAACAAAATGGCCAGTTCACCATGCTGCTGGCACGCAACATCGAAGCCCGCATTGATGCAGATGCCATCCAGCTGCGCAGAAACCATCATGCCGCCTGGCGCAGCTTCGCCCTGGTGATCAACGCCACCGGACCCAGCTGCCGACCAGCCCAGGCCGACAGCCAGCTGCTAAAGCAAATGCACGCCGATGCGCTGATTCGACCTGGCCCCTGTGGGGTAGGCATCGACAACACGGCAGATGGTCAGATCATAGGCGCTACCGGCACCACCACTGTGGGCCTGTATACCATCGGCCCACTGCGCCAGGGCAACCTGCTGGAGTCCACCGCCATTCCCGAGATCCGCGAGCAGGCCAGTGAATTGGCTGCAACAATGCTTGTGCGATCCGCGCTCTGTGATCGAGCCAAGCATGGATAAGCTTTGCTCACAATGGGTGCCGCGTGATTAGGCAATGCAGCATCTGCATGGCTTCATTCTGATCCAGACTCAAAGCTGTTTCAGTGCTTCAGAATGCCAGTCACAGAACTACTTAATACATTGTAGTCACCGCCAGTAACTCATTTGTAACCAATATGTAGCTTCTATCCCCGCATGCTACACACTGGCAAATCATGGTCACAGTCGTTTGACTGTTTGTTTACCCATATGAACAAACTTTACCGCAAGCATCATCGAGTCAACGGCTGCATAAAGTTGCTCAGCGTACTGCTGTTGAGCCTGTTGTCGAGCCTAGTGCTGGCACAATCAGATGACGGGCCGTGGCGTGCTGATCAGGCACTTGACACACCCGATTGGTTCAGCATCAGTGGCGAGCAGCGCACGCGCTACTCGCATCTCAGCAATCAGTTCCGCAGAGTGCTGGACAACAATGATCAGGCCATCAGTCTGCGCACGCTGCTGCGCATGGATGTGCGCCTGGATCAGGGCGTCAAGCTGGTCACCGAGTTGCAGGATTCAAGAGCCTATCTGACCGACCAGAACAGCGCTGCATCGACCATCGTTGTCAACGCTGCGGAACTGCTGCAGGCGCACATGGCGCTGGGCATGCAGGATGTGTTTCGCGATGGCGACCGCCTGGACCTGAATATGGGCCGCTTCACCATGGATCTGGGCGGACGCCGTCTGGTCGCGCGCAACCGCTTCCGCAACACCATTCAGAACTACACTGGCCTGTATGCCGATTGGCGCAGCGGTGAACAATCCCGACTGCGAACATTTTTTACCCTGCCGGTGTCGCGCCTGCCGTTTGATCGCGACGGAATCCTCAACAACAAGGTCAAATTTGACGAAGAGGACAGTGACCTGCTGTTCTGGGGGGCTTTCTTCGAGCGTCAGCAGGCACTGTTTGGTGCCACGCTCGAGGTGTATTTTTTCGGTCTCAATGAAAGCGATGACCCCGGAGATCAGGAAACGCGCAATCGGCAACTATCAACGCCGGGGTTTCGCCTGCTGCAGACACCGCGCACCGGACGCTGGGACTACGAATTTGAGAACGTGCTGCAATTAGGCGAGCGCCGCGCCAGCATCTTGCCCCGTGACACTGAGGATCTGGACGTGTTCGCTCATTTCCATCACGCCGCCATTGGCTATTCATTCAAGTCCGACTGGAACTGGCGCCTGACCGCTGAACTGGATTATGCCAGCGGTGAAGAGTCGACCAGCGATGATGATGCCAACCGCTTTGACAGCCTGTTTGGCCCCCGCCGTACAGAGTTCGGTCCCACCGGCATCTACGGCATCCTGGGCCGTGAAAACATCATCTCCTCAGGCCTGCGACTGCGTTTCAAGCCAGACTCTCGTCTTGATGGTTACATCTCCTGGCGCGCCAACTGGCTGGATGAAAAAACCGACTTCTTTGCCCGTTCCGGGGTGCGCGATCCGCTGGGGCAGTCCGGCAGCTTCGCCGGGCATCAGATCGAATTCCGCACACGTTACTGGGTCATTCCCGACCAGATCCGTTATGAAGTCGGCGCAGCGGTATTTCTGGAACGACGCTTCCTGCGCACGGCACCCAACGTCAATGAAAACGGCAATCCGCTTTTTGTCTACACCGACATCAGCTTTTTCTTCTGAGGCTCTGCACACGCCCTCGCTCAATGTTTACATAAGCCGGAAGATGCCCATACCAAGCAGGCATGGAGGTACCAGCACCACCCGTGAAGTCCATGCCCTGGCAGCAAAACTGCAGGCTCACACCTTTTCCCTGCAGCAACAATTTCCGCTAAACTGTATGCATGAACACCCGCTGCAACAGCTTCAGATATGCCACCCTACTCTTTGCGCTGCTGCTGCTTGGTGCATGCGGCAGCAACGAGATCAAGGACATTCCACCGCTGTTGCAGATCCGGCAGATGCAGGTGCTGGACGATCAGGTACGGCTGGTCATGCGCCTGCGCAATCCCAACGAAATTCTCATCCAGACCCAGCTGCTGAACTTTGATCTGCTGCTGGACGAGCATCTGTTTGCACAATACAGCGGCAATCCCGACATTGACGTGGTGCCCAACAGCGCCGAGGAATTCGAACTGCTGGTGACACCACTGCAGCCACGCCAGCTGCAGGAGTTGCGTGCTTTTGTACAGGCCGGCGAGGGCAGCGTGGCCTGGCGGCTGGATGGGCGGCTGGAACTGGAACAGCGCATCAAATCGAAACTTGAACAGCAGGGCCGCCTGTTTCCGGCCCCCGGCAGCGACGATCTGCTGCGCTGACGCCGTAATAGGCCCGGCTTGCAAGCCGCACGGATGACCACCATGTGACGGTTTCCAGTCACTGTTTCAGCTGTCTCCATGTCGCAAATGACCCCCCGGGAAATCGTCCAGGAACTGGACAAGTACATCATTGGCCAGAACAACGCCAAGCGCGCGGTGGCGATCGCCCTGCGCAATCGCTGGCGGCGCATGCAGACCGATCCGGATCTGCGCAACGAGATCACGCCCAAGAACATCCTCATGATCGGCCCCACCGGGGTGGGCAAGACCGAGATTGCCCGCCGCCTGGCGCAACTGGCCAACGCGCCGCTGATCAAGGTCGAGGCGACCAAATTCACCGAGGTCGGGTATGTCGGCAAGGATGTGGAATCGATCATTCGTGATCTGGTCGACAGCGCGGTAAAAATGGCCCGCGAGCAGGCCATGGCGAAAGTGGAATCGCGCGCCCACGATGCCGCCATCGACCGCATCGTCGACATTCTGCTGCCGCTGCAGCGGCATACCGATCCCGACACCGGCAGCGAAACCGACAATCAGGACTCACGTCGCAAGCTGCGCCGCAAGATCATTGCCGGCGAGCTGGACGAGCGTGAGATTGATCTGGAGGTCACCGCCAACATCGGCGTCGAGATCATGACGCCACCGGGTATGGAGGAAATGACCAGCCAGCTACAGAACATGTTCCAGCAGTTCGCTGGTGAAAAGAAGCACAAACGCACGATGAAGGTACGCAATGCGATCCCGGCGCTGACCGAGGAAGCGGCCGCTGGCATGATCAACGAGGAAGAGGTCAAGCAGCAGGCGCTGGACAATGCCGAGCAGAACGGCATCGTCTTCATCGACGAGATCGACAAGGTCACCCGGCGCTCGGACCATCAGGGTGCCGACGTCTCGCGCGAGGGTGTACAGCGCGATCTGCTGCCGCTGGTGGAGGGCTGCACGGTGTCCACCCGCCATGGCATGATCCGCACCGATCACATCCTGTTCATCGCCTCCGGTGCGTTTCACCTGGCCAAACCCTCGGATCTGATCCCCGAACTGCAGGGTCGTTTGCCGATCCGGGTCGAGCTGTCGGCACTGGACGCCGGTGATTTTGCCCGCATTCTGACCGAGCCGGAAGCCTCGCTGACCCGTCAGTACAAGGCACTGCTGGCCACCGAAGGCGTCACCCTGGAGTTCACCGACGATGCCATCACGCGCATTGCCGAACTGGCCGCACAGGTCAACGAGAGCACCGAGAACATCGGCGCGCGGCGCCTGCACACGCTGCTGGAACAGTTGCTGGACGACATTTCCTACCACGCGCCGGAGCGCGATGGCAGCAAGGCCACCATCGATGCCGATTACGTTGACCAGCAGCTCAAGGACATGGCCGGCAACGAGGATCTGAGCCGGTATATTCTTTAGCCGATTAGCACGTCCTAACAGGATGACCCCAGCACGGACGCCCAACGAACAGCGTGTCAACATACCCAATAATGGCTATTTAGTGAGAGAATTTCGAATTTCAGTTGTCCTCCTCTGTAATGAGGAGTTAGGTATTGATCATCACTTTAACATAATATTAATAAATCAACCTATCTTGATGACATCAAGGCTTCAAAGGAGAGGATATTAATGTTTACTTATCGATTAGTTCTCACATTGACAATACTCAGCGTTTCATGTATCGACTTCGCTTCTTCAAGCACTTCTGCATCAGTCTGTGCAAGAGACCACGAAAAACCCAATACGGAATATCATTACGCAGCCTGCCTGTATGGCGACGGCAACTTTACCTCAGCAGCCCATGTGCTGGAAGCATTTCTGGAAAATCAATCAAATCCGGAGTCAAATGCTTACAGATTGCTGGGTGATGTCTACTTGTCGCTGCAAAGATCTGAAGACGCGATACATACCCTGCAGCAGGCACGAAGGCTTGACCCGGAAGATGTCTGGACTAAAAACAGCCTGTCGAACGCATTCTTCGCCAGAGCGATGGAGCTTTCACCCATACAAATCAAGGGAAAAACCATCTTCATGCCCGATGAATGCAAACCGAATGCTGCCCTCATAGCCAAAGCCGATGAGCAACAAAGCGCTGCGTTAACCAGGCAGGCACTGACCCTGGCCAAAGAAGTCAAAGCTGATTTCGACAGGATCAATAAACCATTACTTGCGGCACACAAACAGGCTTTTATTGGCATGATGATGATTGAGCAGGGCGAGTTTGATGAGGCTGTTCAGCAGCAGATCAACGCTGCCGAAAGGATGATACAGCTTTCACGCGGGACCGACGATGAGCGTTTCTATTCAACGCATGCTGCCCATATCTATGCCAACGTCAGCAATCAGTATGCCACTGAAAACGATACTTCCATGGCCAGATTTTACGGTGATCTTGCGCTCGAAACAGCACCTGATGATTCCAGCAGAACGAGTATAGAAAAAATGCTACCGAATGAAAATTCTGTTAACAATTCTACATCCAGTTATGCCTCCGTGACAGGCAGTGCTCTGGGTGTACAAGCGAAAGGAAATTTTGCTTGCCAAAATCAACCCATCCTGGTTGATAGAGTTGATCTGGAGGAAATGGAATGAAGATGCTCAAAAAATCTGCTATCTTGGCAATTTATCTACTTCTGGCAACGATCCCGATAAACTCCAGCGCTTCCGGCTTCCATGAATCTGTGGCTGGCCAGTGGTGCCGGGAAAACCCGCAAACCGGTTTTCTTGAATGCCAGCATCATGTCTTTTGGAGATTAACATTCTATATCCCTTGAATCTCCACAATAGCGAATGATGTCTGCATGTAGGAATCACTTTATGTGAAAATTGCTGAATTCGATAATCTGGTTTGACTTTCATTGCTGTCATCTTCTTCATTAATAAGGCCGTCAATGACGGCCTTATTTTATTTCTCTACGCTGGCAACCGCAGCTGCTGCTTCTATGACGATTCTAGTTGCCAGCATGGTTCTTTATGTGGGCAATAAGGGCTGTCAAGCTTACGAACAATTGACTTTACATCAGGACAGCGGTGTGCGCCATTGTGGCGCTGATGACAACCCGAATCAAGCTGAATACATTACCTATCGCCACGCGAAGCATTACAATATGCTGATGCAGCAGAAAAACGACACACAAGCGGATCGCAGCACCGAGCCCGGTGACACCGCCGACTTCGGCTACCGTCAGGTCGCCCGCGCCGACAAGCGCAAGCTGGTGGATGGGGTGTTCAGTTCGGTGGCGGCCCGCTACGACATCATGAACGACATGATGTCTGCCGGCATTCACCGCCTGTGGAAGCGCCATTACATCGCCACCTGTGGCCTGCGTCCGGGTGACCGGCTGCTGGATCTGGCTGGTGGCACCGGCGACATCGCCCGGCTTGCCTGGCAGCGACTGCAGGGCAATGTCAGCATCGTGCTGGCCGACATCAACATGGAAATGATCCGTGTGGGTCGCCAGCGGCTGGATGATCAGGGACTGGTTCGCGGTATCGAGTACCTGCAGGCCAATGCCGAGCAGCTGCCGTTCGCGGATGCCTCGTTCAACGTCATCACCATGGCCTTCGGGCTGCGCAATGTCACCGACAAAGCAGCGGCCCTGCGCGAGATGCGCCGGGTGCTCAAACCCGGTGGCCGCGCCGTGGTGCTGGAGTTCTCGCGTGTCACCCAACCCGCAGCTGCACGTGCCTACGACTGGTATTCGTTCAATGTGCTGCCGCGCCTGGGTCAGCTGATCGCCGGTGATCGAGACAGCTATCAGTATCTGGCCGAATCGATCCGCAAACATCCCGATCAGAACACCTTGCAGCAGATGTTTTTAGATGCCGGTTTCGCCGCTGCCGACTACCGCAACCTGAGCGCCGGCATGGTGGCCA
This sequence comes from Gammaproteobacteria bacterium, assembly GCA_018819105.1. Lineage (GTDB taxonomy): Bacteria > Pseudomonadota > Gammaproteobacteria > Xanthomonadales > Wenzhouxiangellaceae > JAHJQV01. The sequence continues at coordinate 53,731 of JAHJQV010000063.1, forward strand.
TTCATCGCGGCGTCAGTGCCTGAGTCATGACCACGAGCAGCGCACCAGGCGAGTTTATCACCCCACTGCCCGGCATCCTGGCCGCCGCACTGCAGCGTCTGCTGCGTCGCCTGCAACAACATGCCGAGACCAGCGAAGCACCACCGGCTGACGCGTTTGCAGTGCAATTGCAGGGCCTGGGCATGACGCTGATCTTTGCCAGCGACGATGCTCAGCAAATCGGTGTCAGCGCCACCCCGATCAGCCCCACGGTCACCACCATCAGCGCCACCCCGGCCACCTTGTTCATGCAAACGCGCGGCAACCCGGCCCATGGCCGGGTGCAGATCAGTGGCGATGCCACGCTGGTACAGCAATGGCAGCTGTGGCTGCGCGATCTGCTTGGCGACAGCATGGCGGACCCCGAACGCCAGCTCAGCGAACGCTTCGGGCCGGTCATCGGCGTGCAGCTGCACAAGCTGCTGCAGGCGTTGCGCGACTGGACCAACATGGCCGCTACCCATACTGCCGCTAGCGTCAGCGAATACTTGCAGGAAGAATCCGGACTGCTGATCACACCAGACGAAATGGAGCAGTTTCTGGACCAGGTCGATGCGCTGTCCATGCGCGTGCAGCGCTTGCAGGCCAGATTGCAGTGAGCCTTTATCCGGCCCGGGCCCTGCGCGTGATGCGCATCGTCATGACCTTGTCGCGCTATCGGCTGGACGAGCTGACGCGTGCGGCGCACTGGTTCCGGCCGCTGACCTGGATGGTGCCGGGCAAACGCGGCATTACACAGCACCCACCCGGTGCCCGTTTGCGCATGGCCATGCAGGAACTGGGGCCGGTGTTCGTCAAGTTTGGTCAGGTGCTGTCGACCCGCCGCGATCTGCTGCCGCCGGAGATCGCCGATGAACTCGCGCTGTTGCAAGATCAGGTCCAGGCGTTCCCCGGCGAGCAGGCACAGGCGATCATCGAAGCCGAACTGAAAGCGCCGGTGACAGAAATATTTGCTGCCTTCGACATCGAGCCTCTGGCCTCGGCCTCCATTGCCCAGGTGCATGCAGCAGAACTCAAGGACGGCAGCAAAGTGGTGGTCAAGGTGGTGCGGCCCGGAATCCGCAAACGCATCGGGCACGATATCGCCCTGCTGGAAAGCCTGGCGGCCATGGCCCAGAAGTATCACCCGGAAGGCCAGCGCATCCGGCCGGTGGAGATTGTCAACGAGTTCAAGACCTTCATCTTTGATGAGTTGAACATGCAGCGCGAGGCCGCCAACGCCAGCCTGCTGCGGCGCTATCACGAAAACTCCACCGAACTGTACATTCCACGCATGCACTGGAGTTATTGCAGCGAGCGCATCCTGACCATGGAGCGCGTGTACGGCATCACTATCCGCGACAAACAAGCACTGCTGGATCATGGTGTGGATCTGCAGGCGCTGGCCAGCCGCTGCATCCGGGTGTTCTATGTGCAGGTGTTCCGTGACAACCTGTTCCACGCCGACATGCATCCAGGCAATCTGCTCGTGTCCACCGAGCACCCGCACGATCCACAGCTGATCGCGCTGGATTTTGGCATCGTCGCTTCATTGCCGGCCAAAGACCTCTACTACATTGGCGAGAATTTCACCGCCATGTTTGAACAGAATTACCGCCGCGTGGCGGAATTGCATATCGAAGCCGGTTGGTTGCCAGCCGATACCCGGGTCGATGAAATGGAAGCCAGCGTGCGCACCTTGTGCGAAGCCAACTTTACCCGTCCGCTCAGTGAAGTCTCCTTCGGGCAACTGCTGTTGCAACTGTTTCAGGTGGCCAGACGCTACAAACTGACCATTCAGCCACAGTTGATCATGCTGCAAAAAACCCTGCTCAATATCGAGGGCCTGGCGCGTGATCTGTACCCGCAACTGGACATGTGGGCGATCGCCAAGCCGGAGCTGGCACGCATCATCGAAGTCCGACGCGGCCCCACCGCCACCTTGCGCCAGTTGCGCCGCCGCCTGCCGCGCCTGTTGGAAACCACCCCGGAAATGCCGGAACTGATTCACCAGACCATGCGCAACCTGGCCCACGGTGAACTTCGCATCACGCAACGAGATCCTGCCACCGCACAACTGCCGGAGCTGCTGCGCCGCTGGCGCCGCAGCAGCATCAGCGCCATCCTCGGTGCCAGCCTGTTGATCGTTGGCACGCTGTTGCTGGACCACCAGCCCCAAGCCGAGTTGCTCAACATCGGCTGGAGCACCTGGTTGTGCTGGCTGGCCGGTTTGAGCGCATTCATGCTGGCCTGGCGGCAGTAAGCACAACCAATATTAGATCATCTGCAAATACTGAGTTGGGCACACGTCTACGCTCAAAAACAGAACCTGTCTGCAAACCATAGTCTGGCAATGTCATTTCGAATGACCAGCAACACTGTCCAGCGACATAACAATGGGCGCAAATACTGTATACCCGCCTTATTCGCCACCTCGCTACTGCGACGAGCAGAAAATTCATACGGTGGGAACAGCTAATTTCCATCGCAAGCTGTAGACCCTGCCTCAGGTCTGTTGCTGTGCCGGATGCCGTTTTCACTGAACCCAAGCCGCATACCGGCGTCGAAGCATTTGGCGACAATCTACCCTGGAGTACCATGCCTTATCTGTTTTTTTGCCTGCTGCTGTTGATCTGCACAGATTGTGTCGCCGTCAGTACCTATGAAGTCAGCCTGGATGAATCCCTGCAACATGTCGATGTGCGTATCTGCTTTGCTCCGAACGATGCCCTGCGCCCGGCTGATCTGCATGTTGACGGCGATGCCAGGGCGGCCATCAGTCGCTTGCGCTGGAATGAACAACAACTTGACTCTGTGCGCCAGTTGCGGCGCTTGCGTGTGGTCGATACGGCCGGGAATTGCCTCGATTACCGGGCTCAACTGCAGACCACCGGTCGCCGTTGGTTCGCCGATAACACTGATTACCGCCTGACCAGCAGCAAGGACTGGCTGCTGGCGCCTGCGCACGGCCAATCGGCACTGATTCGTTTTCATTTGCCGCCCGGCATGGCAGTGTCGGCGCCGTGGCCACCAGCTGAGTCCGAGGCAGCAGAATTGGCTGAAGACTGGATGTTGCTGGGACAGACACCACCATCCTGGAGCAACAATGTGGTGTTCGGTCGCTTCCAGGTACAGCCGCTGACCCTGGGCAACAACACGCTGCGAGTGGCGATACTGCCGTCAAGCCCAACATTGACACTGGCCCAGGTGCGACCCTGGCTGGAAGCCTCGGCACTGGCGGTGATGCGTGTACATGGCACGCTGCCGCAGCCGGATCCGCAAGTGCTGATCATGCCAGCGGACGGCCAGAACGATGCCATGCCGTTTGCCCGCGTCATGCGTGGTGGCGGCATCGGCCTGCAGTTTTTTGTTGATCCGAACAGTTCTGCGCAAGCGTTTGCACAGGACTGGAAACCCACCCACGAATTCAGCCATCTGCTGTTTCCTTATATCAGTCGTAGTGATGCCTGGCTGTCGGAAGGTCTGGCCTCGTATTATCAAAACATCCTGCGCGCTCGCGACGGCCGCCTGAGTGAAACCGACGCCTGGGAAAAACTGCTGGCCGGTTTTGAGCGTGGTCGCCGTGATCGCAAACGCAATGTGACCCTGACCGAGGAGGCCAGCGGCATGCGTCACAGCCGTTCCTTCATGCGCGTGTACTGGAGTGGCGCGGCGATGATGTTTCTGGCCGACACCAGACTGCGCGAACTAAGCGGCGGACAGCAAAGCCTGGACACAGCGCTGGCTGGCCTGGCCTCGTGCTGCATGCGGTTGGGAGAGGTCTGGCGGGCCAACGCTATCATGCGCAAGCTGGATGAGTTCACCGACTACTCCGTGTTCACCGACATCTACCGACAATACGCTCATTCTGATCAGTTTCCGCATGTGCAAGCGCAGCTACGCGATCTCGGTATCGTGGAACGGCATGGTCGGGTGCGCCTGGACGATTCCGCGCCCGCAGCAAAGCTGCGCCATGCACTGCTGCAATTTAACCAGAGCACCACGGCAGTTCTGCAATAATGGTAGCAACCTGCAATACGCGGCAGGCCATTCAACTCAAATCCCGGTGCTGACATGAAAAAGACGATCAAATACTTCGCCATTGCCTTCGTCACACTGTTCGCCCTGCTGGCGGCGCTGCTAATCTATATCAAGCTGTTTTTTGACCCCAATGATTACCGCGAACAAATCGCCAGCCAGGCCAGCGCGGCCGTCGGCCGTGAACTGGTCATTGACGGTGATTTGTCACTGTCGGTGTTTCCGTGGATTGGTATCGAAATCGGTCACGTCACGATCGGCAATGCCGACGGGTTTGCCGGGGATTTTGCCAGCGTGGACAATGCCGGTGCAGCGGTCAAATTGCTGCCCTTGTTGAGCAAGAACATTGAAATCAACCGCGTGGTGCTGGATGGTCTCAATGCCAACCTGCAGGTCAACAGCAACGGCCGCAACAACTGGAGCGATCTTGGCCAAACCGAGTCGCCCGCTGCAACCACAAGTGATGGTCCAGGGCTGCAGTCATTCAGCATTGCTGGTATTGCCATCAGCAACAGCCAGCTTAACTACAACGATCAGCAAACTGGTCAAATCGTTCAGGTCAGCGACATTAATCTGACTGCCCACAACATCAGTAGCGGCAAACCGTTCAGTGTCGATGGTGGCCTGCTGCTCAGCATGCCGGCTGATAACAGCAGTTATCAGCTGCAGTTGGACGGTGAGTTGCGCTATCAGGCGGATGCCGGGCAACTGGATTTCACTGAGCTGCAGTTGAGCGTGGCCGAACAAGGCGATCAAGCGCTGCCGGAACTGCGCATTCAGGCCAGCGGCAGGCTGAATACCCAGACCGAAACCTTGAGCCTGGAACCGTTGCAGCTGAACGTCGGTGATCTGCGGCTGGACGCGCAATTGCAGGGTAGCAGTATCATCTCGGCACCGGCCATCAACGGCACCGTACAGCTGGACGAATTCAATCCCGGCAAGCTGGCAAAAACCTTTGCCGTGGAGCTGCCACAACTGGCCAGCGACCAGGTCCTGAGCACAGCTGCGGCGGAACTCAAGTTCAATGCCACCAGCGACCGGGTGCAAATCAGCCATCTGCAGGCCAGTCTGGATAAGTCGATCATCAGCGGCAATCTCACCGCCACCCTGGGCGATCAAAGCAGCACCAGGGGTGATAGCTATGTGTTTGATCTGAATCTGGATCAGATCAATCTTGATGACTACATGCCGGCCACACCGGCAGCATCCTCCGAGCCACTACCGCCGGTGGATGTGGAGCTGTTTCGCTCGCTGAACGCACGCGGCAAGGTCAGCGTCGGTCAACTGACCATCAATCAGCTTGACATGACCGACATCAATGCCAGCATCAAAACCGATCGCAACGGCTGGCAATTCCAGCCAATCGTCGCGCATTTTTATGATGGCCAGCTCAACGGCGGTGTAGCGATCGATGCCAGCGGTAATTCACCGGTGCTCAGCGCCACCGGCGACTTCAGTGAAGTGCTCATGGGCACTCTGCTCGCCGATATTGCCGGACGAGATCTGCTCACCGGCATCGCCAGGTTCGACAGCAACCTGAAAATGGACATCAACCAACCGCAGCAAACCCTGTCCGGTGAGTTTTCGCTGGGCATCAACGATGGTGCCATCAAAGGCGTTGATCTGGTCGGCATGTTGCGCCAGGGATTGAGCATCGCCAACAACCTGAGCGGCGGCAAGGTCGGTGGTGTGGACCTGCTGCAAAGCAACGGCGATACCGAGTTTGCCAATCTGTCCGGTCGCTTCATCGCCAACAACGGTGTCATTCGCAATAACGATTTCAAGCTTGTGTCGCCGCTGCTGAACGTGTTGGGCGAAGGAGTGATTGATCTGGCCGCCGACAAGATCGACTACACGGTCACCGCCTCATTGCTGCAATCACCCGAGGCCGGTAGTGATAGCAAGCTCACAAAGATGTTGGGTAAACAGATACCCATCCACATCGGTGGCACACTCGCCAAGCCCAGCTACAGCATTGATCCGCAAGTGTTATTGAAGATCATCGCTGGCGACAAGCTGGACGCACAAAAGGACAAACTGCTGGACAAGCTGCGTGGCGATGAGTCCGGTTCCGGCTCAACCCGAGATACCGCCGCCGGGGTACTGGGTAGCCTGCTGGGCGGCAAGTCCTCGTCAGCCGATGCCGGTGCCGATGGCGATGGCGATGGCGATGGCGATGGCAATAGCGAAACAGACAGCACAGTGGCTCCAGCAGCGACAGCCGAAGACGACGATCAAGCAGCTGACGAAAGTTCAAAAAGCTCTACTGAAGCTGCTGCGGGCGCGCTACTCAAGGGCCTGTTCAAGAAGAAAAAACCAGCTCAAGAACCAGCGCCTGAAGACGATGATGGCGGTGGCGGATAATCGACTGCTGCGCACGCCCATGACCGGGGGTAAAGCAATCCACAGATTGCACAGATTACGCCGATGTCATAGATGAAAATCTGATTTTGCCGGGAAGTCGTTGTTGGGTGACGCTGCGCAATGAATGTATGACGAGCGTTGTAGCGTGACTCTACGCCATAATCAAAGTACTGGCCCCGGGCCTGCGCCGGAGTGACCAGCGTTGTTCAGGAACCCGAAATCTGCCGTCATACCGGTGCAGGCCGGTATCCAGACTGTTCACCTCGCTTAGCGAATCCTTATGACGATTCCAGACCTTGCGGCTGTGATTGGGAAAAAATGGCGTGGCTGTTGCACCTGCGACGCAATGCTTGCAAACCCTGACACCAGTCTGCGCAGGTATCACAGCAGTAACAAATCGGCCCAGCAATGCCAATCCGGCAGCGTCGCCTCAGCTTTGTTCCAGCAGCACATTGGCAAGTTCGCAGAAATCCGCGACCTGCCGTTGTGGCTGCGGTGCCCCGGCAAACCGGTAAGGCTTCGCCCGGGCCACGTAGGCGGCCTGCAATCCAGCCCAGCGGGCGCCAGCGACATCCCAGTCATGCGCTGCGACCATCATACATGTCTGCACTTGAGCACCGGCCTGCGCCGCAGCCCAATGATAAACCTGCGGATGCGGTTTGTACTTGCCCACACCCTGCACCGACAATTGCCCGTCCAATAACTCCGTGAGCCCGGCAAACTGCAACTGCGCCTGCAATGATGCTGCCGATGAATTACTCAACGCATACAGCCTGAAACCAGCAGCGCGCAAACGCCGCAGCGCCGGAATCACATCGTCGTGCGGCGGCAACCTGGCCATGCACGACAAGCTGTCTGCCGCCTGCGACGCGCTGATGCGGATACCTTCCTGCTCAGCCAACTCGACCAGCAGCGCGGCGGCAATATCAGTAAACGCCTGGTATTGACCGGCCACCGTCAGCACCAGCGAGCGATGCAGTAACTGCACGAACCATTGCTGCGCCAGGTGTGGCTTGTCGCCCAGTGCCGCACTGACCGCAAGCTGTGCCGGCGCCAGATCCAGCAAGGTCTCGTTGACATCCAGCAACAGGGTTGTGCCGCTCATGTCGATGACTCCTGCATTTCGCACACCACAGCATCGACCGCACAGTACCTGTCAGCATCCGTGTGCTCCGGCTGCAGCGTTGGATGATCGATACTGAATTGCTCAGCCAGAAGACTTTGTAATTGCAGCACCTGCTTCGGCCATTGCAATAAATCCGCGACCACCACGTGCGCCGACAATGCAATGCGTGCGCTGCTGATCTGCCAGATGTGCAGATCATGCACTGCCACCACGCCATCGACCTGGCACATGCAAGCTCGCACTTGTTCGGGATCAATCGCCGCCGGTACCGCTTCCATTACCACATCCACACTGGCGCGCAGCAAACGCAACGCAGAGTGCAGTAACAAAGCGCTGATCAACAGCGACAGAATTGGATCGATGGGCGTCCAGCCAGTAGTCATGATCACCACACCGGCGGTGATGGCGGCAAACGAACCCAGCAGATCACCAAGCACGTGCAAGCGTGCTGCGCGCGTGTTCAGCGATTGCCGGCCGCCAGAGATTACCCACAGCACCCCCAGGTTGATGATCAGCCCCAGCGCTGCGACCACCAGCACGGTGCCACCGGCAATCGGTAACGGTGTGTGCAAGCGCTGCCAGGCGTGGTAGACAATAAAGCCGATCAGTACCAGCATGATGCTGGTATTGATCAGCGCTGCCAATACTTCGGCACGACCGTTACCCCAGCTGCGCCGCTGCGTCGATTTGCGACCGGCATACCAGGCCGCCAGCGCCGCCAGGGTCAGTGAAGTGCTGTCCACCAGCATGTGCCCGGCATCGGCCATCAACGCCAGCGAGTTGCCCCACCAGCCCGCCACCAGCTCGACAGCGGCAAATACCAGCGTCAGCGCCACTGCGATACCAAGTTTTCTGGCATCGTGCTGATCGTGATGCTGGTGATCGTGATGGTTCATGCGATCATTATAGAAGCGCAGACAGGCCATAGTCTGCATATTCCATGAAGGGTTATAGTGCGGATGTCTGCGTGGCTGATAGCCTGAAATCAGCTTGGCCTGGTATCAAATTGGCCTGGTATCAAATTGGCCAGGCATCAGATTAGCAACCGGCACCACAATGCAGTGCCGGAGATGACCAACGGTGACTGCGTCAGCGCGCCGCCTGACTGTTCATGGTCGAGTTTCGGCTGGCATCGGTGACCTGGGCCGGATCACGCATGCCGGTGGTATGGCACCAGCCGGTCTTGTGACCTCGGTTGATGGCACCAGACAATTGACCGTAAGTACGTTCGGTGGTGCCGTCTTCCGGATCACTGAGCACCAGATCGCTGGCAATATTGCAATAATCCCAGCGCCACCATACATCGGTGAACGAGGTGGTGTAATAGTTCACCTCGGCGCGTGCCCACGACGGAATACCGGCCAGCCAGTTGGCGGCACCGGAGTACGTCAGATCGGTGTTGGTACCACAGCCGACCCCGAACACCGAACCCAACGCGGCCAGGTTACCAGCCAGCGCGGTACCTCGATAAGGCGTGCCGACTGACTGGATCAAGCGGCCGGCTGAGGCAAAATCAAGGCCACTCCAGTAATACGTGTACAGATGGGTTGCCGCCGCACCGCCCTGGCTGTGGGCGACGATGCCGTAGGAATCAAACTGTTGACCGAAATTGAGAATATTCAGGGCAAACTGGTTGTGGGAGCGGTTCTGATTGAAGTCCTGGAATTTGGCGCTGGATGCAAACTGGCCCTGTACCGGGCCCCAGGCGTCACCGGAACAATAACCATGCACCAGCAGCAGACGCGCACTGGCGCGCGTGCTGGCGCGCTGTGGTCGCGGACCCATCAGCATGGCTTCATCTACGCTGGCTGGTGCGCGGGTAGCAGCTGCGGGCAGACGAGCAATGTTTAGCGGCATGCGGCTGGCCTCGCTCAGTACAATGAAATGATCCGCCTGTTCGATGCGCACATTGCGCAATTCAAACGGCTCCCCGGCTCCGGACAGGCCAATCCAGCGGCTGTCCAGATGCAGTTGCGGGTTATCAGCCGGCAGCATACCGCCGATCCAGGCCACTGGCACCGACTGCTTGCCGATCTTGCCCCAGACTTCGGCATAGGCGTGCACGAACGGTTCAGATGCCGAGCGCACTCCGGCAACCCCCAGATCAATCAGCAGTCTGCGCGCATCGATTTGATCGGCAAACGCCGGTAAATCGGCATCCAGCGTCATGCCACGCACCAGTGGGCGTTCGATCACAGCCAGCGCATGTTCCACCGTGCGCAGCACCATAGTACCGTCCGCGCTGCGCCCGCGTAGCACCACCTGGACCACATGGTCACCGGCCAGCATCGGTGTGTAGGCTGCCTGCAACGTGCCAGTTGCGCTGCCAACCTCAGCACTGCGCTGAATTGTCGACACTGCCGACTCCGCATGCATCGGCACAATCTGTTGTGTGCCCGATGGATCGGTGACGCGCAGGAAAGCCTGCTCTACCTTAAAGCCGTGATCGGCCTGGCTGATCTGTGTCGGGCTGATCTGAGCCGAATCGAGTTCGGTATCCGCTAGTACCATGTCGGCCAGATACACCTGTGCCTCACCGATCAGTTGGCGACGATGCTGCTGCCAGGAGCGCAACTGCCACGGGCTGTCACTGGCGAGCATGACAAAGCCACGCGACTGCTGCGGCTGTGCCGCGCTGATCTGCAGTCTGATTACATCCTGCAGCGGATCGGCAAAGCGATACGCGGTGCCGGCAAACTGTTCGTTTTGCAAACCGTAATTGACGGCAGCGACATCGCTGGCCAATTGTTCTGCTGCACGTGTGCCAGCGGCGCTGACAATGCTGGTCTGCCAACTGCTGTCGTTGCCTGAGAACACCACAAAACGCGGGTTGTCACCGTCGGCAGCCAGTTCGCCCTGCCAGCGCCAGACGCCATCCCGGTTCTGCGCCAACTCCACCGGCAGCAAAGCACTGGTGGACAGTGTCGCGGTAGTGCTCGGCTCAGGTAAGCGCATCAGGGCAAACTCGGACGGCGGGCCGGCCAGTTGCTTGGGGGTCGGTTGTGCAACTGCAGTTGTGCTGAGGCAAATCATCAGTGCCGCCAGGCTACCGCCCAGCAGGTGTGTAGCCTGCAACTGGCGCAGGTTGAGTAAATCAAAAACTTGGTGTGTCATTTATTATTCTCCGGTTTCATCCTGAAAAACTTGGTAGCGCCAAATCCAGCAGCGATTACATCCGTGCATGCTGTCCCCGAGACAACCGCAAACTGCCAGTACCGGCCAGCCAGATAGTACACTCGCAGCCGCAGTCGGTACTGATTTGATCTTCACATTTAGCCAGGACTTATCACAATCAGCCACGTGCCAGAGTGCCGCTATGATGGCCGCAGCAAGGAAAAGCCAGTTTGAGACAGATTGTTCTATCTTTTGAGGCGAACAATAAGCCTATTTAATGAAAAAGATCGGAATACAGGGCCAAACATGGCTTTTCCGCAGTAGATCAGTGTTAAGTCCGACAGGCGACTGGATTACAATAGTTGGCATGGAAATCTTCAAGGAATTTCAGATCGAAGCGGCGCATCTGCTGCCCAATCTGCCCGACGGCCACAAATGCAAACGCTTGCATGGACACTCATTCAAAATAGCCGTGTATGTAACCGGAGAGCCGGGCGCTGAGAGCGGTTGGGTCATGGACTTTGCCGACATCAAGCAAGCATTTGCCCCACTCTTCCAGCAACTCGATCATCACTATCTGAATGCCATTGAAGGCCTGGACAACCCCACCAGCGAAAACCTGGCGCTGTGGATCTGGCAACGCCTGCAACCGGCATTGCCCGGTTTGAGCAAAGTGCAGGTACGCGAGACCTGCACTGCCGGCTGCAGCTATTGCGGGCCAGCGCATTGATTCCACCAACTTGAATGCTGCGGCGCGGAGCTGACGACGGGGCTGGCGAGACAGTTCGGATGAGCGTTGCAAATTCCATTGCACTAGTCAGTACCTGACTACGGAGCCAAACCCTTGACCAAACCAGCAGCAAAACAAATGACGATCGGCGTACTCGCTGCCCAGGGCGGGGTTGGAGTGGAAACCGTGCGTTACTATCAGCGCCGCAAGCTGATGCCGGAACCGCCACGGCCATACGGCGGCGTGCGCCGCTATTCGCAAGCGGATTTGCGTAGACTGCGTTGCATTCGCCATGCCCGCGAGTTGGGCTTCTCGCTCACCGAGATCGAAGATCTGCTCAAGTTGGACGACGGGCTGGATTGTGAGCAGGCCCAGCGCATCGCGGATGACAAGCGCATGACCATTCGGGAGCGCATTGATCGTTTGCAAAAAATCGACCATGTACTGAGCCAATTGCTACTGCAGTGCCAAACCCAAACCAAAGCCAGTTGCCCGATGATTCAGGTGCTCGGTGAGCCGGACAGCCCACTGCAGGAGTGACAGCCGTTGATCAAGCTGCTATCAGGAACCTCTGTATAGCTGCCTGGAATCGGCGCAGATCTATTCTGTACCGACCTGTGTACGGCGCAAGCGCAATGCGTTGCCGATCACCGATACCGAACTGAACGACATTGCTGCAGCGGCAATCATCGGCGACAGCAAAATGCCGAAAAAAGGAAACAGTACGCCAGCCGCAATCGGTATACCGATGCTGTTGTAGGCAAAGGCGAAAAACAGATTCTGCTTGATGTTGCGCATGGTGGCCCGGCTCAGCTTGCGCGCCTGCACGATGCCACGCAGATCGCCCTTCACCAGGGTCACGCCGGCTGATTCCATGGCCACATCGGTGCCGGTGCCCATGGCAATACCGACCTGGGCCTGGGCCAGTGCCGGCGCATCATTGATGCCGTCACCGGCCATCGCCACGAAGCGGCCCTGGCTCTGCAACTCCTTGACCTTGTCGGCTTTCTGGCCGGGCTGCACGTCGGCAAACACCTCATCGATTCCCAACTGCTCGGCCACCGCCCGCGCTGTGGTTTCGCTGTCGCCAGTCAACATGACAATGCGCAAACCTTCAGTGTGCAAGGCCTTGATCGCCTCCAGCGAAGTCGCCTTGATTGGATCGGCCACCGCGACCAGGCCGGCGGCTTTGCCATCAACGGCGAGGAACATGGCCGTACGCCCCCGTGCACGCAGCTGTTCGGCCGGTTCGGAAAGCATTGAGATATCAACCCCGCCGTCTGCCATCAGCGCGCTGTTGCCAAGCGCCACGGCTTGCTCGCCTATCTGACCGGTCACGCCTTTACCGGTGACCGAATCAAACTGACTGTAGGATTCCAGATCAATAGTGCGATCCTGTGCGCCTGCCACAATCGCTGCGGCCAGTGGATGCTCGCTGCCGCGTTCCAGCGTTGCTGCGAGCTTGAGTACCTGTGCTTCCTCGAAGCCGTCGACTGCGATCACATCCTGCAGTTTCGGTTTGCCCTCGGTAAGCGTACCGGTCTTGTCGACAATCAGCGTATCAACCTGACGCAAGGTTTGAATCGCCTCGGCATCCTTGAACAGCACACCCAGCGAAGCGCCCTTGCCGCTGGCGACCATGATCGACATCGGTGTGGCCAGCCCCAGCGCACACGGGCAAGCGATGATCAGCACCGCCACGGCATTGATCAGCGCATAGGCCATGGCTGGTTCTGGCCCCCACAGCGCCCAGACGACAAAAGTAATCACGGCGCTTAATACCACAGCCGGTACGAAATAGCCGGCCACAACATCGACCAGGTTCTGGATCGGTGCACGACTGCGGCTGGCCTGCGCCACCATCTGCACGATCTGCGCCAGCAGCGTTTCGCTGCCGACCCGCTCGGCGCGAATGATCAAGGCACCTGTACCGTTGACGGTGGCACCAATCACCTTGTCGCCTGCGCCTTTTTCAACCGGGATCGGTTCGCCGGTAAGCATCGATTCGTCGATCGAACTGCGCCCTTCTTCGACGCTGCCGTCGACCGGTACCTTTTCGCCGGGCCGCACCCGCAGCAGATCACCGATCTGCACTTCATCCAGCGCCACATCCTCCTCGTTGTCGTTGCCATCGAGGCGCCGCGCGGTCTTGGCCGCTAACCCAAGCAGCGATTTGATCGCGGCGTTGGTCGAACTGCGTGCGCGCAGCTCCATGACCTGTCCAATCAGCACCAGCGTGACGATCACGGCGGCGGCTTCAAAATACACACCGACCTGGCCCGAGGCGTCACGAAACGAGGCTGGAAAAATCCCGGGCGCCACGGTTGCGACCACGCTGTACAGATAAGCCACGGCAACGCCCAGCCCGATCAGCGTGAACATGTTCAGGTTCCAGCCGCTCAGCGAGCGCCAGCCGCGCACAAAGAATGGCCAGCCACACCACAGTACCACCGGTGTGGCCAATACCAACTCCAGCCAGCTGCGCACATCATGGGCAACGATTGCATTCAAGTTGGCGCCAGGCAGCATGCTACCCATGGCCAGCAACAGCACCGGAACCGAAAACACCACCCCGACCCGGAACCGACGGCTCATGTCGCGCAGTTCGCTGTCGTCTTCCTCATCCAGACTGATCGTGGCCGGCTCCAGCCCCATGCCGCAGATCGGACAGGCAGCGGCCCGGGTTGAGCGCACCTCGGGGTGCATCGGACAGGTATACACCATGCCGGTGTAGTCTTCCGGCACCTTGTCGTAGTCCTGTTTCAGGTTCGCTGCTGTGGTCTTGCAGTGCTCGTGCTGATGTTCGTGCATGATCTGTGTCCTTTAGGTTTTATCTGCCAAATTGCTGATCACATCGATAGCGGCGGCATCGGACTCGTCCAGACAACCGGTTTCGAGTTGCAGCGTCATGAAGAAAAATCCGAACCGCTCCTGCAGTAGTTGATGCGCCTGCCGCAAAACACGGGCTGATTCGGACTCATCGGCAATCCTGGCGTGCCCGGAAAACACATAGCGATTGCTCGTCAGTGCCCAGGCATGGACGTGATGCACGTCGATGACGCCATCAATCGCAGCCAGCGCGTCAACCACTTCGCCGAGATCGACATCTGCAGGCGTGCCCTCCATCAACAGATGCATGGTGTCGCGCAGGATGCCCCAGCTTGCCCACAGCAACACCAGACCGAAAGTCATGCCGAGCAGCGGATCAATCAGCAAGAACCCGGTGAACTTGATCACTAATGCGGTGACGATGATCAGCAAGCTGCCGACAAAGGTCTGCATGATGTGCCACAGTGCGCCTTTGACGTTCAGATCACGCTTGCTCTGTTTCCACAGCAGCCCGAGAGAAACGAACTCGGTCGCCAACCCACCAGCGGCAGCCCACAGCATCGGACCGGGCGGCAGTTCGATGGGCGAGGTCAGCCGTATTGCACCCATGACCAGGACAACCAGTGCCATGACGAGAAGAAAACCGCCATTGACCAGTGCGCCGATGATTTCAGCGCGATACCAGCCGAAACTGCGGTCGACGGCGGCCGGACGGCGGCTCAGCCGGGCGGCGACAATCGCCACCAGAACGCCGCCGACGGCAGAGAAGGTATGAAATGCGTCCGAGATGACGGCGATTGAGCCGGTCCACAGACCGATACCCATCTCGATAATGAAATAAACGCCGGTCAGCCAGGCCGCAATGGCCATGCCACGGCCGCTGGCCGGCATGTGGCCGGCATGGCTGTGAGCAGCGCTTGGCGCATGCTCGGAACTCTGCCGATGCGCATTCATAACATTCTCCGCTCAGTCATAACTATTTGTCCTGGTCGGATCGTGCTGAACGTTGGGCGCCCTCGGCATGACCATCACAGCGAGGGTTCTCGCGTTGCGTAATGGTCTGCCGACGGTATTGTCCCGTTCGATTCATTCGAACAGGGCCGGGTAGCGGGTGAAAACCTGCGTTTTGCCCGCTGCATCAAACAACACGACATTGAATGCCTGGCGCCTTCCGTCATATTCCATGCCGGGTGACCCCATGGGCATGCCGGGCACGCTCAAACCGCGTGCATCGGGGCGCTCCTTGAGCAAGCGCAATACATCGGCGGCCGGAACGTGGCCTTCAATGACGTAGCCGTTGACAATGGCGGTATGACAAGCCCGCAATGGCTGTGGCACACCAAGTTTCTGCTTGACGTCATTGATATCGGACTTGGTGACACTTTCAATGGCAAAGCCGTTTTCTCGCATGTGCGCCATCCATTTTCCACAGCAGCCACAATTGGCGTCATGATACACCACCAGCTTCAAGTCACCAGCAACATCAGGTTCCGGTGTCGACTGGGCGAAACATGCCGCACTTGTCAGTATTGCTACAAAAGCAACAGCCAGCTTCAAATTTGTAATTTCAATTTTCATCTCAACGATTCTCCTAAGGTTTTGGCACAGCCGGAAATGTTCCTTCAGGAAGGCGGCTGGCTGTCATTGGATCCCTTCCAGCGAATCCTCTTGCACATTACCGGTTTCAGTCCTGATTCCGATGCTTTTCCAGAGGTAGTACACCACCGGCACCACCAGCAGCGTCAATACCGTGACGGTGATCATACCGCCAACCATCGGCGCGGCAATCGGCCGCATGACTGCCGAACCGGTGCCGGAGCCGAGCAGGATCGGCAGCAGGCCGGCGATGATCACCGAGACGGTCATGATGATCGGCCGCACACGCAACAGCGCGCCTTCGGTGACGGCCTGGTGGATATCATCGCGCGTCAGCTGATGATTGAGTGCTGCGGCTTCATCCCGGTGCCGGTCCAGCGCATGGTCCAAATACACCATCATCAACACCCCGATCTCCACCGCTACCCCGGCCAGGGCGATAAAACCGGCACCGACGGCGACCGACTGGTTGAAGCCGAGCAGGTACAACAACCAGTAGCCACCCACCAGCGCCAGTGGCAGGGTGCCCATGATGATCAGCACCGAGATGGCGTTACGGAAGTTCATGTACAGCAGCAGCACGATGATGCCGATGGCCGCTGGCACCACCAACTTAAGCTTGGCTGAGGCACGTTGCATGTATTCGAACTGGCCCGACCAGCCCAGCGAATAACCAGCGGGCAGTTCTATATTCTCGGCCACGGCCTGTTGGGCTACCTGCACATAACCGCCAATGTCTGTGCCGGTGACATCGACATAGATCCAGCCGTTCAGGCGGGCGTTTTCGGTGCGGATCACGCCGGGGCCACCATCGATGCGAACGTCGGCGACCGCCGACAGCGGAATTTCCTCACCGCCCGGCGTGATCACCACGAGCTGTTGCAGTTTGCTCAACGAACTGCGCAACTCGCGCGGATAGCGCAGGTTGATCGGATACCGTTCCAGCCCTTCGACGCTTTCACCGACGCTCATACCGCCGATCGCCGAGCTGACGATCTCGTGCACGTCGGCGATGTTGAGGCCAAAGCGCGCTGCGGCCAGACGATCCACGTCCACAGTGACGTAGCGCCCACCGGTAACGCGCTCCGAATACACAGAAAGCGTGCCCGGCACGTTCTTGATCACCCGTTCAATGTCTTCACCAATGTCGGAAATGACATCCAGATCCGGTCCTGCGATCTTGATACCGACCGGGGTCTTGATGCCGGTGGCGAGCATGTCGATGCGGTTTTTGATCGGCATGATCCAGGCATTGGTCAGACTGGGCACCTGCACCAGCGCGTTGAGCTCGGCTTTCAGCTTGTCCATGGTCATGCCCGCGCGCCACTGCTCACGCGGCTTGAGCTGGATCGTGGTTTCAACCATGGTCAGCGGCGCCGGATCGGTGGCCGAATCGGCGCGCCCGGCCTTGGCATAGGTGGTTTTGACTTCTGGTACCTGCATAATCAGCCGGTTGGTCTGGCCCAGGATTTCAGTCATTTTTCCGGCCGAGGCAGCCGGAAAGGCGCTGGGCATGTAGAGCAGATCGCCTTCATCCAGGTCCGGACTGAACTCACTGCCCAGTCTGGAAAACGGTATCCAGGTACTGGCCAGCATGAGCAGGGTGACGGCGATGGTCAGCATTGGAAAACGCAGCGCCAGCGCCAGCACCGGCCGATAGCCAGCAATCAGCAATCTGTTGACCGGGTTCTTGTGCTCCGGCGTGATATGGCCGCGAATCAACAGGCCCATCAGTATCGGCACCAGCGTGATCGACACGCCTGCGGCGGCGGCCATGGCATAGGTCTTGGTAAATGCCAGCGGCTTGAATAAGCGACCTTCCTGGGCTTCCAGCGCAAAGATCGGCACAAAGCTCAGGGCAATGATCAACAGTGAGAAAAACAGCGCCGGGCCGACTTCGCTGGCGGCATCGGCGAGCACGCGCCAGCGGGTCGCATCGTCGATACCATCGCCAGCTTTTTCCAGGTGCTTGTGATAATTCTCAATCATGACGATAGTGGCATCGACCATCGCGCCGATGGCAATCGCAATACCCCCCAGTGACATGATGTTGGCGTTGATACCTTGTGCATGCATGACGATGAATGCCGCGAGGATCCCCAGCGGCAGACTCAGAACGACCACCAGCGCTGAGCGAAAATGAAACAGAAACAGCACGCATACCAGCGCCACGACGATGAATTCCTCAATCAGCTTTTCCTTCAGCGTATCCACGGCGCGTTCGATCAGCGCGGAACGGTCGTAGGTCTCAACGATTTCCACGCCTTCGGGCAGGCTTTGTTTGAGTTCTTCCAGACGTTGCTTGACGCGCTCGATGGTTGCCAGCGCGTTTTCCCCGAAACGCATGATGATGACGCCACCGACTGCCTCACCCTCGCCGTTGAGCTCACCGATACCGCGCCGTAATTCCGGTCCGAAACGGACCCGGGCCACGTCCCGGATCAGCACTGGTACGCCCTCGGCAGTGGTCTTGAGCGGGATGTTTTCCAGGTCATCCAGCGAATCGACATAACCGGTGGCGCGAATCATGTACTCGGCTTCGGCCATTTCAATCACCCGCCCGCCGGTTTCCTGGTTACCGCGCTGGATAGCATCGCGCACCCGGCTCAGGGGAATGTTATAAGCGCGCAGCTTGTCCGGGTCGACCACCACCTGGTACTGACGCACCATGCCACCGATCGCGGCAACTTCCGAGACTCCCTCGACCGTTTGCAGCTCGAATTTCAGAAACCAGTCCTGCAGGGAACGAAGCTCACCCAGGTCGTGTTTCCCGGAGCGGTCGATGAGTGCATACTGATACACCCAGCCGACCCCGGTGGCATCCGGGCCCAGCGCCGGGCGCGCGGTAGCCGGCAGGTTTGGTGCCACCTGGCTTAAGTATTCGAGCACTCGCGAGCGCGCCCAGTACAGGTCGGTGCCGTCCTTGAAGATGATGTAGACAAACGAATCGTTGAAGAACGAGTAGCCGCGTACCGTGACTGCGCCGGGCACCGCCAGCATGGTGGTAGTCAACGGGTAGGTGACCTGGTCCTCGACCACCTGCGGCGCCTGGCCGGGATAGGTGGTCTTGATGATGACCTGCACATCCGACAGGTCCGGGATCGCATCCAGCGGCGTGCGGCTCACCGAAATCATCCCCCAGGCCGCGAGCAGCAAAGCTATCATCAGCACCAGAAAGCGATTGGCGACCGACCAGCGAATGATGGTCTCGATCATGAGTCGTCTCCCGCATCCAGCTGTTGCTGCCCTGCGTGGGCCGGATCGACAACCGGTGCATCCGTGATGGGCTGATCCATGCTGTTCATGTCATGCTCCGGTTTGGCTGCCGACGCATCGATGGGGTCCACACCCCTGGCCTGAGCACCGGAGCTATCCTGCCCATCGGTCTGCTCTTCGGTCGCAGTCGGCGCATCGATCAGGCGCAGCAGGCTGGCATCCATGCTGGCTTCCGAATCGAACAGGAACTGGCTGGAAATGACAATACTCTCGCCCTCGGCCAGGCCGTCGATGATCTCGACCTGACCGTTACTTTCGATGCCGGTTTGCACCTGTGCGGTACGGAAGCGACCCTCGCCCAGGGCCAGCACGACGCGCTCGTTGCCGCCGCTGCGGATCACCGACTGGCTCGGAATATGCAACGCGTTGGTGCGCGGCGCGGCGTCGATTTCGACCGCAGCGTACATTTCCAGCTTGAGCGCAAGATCGGGATTGTCGAATGCCAGCCGTACCCGCGCGCTACGGGTCTCGAGCCGGATGGTTGGGTAAATGTATTCGACCTGGCCGTGCCAGACACGACCCGGCGCGAACGGCAGCTGCATGCGCGCCATCTGGCCCACCTCGAGCCAACCGACCTGGTTTTCAAACACATCGACATCGACCCAGATACTGGTCAGATCAGCCAGACTCATGATAGTCGTGTTAGGCTGCACGAACATACCCTGACGAACATTCAGCGCAATAACATAGCCGTCCTGCGGTGCTCGTACATCAAACAACTGTTGTGCTTCCCGACGGGATTTGAGCGCCTCAATCTGGTCGCTTGACATGCCCAGCGCACGCAGGCGCGTTGCCACAGCGCGCACCAGCGCCGGCTGGGCAATGCGCAGGGCTTGCAGGTATTCGTCCTGGGCGCTGACCAGTGCCGGTGAATAGACCCGAAACAGCAGATCACCTCGCTGCACGCGGTCACCTTCGGTATCGGCTTCCAGCAGCATGATCCAGCCTTCGGTACGCACATGGATATGTGCAACCAGGTCGTCGTCAGGAACGATGAATCCGACCGTTTCGATGTTGCGGTACAGCGTGCCGCGTGCAACCGGCGCGGTCTTGACGCCGATGTTGTTGACCACGGCGGCGCTGATGCGAATGGACGGCTGATCGTCGTTGGCTGGTCCACCCTGATCGGCGTACACCGGCACCAGGTCCATCCCCATCGGCGACTTACCCGGTTTATCGCCGCGGTAGTTGGGATCCATCGGCGCGGCCCAGTACAGGATTTCACGCGCGTTGGTTTGAGCTGCGCTACCAGAAGCGCGGTCAGTGCCGCTTTGCAGCCACCAGGCAACGGCAAAGCCGAGCAGTGCTGCGAGTGCGACAATAATGATCAATGGTGTGCGCTTCATGACGGTTCTCCTGCCAGGTAGGCCAGTCTGGCCCAGGCTTGGGCCGCATCAGTCTCGAGCTCAACCCGCTTGAGCTCCACTTCGAGTTCGGCCAATTGACTGCGGATCAATTCGGCAAAATCGGTCTGGTTATTGGCGTAGGTGGTCATGGAAGCCTCGGCAGTCTGCTGTGCACGCTCGCCTACGGCCTGCCGGTACAAACGCACGCGCTCATTCAGACGCCCCCAGTCGGCCCAGGTTTGCTGCAGATCACGACGCAACTCCAGCAGCAACAGATCCCGATCCAGTAACTCAGCACTGTGCTGCTGGACTGCCGCGGCCCAGCGACGATCCTGGCGCTTGGAGGTGAACAACGGCAACGACAGGGTCAAGCCAACGCTGGCCAGGTCCGGGCGCTCGGTTCTCAGGCCATAACCGCCCTCCAGCGCCCAGGCCGGCTTATAGGCCTGCTCGGCCAACCGAATATCATTTGCCACCACCGCCGCCTGGGCGTCCTCGACCACGACGGTGGGATGATTAACCAACTCACTTTCCATGTCCTGTAATGCAGGGGGTTCCGGCAGTACGGGCAGTTTATCCGGCAGCGTGCTTTGCGCGGCAGTGCCAATCCAGCGCGCCAGGCCGGCCCGCTGTACATCCGCCTGGCGCTGGTGTTCGGTGATCTGGTCATCCAGCAAAGCTAATTCCAGTTCGGTACGCAGCACATCCTGGGCGTTCATGCGCCCGGTGGCAAAGCGCGCCACCAGTGAATCAATTTGCTCGGCCACCGCCTTGCGGCTGCGCTGGATAATGTGCACCGCTTGATCGTGGTAGAACAAACTGAACCAGAGCTGGCGCGTTTCCAACCTGATACGCTCAAGCTCCAGTGACCGGTTGCTGCGTTGCACGGCGGCTTCATCGCGGCGGCGCTGGCCCTTGATTGCCAGCGTCTTGCCGGCCGGAAACTCCTGCCGCAACCCCACCCGCACAGCCTGGGTCATGCCGTCCCGATCAAAGCGAAAAGAATCAGTAGGCACATTGGCCATTTGTCCGGTGATCATCGGATCCGGCAGTTGTGCATCGGCGACCGCCGCTTCCTCCAGCGCCTGGGCCCGTAGCTCCAGTCGCTGCAAGGCTGGATCGTCCATGCGCAGCGCTAACTGCACGGCAGTAGCCAGCGTCAGCCGGTCTTCCGGAAACTCTGCTGGCTGTTGCGCGTTGCCGGTAACAGCACCGACCAGCATCAGCAGCGGCAGCACAACCAGCAACACGCCGTGCGAGCCGGGCCTGACTACACGCCTGCAATTAAAGATATGACAACAGTTTTTTGCAACAAACATTTCGATTCTCCACAAGTAACAACTATCCGCAGCAGCCTGGCAGCGCGGACTTTATCTTCAGCGGGAATCAGCTATTCGTTGAATTTGGCGTGTAGCAGGTGGCGTCTTGGCCCAAAACGATCCAGTGCCCGGGACGGGCGATCAGGGCGTATGGTTCTGGCAGGAAGGTAAGCAATTGACCAGTCTGCTAGCGCCGGTGCCAGCAGCTCGTGCTGATCATGGTCAAAGAACAGAGCCAGAACTTGCGTAGACTGATCACAATGCGACAACATTTGATCCGCTTGCGCAGCCGCGCAAGCAGCCGGCGGACAATGCTGGCAGGCATGTTGTTCAGAGTCATGTTGCGCGTGTTGGGCCGCTTGCTGGTGTGCATCGTGCCCGGCATTCATCGCCTGCAGGCAAGGTGATACCGTTGCGCTCAGCCACAGCAGAGCCAACAAGGCGCTACCGCATCGGGCCATGTGGGTTTGCTGTCGGCGCAACATCTTCATGTGCATATGATAACGCATTTGGCTGTCTGCTGGCGTTTTATCTATCTTGAATCCGACACCGTATGGCTGCCGGATGCGCTGCGCTTATACGGCCTACAGGCAGCGGCAGGTCAAAGTAGGCCGGATAAGCGCAGCGCATCCGGCAACAAGGATCAAGTCCGGTTCGTCATTGCAAAGCAGCGCAACGACTGTTGCAGTCGAAATGTGCTGGCCCGTTGACGCTGTCGCAAGCTGTTCTTAAAGCATTGAAGGGCAGTAGTGAACTGGTCATCACTGCCGGGCTTGATCTCACTTTTTTTCATTTGGATTGATGAATTCATGCAACAAAAGAAGTATGATGCCTACATTCAACTGAACTTGTGACGGTTGGATGCTGGCCGTTCGTCCGAACCGCTTTTAAAATGTACAGAAACCAATAGGAGTTCTACATGAAAATCAATTACTTTATTATTAGCTTGCTGACGTTTGCCATGGTTGGCAGCGTCGCAGCGCAGGAAAAGACCGGCGCCCGCAGCTATCTTTCCAGCCTTGACGGCAGCCTCATGATCGCTGCACCGGAAGATACGCTGGAAATCTCTGGCCCCGTGACACCAACGATTGATCTCACCGGGATCGACAGTATCGACGGTCCTGGTGATCCAGACAACGTCGTGTTGAACTTTGACATTGGTGCCGGCAACCAAGTCACTGGTCTTTCCTTTGATATGGGCATTGCAACAGTAGGCGCGAGTTGGTGCAGTGAAGCAGACATATTTGTCACTGATTCTGGCGTTACCACCGGTGTAATACTCACCCCAGGTGTTGGCGTCGACATGAACTGTGACCAGGAATTCAGTTCTGGTGGAATTGATGACGTGACTTCTTTCAACATTATCGCCGGTGCTGATGGCATATTGAGAGTTGAATTTGCCGATTCTTTTGATGATAACGCTGATTCCGCCGATGCCAATCTGCGTAATGCTGTTGCCCCTGCGGTTGCTGCAGGACTGGCGCTGACATGTACCGATCAGGCGGCTTGTGATTCTGCACTGGGCGGAGGTACTGCGCTACCACCAGCCCCGGCAGTTCCTGCTCTTAGCCTGTTCGGGCTGCTGGCACTGGCGTTGGTGCTGGTGCTGGGCACCGTGCTGGTACTGCGTCGCAAAGCCTGACTTTCTGCACTACGCTGAAGCTGGTCACTGACCAGCCCGGCTAACTCCAAAAACCGTCGCCAGTCTGTCTGGCGGCGGTTTTTTTTGTGCGCTGGCCATGGCTGCTTAAACATTGTTGCGCATCGCCGTATGGCTGGCGGATGCACTGCCTGCCTGTGCGTGACCGCACGCAACGAGGTGCTTTTCCGACCTGCAGCTGATCCAGGATGACCAGGTCCTTGTTATCTCGACCGCAGTATGGCTGCCGGATGCGCTTTGCTTATCCGGCCTACTTTGACTTGTCTCTGCCGGTAGGCCGGATAAGCAAAGCGCATCCGGCAACTTTGACCTGCCCCTGCCTGTAGGCCGGATAAGCAAAGCGCATCCGGCAACAAGGAGCAACTCCGGCTCGTTATTGCAAAGCAGTGCAACGCGACAAAAGCGGAATTTCAAGGCCTGACCGACAGCACATCGGTACGCAGAATATGCATGGTCTGCTCCACCGTGCCACCCAGCATTTTGCCGAGCAGACCACGCTGGCCGGATGCGCCCAGCACCACCAGTTCGGCTTTCAGGTCATTGGCAATGCGCGGGACAATTTTCTGCGGCGGCCCCGCCTTGACGTGGACGTAATGCTTGTCGATGCCATATTCACGCGCAAACGCATGCAGTTTGTCTTCGTGCCGCTTTTGAAACCGGCGCAGGTAGTCTGACTTGTCAAATGCCTCAAGATCCAGCATCAATTGCGACACCGGTACCGCATAGGCCAGGTGCAGTGTGGCCCCCAATGCCACGCTCATGCGCTGCGCATGATCCATGACTTTGTGATTGAGCTCCATCTGCACGGCATTGCGACTGACGATGTCCACCGTGGCCAGGATCACTGCTTGACTGCGCCAGGCGTTGCGACTGCCAATGTACACCGGCACCTCACACTCGCGCAGCAGGCGCCAGTCGGTGGGCGTGTACCAGAAATTCTCGGTGCGATTACCGGTCTTGATGACCAGATCATAAGGCTGCTGTTTGGAATGTTGCTGGATCCAGTCTGAGATGTCTTTGCTCCACACAACTTCACCTTGCAGGCGCACATGCTCACTGGCATGCGCGGCCAGCAATTCATCCAGCCAGACATTGCGCTGATCAATCAGTTGCTGCTTGTAATGCTCGACTTTGGCCGGTTCGTTCAATTCATCGTCTTCCAGCATGGCATCGTGCACGAACGCAACGATCATGATATTTGCATCAGGCTCGGCAATGGCGATGGCACGCTGAATGGCCAGATCAGGTTGATCTTCGGGACGATCTGCGATCACCAGCATGTTGTGGTATTTCATGGCCTGCTCCTAATTAATCATTCACTACTGACATTATCTCATGATCAGATGACATTGCCATTGACGCAGATCAAGATCGCCGGGCTGGTTTTTCCCGGCTCAGGGCAGCAGATGCTGCCGATAAAACATCACCACCGCCTCGTTCATATGGGTCCGGTTGGACTGTTTGCGGAAGCCGTGCCCCTCATCCATGGCCATAAGAAACCAGGGCTTGGCACCATTGCTTTTTATTCGTGCCAGCATCTGTTCGGCCTCGCTGGCCGGCACCCGAGGGTCGTTGGCACCCTGAATGATGAACAGTGGTTTGCTGATCTTCGCCGCCTGATTCAATGGTGAGATCGACTCCAGAAACGCCCGCATCGCGGGATCGCTCTCATCGCCGTACTCGGCACGGCGCAGCTCGCGCCGATAGTCCTGGGTGTTTTCCAGGAAAGTGACAAAATTGGAGATGCCGACGATGTCCACAGCACCGGCCAGACGCTCGTTGTAATGCACCATGGAGGCCAGCACCATGTAGCCGCCGTAGGAACCGCCGTACACCATGACACGCCGGGCATCGAGTTCCGGGCGGGTGGCGATCCAGTCCAGCAGCGCGCCGATGTCACGCACCGAGTCCTCGCGTTTGCGGCCATTGTCCAGCTGCAGATAGGCAGTGCCATAACCGGCTGAGCCGCGCACATTCGGCACCACCACGGCAATGCCCAACTCATTCACCCAGTGCTGATAGGTGCTGGAAAAATAAGGCCGCGCCTGCCCCTCTGGTCCGCCATGAATGGAGATCACCACCGGGTGTGGCCCCGCGCCTGCAGGCCGGTAGACGTAGGCCGGAATCTCCAGCTGATCAAAACTGCGGTAGCTGACCAATTCCGGCTCAACAAAGCTGTCGGCATCCAGCCCACCCACTTCACTGCGCGTCCAGCGCTGCAGTGTGGCGCTGGCTGGCGCATAGCTCCAGACATCACCCGGTGAGGTGGCAGCGTTGAAGGTCAGCGCCAACTGGCTGCTGTCCGGGCTGAATTCAAGCCTGCTGAGGATGCCGGCGGGCAACTGCGGCGAAGGTATTGCGCTGTTGTCGGTGCTGCGCAGATGCAGTTCCGAACGGCCACCGTTGTTCACGGCAAAGGCCAGCATGCTGCCATCATTGGCCACCGCCAGCGCTTCAACATCCCAGTTGATGTCGCCGCTCAGAACGTTCTGTTTGCCACTGGCCAGTTCATAGCGCACCAGGTCCAGGAACTCGCCATGCTCGTTGCTGGTGAAATACACCGCCTGATCGTCTGCCGACAGCACCGCCTCATCGTAGGCGATGGTCTTGGTCGAAGGGTTAATCTGTTTCATCTCACCCTTGGCCGTGTCCAGCAGATGCAGCTCACTTTCCACTGCAGAGACATATTTCTGCACCAGCAGATGGCGATTGTCGGCGGCCCACTGCAGCGGAATCCAGGCACCGGCCCGATCGCCGGTGCCACGATAAGCCAGACTTCGGCTGTCGGCAACCAGTTCACCGGCGGCGTTGACAGCGGCCACCACGATGCCCCAGTCGGGCGCACCGTCGATGGTGGTGGACCAGCTGATGCGGCTGCCGTCGTCCGACCACACTGGCGCAATCTTGCGCAGACTGCCGTCACTGAGCCGGTGCAGGGTACCGGCTTCCTCGTGCAGCAGATACACCTGATAATTCTCATCACCACCCTGATCCCGCAACAGGGCTATGCGGCGCTGGTCGGTGCCGGGCTGATAGCGGCCATTGCTGATCGGCTCACGATAGAAGGTCAGCTGCTGTCGGGCCCCCATAGGCTGCTCCAGACGGTGCAGCTGCGCGGTCTCGGCAAAGCGCGTGCTGATCAGCATGCCGCTGCCATCAGGTAACCAATCGGCAAATACAGCCGAGCGCGTGTTCTGATACTGCTGCACACGCTCACTGAGCTGCGCCGGGATCTCGGAAATGCCCTCGCTGACCAGATTGCCGCTAGTGATGCGTTCAGCGGCCTCGCCGCCGCTGACCAGCAAGCTGCAGACTGCCAACTGCATGCCAAACTGCAGGGTACGGTAATTCATGACTTCTCTCCTTCTCAGCTTGATGAATCATAGCAGCATCATGCCGTGCTGGTTTGCTCGTGCCGAATGGCCAGCACCACGGCACATGCGTTTTCAGCCGCACACGGATAAGACTGTAACCACCTGTCGCAGCGAAACCTGTTCTGATCGCAAGCGCTCGACAGCGCATCCTTGCTTGACATAGACTCAAATCCAGCTCACCACTCTATGCCACCAGGAACGCCACACAGGAGCACGACCATGCCTTGTCATCACCAACCCATAGTCAGCACCACCCGCTCTGCAACCATGCCATACACTGCCAGCCACCGCCAGCCCCGGGCCTGCCTGTTGCTCAGCAGTCTGTTGCTGGCGAGCGCCATACTGCTGGCGAGCGCCATACTGCTGGCAGCGACGGTGCCGGCGGCAGAGCTGCCGGCAGAACAGCTGAGCGCGCTGGAATTCCGCAACATTGGCCCGACCCGGGGCGGTCGTTCGGCCGCGGTCAGCGGGGTGGTCGGGCAACCGCTGGTGTACTACATGGGCAGCACCGGCGGCGGCGTGTGGAAAACCAGCAATGCCGGCCAGAGCTGGGAAAGCATCGCCGACGACAGCTTCCAGACCGGCTCGGTGGGTGCCATCGCGGTGGCGGCGTCCGACCCCAATGTGGTCGTCGTCGGCATGGGCGAATCACCGTTTCGCGGCGTCGCTTCCAGTCACGGCGATGGCGTCTACATCTCCACCGATGCCGGCCACAGCTGGCGTCATGCCGGCCTCACCGAGGCCCGGCAGATCAGCGAAATCGTCATTCATCCGGACCATCCGGAACAGATCTGGGCCGCTGTGCAGGGCAGCCCCTGGGCCGCCAGTGAAACCCGTGGCGTCTACCATTCCAGCGATGGTGGACAAAGCTGGCAGCAGCAGCTGTTTGTCAGCGCCAGCAGCGGCGCGGTGGATCTGCGCATGCAGCCTGGCAATCCACGCATCCTGTACGCCGCCATGTGGGACCATCAGCGCGAGCCCTGGGCAATCCGTTCCGGTGGCGAGGGCTCCGGTATCTGGAAAAGCACCGATGGTGGTCAGCAGTGGCAACGGCTGCAAGATGGGCTGCCCGAGCTGATGGGCAAAATCGGCATCGCGCCATCCGGGGCCAAGCCGGGGCTGGTCTGGGCGATCGTTGAAGCGAAGGAAAAAGGCGGTTTGTATCGCTCGGACGATTACGGCGAGAGCTGGCAGCACGTCAACGGCGAGCGCAAACTGCATGCGCGCTCGTGGTATTACATGCATGTGTTTGCCGACCCCGGCAATGCCGACGTCGTGCATGTGCTCAACGCTCCGTACATGAAGTCGATTGACGGCGGCAAAAGCTTTCGCCAGATCTCCACACCGCACGGGGATCATCACGATCACTGGATCAACCCCGACAACGCCGCCAACATGATCAATGCCAACGACGGTGGCGCCACCATCACCTTCGATGGCGGCCAGAGCTGGTCCAGCATTCATAACCAGCCCACCGCACAGTTCTACCGCGTCAATGCCGACAACGACTTCGCCTACCGGGTCTATGGTGGGCAGCAGGACAACAGCACCGTGGCCATCGCCAGCCGTGCTCCGCAGGGCGACATCGATACGGCCGATTACCAGGCTGTGGGCGGCTGTGAAAGTGCCCACGTGGCGTTTGACAAAAACGATCCACGGCTGATCTACGCCGGCTGCTATCTGGGCCAGATCTCCGAATATGACAGCCAGACCCACGCCGAGCGCGACATCCGCGTGTATCCGGAACTGCTGTTCGGCGTGCCGCCGCGTGAACGCAAATACCGTTTCAACTGGAACTCACCGATTGTGGTGTCCAGCCATGATCCAAAGGTCATCTACCATGCCGGCAACCGCGTGTTCCGCTCCACCGACCGTGGCAACAGCTGGACCGCCATCAGTGCCGATCTGACCCGCAACGATCCGGCCACGCAAGGCCCGGGCGGTGGGCCAATCACCAACGAAGTGTCGGAAAACTACAACACCGTTTTTTATCTGGCGGAAAGCCCGCTGGATGCCAGCGTGCTGTGGGCCGGCAGCGATGACGGCCTGCTGCATGTCAGCCGCGACGGTGGTGCCAGCTGGGACGAGGTCACCCCGCGTGGGGCCAACCGTGCTGACATGCCGGCCATGATCAATGCCATCGATGCCTCGGCACACGCCGCCGGCACCGCGTTTGTGGCCGTCACCCGCTACAAGCACAATGACCACAGCGCACTGATCTATGCCACCGATGACTACGGCAACAGCTGGCGTCAGCTGGCCGATGATGCGTTTGCCGATGTGCGCACCGGCGAAGACTTCGTGCGCGTGGTGCGACAGGATACGGTGCGCCCCGAACTGCTGTTCGCCGGCACCGAAACCGGACTGTTCGTCTCGTTCAATGCCGGTGCTGACTGGCAGCGCATGCAGAACAACCTGCCCAGGGTACCGGTGACTGATCTGCTCGTGCACGGTCAGGATCTGGTGCTGTCGACACAGGGTCGGGCATTCTGGATTCTCGACAACATCACACCGCTGCGACAGCTGGCCGGCCTCAACAGCGATGCCGTGACCCTGCTGCAACCTGCCACCGCTTACATCCTGCAGGGTCAGACTGGCGGCAGCGGTGTCGGTGCCAACCCGCCTGCGGGTGCCAGCATCGATTACTGGCTGCCTGGCAGCGACGATGACGATCACGATGACGATCACGATGACGATCACGGCAGCACAGCAGAACTGACGCTGGAGATCCTTGATGGCAACGATCGCGTGCTGCGCACACTGCGCGCGAAACAGCAAGACAGCCAGGACAGCGACCGCGTGCTGACCAGCAAGCCGGGGCTGAACCGCATCCAGTGGGATCTGCGCCAGGCGCCGGTGGCGACCATCGACCAGGGCTTTGCAGTGGCCGCTGGCAGCGGCAAGACCCTCAACGGCATGCGTGTGGCACCCGGCAACTACACGCTGCGACTGCAGCACGGTGAGCAGACCCACAGGCAGACGCTGTTCGTGGCCATGGATCCACGGCTGGACATCGCTGCCGCCGATCTGGCCGCGTTCCAGCAGAGCAAAACCGAAATCGCCGATGCACTGGGCAGTCTGCACGATTCACTGCGCCAGATGCGCTCGCTGGCAACACAGGCGAAACAGCGCAATGAACTGCTGGATGCCGAACAAGATGCCGAGCTGATCGTCGCTGGCGAAGCGGTGATCGAAGCCAGCCAGAACTGGCAGGACAGCGTCCACACCAGCGAGTGGGAGTTTTTCCAGGATGTGTTGAACTGGCCGGCGAAGCTCGATTTCAATCTGCAGTCGCTGCTGTATTTCTCTCTGGACAACACACTGCCGCCACTGACCCAGGGCCTGCGCCAACGCAGCCAGGATCTGCTGCAGGAGTGGCAGAATGCTGCTGCCGCGCGCGATGCCGTGCTGGCCGGTGAGGTGGCCGCCTACAACACGCTGTTCACCGCCAGCGGACAACCGGGACTGGTACTGGTCGCCGCAGACAAGGAGGAATAAAATCGCTGTGATCACACCGGCATTGGTTGGGACGTGCAGGTCGCCCAGTCGGCCTGCAGACGTGTGCTTGCACGCGAACCGGCTTTATTCAGACAAGCAAATAAACTGACGGATTACTGATAGCAAAGCCATTGCTGTATTCTGAAAAATCGCAGGCAGCGATCAATACAGCTGCAAAGGTGCTTCCTGCAGCAGCCAGATCTGTTCGCGCAGCTGATTCAGCAGATCTTCCCAGTGCCGCGGCTGGTCAAACCAGGGGAATGCCCGGGGAAACGCCGGGTCTTCCCAGCGTTGCGCCAGCCAGGCATGAAAATGCAGCATGCGCAGACTGCGCAACGGCTCCAGCAAATTCAGTTCGGCCGCGTCGAAATCGCGAAACACGGTATAACCTTCCAGCACCTCGTGCAGCTGCTGCTGCATTTCTTCGCGCTCACCCGACAGCAGCATCCACAAATCCTGCAGCGCCGGCCCCATGCGACAGTCGTCCAGATCGACAAAATGCACATGTTCATCGCGCCAGAGAATGTTGCCGGGATGGCAGTCGGCGTGCAGGCGAATGTTCTGCACTGCACCGGCTCGCTGCCACACGGTTTCGATCAGCTGCAGCAGTTCCGTGCTGATGGCGGCAAAATTCTCCTGCAGATGCGGCGGGATCCAGCCGTCGCGCTGCAACAGGGTGACGGCAGCGTGCCCGTAGCTTTGCACATCGACAGCACCGCGATGATGAAACGATCGCAGCGCGCCGATGTTGTGCCATTGCCCGAGCACGCGCCCCAGATGCGTCAGCACCGCTTTGTCATTCAGCTCGGGCGCATGGCCACCGCGACGCGGAAACAGTGCCAGGCGCTGACTGTGGGCATGGATCAGGGTCTCGCCACCGATCTGTAGCGGTGCCACCACCGGAATGCCGGCAGCAGCCAGTTCTGTCGTGTAGGCATGTTCTTCCGCGATCGCGGCATCCGACCAGCGTCCGGCGCGATAGAACTTCACCACCAGCGGCTCGGCGTCTTCAATGCCAACCTGCCAGACACGGTTTTCATAACTGTTCAGTTCCAGCAATCTGCCGTCGGTGACGTACCCGCATTGCTCGACGCAGTCCAGCACCAGATCCGGCAGCAGGTCCTGGTAGGGACGGTGTGCATCAGTGCTCATTCATGGCCTCCGCCTGATCAGGCTGGTCAGAGCTGCTGACAGCGGCTTCACTGTCGGCGTCCTGTTCGGGTTCCGGATACAGCTCCAGCGCCGAGGGTGAGGTGACAAATTGCGCCACATAGTCGCCTTGTTCCACCACCGGCACGGCGGTGCGGCGCAGCAGTCGCCAGGCGCCGTAAATGGCCGGCACCGCCGCTGCAATCGCCATCAGCAGCAACAGGCTGCGGTTGCCGTAATGCTGCATGCACCAGCCACCCAGAATCGGCCCGACGCTGGCACCGATGCCCCACACCAGCTGCAGACCGGCATTGGTCTCCAGCGCATGTTCCGGTGCTGCCAGATCATTGGCGTGCGCTGCCGACAGGGCATAAATGTTGAAAGTCACCGCGCCATAGACGAATGCGCCCGGCAACAGCCACTGCTGCCGCAGCAGCAGCCACCAGATCAGCACGCAGGCCAGCGCCGTCAACAGGCTGATCCACATCAACACGCGCCGACGCGGATAGCGATCGGACAGTTTGCCCACCGGCGTGGTCAGCAGCACGCCACCGAGCAATGTGCTGCCCATGAACCAGGCGACATCCTGATCGCTCATGCCGATGCCGACAATGACCACCGCCGCCAGCCCCCAGAACGCACCGGACACCAGCCCGGAACACAGACAGCCGGTGACCGCCAGCGGCGAAATCTGCAGCAGCGCACCCAATCCCTGCCGTTCGGTGATGGTCAGTACCGGCTCCTGCACCCTGGTCATGGCCACTGGCAACAGACCCAGTGACAACAGTACCGAGGCGGCGGCAAACAGATCCAGTGATTCGCTGGAACCGGTCAGCAGCAAAAGCTGACCCAGCCCAAGACCGATCAGGGTGCAGGTCATGTACACCGAAAACAGATAGCCGCGCTGCTCATTGCTGCTTTGCGCATGCAACCAGCTTTCGATCACCACATAAATGCCCACCACACAGATGCCCGCCAGCAGACGCAGTGCAAACCAGGTTGCGGCATGCACCAGCAATCCATGCAGCAGCGCGCAGGCCGACAGCAGGGTGGCCATGGCGGCGAATACGCGCACATGACCGACTGCACGAATCAGCCCCGGGATGACAAACGGGCCAACGACAAAGCCGGCGAAGTAGCCAGCCATGATGATGCCCAGGGTGGTCACGGAAAACGACTCCGCACTGCCGCGCACACCCAGCAGGGTACCGAGCAGTCCGATACCGGCCAGCATCACCAGCATGCCGGCCAGCAGCGTCCACACTTTGGTGACTGATTTCAAACGCAGATCTCCGCATTGCCGCCTGCAGCAACGGCCAGCGTCTGGCGTGGTGCAGGCAAAAAAAAGCCTGTCACATAGTGTGACAGGCTATGGCACTGATGAGTAATGAATTGATCAGGAAACGATGAATTTGCCTTTCATGATGGCAAAATGACCGGGGAAGCTGCAGAAGAAGGTGTAATCACCGCCTGCTTCCAGATCGGCAACACTGAAGGTGATGCTGGTGGACTCACCACCACCGATGACTTCGGTTGCTGCCAGCACGCGTGCGTCATCCGGCTTCAGATAATTGTTCGCCAGACCGGCGTTGATGCCATCGGTGACCACGGCCTGGGCATCGCTGGTCTTTGCCAGCACCCAGTTGTGACCCATCGCCGATTTCGGCAGGCTGCCGACATGGTTCAGGGTCAGCGTGACTTCGCCACAGTCCTTGCTGACGCTCAATTCTGACTCGGAAAACTGGATGGCATCGTTGCCGTCAATGCTCAGTTCACAGCTCTGCGCAAACGCCACGCCATGGATCAAAAACAGCGCTGCGGTGATGGCAAGGGCTCGTACGATTTTCATGCTATATCTCCGTTGTGTTGGCTCGAATGGTTCATTGCTGTTGTGGTTATCTGTAACAATCTATAGGTGATTATCGGATTATCAACTGTTGACGGACACCAGTTCGACCAAACCCGGTGTTCGGTTTACCCCACGGCCACCTGGCTGTGATTTGTCAAACCTGGTAAATCGCAGTATGCTGAAATCTGCATGGACCATCTGAGTCAATCTGATTGACTCATTTTCAGGAGAAGCCGGCATGACCCATCAACTGAAGATCATTCTGCTCAGCACCATCACCCTTCTTTTGCTGGCGGCCTGTCAGCAGCAATCCGATTCCGAACCGACCACCAGCGAACGCAGCGCCGAGGTCACTGCCGACACCGGGCAACAGACAGCCAGCAGCGTGCAGAGCTCCCCGCATGCAGACCCCAGCGCTGCTGAGGCTGCCGGGCTGGCTGAAAACTGTGACCTGGTGATGGGCTATGATCTGTGGGCCCCGTATCATTTCGAGGCCCCGGATGGCACCGTCATGGGCGTGGAGATTGATCTGATCCGTGATCTGATGTCCGTGCATGATTGCAACATCAGCTTTGTGCGGGATGACTGGGTCAATCTGCTGGAAATGATCAAGCGCGGTGAGATCGATGTCGTGCCGGGTGCCACCGCAGTGGCCGGTCGAGAGGATTATGCCTGGTTTTCAATTCCCTACCGCCAGGAGCAGTTTGAGGTGTTTGTGCGCCGGGGCGCAAGCCTGCCCAGCAGAAACCTGATTGAGCTGGCCGCAGCGGGCATGAAGATCGGCCTGACCGATGGCTACTTCTACGGTCAACTGGTGGATCTGGCGCAGACCCAGCATGCAGATGCCTTTGTCTACAGCTCCATTGCTGAGAGCACCGTGCTGAAACTGATCGATGGCAATGTCAGCCTGATCGTCGAGGATCCCTACGTGGTGAACATGATCCTGCATCAGAAAGACTGGCACGATGAGATAGCCCGTGCCGGCATCGTCGTGGCCAACACGCCGGTGAGTTTCATGTTCAGCAAGAAAACCACATCAGGCCGACAGCTGCTGGACTTCAACATGCGCCTGGCCGATTTTCTCGCCAGCCAGCGTGACGAGGAGATTCTGTCCAGCTATCTGTCCGATCTATAGCCTCAGGTCTGGCGCGCAGATCACTGCCAGACCAGCCAGAACAGCAGCAGACCCAGCAGTATGCGATAGATGGCGAACGGCCACATGCCGATGCGCTCGACCAGCGCCATGAACAGTCTGATGCTGGCAAATGCCACCACAGCGCTGACCACGGTTGCCAGCAGCAGCGTTGAGATGGCATACGACAACTGCCCGTCATCGCTGCCCAGCAGCACCCGCAGCAGATTGTAGCCTCCGGCCACGGCCAGCACCGGGATGGCCAGCAGAAAGGAGAATTTCGCTGCCTGGCGACGGGTCAGACCCAGCGCCAGCCCGGCGGTCATGGTGATGCCACTGCGCGAAGTGCCGGGAATCAGCGCCAGCACCTGAGCCAGACCAATCCACACTGCCGCCGGCCAGCGCAGCTGCTCGATCTGCAGTCGCCGCCGGCCGAAGCTGTCCGCCAGCCCCAGCAATAGCCCGAACAGCAGCGTGGTGGTGGCGATCACGGTGAGGTTTCTGGTCATCGCTTCGATCCAGTCCAGCAACAGCCAGCCACACACCAGCACCGGCAGCGTGGCCAGCAGAATCAGCAGGAACAGCTGCTGAGCGGAAGCCGTGGCGCGCAAGCGCAGCACGTCTAGCAGGGCCACCACGTCAGCACGCGCATACCAGACGATCGCGGCCAGCGTGCCCAGATGGATGGCGGCATCAAACGCCAGCCCCTGATCGGCCATGCCCTGCAAACGCTGCTGCCATTGGCTCAGCAACACCAGATGACCGGAACTGGAGATGGGCAGAAATTCGGTGACGCCCTGCAGAATCGCCAGCAGCAGTGCCTGCAGCAGACTCATGCGCGGGCTGCCGGCCAGTGCGGAAACACCGGTGCAGAAACAGGGATCTCAACCAACATCGGTCTGCACAAAATCATGTCGACCGCTTTGCACCAGCAGAAAAATGGCCACAGTGTCTCCTACGTTTGCCAGCGCATGCACCTGTGTCGGATTGATGCAATGGTGCGCGCCGGCCTGCAACACAACCGCGTGCGCCCCGGCCTGCCCCAGGCGCAACTGCAGTGTGCCCTGCTCGCACTGCAGCCATTCGGTCGCGGTGCTGTGGCAATGGGCAGATATGCCTGCGCCCGGCTCCAGTTCTATTCTGGCGATACGCAGTCGCTGTGTATCGTTGTACAGGTCATGCCGTCGCACGGGCAGGCGTCCTGATTACCGGACCTGGTGCAGAACTTTGGGATTCAGACTGTAGGAACCGACCAGGCTGGCACGATCCAGCACATGTCCCTCAATGGCCTGCATCACGGCACGACCGTCAAAACCATCGTTCAGCGGCAGTGCGGGCAGATCCAGCGCGTAAAGGTCAAAATAGTATTCATGCATGCGCTCATCGTTCCACGGTGGACAAGGGCCATCATAGCCATGATAGGTTCCGGCCATGTCGGAGGCGGCCAGAAACTGCGTGTAATCGTTCACTCCCTGACGACTGCCCGCAGGGCCCTCCAGTGGCGGCGGCTTGCCACCCTTGCTGACCCCGGCGCTGCAACTGCCCCGGGCTATGCTGCCTACGGTGGCCGGCAGGTCGATCATCACCCAATGATAGAAACTGGTTCTGGGCATGCCGTATTCCAGGCTGTGGTATTCCTCATTCACATGGCTGGCGTCGGCAGGGGCATCATGATCGACACACATCAGCACCAGCGATTTTGCCGCTGCCGGCAGCTCGCTCCAGGACAGCTGCGGATTGAGGTTGTCGGACAGCTCCATATGCTGATCCCGGTGCACGCGCGCAAACGCAAATTGCGGATCGATCAGTGATCCGTTGACGATGTCTTCAGAACGCAGTTTCATGACGTGGTGAACTCCTCATGTTTACTCATGGCTGATGCGGTAAATGACCCCGGCCTGATCGTCAGACAGCAGCAGCGAGCCATCCGGCAGTTGCAGCAGATCCACCGGCCGGCCCCAGTTTTCCTCGCCCTGCAGCCAGCCACTGGCGAACGGTGTGTAACTGGTGGCGCGGCGCTGCTCGTCCAGCGTCACCATGGTGACGCGATAGCCGATTTTCTCGCTGCGGTTCCAGGAACCGTGCTCGGCGATCAGGATCTGGTTCTGATACTGCTCGGGAAACTGCGCACCAGTATAAAAAATCATGCCCAGCGGTGCCACATGTGGGCCCAGCTTCTGCGCCGGTGGCACATATTCCTGACAGGATTTGCCCTGGCCGAACTCTGGGTCCGGCACCTCACCGGCATGGCAGTAAGGGTAGCCGAAATGCATGTCCTGGTGCGGCGCATGGTTGAGCTCACAGGCCGGCGTGTTGTCACCGAGCATGTCGCGGCCGTTGTCGGTGAACCACAGCTCGGCGGTGACAGGATCCCAGTCAAAACCGACCGTGTTGCGCACCCCGCGGGCATAGGTTTCCAGTCCGCTGCCATCGGCGCGCATGCGCTTGATTTCGGCAAAACCAGGCTCGTCACAGATGTTGCAGGGCGCACCGACCGGCACATACAACATGCCGTCGGGACCAAAGGCGATGAATTTCCAGCCATGATGACGATCCGGGAAGCTGTCGTTGATCACCACCGGCTGTGGCGGATTATCCAGCCGGTTCTCGATGTCATCAAAACGCAGCACGCGATCCACCGCCGCCACATACAGGCTGCCATCACGATAGGCGATGCCGGTGGGCATCTTCAGGCCGCTGGCAATGGTATAGACCTGATTGGCGACCTGGTCCTGATCCGGATCAGTGATGGCATACACTTTGCCGGCCCGGCGACTGCCGGCAAAAATCACGCCCTGATCGCCGCGCGCCAGTTGACGCGCATTCTCCACCTGGTCGGCGAACACGCTGATGACAAAGCCATCCGGCAGACTGATCTGATCCAGCGGCAGCGGCTTGGCCGCGACCGTTGTGACCAGCCCCAGGCAAAGACCGGTGGTCAATGCGCGCAGTGTGATGTTTCCTGGCATGTTTCTACTCCATGTATTGAGGTCACAGGTCAGCGCTCCTCGCTGGCCGACACATCACTGGCAAACAGTTCGGCCAGCTCGCGCTGGGTTTTTTTCGACATTTCGATGCGTTTGTCCAGATCATCCACGTGCGCGACCGCGTCGTGCAGCAGTTTTTCATCGTGTTGTCGAAATACTCGGACCGTGTTGGCGGCCGCGGATTCCGTCAACCCCGAAGCCAGCAGCGTTTCCCGCGCCAGCTCCAGACTGCTGCCGTAGGTTTCCCGCAGCACAATGTCGCAACCGATCTGCAACAGCCGCTGGGCATGTTCACGATTGCGTGCCCGGGCATAGATTTTCAAGTTTGGAAAGCTGGCCTTCGCCAGTCTGGCCAGACGCAGACTGGTATCGACCTCGGCCAGCGCAATGACCAGCAGACGGGCCTGGGAGGCACCGGCTGCACGCAGCATTTCCAGCCGCGACAAGTCTCCATAATAGACCTTGTTGCCGTAGCGCTTGACCAGCTCAACCTGGTCCGGATCACTGTCCATGGCGATGAAGGGAATGCGGCGGATGCTCAGATTGCGCCCGATGATCTGGCCGAAGCGGCCAAACCCGGCGATGATTACCTGTGGGGTCTCAGGCTCAACGGCGTCGTACTGATCGGCCCTGCCACTGCGCTCCTGACGATGCGCGTTCAGGTCGTACAGGTACAGCAGAACCGGCGTCATCAGCATTGACAGTGACACCACCAGTATCAGCAGGTCAACCTGCTGCGGCTGCAACAGCGCATATTTAAGCTGTTCCGGCAGCAGGATAAAGGCAAACTCACCGCCTTGTGACAGAATCAACGCCATCTGCACTGCATTGCCGCTGGACAGCTTCTGCCAGCGACCCAGCGCATACAGCACGCCGATCTTCAGGCTCAGCAGCAGTGCCACCAGCAACCACACCAGCCCGGCCTGCTGCAGCATCAGCGAGATCGGAATGCTCGCCCCCACGGTGACGAAAAACAGCCCCATGAGTAACCCCTTGAATGGCTGGATCGCCACTTCCAGCTCGTGACGGTATTCCGAGTCCGCCACCAGTATGCCGGCGATAAATCCGCCCAGCGCCATCGACAACTCTGCCTGCTGCATGATCAGCGCCATGCCCAGCACCAGCAGCAAGGCGGCACCGGTGAATGCTTCCGGACTTTTGGAAAACGCCACGGCGCGAAACAGTGGCTCGGTGACATAGCGCGCCGACAACAGCAGCAGGGCAATGAACACGACGCCCGCCAGCGGCCGCCAGGTCAGTGCATCACTGCCCTCGCCGATGAACGAAATCAGCAGCAGCATCGGCACCACGGCGATGTCCTGCAGCAGCAGGATGGCGAAAGAGCGCTGTCCCCAGCGGGTCGCCAGCGCGTTGCGCTCGGTAAGCAATTGCAGGGCAAAGGCAGTAGAGGACAGTGCCAGTGTCAGGCCGATCAGCACCGCGTTGCGCAGACTGTCGGTGACCAGCAGCGCCATCGCGGTGAGCAACACCCCGCTGACCAGCCATTGCGACAGCCCCAGACCCAGCAACTGCTTGCGATTTTCCCACAGCCGCTTGGGCTGCAGTTCCAGACCAATGATGAACAGCAGCAGGACGATGCCGATTTCCGAAAAAGTGAGCAGGCTTTTCGGGTCCTTGATGAAGCCCAGCACCGATGGTCCCACCACCAGTCCGGCCACCAGAAAACCCAGCACCGAGCCAAACCCGAGACGCCGGAATGACAGCAAACCGGCCAGCGCTGCCAGCAGCAGCACAGTGGCATCGAGCATGAACAGGTGGGTGGTGGAATGGTCTGGCATCAGCAATCCGACAGGTGACTGCTGTCATTATACGCAGACTGCCTGCTGGCGAATGCTTCGCCATTTCGCTACGGCAGCAAGTGCCAGCAAAGCCTGGAAAAACGGGTGTCAGCGCGCAGCAACCCCGGCCGGATTGATGTTGACCGCGTCATCACCGAGGATCTGCACTTTCTGCCCCGGCTGCAAACGTTCATTGCCGCGAATCACCACCTGTTGCCCGGCCTGCAGGTCTCCGCTGACCCCGACCAGATCCTGATTGCCGACACCTGCGGTGACGACCACCCGTTGCGCGGTCATCTGCTCGTCAATGATGAACACCGACAAACCGTCCCCGCGCAGTACCAGTGCATCGCGCGGCACCGCCGTCACCCGCTGGGAATGATCGATCGGCACCGCCACACGCACTGTCTGGCCGGAGGCGAACCGCGTGGCATCAACATCCAGCCGCAGCTCAAACACATGCACGTCCTCATTGCCCAGTGACACCATCGTGCGCACCGGCCAGTTGTCCACGCCGAGCTGACCGGCATCCACGGTGAGGCGGTCGCCGACATCCAGAAAACCCATGTACTCCAGTGGTGGCCGTGCGACCACCTCCAGATCGTCGGGGTTTTTCAGCCGCACCACGATGTCGCCGATGCTGACCCGTTCACCGGCCTGGATCAGCCGCTCGACCACGACGCCGTCAAACGGTGCCCGGATTCTGGTGCGGCTGAGGTCTTCCTGCGCCTGGCTGAGACGACTGCGTGCCACACGCAGTTCGCTTTCCGCCACTTTCTGGTCAGAGCGAGTCAGATCCAGCTGCGTGTCCGAGGTCAGCTGCATTTCCGAAAGCTGCTGCTGACGTTTGAATTCGGCCTTGACATAGGTCAGCCTGGCTTCGATGCGGCTGATGTCGGCTTCCAGCTCCTCGACGCGCAGTTGCAGCGCGCTGGGATCAATGCTGGCAATGACGTCGCCTTTGCTGACCCGTGCACCGACATCAAGAATGCTCAACAGGCGACCCTGCTGTTCCGCCGACAAGCGCGCATCGGAACGCGAGATCACCGTGGCGGCGACCCAGGTGGTCGGCGTCAACTCGGTGTCGACCACCTCGGCGATGCGCACTGGTGCCGGACCACGGCCGCCAAACTGGGCCAGGGCGGGAAACACGGCAAGCTGCAACAGGACCAGCATCATGGCGGTCCGCTTGGCAAAACAAGACATTCAGGAATGCTCCGGTATGAGGCTGCCCGCATAATCGCCGGAGCCCAGGTTGGATGACGACTGCTGCGCATTGCCGGGCGCTCTGGCCGGGTGTTTTTCTTCCCGGAAGCGCAACATGCTGGGCAGCAGAATCAGTGTAAACAGTGTACTTACCAGCATGCCACCAACAATCACTGCGGCCATGCCCCGGTACAGCTCACTGCCGGAACCCGGCAGCACCAGCAATGGCAACATGCCGAACACCGTGGTGGTGGTGCTCATCAGAATCGGGCGCAGTCGCAGTCGCAATGCCTGCGCCACGGCGTCACGCCGCGACTCGCCGTCGCGCTCGCCCTCGCGGGCCCGGTACACCAACAGGATGGCGTTGTTGACCACCAGACCAAGCAATATGACAAAGCCGATCATGGTGAGCAGATCCATCGGCTGACCAAAAAACTGATCGACAATGCGCAAGCAAATGACACCACCCACCGTGGCCATGGGAATGGTGGTGATCACCAGCAGGGAATCGACAAACGATTTGAACAGCGCACTGATGAGCAGATAGAGAATCACGATGGCAAGCAGGAAACTGCCCGACATGGTCAGCAGCGCCTGTTGCAAAGCCTCTGCCGTGCCGGTGTAGGCAATGCGTCCATCCGGCGGCATCAACTCGCGAATGGTCGGCTCCACCTGTTCCTGCAGCGTGTTGATGGCAACCTCCATCGGCATGCCCGACGGTGGTGTCACCTGCAGCGTCAGCGTGCGGCGACGGTCGATGCGGCGGATTTCCGAAGGCCCGGCCACACGTTCGATTTTGGCCAGGTCACCGACCGTCTGGATGCTGCCATCCGGCAGTGCCAGCGGCATCGCTGCCAGCTCCTCGGGGGTCTGCCATTCCGGTCCGCGCAGAATGATGTCGATCTTGCGGTCGCCATCGAAATAATCACCCAGAAACACACCGTCGCCAAGTGCGCGGATCGCCGTAGCGGTGCGTTCACGGTTCCAGCCAACCTCGGCGATGCGACGGTCATTGGGGATCAGACGCAACTCCGGCTCGGCCAGCTCCAGCCCTGGCTGAGGCCGCACGTTGGCACCTGGCAGTGCTTCCTGGATCGCTTCGAACCCAGCCCGTCCGGCTGCGAGCAGGGATTCAAAATCCGCCGCCTGCAGGTCGATGTCGATGTTGCGACCACCGCGACCGCCAAATATCGCCCGCCGGCTGGCACCACCGAAAGTGTCGGGGAAACCGCGCAGCACTTCACTGTTGAGCATGGTGGTGATCTTGTCCACGTCATCCGGATCCTTGGCCCGGGCGTTCATGAACGCGCCGGTACCGAAGAAACCGACGAAAAAGTTGTCCAGCTGCGGATCACTGCCTTCTTCCAGATACGGCGTCAGCCGCGCATTGATGACATCCATCAGTTCGCGCCGGGCGGTATCAAAGCCCATGCCCGGTGCAGTGGTCATGAACGCCGACACATTGTTGCGCTTGCCCTCCGGCAGATAATCGGCCGGCGGCTTCAGCACCACCACCAGCAGCAGCGGTATCACGATCAGTCCGCTGACCCAGAGCAGCCGCTGACGCGGCGAATCGGTGATGCGCATGACGAAGTCACTGGCATTGCGCCACCAGGACTGGTGATTGTCGATGATGGCGACGTTGCCCAGGATTCTGGACGCCGCCGCTGGCAGTACCGTGACCGCCACGATCAGCGACATGACCACGGCGGCGGAAATCACCACGGCCAGATCCGAGAACAGCTGCCCGGCCTCATCCTGCATGAACACCACCGGCATGAAGATGGCCACCGTGGTGGCGGTGGACGCCAGCAAGGCACCCCACACCTGGGTGGTGCCGCGATAGGCCGATTCATCACCGCTGAGACCTTTCTCACGTTGGCGAAAGATGTTCTCCAGCACGACAATGGCGGCATCCAGTACCATGCCGGTGGCAAAGGCCAGACCCGCGAGCGAAATGATGTTCAGCGAGCGACCGGTGAAATTCAACACCATGAAGGCCGCCATCAGACACAAAGGTATCGATACCGCCACCACCAGCGTGGCACGGAACTTGCGCAGAAACCACCACAGCACGGCGATCGCCAGCAACATTCCCAGCAGCATGTTGCCGCGCACCATGGCAATTGACTGGTTCACATAGACGGTGTCGTCCGAGCGCTGGTTCATGACCAGCCCGGCCTGCTGCACCTCATTGCTGCGCAGCTCATCGACGATCACACGCACTTCGTCCATGACCTCGAGAATGTTGGCACCCGAGCGCGGCACCACGTTGATAAAGATCGATTCGCGGCCATTGCCGGTCATCATGAAGGTTGTGTCGGTCTGCGATTTGCTGACACTGGCGACATCACGCAGGCGCACCGGCCTGCCGCCGTCCCAGCGCAGCACCAGATCATCCAGATCACTGACCTCCATCTTGCCTTCGAATCTGACCGTGTACTGGCGCCGGCCAATCTCCTGGAACCCGGCCGAAACATCGGTATTGCTGCCGAGCGCCTGCGAGACGGTGGTCAGATCCACATTCAGGCTGGCCGCCTTGTAGGGATCAAAGGTGATGCGCACTTCTTCATTGCGGCCGCCGCGCACATCGGCGTTGGCGACCCCGGCTACCCGTTCCAGACGCGGCTGGATGACGTTCTCGGCAAAGTCCTGATAACTGCTGATATGACGATCGTTGCCCGGGGCCGTTTGCAGCGAGTACCAGGCAATGGAATCCTCACGGTTGTTACTGCCCACGGTGATGCGCGGCTCGTCCACATCCACCGGATAGGACGGCACCTGATTGAGGCGGTTGATCACCTCGATCAGCGCCTCCTGCATGTTCGCCTCGACCCCGAACTCCAGATCGATGTCGCTGTTGCCCTGCTCCGCCTGTGCCACCATGCGGCGCAGCCCGGGCAGGCCGCGCAGGGCATTTTCCTGCGGCTCCAGCAATTCCGATTCCACCTCGTTGGGTGCCGCCGCACGCCAGTTGGTGCGAATCGAGATGCGCGGGCGCTCGACATCCGGGGTCAGCTGAATGGGCAAATCCAGCAGGCTGAGGATGCCGAAAATCACCGCAAGGATGGCACCCACTGCCACCGCGACCGGATTGTTCAAGGATGCTTTGGTCAGTATCACTGCAGTTTCAAACCCGAATTAAGCCAGTATGTGTCATGATCGCCCCATTATCGTTGAATTCCGCCCGATCAGATGCAGCCATTGACCGTGAAACCGGGCGTGCATTCATGCAACGCGTTAAAATGACCGATTGATGCGACGTTCGACCATCCCTGCCCCCGGATAACATGAGCAGCTTTGATTACATCATCATTGGTGCCGGCTCGGCCGGCTGCGTACTGGCCAACCGGCTATCAGCCAATTCTGCGCACAAGGTGCTGCTGCTGGAGGCCGGTGGCAGTGACTGGAACCCGTTCATTCACATGCCGGCCGGCCTGTCGCGATTGGTGCGTCATGTCGGACTGAACTGGAACTATCACACCACACCACAGCCACAGCTCAACCAGCGCCGGCTGTTCTGGCCGCGCGGCAAAGTGCTGGGCGGCTCATCCAGCATCAACGCCATGTGCTACATCCGTGGCCAGGCGGAAGACTACGATCACTGGCAAGCGCTGGGCAATGAGGGCTGGAGCTATGCCGATGTGCTGCCCTGGTTTCGGCTTGCCGAAGGCAACAGCCGCGGCGCAGACGCCTATCATGGTAGCGACGGTCCGCTGGGCGTGGCCGACCTGCGTCATCACAACCCGCTCAGCGACTGTTTCATCAAGGCCGGACGACAATGCGGTCACGCGCTCAATGACGACTTCAATGGTGCCCGCCAGGCCGGTTTCGGGCTGTACCAGGTGACCCAGCGTGATGGCCGCCGCTGCAGTACCGCCACGGCTTATCTGGATCCGGTGCGTGAGCGCAGCAATCTGCAGATTGCCATCCGCGCCCAGGTCAGTCGTGTGCTGGTCTCGGCACAGCGCGCGGTGGCCGTGGAGTATCTGCAGGGCGGTCGTCAACAGCGCGCTGAGGGCGGTCAGATCCTGCTCTGCGGCGGTGCCATCAACTCACCGCAGACGCTGCTGCTGTCCGGCATCGGCCCCGCCGACCAGCTGCGCGAACTGGGCATAGCGGTGAACCATGATCTGCCCGGCGTGGGCCAGAACCTGCAGGATCACCTGGATGTCTGCGTGCTGCGCAGCAGCACCCAGGCGATCACCTACGACCAGGCCAATGAAATGGCCATCGGTCTCAACTACTGGGCTAGGCACAACG
This sequence comes from Gammaproteobacteria bacterium, assembly GCA_018819105.1. GTDB lineage: Bacteria > Pseudomonadota > Gammaproteobacteria > Xanthomonadales > Wenzhouxiangellaceae > JAHJQV01. Next base: position 98,404 of record JAHJQV010000063.1, read on the forward strand.
GCATCGGCAGCTCCAACATTGCCGAGGCCGGCGCGTTCATCGCCAGCCGTGACAGCGATGATCTGCGCCCGGATGTGCAGCTGCATTTTGTCCCGGCCCAACTCGATGACCACGGCCGCAACCGTCTGCCTGGTCATGGCTACACCATTCATGCCTGTTACCTGCGTCCGCACAGCCGTGGCAGCATCCGGCTGGCCGATACCCGCCCGGACACAGCACCCCTGATCGACCCGGCCTATCTGTCAGACCCGCGCGACTGGACCATGATGCGTGAAGCCGTGCGCATCGCCCGCGAGGTGCATGCGGCACCGGCGTTTGATGACTATCGCGGCAAGGAGATTTTCCCGGGTGCCGACGCCCGCGACGATGACACCATCAATGCGTTCATCCGCGCCAAGGCGGAAACCATTTATCACCCGGTCGGCACCTGCAAAATGGGCCAGGACGCCATGGCCGTAGTGGACGCGCAGCTGCAGGTGCATGGCATTGATGGCTTGCGCGTGGTGGATGCCTCCATCATGCCGACGCTGGTCAGCGGCAACACCAATGCCCCGACGGTGATGATTGCCGAGAAGATTGCCTCTGCCATGCTGAGCTGATCGGTCAGATCACGAAAGCTCCACAGATTTGCTCGGGTTTAACGAGCTGTTGCGAGAGCATGTCCGATGGGCCATGCTTTGCAGCCTGCCGCTGGCCGGTTGCGTCGTGCCCAATCTGTGTCATCTGCGAAATCTGTGGATTAACCTGAAAATTTAATGATCCACAGATTACACCGATTACACAGGGTTAAATCGCCACAGGATTGCCGGAAGCGCTGCGCTTATCCGGCCTACGTGTCTACCTGCATTGCTTGATTGCTTGATTGCTGGCCGGTTGCATCCAGCCCAATCTGTGTCATCTGCGAAATCTGTGGATTAAGCTGTTGAATTATAATGATCCACAGATTACACCGATTACACAGAGTTAAATCGCCACAGGATTGCCGGATGCGCTGCGCTTATCCGGCCTACGTGTCTACCTGCATTGCTTGATTGCTTGATTGCTGGCCGGTTGCGTCCAGCCCAATCTGTGTCGTCTGCGAAATCTGTGGATTAACCTGAAAATTTATAATGATCCACAGATTACACCGGTTACACAGCGGTGAATCGCCCCAGGATTGCCGGATGCGCTGCGCTTATCCGGCCTACGTGTCTACCTGCATTGCTTGATTGCTTGATTGCTGGCCGGTTGCGTCCAGCCCAATCTGTGTCATCTGCGAAATCTGTGGCTTAACCTGTTGAATTTTAATGATCCACAGATTACATCGATTACACAGAGTTAAATCGCCACAGGATTGCCGGATGCGCTGCGCTTATCCGGCCTAGGTGTCGAAATTGCTCACCGGGACATCATTTTGGCAATGCAGCCTGGGTAATCCATGAATGATTGCCTGCAGGGTTGCTGCGTCACTTCAGCCAGCTGGATTTTTGACCCGCGCTGGCAGCAGCAACTGGCAGATGGCTGGCAGCAGCACAATCGCAGCCAGCATGTTGAGCAGGAAGAAGAACGCCAGCAACAGGCCCATGTCGGCCTGGAACTGCAGATCCGAGAACAGCCAGGTGCCAACACCCACCGCCAACGTGACTGCGGTGAACACCACCGCGCGACCAGTCAGGCGAAGGGCGCGGTAATAGGCATCGGTCAATGACAGCCCCTGCTGCATCAGATCCTGTAGCCGCGAGTACAGATAGATGCCATAGTCGACACCGATGCCCACGCCCAATGCCACCACAGGCAAAGTGTTCACTTTCAGGCCAATGCCCTGCCAGGCCATGAAGGCGTAGGCCAGATACGACACCAGCGCCAGTGGCAACACAATGGCCAGGGTCGCCACGATGGAACGGAACGTGAGCAGACAGAGTACAACGATGGCGGCATAAACCCACAGCAGCATCGGCGTCTGCGCCTTGGACACCACCTCGTTGACTGCGGCCATGACCCCAACGTTGCCGGTGGCCAGACGCAGGCGCAGGCAATCCTCACCATTGGCATCCTGGCAGACGTTGTCACTGATCTGATTCAGTTCCGTCATCACATCCGGCGGGACCAGTTCCGGATCCTCGGCATCCATGCCGGTGACTTCCGGCAGCAGGTTGTACTGCATGCGCAGCTCCTTGACCTGATTCACCACCCGGGTGATGGTCTCGGCTCGATGGTCTTCGGTAAAGATCAGCACTGGCATGGCGCTGCAGTCGGCATTCAGCAGTCCGGTACTGGTCTCGATGCCGGACACCGCCTGGCGCATGATGTAAGGATCAGACGACAGTATGCGCCATTCCGGATTGCCCTCATTCCAGCCGGCGTTGACTATTTTGGCCACCATCGGCAGGGTCAGCACTTTCTGCACACCTTCCACATTGCTCATCAGCCAGGCGAACTCGTCAATGCGGCGCATGACCTCATGGTTTTCCGTGCACGACTGCGGTGCCGTCTCGGCGATCACGCCGATCTGATCCACACCCAGAGCAAAATTCTCGGTGATGTAGCGGGCATCCTGATTGTAGCGGGCGTCCTCACGCAGTTCCGGCACGCCGGACTCGGAGTCACCGATCTGCACACCCTGGCTTTTCCAGTAGCCGAAGGCGAACAGCACCACGGCAATGGCGATACCGGCGCGGGCCGGGCCGGGGCGCGCCATCTGCGCTGCCCAACGCCAGATCGGCATGCTCTTGTTGGCGTTGTCATAGGCCCTGCGCTGGTACTCGCTGCCTTTTTTCATCGGCAGATAGGACAGAATCACCGGCAGCAATACCAGATTGGTAAAGATGATGATGGCCACACCCACACTGGCGGTGATGGCGAGTTCCTGGATGATGCGGATGTCGATCAGCAACACGGTCATGAAGCCGATGGTGTCGCTGAGCAGCGCAATGGAACCCGGTGCCAGCAAGCGGCTGAAGGCGTTGCCGGCAGCATTCAGACTGTTGTCGATCGGCAGCTCATCCAGGCCGATGCCATCATCCAGACACTGTGTAGGCGAGATGCCGTTGAAGAACTTTTCCACGATGAATGCGCTGATCATCTGTACACCATGGCTGACGCCAATGGCGAAAATCAGAAACGGCGTCAGGATGTTCATCGGGTCAATGCCGAAGCCCATCAGGCGCAGGCCGCCCAGAGACCAGATCACGGCCACCAGTGCACACACCATCGGCGCGATGGCCAGCGCCAGCGAGCGGGCGTAGAACCACAGCAGCAGCAAGGTAATGACAATGGCGACGCCGAAGAAAAGAATGACCGATTTTGCCCCTTCGGCGATGTCGCCGACGATCTTGGCAAAGCCGATGATGTGGACGCCGTGTTCTGCGTTCTCGAAGTCCGAACGCAGCTGTTCAAGGTCAGCAGCGACGCGCTGGTAGTCGATTTTCTCGCCGGTCAGCGGGTCTTCTTCCACCAGGTTGGCCCAGATCATCGCACCGCTGAAATCGTTGGTGATCAGTCGGCCAATTTCTCCGGACTTGACGATGTTGGCACGTACCTTGCGGAAATCCTCTGCGGTGGGCTGAAAATCCGATGGGATGACGTTGCCGCCGGAAAAGCCGCCCTCGACCACCTCGATAAAGCGCACGTTCGGGGTAAATATGGAGCGCACCGTGGCACGATCGACCCCATCAATGAAAGTGACGCGCTCGGTCAACTCCTCCAGAGCAGCGAAGTAATCGGCATCAAAAATGTCACCGTCTTTGGCCTGCAGCGCCACCAGCAGGCGGTTGGCACCGCCGAACTGCTCATAGAACTCGAACGTCTGCATGTATTCATGTTCGAGCGGGATCTGTTTCTTGAAGCCTGCATCCACACGCAACTGGCTGGCAAAAAACAGCATCGCCACGGTGCCCACCGCAAAGGCCAGCAGAATGACCGGCCGGGCACTGAAGATGAGCCGACGCAGACCGGCAGCGAATCCGGATTGCGGGGTATTGTGCATGCGCTTGGCGTTGCTCACTTTGCTTATTCCTTCACTGCAGCATCAGTGTTCAGGCTGCTGTAGGGTTTGATCTGCGGGCCTGACTCACCGAGCAGCAGCAGGCCGTCGGCCAGCGGCATCACCGCAGTGAAATCGTCACCCTGATCGACGGTGTAGTCGGCCAGCTGGCCGTTCACATCGAGACTGAAGATCGCGCCGTTGGCACCGCTGATCCACAGCCGGCCGGCCTGATCCTCTGCTGCGGCAAACAATCCGGCATCGGAGCCGGTGCGGATTTCGTTCCACCGGCTCAGGTCACGCTCGCCTGTTTCCGGCTTGCAGTTCTGAAACACATGGCCGCGCAGCCCGTACATCACCAGGCAGTCGGCCTGGCGCATGTGAGCGATACCGAACAGCGAGCCCTGATAATCCAGTTCCTGCTGCAGCCAACTGTCACCAGCATCGGTGCTGAGGTAATAGCGACCGGCTTCGGCCGCCACCAAGAGGGTTTCATCGGCCAGCTCGATCAGGCCATTGAGGTGATACTGAATGCCTTCATCTTCATAATCGGCCATGGCGTCCTGGTCGATCAGGCCCATTTCATTGAGACTTTGTTCAATGTCCTCAGAGTCTTCTTCCTGTTCCAGCAGCAGGTCTACGACATAATCGGTGCGCCAGCTTTCGCCCCAGTCAGTCGAACGCATCAGCAGACTGTAAGCACCAATGGCAATACCATGGCCGCGCTCATCGAAGACCACCTCCAGCAGCGGATCTCCACCCGGCTCCTCGTTGACGAGTTGCCAGCTGTCACCTCCGTCTTCACTGAGCAGGATCACCGAATCGTGACCGACTGCCCACAACCGATCACCGGCAGCGGCAACGCTGATCAGCATGCTGCGCGTCGGCACTTCAGCAACCTGGGTCCAGCTGCCGCCCTGGTCCGTGCTGAACAGAATGTGGCCGCGCTCACCGACAGCGATGAGACGGTCACCGCTGCGCACCAGGTCCTGCAACAGCGATGCACTGGCCAATGGCGCAACGATGGCATCACTGCCTTCGGCAATGCCCTGCCAGTCTCGTTCGGCCACCGCAGTCTGTGCCGGCAGCCACAACGGCAGGCATGCCAGCAGCAACAAAGACAGCACAGCAATTGGCCGCCTGACGGCGGCCGTGCTTGGCATAGCGCAGTAGGCGGTCAGGCCATGCATCAAATTGCTTTGCATGAGCTTGAATCTATCGTTGCGCAGTTCAGCGACTAGCGCCGACCGCGCTTGCGCAGTGCCTGCGGGGTATAGCTGATTGGATTCAATGCCTCATCAAAAGAATTGACGCGGGTGTTGTTGTCCAGGCCGATGGTTAGATAGCGACCCGACTGCAGATCGTAATGCACCTCGATGGTTGACCAGAACGTCGGCACATCATAGTAGTTGATGCAGTGTGCTTCCGACAGGCGCCAGATCTCGCCGCGCGCATCGTAGTGATCGATGATCAGCGGCTGATAGCTGTCCTCATCCAGATACATGGTGCGCTTGGCGTTGATGTGACGCTGGTCTTCTTTCAGGTTGGCATCAAACGCCCACACCCGATGCAACTCGTAGCGCATGATGGCCGGATCCAAATGGTTGGCCTTGACCATGTCCGACGGACTCAGTTCATCGGTGTGCGCACCGTAGGAATTGTAGGGCACATACATTTCCTTTTTCACCGGCACAGTCCAGTTGAAGCGGTCTGTGGCACCGTTGAACATGTCGGTCATGTCGGTGGTGCGCAGGTTGTCCGATGCGGTACCGGGGTTGTCATAGGCAATATTCGGCGCACGGCGCACGCGGCGCTGGCCCGGATTGTAGACCCAGGCCTGACGCGGCTGCTCGACCTGATTCAGCGTTTCGTGCACCAGCAGAATGCTGCCGGCCAGTCGTGCCGGTGCCTCCACTTCCTGGAAGAAGTAGAGCAGAATGTTGTTGATGCTCTCGATGCTGGAACCTTCCTGGTAGTAGGGGCCGAGAAACTCCTCACGCAATTCAACCAGGTTGTAGGAACCGCCGGAAGTGGCTGCCGCCTGGTTGTTGTAGCGCACACCACCGGTGCTCTTGTATTTCAGGCGATGGTTCCACAGCAGTTCCTTGGCGGTTTCCGGAAACGGAAACGGAAAGCCGACCGAGGCATCGATCACGCCTTCGCCATCGTTGACCGTGGAGGCGGTGGCACCGTTGCGCTTGGTGGCGGCGTACACGCGCTCGGGGAAAGACACACTGCGCCGGGTCGGATAGATGTTCATGTAGAACGTATCCGGATAGCGCTCGAACATGCGCTGCTGACCCACCGACAGCTTGTCGGCGTATTGCTGATAGTTGCTGCCATTGATGACAAACAGCACCTCATCCTCGGGAAACGGATCAGGATGATGATCGCCCTTGCTGTAGCCGGCCGGTGGCTGGGTGATGCCACCGGTCCAGGCAGGAATGCTGCCGTCCTCGTTGCCTGCCTTCGGCGAGCCCATCGGAGTCAGATCGCCAGTGCCGCCCAGTCTTTCCACTTCTCCGGGTTTGGGGCCGGCCAGCGCCACCAGCACCGGCGCTGTCAGAACGATCAGAAATGTCAGAAACTTACTCATATTGAATCTCCTCGAAGGCATTCTTGCTGTTTCTTAAAACGCGTAACTGACTGATACCGAGGCAAAATCCCGGTCATGAATCAGATTGAAATCCTTGGCACCGAAAAAGTTGGTGTAGGACAGCGTGGCAGTCCAGCGAGCCAGGTAATCGGCACCAATGGCTACGGTTACGGCCTTGCGACCCTCAAGAAAGTTCCCGCCGGGTCCCGGTGTGGTGCCATTGACATCGTGGTTGAAGGCCAGCCTGGGGGTCAGAGTGATCGGGCCGATGGCGTTGTTGTAGGTCGCCACCAGCGCAGCACGATAACCCCAGCTGAACGAGGTCGGGAAGCCCTCCACCTGGGTGATGGGGTTGCGCAGGTTGCCGGTGAACTGGTCCGGTCCACCGCCGGTGTTGGTGCCCGGGCCTTCCAATCTAAGCAGATCCGGGTTGGGCATGTCCCAGACCTTGGTGGCACCCACTTCACCAACAAACACCAGCTGGTCGTAACCGAAGAACTGACTGGGCTCAAAGATGTTGGTCAGGGTCATCTGCACCTGTGACATTTCGGTACGGAAAACACCACTCAGTTCCTGACCGAAGTCGAACTGGCCCAGCTGACTGACGAAGCGGTTGACCGGCTCCGGTATGCCCACGTTGAGTGGACTCAAGCCGGCGAACAGCACTTCCACATCGTCAATCTGGAACGGCTGGTTGGAGCGATAGGTCACTTCACCGGCCAGTGAGATGGTGCCGCCAAGGGTGGTGTTGAAACTGGCACCGAACAGATCAATGCCCTTGGGATATTCAACAAAGAACTGGCCACTGGACAGATTGCTGTTGGTCACCGCCGTGCCGCTGATCAGCGGCAGACGAGAATCGTAATGCAGATAGAACAGACCGAATTCGGTGGCGTTCAACTCCTCCGCGTAATAGCGCAAGGCCACACCAAATTGCCCGGTGTTGTCACCGGGCGCACGATCCGGTGCGCGCGGAAAGGCGCCGAACGGCAGACTGCCATCCGGCAGCCGGTCGTCGCTGAGCAGACCAAAGCCGAGCATGGCGAACTCACCGCCAGGCGTGGCGAAATCGTTGTCACTGAAGAATGTACCTGCCGGATCCGGATCAATCTGTTCGAACTCGAACATGTACAGGGCTTCCATCGACAGGTTCTGCGTGATCGGCAATGACACCCAGGCCATCTCGATCGGCAGGAAGGCATTGCGCAGCTCAGAACCGGCCTCGCGCAGCGCGGCCACGTTGACCGGGTTGATCACGTTGATGCCATTCTGAATGAACGTGCTCTCACCCCAACTGACCACCTGACGACCCAGGCGCACTGAGCCAAACCCCTGCCCCATCTGGAACTCGCCATACAGGTAGGCATCCAGCAGCTGGATGTCGCTGCCGACAAAACGCTTGGCGGTGGCAGAGATGTCATCGCGATCATCCAGCTCGAAATCGTAGAAGCCGGTGGCGCGCACAAAGGCACCGAACTGACCGTTGGTGATGTCAAACTCGGAGGTGACGCGGGCGCGGTTGCTGATGATATCGCCACGATCAAACTTCAGGTTGCCATCGTCGCTGTTGACCGAGAAGCGCCCCGGCATTTCAATCAATTCCAGCGTCGGTATGGCACCGGGGTTTTCGATCAGGTTGGCAAAGCCGACCAGATCATCATCGCGCCGCTGGGTACGCATGCTGACCCCATAGTTGATGGTGGTGTCCAGCCGCGCCGACCAGTCGCCGAATTCAAATCCCAGCGCATGGGCCGGATTGCTGTTGAGCAGGCCACAGCCGAGTGCCAGCGTCATCGCCGTGGTCAGCAGGGATTTTTGCAGTGCGGGTGTGCGTGAGTTTTGCATGGTTGTTGATTTCATCATCATCTCCTCCCTACTGAATCACATCAGGATTGGCGATGACCACGGTGGTCCCGCCAGTGGACAGCAGGCTGGCCATCTCGCCCTGCATTTCTGCGGTTGCAGCCGCAGAATCAGCCGGACTCAACAGCGAACCGTGACCCGCCGGCGGCAGGAAGGTAACATTGGCGCGCACGCCCATGGCATCGCTAGTGGTGCTGTTGATACTTGGCAATTCCATTGCGGCAATCAGCGGGAAGCCGCCGGACAACGGTGCGCCAGGCACCGTGTTGGGGATCACCTGATCGTTGATCACCGTCTGCACTACGACCGCATTGGATGCCGCAGTCAGGCCGGCCCAGTTGATCGGATCGCTGCTGTCGACCACCTGTTGTGCTGCGCCGAGGAACTGGAAGAACTGCGGCGATCCCGGTTCGATGCCGGCTGCAGCCTGCAGGCCGGCGGCGATGGCCGGGCCGAAGCTGGCCGAACCGGCCAGCAGATTGGCGATGCCACCACCAGGCACCGACAACAGGCCGGTGTTGACGGTGGGCTCGACAGCGAGGAATGGAATACCGGCCATGGCACCCAGTGACTGACCGACAAAGCGAATGGCACCGCCATCCAGATCCGGCAGACTGTCACCATCAATGTCGACACCGGGAATGCTAACCGCAAGCACCGACAGATCGGCACTGGACTGACGCAGGTTGTCGCGCGAGGCAAGCAGATTGGCCAGGTTGACGAACTGGCTGCCGGACGGGTCGATGTTACCGTCCGGACCCGGCGCGCCGGTGGCGTTGTCGGTGATGTCCAGATCAAACGTGCGCTCGTTGGCAATCGGCGCAAACGGTGTGTTCTCGATGTACAGCGGCGAGGTCACGTCGGTGATGCCATGCAGGGTCTGATCGATGGCGATCACGGCAAAGCCGACCGAGGCCAGCGTGTCGGCAATGGCCAGCATGTCGGAACGGTTGCGGGTGATGCCATGCATGTAAATGGCCACCGGCCAGCCGGATGCCGGTCTGCTCAGACCGCTGCCGGCGTTGGGCACGGTCATCAGCACCGGCACTGTCTGGGTGTCGGTCTGCACCGGGATCGGGTTGGCCACGGTGACGTTGGTCGAGGTCGGATCCAGTCCAAGCTGATCAAACGGCGGCAGATAGGCCCCCGGGGCGGCACGCCAGAAGTCGTTCAGCGGTGCCAGCGGATCCTCGGCACTGGGCACGCCCAGATAATAAGGCAGTGAGATGGTGCCGATAAAGATGTCGGCGATACCTGGTGATGCACCCGGCGGCAGCACTTCTGCGGTGGTCAGTCCGGTCGGCACCACGGTCACCGGGGCCGGTTGGGCTTGGCTGCGCAGAATCTGCAGCGTCGGTGTGATCGATTGTGTAGACATGGTCCAGCTCAGCACCACTTCATCGCTGGGCACGCCGGTGAATCCGGAAAACGCTGCTTCCTGCGCATTGGTGAGCTGACGCAATGGCTCCAGTGCCTGCGCGGATCCGTTGTCTAGCAGCTCCAGCGTGCTGTTGCCATTGGCATCCACCAGCGGTGCCGTGCGCTTGGTCAGGAAGTAGGTTTGTGACGGCGTGGTGTCATTGCCGTCGGTGTCCTGAATGTCATCGGTGAGCACCGCCATGTAGGTGGTGAGCTGCTGCAAGGGCCGCAACGGCACGATCGCCAGCGTGCGGTTGGTCGGGTCCAGCGATGACAGCGTGGCGACATAATCCACGCCTGGTGTGAGTTCGCGCACCACGCCATTGACGGCGATGGTGCCCGTCACCGTGGTCACCTCGAACACGCGCACGCTGCTGCCCGGCACCACCGTCGCCGGGTTGACGCTGTCGGTGAAGCTGCTGCTCCAGGGTGCCACCGTGCTGAAACCGTCCAGCGCATTCAGCGCCACCTGCGGATCAGAGAAGTCGGTGGGATCGGCAACCGGAATGTTCAGCGTCAGATCACCACTGCCGCTGAGCAACAGGTTGTTCGGAAACGGAATGTTGCCGGCAGCGGGATCAAACACCGCCGTGACAATCCCGGTGACGATGTCGCCATCGTCGGTGGTTGCCGGTGGCGTCGGCGATACAAAATCGACACTGCCGCTGTCTGAACAGGCTGCCAGCAGCAGACCTAACAGCGACAACAGTACTAGTTTAACTCTGGACATTGGGCAGACCCCGCACGGCTGTTTTAACAAAACAGTCACATATTAGTGATGCTGGCCATCGTTTTGCAAGCACTATAAATTAGGGCATGCAACCTAAATCAGCCCAGGATCGGCTCTGAATACGCAAGCGTATGCTTTGCATGGAAAATTCACAGCCTGTGTTTTCCTGTCACAGCAACCGCCGGAAAACCGCCAGCCTTGGCCTATTCCTGACGTGACGCGCGTTTACGCTCGTGTTCCAGCAGCAGTTTCTTGCGCACACGGATGGCTTTGGGGGTGATTTCCACCAGTTCGTCATCGTCGATGAACTCCAGCGCCTGCTCCAGCGTAAAGCGCAGCTCCGGGGTAAGAATCAGGCTGTCGTCCTTGCCCGCAGCGCGGATGTTGGTCAGCTGTTTGGCCTTGAGCGGGTTCACGGTGAGGTCATTGTTGCGCGCATGGATGCCGATCACCTGACCTTCATACACATCCGCGCCATGCCCTACCATCAGCCGGCCACGCTCCTGCAGATTGAACAGCGCGTAGGCCAGCGCCTTGCCGGTGCCGTTGGCAATCAGCACGCCGTTCTTGCGCTGGGCGATGGCACCGCTTTGATGCGGTCCCCAGTGATCAAACACGTGATGCAGAATGCCGGTGCCGGCGGTGAGCGTGCGAAACTCGTTCTGAAAGCCGATCAGACCACGCGCGGGGATGATGTAGTCAAGCCGCACGCGGCCCTTGCCGTCCGGACGCAGATCGCGCAGCTCACCCTTGCGCTCGCCGAGCTTTTCCATCACCGCACCCTGGTAGGCCTCTTCCAGATCCACCACCAGGCTCTCATAAGGTTCCTGCCTGCCCTCGTCGGTCTCGCGCACCACCACTTCAGGTCGGGACACGGCGATCTCGTAGCCTTCCCGGCGCATGGTTTCCAGCAGAATTGACAGATGCAGCTCGCCGCGACCGGAAACGCGGAATTTCTCCGGATCATCCAGCTGCTCGATACGCAAAGCCACATTGTGGCTGGCCTCGCGCAGCAGGCGTTCCTGAATCTGCCGGCTGGTCAGATACTTGCCGTCCTTGCCGGCAAACGGTGAATCATTGACGCGAAAGATCATGCTGATGGTCGGCTCGTCCACGGTCAGCACCGGCAACTGCTCGACCGCGTCCCGCGCGCACAGCGTGTCGGAAATGCGCAAGCCCTCGACCCCGGTGACGGCAATGATGTTGCCGGCACTGGCCTGCTCCACCTCAATCCGGTTCAGCCCGTGAAAGCCCAGCACCTGCAGCACCCGGCCATTGCGGGTTTTGCCGTAGCGATCCATCACCGTGATCGGCATGTTGGACCTGACCGTGCCGCGCTCGATGCGGCCAATGCCGATGACGCCGACGTAGCTGGAATAGTCCAGCGTGGTGATGCGCATCTGGAACGGGCCGTCGACATCCACTTGCGGTGCCGCCACCTGGCTGGTGATGATCTCGAACAGTGGCTGCATGTCGCCGTCGGTGATGTCCGGGCTCATGCCGGCAAACCCCTTCAGCGCCGAACAGTAGATGACAGGAAAGTCCAGCTGCTCATCGCTGGCACCCAGATTGTCGAACAGATCGAAGGTCTGCTCCATGACCCAGTCGGGACGGGCGCCGTCACGATCGATCTTGTTGATCACCACAATCGGCTTGAAGCCCATGGCAAAGGCTTTCTGGGTGACGAAACGCGTTTGCGGCATGGGCCCGTCCACGGCATCCACCAGCAGCAACACCGAATCCACCATCGACAGCACGCGCTCCACTTCACCGCCGAAATCGGCATGGCCCGGCGTGTCGACGATGTTGATGTGGTAATCGTTCCAGGTGATGGCGGTGTTCTTGGACAGAATGGTGATGCCGCGCTCGCGCTCGAGATCATTGGAGTCCATCACCCGATCGGTCTGATCGACGCGCATGTCCAGCGTACCGGACTGGCGCAACAATTGATCAACCAGCGTGGTTTTGCCATGATCAACGTGCGCAATAATGGCAATATTGCGAAGTTTGGATGTCATTGGGGATGTTCGGAGGGGTTAAATAACAACGCTTATTTTAGCCTAAATCCGCGTCCGCAATGGCATACTTGTCAATCTATCGTCGACTGGGAACCGCAGTATGGACCGTCTGACCAATCTCCTCACCCTGCTGGCAGCCGCCATTGCCGTGGCGACCATGCTGTGGATCGGCGCACCGGAGCAGCCGGCGTGGTGGCGCAATGCCATCGGACCGGCGGCCTGGGCGCTGACACCGTATGCAGTGATGTGGCTGCTGAACAACGTCATCGTCGCCGAGCAGCGCCAGCGCGATCTGATCCTGCTGCTGACGATTGCCGCCATGCTGCTGCTGGAATGCGTGCAGATTGCCCTGGTGATCAGCGCGTCGGACCAGACCAGCCTGGCCGCCATGCTGCAGCGATTGCCGCTGCTGCAGTTGCTGCTCGTAAGCGTCGGCGGCGGCCTGGCCTTTTTCTGGCCACTGCTCGGCAGGCAACTCCGGGCACGTTAAATCCGCGCTGCTGCGCGCTGCCGGGCAAAGCCTGCGCCTGCATGTTCTGGCAGCGTGGTTAGCAACTGGTGTTACCGGCGTTCGGCCGCTGCATCGGCCTGATGGATGTGCGCCGGGCAGACTGCCGCCATGCCGGGCAGCGGCTGTATCTGGTGCAGGATATCATTGCTATGCTGGCGCTTCCGGACGGCGTGCGGGCATAGGCTCAGGGATCAACCCAGCAACGACTGCTGCGTGGCGATGGTCTGGTCGACCTCCTCGCCCTGATCACCGGCGTACTGCTCAAGCCGGTTGCGGTCAATCACCTTGACCTGCTTGCCGCCGTGCACGATGGCCTTGAACTCGCGCCGGCTGACCGAGACGTAGCGCTCATTGCCGCCGATCTCCACCTGGGCACCATCGGTGATGGCATAACCGTGCTCGTCCACACGCACCACCATGGTGGCCTTGCGACCGGTGTGGCAGATGGTTTTCAACTCCACCAACTCGTCTGCCCAGGCCAGCAGTTCGCTGCTGCCGGGAAACAGCTGGCCACGAAAATCGGTGCGCAGGCCGTAGGTCAGCACCGGAATGTTCAGGTCATCGACCACATCCGACAACTGCCGCACCTGAGCCTGACTGAGGAACTGCGCCTCATCCACCAGCACGCAGTGGATGTTGTGCTGCTCCAGCATGGCGTCGATGAGACCGAACAGATCATCGTCAACCCCGAACAGCAGCGCTGGCGAGCTGATGCCGATGCGCGAGCTGACCCGCGCCTGACCGCTGTCACGATCGGCCACCGGACTCAGAATCACCGGATGCAGACCGCGCTCGCGGTAGTTCCAGGCCGACTGCAACAGCGTGGTCGACTTGCCGGCATTCATCGCCGAGTAATAGAAATAGAGCTTGGCCATGGCATCAGTTTAGCAACAAACCTGCCCGACTCCATTGCCATGGTGCCGCTGCGATGTCATTGTTCGAGCGAGATCCAGGTGGTAGACAGTTGTCGCGCGGGTGGCCATAGTGATGGCTGTTATCAAACTTTCTTGTTATCAAACTTTCTGGAGCATACACAGGACTTGCAGTGGCAATGCATTTGCATTACCATGCCAATACCACTTGATCCAGCCCCGATATCAGCATGACACACATCCTGGAAACCGAATCCCGCCTCACCGATCGCTACCAGACCACCATACCCGCCTCGGTGCGCAAGGCCCTGTCGCTGCAAAAGCGCGACCGGTTGCGTTTTGTCGTGCAGGCAGATGGGCAGGTGTTGCTTACGCGCATGGTTGATGGTGATGCTGATGACCCGGTTATCGGTCAATTCCTTGAGTTTTTGGCCGCCGACATGCAACGTCACCCTGAGCGAATTCAAGCGCTGGACGCCAGCCTCGCAGAGCGCATCAGCGGTCTGACAGGCGATCTTGAGGTCGATCTGGATGCCCCACAGGCGGACGATGACGAGTGAAGCGGGAGACAATCTCACCGTTGCAAGTCAACGGCTGGACGCTGTTTGCCCATCCACTTTTTCTTCATCAGCTCGAAGTGCTGATGCGCAATGTCGAACAGTTGCGTAGCAAACATCCTGCGCATTACAAGAGCAAACATGCAACGAAGCGGCTTGCAGCGATTCGAAAACTGATCCTTGAAGCCATACCGCAAGACCCGTTGCGAGCAGAGTTTCGTCAGGGCAAGACCCTGGGCGAACAACACAAACACTGGTTTCGGGCGAAGTTTTTTCAACAATACCGTTTGTTCTATCGCTGCCACGCTGCCAGCAAAGTCATTGTGTATGCTTGGGTCAATGACACGAAAACCTTGCGTGCCAGTGAAAGCAAAAGCGATGCCTACCGGGTTTTCCGTCATATGCTCGACAGTGGCCATCCGCCGGACGACTGGGAAGAGTTGCTGAACGAAGCAAAGCGGGCAAGGCACCGATTTCGCCTGCGTTGAGAGGATGTGACTCGATACAGCTCACCCAAGCGCAGTTGCAGATATGTATCACCCATCTCGTCATGCATGCCTATCCCATCCCTCACCGAAGCTGCAGCGGTTCACCTTTTCCTGTGTAGAAATACCAGCGTGGAACATTGTGACGCAGGCGAGAACAATGGAAGCGTCAATCTAATCATCCATAACGGACTTGAATCCCAACACCGACGATGTCATGTCTCTACTATTAGACAGTTTTTCACCAGAAGGAGAATGTCATGCGAACGACGAGATCCCTTAAAAAACTGATATTATCTGTGGTGGCACTGGCGTTGGCTGGCTGCGCCACGGGTCCTGACGTACGCACCGACTACAACCCAAAAGTAGACTTTACCGACTACCAGACCTTCGGTTGGGTTTCCGAACTTGGCACCGACCGGGCCGGATACTCGACGCTTACCACGCAATACTTCATGGACGCGGTGCGACAGGAGATGGATCAGTTGGGATATACCTATACAAATATGAATCCCGACCTGCTGGTTAACTTCTATGCCAGCATGCGTGAGCGTGCCGAAAGCTATCCCACAGGCCATCCATTCGGGATGTTCGGCTACGGCTATTACGGCTACCGCTATGGACTTTATTCACCCTGGCCACGCTACGGCTTCGGGATAGGACCGGCCTATGGATACGAAACCGTTCAATACACAGTCGGCACAGCCAATGTCGATGTGGTCGATGCCGAAAATCGCCAACTGATCTGGGAAGGCGTCGCCGAAGGGCGGCTGACCGGCAAGGAACTCAAAAAGCCCGGTCAGGCCATCGCCAATACGGTGGACGATATCTTCAAGAAATTTCCAACCCAGGCAGACCACGGCAATTGAAGGAAAACATACCGATGAGATTGAAACAATAATATAAATTTGGCACTGATCCCTCTTACAGGCGTGTAAAAGATGCCGGAATCAGTCGCATCACGACTGGCTCCGGGATCTACACAATCAGCAGGGGCACACATAATATAGCGTACAGAGCATGGGTGTCCCTTCCCTCCTTTCAGCATCGACTGCATACAACAACACGTTGGTGTCGATGACAAACACGCGACCGGCTCAGCGGCCCTTGTTCATCCGTTCATCCAGCGCATCGCGTTCGGCAACGTCGACAAACGCACCGCCGCTGTGCCACTGCGGTAGCGGCTCACGCACCTGACACGTGTCCTGCTCAGACTCTTCAAGCAGCCGTCTCAAGCCAGCCTCGACCAGTTCCGACATGGTACGCCCCTGGCGCGCAGCCTCCTCACGCAGGCGCTGCATCACGCTGTCATCGATGTTCAGAGTGGTTTTCATATGGAAAACCATATCACTGATGTGGCTATACATCAAGTGGGTTCAGGCCGGTACACCCATCATGCATGGGCGGTAGCTTGGCACACGCGTCTGTCGTTCAGAGAATGGGTGTCTCGTCCCTTCACCGTCCCTTCAGTGACCCTGAGCGACTGCCAGTCATTGCCGTACAGTTCTCCGGCACGGGGAAGCATCAGCTGTGCGATGATGCGCACTTAGGGTATGTGCACACGCCTTGAAACGCGCCGCCATTCCTCATAGAGCATATTGTCCAGCCATTGGCCGATATCGGGCTTTTGATTGCCGGCACCATCACGCCCTGTGGGGCCGCCATTGCCGAATGTGACCACATATCGGCCACCGCCGCCTTCCAAGCCCTGGGCAATACCGACCACGACTCGATTACTGTGCGGGGGCATGAGAAACCGGTCAAAGCGAAGGCGCCGATAATAAGGCGCGTAGATATCAAAGCCCCTATCCAGACGCACCTGCATGAAGGCTGGGCTGCCGGAATCGCCACGCTCCAGGGTCGCACCACCACCTCCCATGAGGCGCATAAGATTGGGCTGCAGCACGCCGAAGGAATTCAGCGGAAACACGCCATAGCTGGCAGCAACGATTTGTCGAATGTTTCTGCCGCCGCCCCAGCCAGATATGGTAAAGCGGCGGACGCCCAGATAATTGCGAAATTCCGTGCTGTTGATGTCCACATCCGGGTGACGGATGAACACCAGAGCGGGCTCCGCAAGATTGTAGGGCACAGGCTGGGTCAGACGGAGTGCGGCAATGTCGTCAAAACCGGGCATGGAATAAGCGTCAGCCATTGCCTGGCCGTGGAAATCCCGACTGTCGTTGCCGAAATTGATGGCCATGGTGTCTGTAAATGACTGCCACTGAGGGTCGTCGGTTCGCCATATGTCTGCCTCGCCGCCAACAGGGGCCAGACTTCCCATGCAATGCGCGGCCGTCAATATGACCGTCGGCGCGACCAGCACCCCCGAACATCCGTTGCCCAACCGCACGACCGCATCCTGGGGAGGGCTGGATATGTCATCGTTGGCATCCAGTATTAACGGTCTGGGAGTACATGATGACAAGAACGCAAGGCAACTGATTGCTAGTAGAAATGGAATACGAATCATGGGATACACCTCCTTACAGATAACGGGTCAAGCCGACACGCAGTGATTTCGGAAAACACTCAACATCACGGCTTTTGAGCAGTCTGTATGCAAATGTCATTCCAGCTTACCTCTTAACAAACGCAATCAAGATTAAAAGCATGCCATTCACGGCCCGGCAAAGTTATCGCGAATTACGGCTATGAACGACGGTCAGTATCGAATTTGAAGGCGCTTCTACCATGTGATGGCGCAGAATAAGGCACGCCAGATCGCTTTTCTTGACGATTGCGTCTGAAAGTCATGTATCAATAAGCTGAGTCGAGTCTGCCAGCGTTACGGACAGCTCAGGCCACCCATCATCCATAGCGTATAGCGTAGTCGCGGTAGGAATGCCGGTTACCCGGCACCCTCCGCACAGATCCGGACGTGCGCTACTAACGCATCCGGCTCCTGCTTCGAGTCAAATGCTCTGACGTCGGTCCGGGGAAAGTCTCCCTTCTCAATGCCTGGCGCAGCCTGTGCAATCCCGATTCTGCTTGACCTTCGTTCTGTGTCGAAGTCACAGCGGCCTGCTCAGCCTTCCTCTTAGCCAGAACCCTTCGCTCCACAGACTCCGCGATCTTCAAGGGATTCCTTGTCAATGTTGTTCGCCTGCATCTTCACTTCTATGGTTCTGTCCGACTCCCCGTTCACAAAGCTGAGCTTATTATTCAATATTTCCTCAGCCCGACCGTCGTGGAAATGGTGACGGCATAAAACGGGGCCTCCCGGCTTCCGTGTGGTAAACATCAATACATGCACCGGGTCTGTGACTCCGGAGAACCGACCAGCCACTCGCATAGCGCGGCTTGCCGAATTGCCTTCCCCTTCACCGAACAAGGTCGGCGTTCTCAACGATGATTGATGAAATACATCCCTGTATTTCACCCTTCGGGTCTGCCTTTGGCAGTTCAAATCGATCCTTTCGATTTAGTCGGAGCTCAATATCGAGCCTGTACCTTCCCCTGTCAACGCTTAGCCGATGTCCTCACGAACATCAGCCCATGACTCGGGGCTCTGGCGGGCTGCTAACCCTTTCCAGATAGCGGACTTACACCGCTTGATCTACCAACGGCTTTGGCCGGCGCTCTGCGTGTCCCGTCCGTTCGTGCGTCAGGGCCGTCGCACCTGCAACGAATTGTTAGCCTCAAACGCACTCATAGCGTAGCAGCTCAGAACCTACAAAATAATTACCGTAGTACTCGCCAGGACGATACTTTGGATTTGCATGAAAATCAATATACGGTGCAGCGCAATGCGGGCAACGAAACGGATTCAGATACTTGAATGACGTACCGTCTGGAGCCGGCGGAAGTGCGGCTTCTAGTGCAGCGAGTTCCGCAGGATTTGGCTCTGATAATGCGGCCGGGCACCCAGCTACGCGATCACTAACAGTTATGGTGTACTTTCCAGAGTGTGAGTAGAAATAGCCTGCATTACTAAAGCCCGCATGGTAGGAGCGAATTTGAAACGAACGCCTGCATTGGTCGCACTCGCAGGACAGCACGATATTGCCAGGAGTGACCGTGCCACTGAAGTGGAGGCCTCTAGCAAACAAACCTTTGCCATGCATCTCCTCATTCTTGACCTTCGCGCCAGAGATAAAGAATGGCTGAAAGCGGATACCCAGCGCCCGCCCCTTAGCAAAAGCTTCTGGGTCGAACGTCTCTGAGTCGGTTAATACGCAGTCAGCCTGACATGCAAGGTTGGAATGCACTCTGATGGATAGGTGGCACCAACCGGAAACGCCCCCAAGATCGTGTCGGTGGGACGCTCCTTGTGAATAACTGAATTCAAGGAAGCTTCCTGGGCTGATGCTAACTGTCGGAGTCTTTTCACAAGGAACGTCCGCCTGTGACATCGCGCAAATTTTCTTCCCGTTCACGGAAACAAGAAGCAGTGGCGGTTCCTTCTTCTTAAAAATTGAGAACATAGTTTACTTTACGGCGTTCAGGGCATATATGGACGCCTCCCCGTAGTCAAGCGGCATTTCAGGTCACCCATTACCAAGAGCAATCATCCTACAACATTTTTAGACATTTGCTATAGCTTTTTCGCCATCGGCTCGTACATGCTAGGATCTGGTTTCATCAGGTTTAGCCATGACTCTGCCTCGTTCTGCCCTGGTTTCCGTGCAATCCACGCCTTACTACCACTGTATCGGGCGCTGTGTGCGCCGGGCCTTTCTATGTGGTGAGGATGCCTACACCGGTTGCAGCTTTGAGCATCGGCGTGGCTGGATTGTTTAGCGTCTGGCGCTGTTGTCTTCGGTGTTTGCCATTGATGTGGCTGCCTATGCGGTGATGAGCAATCACTACCATGTGGTGCTGCGGATCAATGCCGATCTGGCTGCATCCTGGTCTGTGCATGAAGTGCTTCGTCGCTGGTGTAGTCTGTTTGCTGGCAATCCAATAGTGCAGAGATACTTGGCCAACCCAGCCATGCATGCCGCTGAACTGGCCA
>JAHJQV010000064.1 GCA_018819105.1 Gammaproteobacteria bacterium
GGATAGTGGACAAATTCAGCGAGAAGGTCTCTGGAGCAGAGATCAAGGCAGATTCGGGGCAGCGCCGTGCAGCTGCATGTGGTGTGGAATGTGGAGCTTAAACTCAAGTGGATTTTGTCTTGACTATGGGGTCCACTTTAGAGTGCTTTCCGGCTCGCCCTGCGGGAGCGCCCCTGAGGCTGCATTACGGCGTTGCAATCCTTGTCAAGGGCTGGCCATTCACTGCGAATTACGCCTTGTACTGCAGCCTCAGGGACGCTCTGAATGTCATAGTATGACTGCCGGGGTGCACGAGACCCAGTCGCCGTCTTCCTGTGGCGGCAGTTCGGACTGCCTGACACGCGAATAGAAGTCATGGCGATGGCTGACGATCTGCTGCAACTCACCCAGCTGCAGCACCTGAAAACCGGCTTCGCGAATATTGCGATGATCCTCGGTGGCTTCATTGCACCAGGTGTTGTGACCCACTGATCGACGCCACCAGCAGACTGAACAGCGCCAGCCGGTGACGATAGAATTGCCTCAGAAACCCAGCTTGAGGATGGCGGCACCACTGTCCTGCACGGTAGCCTGAGGGGATTCAGGCAACTTCATGCGTCAGATTTTGCCAGAATCTGCTGCCGTTTCAGCCGGATCAGCGCGGAGATGTCCTGCGCGCCGTCGCCGGCCTGCTGACATTGCCGATAATCCGCCAGCGCCCGTTCGATGCCATCAAGCACCAGGTTCTCGCTGGCTGCCAGGTGCTGCAGTATGCCCAGGTCCTTGATCAGCAGCTCCAGCTTGAAGCCGCGCTGACAGTCATCGGCCAGCATGGTGGCACCGCGCTGATCCAGAAACCAGTTGCCAGCGGCACCGTTGCGCAACACCTCCAGCAGCGCCTGGCGGGGCAGTTGCAGGTGTTCAGCCAGCGCCAGACCTTCACAAACCGCCTCGGCAATGCCTGCCACCAGCACCTGATTGACAGCCTTGGTGGCCTGACCATTGCCGGCACCGCCCATGTGACTGATGCGTGCGGCATAGCATTGCAGCAGTGGTGTGACCTGCTGCAGCAGGCCGGCATCGCCACCAACCATGATTGACAGACTGCCCTTGTGGGCACCCTCCACGCCGCCGGACACCGGCGCGTCCAGCATGCCGGCACCCTGATCGGCGACCGCGGTCGCCAGCCGTCTGGCCGTGTTCGGAGCGATGCTGGAATGATCCACGACAATGCTGCCCGGTTGCAGCACTGGCAGCATCTGCTCGATCAGCGCCGCCACATCGGCATCTGCCGACACGCACAGCATGATCACATTGCACGCAGCAGCCAGCGCTGCCGCATCAGCGGCCGCCGCTACGCCACTGTGCGCAGCCACGAACGCTGCCGATTTGTCGCTGCTGCGGTTGTACACCTGATGCAGGCACTGGCTGTGCGCCAGATGTGCCGCCATTGGTGCGCCCATGGCACCCAGCCCGATGAATCCGACGCGTGGGGTCATGTCAGCTCGGATTATTCATGACACGACCGTCGCGAGACGGTTCCAGAGCCTGCCCCGGACTTGATCCGGGGTGTTGTAGCCGTGGCGTTTCGCGACCGAGCGCACCGGAAACGTACTCGCCTGTACGGTGAGGATGCGCGACCGAACGAAACGGCGCGGATGCTGAGCTTGGGGCCGTCGCAGTAGGTTGGGTCATAAATAATCCGGGCTCACTGTTCATATTCGGCGGCAAGATAGGTGTGCGCCGCAAGACCCAGCCGGTAATCTTCCAGCACCCGGCTTGCCTGGGCCGGCGTCAATGTCGCAGCGGCGACGCGCAGCCGCAGACTGGCCTGCAGCCTGTCGGCATCGTAACCGACATAATGCAGCAATTGCGCGGCGCTGTCGCCGGCACGGGCGCGCTGCAACTGCAGATCGCCATCGCGGATGATCACATCAACGCTGTCGGTGTCGCCGAACAGGTTGTGCATGTCGCCCAGGGTTTCCTGATAGGCACCACTCATGAAAATGCCCAGCTGATAGGCTTCCCCGGGACGCAAGGCATGCACGCGCAAGGTGTCCTCGACACCGCCAAGGTCGACAAAACGCTGGATGCGGCCATCGGAATCGCAGGTCAGATCTTCCAGCACGGCATCGCGATCCGGTCGCTCGTGCAGCCGGCTCAGCGGCACCACGGGAAAAATCTGGTCCAGCGCCCAGATGTCCGGCAGCGACTGGAAAATGGACAGATTGATGAAGTACTTGTCGGCCAGCTTGAGCCGCAACTGCTGTTCCAGTTCACGGTGGCGACGGATGCGCATGTCCAGCAAGCCGGCCAGACTGCGCAGCAGGCTGAAATACAGCTGTTCCGCAGTGGCGCGATCATGCAGTGACGCCTGGCCATCAAGAAACGCCTGTTGCGCCTGTTCGAAAAGGGTCGAGGCTTCCAGCCACAACTCTTCGGCCGGCACCTGTCGCGCAGCCGACAGCAGTGCACGCATGCTGTCGATCAGCTCATGCTCAGAATGGGCCTGCTCTGACGCGGCATCGCCGCGCTGTGGCTGCAAGGCACCCGGCATGGCCTCGCTGTCCACCACCGAAGTCACCAGCACAGCGTGGTGCGCAGTCAGGGCGCGACCGGATTCGGACAGCAACTGCGGCAATGGCTGCCCGGCCTGGCTGCAGATCTCACTGAGCACGCTGACCACGGTGTCGGCATATTGATCAACGCTGTAGTTCATCGAGCAGGCAGAGCGCGAGCGCGAGCCCTCATAGTCCACACCGAGCCCACCGCCGATGTCCAGCAATTCAATTGGCACCTGCATCTGACGCAAGGCCACCAGCAGGCGGCCGGCTTCGGTCACGCCTTTGCGGATGTCACGCAGATTGCCAATCTGCGAGCCCATGTGAAAATGCAACAACTGCAGCCAGTGCAGTTGTCCGGCACGCTGCAGGCGCTCCACCAGGGCAATGATCTGACTGGGCGAAAGCCCGAATTTGGCGCGCTCGCCGCCGGTGTTCTGCCAGTTGCCGGCCCCGAGCGAGGCCAGTCGCGCACGCACACCGATCACCGGCTGCACGCCCAGTTCGGTGGCGGTCTGCTCGATCAGGCGAATTTCGTCGGGCTGCTCGACAATGATGATGACCTGCAGACCCAGGCTGCGCCCATGCAGGGCCAGGCGGATGAAATCGCGGTCCTTGTAGCCGTTACAGACCAGTGTGCTGCCAGGCAGGGCCATGGCCAGTGCAATCATCAGTTCAGGCTTGCTGCCAACCTCCAGGCCACAGCCGGCGAGGCCGTCCTCCGGGCTGCCAGCCAGCGTCGCCACCACCGAGTGCTGCTGATTGACCTTGACCGGATACAACAGCGTGAAGCTGCCCGCCTGCTGCTGTCGCTGCAGAGCCTCATCAAAAGCGCTGCGCAGACGGCGCGCACGATCCACCAGGATCTGCGGAAAACGCAACAGCAATGGCAGCCGCAGCGGCAGTGCCTGACCGCTGTCAAGGCAGGCGGCGACGATGTCGGACAGCGCCAGTGCTGGCTGTTCGGGCAGGCTTACTGCCAGCTCTCCGGCCTGATTGATGTCAAAGTAGCCGGCCGACCAGTTGTCGATGGCATAAGCGTCACGCGCCTGGGCAATGTCCCAGGCAGCGCTGTCATTGTGCATGCTGTTTGTCATTGTGCGCATTGTAGCTCAATGTACAATTCCAACTTAAATCATTGCCGAGGAATCCACCATGCTGCCTGAAGATCAACTCTGGTTCACGGAATACCACGCGCCCGGTGGCATGGCGCAAAGCTGGCTGCTGCAGGCGGAAAAAATCGATGAACGTCGTTCGCCATTTCAGCACATCGAGATTTACCAGACCGCCAGCTTCGGCAAGCTCATGGCCATCGACGGCTGTGTCATGCTCACCACGCGCGACAACTTCCTCTATCACGAGATGATGACCCACCCGGCGCTGTTCAGCCATCGTGGGCCGCAGCGGGTCGCCATCATCGGCGGCGGCGACTGCGGCGCTCTGCTGGAAGTGCTCAAACATGACACGGTGCAACAGGTCACCCAGATCGACATCGATGAGCAGGTCACCCGTCTGGCAGAAATCCATTTTCCCGAACTGACCCGGGGCAACGACGATCCACGCGCAAATCTGCTGTTCGACGATGGTCTGGCCTGGATTCGCGATGCCGAGAGCGACAGCCTGGATGTGATCATCATTGACTCCACCGATCCGATCGGACCGGCTGAAGGTCTGTTCGGGCCACAGTTTATTGCCGACTGCTTCCGCGCACTGAAACCCGGCGGCGTGATCGTCCAGCAAAGCGAATCGCCACTGATACATCAAGCGCTGATCAAAGGCATTCGCGACAACATGCGCGCAGCCGGAGCCGGCGATCTGCGCACACTGGGCTTTCCACAACCCTGCTATCCCAGCGGCTGGTGGTCGGCGACGCTGGCCATCAAAGGCGAAGGATCGCTGGATGCGTTCCGCCATGCTGACGCCAGCAACAAGGCGTTTGACACCTTGTACTACAACGCCGAACTGCATCGTGGTGGCCTCAGTGAGCCGGCTTTTTTGCGCGCTGCCCTGGAATGAAACGACTCCTGGCGCTGCCCGTCTGGCGATGATGGTCAATCTGTCAGCACCGATTGTCAGAACACCCCTTCCCCCGCGAGCGAGGGAAGGCTGGAATGGGGGCGACCAGACTGCGGGGCATGGCTGAGGGCCCAGAGCAGCCTGACAACCTGGCCCCCACCCCGACCCTCCCCCCTCACGGGGGAGGGAGATTCCAGCCTGCGGTAAATGATCACTCCGAATACCTCTTCCTCCGCAATCAGAATGGCTCGGAACCTAACTGAATGGCTCGGATCTCCCCTTCCCTCGCGATCAGAGCGGCTCGAAACCTTACCGGATGGCTCGGAACACTCCTTCCCTCGCGATCAGAGTGGCCCGAAACCATACTGGATGGCTCGGAACACCCCTTCCCCTGTGAGCGGGGGAAGGTTGGGATGGGGGCGACCAGACCAGTGGGACATGGCTGAGGACTCAGAGCAGCCTGACAGCCTCACCCCCACCCCGCCCCTCCCCCGCTCACGGGGGAGGGAGATTCCAGCCTGCGGTAAATGATCACTCCGAATACCTCTTCCTCCGCAATCAGAATGGCTCGGAACCTAACTGAATGGCTCGGATCTCCCCTTCCCTCGCGATCAGAGCGGCTCGAAACCTAACTGGATGGCTCGGAACACTCCTTCCCTCGCGATCAGAGTGGCTCGAAACCATACTGGATGGCTCGGAACACCCCTTCCCTCACGATCAGAGCGGCGCGAAACCTAACTGGATGGCTCGGAACACCCCTTCCCCTGCGAGCCGGGGAAGGTTGGGATGGGGGCAGCCAGACCAGCGGGGCGTGGCTGAGAGCCTAGAACTGCCTGACGGCCTCACCCCCACCCTGACCCTCCCCCGCGAGCGGGGGGGGGGGGGGATTCCAGCTGCGGCAATTCTCCTTATCTCACATACGAAAAAACCGGCTCTCACTTAAGCTAAGAGCCGGTTTTTTTATTCGTGGTCGGGGTGAGAGGATTGGATGATGACGTCGTCATAACCCTCGCTGCGCTCGGGCGAGCTGAAGCTCGCCCCGCTGCACAAGTGCAGCGGTGAACCTCTGATTCGGTTCCATTTTCCCTGATTCCACAAACGAAAAAACCGGCTCTCACTTGAGGTGAGAGAGCCGGCTTTTTTCATTCGTGGTCGGGGTGAGAGGATTCGAACCTCCGGCCCCTGCCTCCCGAAGGCAGTGCTCTACCAGGCTGAGCTACACCCCGAATAAGATGGCACGTCAAGACCCGAACTGGGCGGAAACAGCTTGCGAACGATGACCGCAGCAAACTGTCATGGCTGTCGTGACTCCAATGGGCCATTGTATAAGAATGTAACAGCGCCAGCAATGTCCATGTGTGCATGCATGACCCATGGCACGGTCAAGACGCTAGACTTCGTCAACGTGCGGGTATAATGCCCGGTCTGCCATGACGCGATCAACCCGGTGCTTTGCCGGTCTGCAGGCATGGCTAACTGGCCATGCCTGCTGCCAGCCTCTGCAGGAACCAAACGGAACCCATACGTGACCACAAGCACTCAGCAACAGGATGCATCCACCACAGACAGTTTCATCAGTCTGCGCGATGTGGTGTTCCGTCACGATACCCGCAACATTCTGGATGGACTCAATCTGGACATTGCACAGGGCTCGGTGGTGGCCATCCTCGGCCCCAGCGGAGTGGGCAAAAGCACCATTCTGAAACTGATCACCGGACAGATCAGGCCGGTCAGCGGCACCATCACGGTGAATCGCCAGCGCGTAGATCAGTTGTCCGGTACACAGCTCAACCGCTACCGCAAAACGCTTGGTGTGATGCTGCAGAACAGCGCCTTGCTGACCGACATGACGGTGTTTGAAAACGTTGCCCTGCCGGTCCGGGAACACACACGCCTGCCGGAACCGGTGATCCGCCGACTGGTGCTGAGCAAGCTGCAGGCGGTGGGGCTGCGCGGCAGCATCGACATGCTGCCACGCGAGCTGTCCGGCGGCATGGCGCGACGGGTGGCGCTGGCGCGCGCGCTGGTACTGGATCCGGAACTGGTGCTGTACGACGAACCCTTTACCGGCCTGGACCCGATCGCTGCCGCCACGGTCAGCAAACTGATCCGCCACGTCAATGAGGCGCTGAATGTGACCAGCGTGGTGATCACCCATGACGTGGATCGCATGCAGGGCCTGATCGACTGCGCCCACATCATGATCGGCGGCAAAATTGCCGCCAGCGGCACCCCGGCCCAGCTGGCAGCGGACGAAACACCAATGATCCGACAGTTTATGCAGGGGCTGGCCGATGGCCCGGTACCGTTTCACTATCCGGCTCCGGATCTGGCTGAGGACCTGTTGCAATGAACAAGTACGAGCACGATGCCGGGCTCAGCCTGAACCTGAGCCGACAGCTGGCCGACCTGGGCAGTTGCGGCCTGTTTTTGCCACAGATCCTGCTGCGCATCCGCCCCAGCCTGAAACAGCTGGGCAACGTCATGCGCCAGCTGTATTTCGTCGGCACCCGCTCGATGATCATCATCCTGACCAGCGGTTTTTTCATAGGTCTGGTCATTGCCCTGCAGGGTTACAACACGCTGGTGCAGTTCGGTGCCAGCGAGTCGCTGGGTGCGGTGGTGGCCCTGTCGCTGTTTCGCGAACTGGGGCCGGTGCTGACCGCGCTGTTGTTCACCGGACGTGCCGGCACTTCCATTGCTGCCGAAATCGGCCTGATGAAGGCCACCGAACAACTGGATGCGCTGGAGCTGATGGCGATTGATCCGGTCGAACGCATTGTGCTGCCGCGCTTTA
Source organism: Gammaproteobacteria bacterium (assembly GCA_018819105.1). Taxonomy (GTDB): domain Bacteria; phylum Pseudomonadota; class Gammaproteobacteria; order Xanthomonadales; family Wenzhouxiangellaceae; genus JAHJQV01. The sequence goes on from JAHJQV010000064.1 coordinate 7,354, forward strand.
TCGCAGCCGTCATTGCCGTACCGCTGCTGACCGCCATGTTCAACCTGTTGGCGGTCACCGGCGCCTACCTGTTCGCCGTGGAATGGGTGAACCTGGATCCGGGCCTGTTCTGGGGACGCATGATCTCTGCGGTGGATCTGGGGCCGGACTACCTCTCAGGCGTTTACAAAAGCGTGGTTTTTGGTATCGTCATTGCCCTGGTGTCGGTGTTTCAGGGCTACAATGCCGAGCCCACCGGACGCGGCGTCGCCGTGGCAACAACTCAAACCGTCATTGTCAGTTCCATACTGATACTGATTCTGGACTTCATCCTTACAGCTTTGCTGATCTGACCCTGTGGAACCTGCTCATGCGATCTAGACACACCGTAGAACTGACCGCCGGACTGTTCATGCTGCTGGGGCTGGCGGCGTTGCTGTTTCTGGCTTTCGAGGCCACCGATGTGGGCAGTTACTCTGCCGGCAAGGCTTACCAGATCAAGGCCCGTTTCACCAACATCGGCGACCTCAAACCCCGCGCACCGGTGGCCATGGCCGGCGTCACCATCGGCGACGTGAAATCCATCACCCTGGATCCGGTCACCTATGAGGCCGAGGTGATCATGAACATCGATGCCAAATACGCCGAGCTGCCCACCGACACCTCGGCCGGCATCTACACCAAGGGCATTCTTGGTGACAAGTACATCGAGCTGGAGCCGGGCGGATCCCCGGACATGCTGCAGGATGGCGACCAGCTGTTCATCACCAACTCGGCGGTGGTGCTGGAAAAACTGGTCAGCAAATATCTCTTCAACAGCGAAGACGACGAGGAGCAGGAATGAGCATCGACACCAACATCGAGCGTTTTCGCCGCAGCATGCTCATCAGCCTGCTGCTGATCAGCGCAGTCTGCGGCAATGCCCATGCCGCCGACATCAACTATCAGGCAGAACCGGTGGAGCTGGTGCGCCAGGTCTCGGAAGAACTGTTCGAGCGCATCGACAGCCATCGCGCGGTCTATGAGCAGGACCAGCAGCAGCTGGAACAGATGATTCGCGAGGTGTTCCTGCCGCTGTTGAACGAGCGCTTTTCGGCCAGGCTGATTCTGGGCAAGCACTCGCGCGGACTCAGTGACACCCAGATCAATGATTTCGCTGACGCGCTGATGAATCAGCTGCTGGGCAGTTATGCCAGTGGCCTGCTGGAGTTCGAGTCGCGCGATCAGGTGCAGGTACTGCCGCTGCGTGGCGACAACAGCGAGCGCATGACCCGCGTGCAGACGCGCATCACACTGGACAGCGGCGAAAAGGCACCGGTGGATTATGTGCTGCGCAAATTCGATGACCGCTGGCAGGCCTTTGACGTCATCGTCGAGGGCATCTCCTATGTCGCCACCTACCGCAACCAGTTCAACGAGGAAATCAGCGCCGATGGCTTTGACCAGGTGCTGCAACGCCTGCAAAAAGGTGAGTTGCAACTGGAAAAGGCCAACGACGATGACTGAGTGCCAGCTGCAGCTGGAAAACGGCAAGCTGCATCTGCGCGGCGTGCTGGACAAAAACAGCGTGCCGGCCGCCTATCAGTGCAGCCAGCAGCTGCTGCGCCGGCAGCAGGCACCGGACACCATAGAACTCAGTGCCGTGGAGCACATCGACAGCGCCGGCCTGGCACTGCTGCTGGAGTGGCAATCCTGGGCCAAGCATCGGCAGCATGCACTGAAGCTGGAGCATGCACCGCAGCAACTGCTGATGCTGGCACGGCTGTCGGAACTGGATCGCATTCTCAACCTTGACTGAACACACCGGTAATCTGCACATGCATGTCCCTGTACTGTTGAAAAAACTGACTCTGATCGTGGTCACTGCGATTATGCTGAGTGCCTGCGCCAGCCAGGGCGGCACCCACAACGAGCCGCACCCGGATGACCCGTGGGAAGGCTTCAACCGTGGTGTCTGGGCCTTCAATCGCGGCCTGGACAAGGCCATCGTGAAACCGATAGCTCAAGGCTACCACTATGTCACACCCAACTTCATCGAGCAGGGCATCAGCAACTTTGTTGACAATCTGCTGTATACCGTGACGGTGGCCAATCTGCTGCTGCAGGGACGATTCGATGACTTTGGCACGGCGCTTGGACGACTGGTTCTGAACAGTACCTTTGGACTGGGCGGTTTTGTCGACGTTGCCACCGTAGAAGGCATCACCCGACATGACGAGGATTTCGGCCAGACCTTTGCCGTCTGGGGCTGGAAAGACAGCCCCTATCTGATGTTGCCCTTTCTTGGCCCCTCCACGCTGCGCGATGGCATCGGTCGCATTCCTGAAATCTGGATTGACGGCGGCGATATCGTGGTGCGCAAAACCGATCGCATCGAGCCGCTGATTGCCACCATCCTGGATGCTCGTGTCAGCTTGCTGCCCAGAGATGACGAAATCGATGAGGCGGTCGATTCCTACCTGTTCGTACGCGATGCCTGGTTGCAGAATCGGCGCTTCAAGATCAGCAACGGCAACAACGATCTGCCGGACTATGAGTTCTTTCTGGACGAGGGCGAATCACCGGACGCAACACAGGATTAGTCTGCCCTGCCCCTAACTCTGACGAATGGCTGCCCAGCGCCTATAATGTCAAGCTGAATAGCACAATAAAGAGTCAGCCTCAGCGCCATCATGTCCACTGCCACCAGCCCGCAAATCATCGAACTCGGTGCCATGCGCCGGATCTGCTCCGGCTGTTCGCTGCGCGAGTTGTGCCTGCCGGCAGGGCTGGACAGCGAGGCCATCTCGGCGCTGGATGAGTTCGTGCAAAAGAAACAGGACCTGCATGTGCAGGAGCTGGCCTATCGTGCCGGCGACATCGCCAGCAACATCTATGCAGTAAGACTTGGCTCGTTCAAAAGTTACCGGCTGCGGGAAAACGGCGATGTGCAGATTGTCGGCATTCATCTGCCGGGCGAGCTGTTCGGGCTCGATGCCCTGGCCTCCGAACAGCGCCAGATTTACACCGAAGCGCTGGAGAAAAGCAATGTCTGCGCTTTGCCGGTGGCCGATCTGGAACGCCTGTCGCGGCAGATCCCCGCCATCGGCCGACAGATGATGCGACTGATGGCGCGTGAGCTGAACAGTAGCTATGAGGAACACGAGCTGCTGGCCAACGATACCGCATTGACGCGGGTAGCGAAATTTATCTGGCGCTATGTACAGCGCCGCAAACAGGTGGGCCTGCAAACCCGGCAGTTTGACATCGCCATTTCACGTCAGGATCTGGCCAATTACCTCGGTCTGCAGGTGGAAACGGTGTCGCGGGCGTTCCGCGAACTGCGCGATCGCAAGGTCATCACCGCCAGCCGCAGCAAACTGGAGATTCTCGATCATGCTGCCCTGCAGGCACTGATCCGCTCAGAATAGACTAGGAGCCTGTCGGACTTAACACTGATCTACTGCAGAAAATCCGGATTGGGCCAGATTCTCCGATCTTCATCGTTGCATAGTCTCACTATTCGCCTCAAAAGATCGAAAAATCTGACTCCAACCGGCTTTCCTTCGCTACGATCGGTCAAATCCGACAGGCTCCTAGGTGCTGCGTTTTGGCAGCAGCTTTTCAACACAAATTGATCCTGATCAATTCGCCACCGACCCGGTTCTCTTAAGCTGTGCACATCACAGCAAGGAGATACCAACGTGTTCAGAAAAACCCTGATTTTGACTTCCATGCTCGCGGCGACTGCCGTGCCTCTGGCTGCCAGTGCACAGTCTGCTGACAGCGTCGAAAACCCCTGGCTGCTGCGCTTTGGTGGTGCCAATGTGCTGCCGCTGGACAGCTCGCAGGGCGTCATCGGCAGCAATGGCTTGGGACTGGTGCAAGGCAATGACGGCGTCAACGTCGACGATGCCTTCGGCTTCACCTTTTCCTTGAGCTATGCACTGACCGACAACTGGGCGGCCACCTTGCTGGCCTCGGCACCGTTCAACCACGACATCGATGGCAAGGGTGCCACCGCAGCCGTTGGCGAACTGGCCGACGCCACCCACCTGCCGCCGTCGCTGTCGCTGGAATACCGTTTCAATCCGTACGGCAAGATCCGGCCTTACGTGGGTGCCGGGGTAAACTGGACAGTGTGGCTGGACAGCGACACCAGTCCGGCGCTGACCTCAGCCCTGGATGGCATCATCGGCGGCGTCACCAGCACCGACATCAACCTGAGCAACTCGTTTGGTCTGGCTGCCAATGTCGGCATCGACTGGGAATTGAGCGAAAACTGGGCCATTAACACCAACATCTGGTGGCTGGATCTGCAGACCGAAGCGAAGATTTTTGTCAATGGTGCCGAAGCCACGCGCACCAAGGTCAACATCCATCCGCTGGTGTTCTCGCTGGGTTTTGCCTGGTCATTCTAGCGGATAAAGACTACGACGTAGCGTAGCCTGTGTGGCCGGGATTCTCCACCCGGCCTTTTTTATGCGGCATGGCGTCAGCCGGCTTTCAGCAGCGGCTGCAGTTTTACCGCCACACTCATGTCGCCGTTGATGCCGATCTGGCCGGTGACAAAGGCCATGAACGGCTTGCGCCGGCCATCCAGAATGTCGTTGAGCAGCTCCAGACTCATGCGCACGTTGCAATCGGCTTTTGCTGCCGGATCCGCTGCATTGATCTGCAGTGGCGTCTGGCGACCGTCGATCAGAATGCCCTGCTCGCCCAGATCAAGCAGCACCGTGCCGCCGATGTCACCGGCCGCTTCACCGCGCCGGCGCAGTTTCTCCACCGCCTGTTGCAACAACGATTCTGTCATGGGTATTGACCTTGGTCAGTCGGCATAGCCGGGATTGAGTCGATCCAGCCGGCGCACAAAGCCGGGCCAGGCAAATTCGCTGATCATCGCGCTGGAGGCGGCATACACCGCCGAGGTCTTGCGCGCGACCTCGGCATCCGGCAGCAGCAGTTCGGCCCCGCTGGCCAGCGCCCGCAATTGTGTGCGACAGGCTTTTTCCAGCCGCCACATCAGATAAAACGCTTCGGCCACCGAACTGCCTACGGTGAGCAGACCGTGATTGTGCAGCACCAGGGCATTGTGCTCGCCCAATGCCGCAACAAAGCGCTGCTGCTCGTCCGGGTGAGTAACCAGTCCCTCGTAGGCGTGGTAACCGATGCGATCATAAAACTGCATGCCATGCTGGCTCAACGGCAGCACGCCAGCGGCCAGCGCCGCCACCGCCATGCCGGCTTCGGAATGGGTGTGCAGCACGCACTGCACGTCTGCGCGGGCGAGATGTATGCAGCTGTGCAGGTTGAAGCCGGCCGGATTGACCGGATCATCGCCATCCAGCGCGTAGCCGGAGGCATCCACCCGCACCAGCGAGCTGGCGGTGATTTCATCAAACAGCCAGCCATAGGGGTTGATCAGGAAACGATCACCACCATCCTCGGCCGCCGGCACCCGCGCCGAAATGTGCGTGCCGATGCCGTCGGACATGCCATACAAATCGACCAGCCGGTAACAGGCGGCCAGATCGATACGCTGCTGCTGTTCTTCTGTGTTCATGCTGAGCTGAGCCGTGCTGATGGATGCCAATCAAAAGTCTCAGGCCCAGCCCTGCTGCAGCCGATAGTCACTGAACTGCTGCCGCAGGCCGGATTCACTGAGGCCAAACTCATCGGCCTGATAGCTGTGGCGGCCATGCTTGCCCTGCGGATTGGCCAGCAGATACTGCTGCAACCGCTGCGCATCGCTGGCGCGCCAGTGCAGACCAATCTTTGCATAGACTGCCGCCAGCGTCGCTGCTGGTGCCTGCAGCAGGCCATCATAGCAGACATCGACAAAATGCTCTGCGCCACTGGTTTCGCGCACCTGTTGGCAGCGTTGCAGTGCATGCTGCCAGTAGGCGCTCACTTCGGCACCGATTTCCCCGGCATCCGGGGTGCGGGCGAACGCTCGGCGCATGTTCATACGCAGGCTGGCCAGTGACGGAATGGTTTTGAGTGGATCACGATGGGTCTGGATGACCACAGCATCCGGATATTGTGCCAGCAATGCGTCCAGATCACCCAGGTGCCCTGGCGCTTTCAGCACCCAGCGCAATGGCGTCTGGCCATACTGCAGTTGCTGCAGAAAACCGCGATGCCAGCGGTAGGCCGGCCGCATGTCAGCCTGGGCCAGATGGTCGGCATAATCGGGCAGGCGGTAAGTGACCAGAAATCGCAGTGACAACAGACTTTGCGCGGTGATGGCGATGCATTCCTGCGGCAGCTCGGCACCGACCTCGTGAATGGCCTGAAAGCCGGGTGCCAGTCGATCCAGCCAGCGCAGCTTTGACCTGGCCTGCAGGCGGCGGCGTTGCAGATCCCGGCTGCTGCTGACGGCCGCAGGCGGCGATGGACTCATCACCTCCCAGGCCAGCGGCGCGCGCAGGCGCTCATCGCCGGCCAGCAAGGCGTGCAGCAGCGTGGTGCCGGTGCGCGGCAGTCCGGTGATGAAAACAGGTCTGGCGATGGACGTCCCGGCGATGTCAGGCCATTGTCGACGATCGCTGCGCAGCTGCAGATGATTGACCAGCAAGGCCAGCAGGTCATTGAACGCCACCACATGGCCAATCGGCTTCAGGTCGGCCTGCTGTGTAAGTGAGCGCAACAGGATCTGCAGCGGCGCATGAATGTCGGCCGCAAAATCATCGTGCCCGGCACGCCGCGCGGCTTTCGCCAACAGCACATCGGCATCGAATGGCAACAGTTTGCGCAGGGATCTCTCAAACATGACTTGCCGTGCGTTGCAAGAGTTCAGTGGTTACCAATACCCGCATAAGTATTGCTTAACGTTGGGGTTCTGACGGATTCGCCTGGGCTGAAAACGCATTGTACGCGAGGCGGAGTTGATGTGCCCCATCAGTGTCTTCATTGTACCTGAGACAATGCCCGCGTACGTCGCTGTAAACCGCAATACTCTCATTCACCACATGTCTGATTTTGTGTCATACTTTTAACTTTGCGGCACCTGCATCGGAATATGACAAACCATCGAGCAGAAGTCCAGATTGGCGCGCAAGGCCGGATGATCATACCGACCGTGTTGCGCAAGTCGATGAATCTCAAACCCGGTGATCGCCTGATCGCCAGACAGTCTGGCGACAGTCTGGTGCTGGAGCGGCGCAGCGACATTGAGAAGCGACTGCTGGCAATGTTTGCGCAGGCATCAATCAACACCAGTCTGGCGGCCCAACTGATTGCAGAACGCCGCCAGGAAGCCAGTACCGAGCCGGAGCCAGTGTGAGCGTGGTGCTGGATGCCTCGGCCCTGCTTTGCTATCTGCAACAGGAACCGGGTGCCAGTCAGGTCAGCGCCAGCATCGAGCACAGCATGCTGAGCGCAGTGAACTGGAGTGAAGTGGCACAAAAAACGGCCAGCGCAGGCGTTGATTCGGTCACCACACTGAATCTGTTGCAGGACATGGGCCTGAAGATTGTAGAATTTACTGTCGAAGATGCCTGCATCTGCGCCGGTTTGTGGTCGCAGACACGACCACACGGACTGTCGCTGGCAGACCGCGCCTGCCTCGCACTGGCCATGCAGGGTGGCTGGCCGGTGATGACCTGTGATCGTGCCTGGACCGGGATAGTGTACCCCGCCTGAAATACTGTGACATTCAGAACATACCTGAGGCTGCACTACAGACGCGAACAACTATGTCTGGGCAGTGAATGGCAAGCCCTTGACAAGGATTGCAACGCCGTAATGCAGCCTCAGGGGCGCTCCCGCAGGGCGAGTCGGAAAGCACTCATCCGCTGTGTTATGGCTCTTGGCCATGGAATGGCCATGACCTGCGAGCCATGCCTTGCGGCTAAGCGCTTTCCGACTCGCTGAACGTTACAGTATTCCCGGCGGGGTACACTAGATCTGCAACTCAATGTTCACACCATACGCTGAAATGATGACTCACTGTATGCCGGAACCAGCATGAGCGCGCCCATACTGGTCACCGGCGGCTGTGGCTTTGTCGGTCGCATGCTGGTCGAGGAACTGTGCCGGCAGGGTAGCGATCGGGTGCGGGTGCTGGATCTGCGTGCACCGACCAGCGAGCTGCCGTCGCAGGTCGATTTCATCGCCGGCTCGATTCTCGATGAAACACTGCTCAGGCGGGCCATACAGGGCTGCCGGCAGGTCTATCATGTCGCCGCCATCCCCGACCTGTGGCTGGCCGACAAAAAGCAGTTTCATCAGGTCAATACCATAGGCACGCAGAAAGTGCTGACTGCCGCCGCACACGCCAATGTGCAGAAACTGGTATATACCTCAACCGAGTCGATTGTGGTCGGTGTCAGTCGCCGCAGTGGGCAGGCCGATGAAGCCACCAGCGTCAGGCTGCAGGACATGCCCGGCCCCTACTGCCGCTCCAAGTTTCTTGCCGAGCAGGCCGCACGCAAAGCAGCGGATGAGGGTCTGCCGGTGGTGATCGTCAATCCCACTTTGCCGATCGGGCCCGGTGACGATCGCCTGACGCCGCCCAGCCGCATGTTGCTCGGCTATCTGAACGGCGATTACGGCGCCTACCTGAACTCTGCATTCAATCTGATCCATGTCCGCGATGTTGCCCGCGGGCACATTCTCGCTGCCGAGCACGGCCGCGTTGGTGAACGCTACATGCTGGCCGGTGAAAACCTGTATCTGCGTGAACTGCTGGCCATGCTGCAGCAGCTCACCGGGCGCATAATGCCACGTGCTCGTGTACCCTGGCTACTGGCCTATGGCTTTGCCGCCGTCTCCGAGTGGATCGCCGATCACATCACCCACCAGCCGCCGACTGCACCACTGACCGGCGTCCGCCTGGCGCGCCGGCCGATGTTTTTCGACAATCAGAAGGCGCGCCGTGAACTCGGACTGGAACCAGTGCCCATTCGCACGGCACTGGAAGACGCGATCGCCGACTTTGAACGGCGTGGTCTGCTGGCGGTCTCAGACACACTCTGAATTTCACAGCATCGATGGCGGGGTACACTACAATGTCACAGCATCAATCTATGTGCCGGAAATTTTACCTGTGCTTGCTGGCAGGTCTGTTGCTGCTTGCCTGCAGCCCGCAGCAGAAAAGCACAGACCCTGAGTCGGAACCAGCAGCGACTGCAAGCCATCACAGCAATGGAGACCCCGCCATGCCAGACAAACGCAACAAGCTTCCGCAACATCTGCAGGTCTGGCAGGAACAGGCACGCGATGATCTTGCCCAACGGCTGCGGATCAACGCCAGTGAAATCGTTCTTGAACAGGCCGAGAATGTCACCTGGTCGGATGGCGCGCTGGGCTGCCCGGAACCTGGCATGTTCTACACCCAGGCGCTGGTGCCCGGATACCGGATTGTGTTCAGCGCCAGCAGCAGCAAGCATTACTATCACGGCCAGCACGGCAAGCCACCGTTTTACTGTCCGGCAGAACGTGCCGGTGAACCGCTTGCCGATACACCCGAGTCAGTGACCTGAATCAGCCCAGGGAGATACGATGAAATTTCTGCACACCATGGTGCGCGTCAGCGATCTGGAAGCGTCACTTTACTTTTATTGCCAACAGCTTGGCTTGATTGAGGTCAAGCGCGTTGAGGTCGAAGCAGGCCGTTTCACGCTGGTCTATCTGGCCGCGCCAGAAGACAAGCAGCGCGCTCATGCGGAACATGCGCCACTGATAGAGCTGACCTGGAACTGGGATCCGGAAGACTATGCCGGCGGCCGGAATTTTGGTCATCTGGCTTTTCAGGTAGACGACATTTATGCACTCTGCCAAAAACTGATGGACGCAGGCATCACCATCCAGCGGCCGCCACGCGATGGCCACATGGCCTTCGTCCGCTCGCCCGACGGCATTTCCATAGAGCTGCTGCAACGTGGCGAAGCCCTGCCAGCACGCGAACCATGGCAGTCCATGCCCAACACTGGCAGCTGGTAGGCAGTGCAAACATCAGATGCGCTGCGCTGATCCGGTCTACAAGCAGTGCTTGCCGCAGGACGGATAAGCAAAGCGCATCCGGCGATGATGCAGTCTGTAATCTCTTTTCCTTGCCTTTTGCCGCATCAATGCATGTGCTGATGCCCGGCTGCTGGCAGCAGCCAATGCATGATCGGGCCATACAGCAGCGACAGGGCTGACAGCAGCACCAGCAGTCCGGAGAACAGCTTAACCCGTGGTGATTTCAACCAGCGCCGGATACGACCGGTGGCCAGGCCCATGGCGGACATGGAGGGCAAGGTGCCAGCACCGAATGCGGCCATGATCAACGCTCCGCTGGCAGCGTTGCCGCTGGACCAGGCCACCGGTGCCACGGCGTACACCAGCCCGCAGGGCAACCAGCCCCACAGCATGCCAAAGGCCAGTGCCTGCCAGGCTGATTGCACCGGCAACAGCTTGCCGGTGAGCGGCTGCAGACGTTGCCATAATTGACCGGCAAAGCGGTTCAGTCCAGCAAGCCAGTGGCCACCGACCAGCATACTGATGGCCACCAGCAGCAACAGACTGCCGACCAGCAGCCGGCTGGTGCCGGCAAAACGCGTCAGACCGGTCACGCCCAGCCCGGCCGCAAGCAGTCCGGCACCCAGCGTACCAATCACGGCATAGCCGCCCAGCCGACCCAGATTGATCAGCAGCACATCGCTGTGACGACCGCGCTGCCCGGCCAACGCGGCAATGCCACCACACATGCCGAAGCAGTGCCCGGAACCGGCCAGTCCGGCAGCCGCAGCCGCCAGCATGGCCGCAGCCAGTGTGGTGTACTGCTCAGTCATGCTCGTGATGATGGTCTGGCGAGTGATCACGGCGGTCGGCGTGGTCAGCATGCTCATCCGCCGCCGGCGGCTTCTCATCATCGTCCAGCACCACGCGCCAGGCCGGTGCGTCCATGTCCTCGAACTGGCCGGAGCGTACTGCCCAGAAAAATGCCCACACCGCCACCCCCAGCACCAGCAGCGACAGCGGAATCAGAATCAGCAGGATGCGCATCAGCTGCGCTCCGTCAGCAGTTGGCCTGTGGAATGTGCGCGCACAGCACTGGCTGCCGCTGCCTGCTGACGCTGTCCGGGCAGGCACAGCCGCCGCAGCCGCAGACTGTTCAGCACCACCAGCAGGGAACTCAACGACATGCCGATGGCCGCTGCCCAGGGTGGTATCAGGCCGGCCATGGCAAACGGCACCGCGCACAGGTTGTAGGCAATCGCCCAGCCCAGATTCTGCCGCAGCAGGCGCTGCGCCCGCCTCGCCAGTGCACGCAGATCCAGCAGGGCACTGAGGCGTTCATGCAGCACCACCACGGCCGCCTTGCTGCGTGCCAGCGAACTGGCCGCACCGATGGCAACGCCGACATCGGCAGCCGCCAGCAGCGGTGCATCGTTGATGCCGTCACCAACCGCCAGCACCCTGTGCCCGCTCTGTTGCAGCTGCTGCAACGCAGACAGCTTGTGCTGCGGCAACAGCCCGGCGCGCGCATCGTCAATGCCCAACTGCTGAGCCGTGCGCGCCACGGCAGCAGCCTGATCGCCACTGAGCATGGTCACCGGCAGACGCAGCTGCTGCAGCACATCCGCCGCTTCGGGCTTGATGTCATCGGCCACCTCAATCAGCGCCAGGAGCCGGCCGGCATCGGCCAGCCAAAGGGTCTTGTGCACACGCGCTGTAACAATGGAGGCATCGCTGTGGGCCTGCTGCATACGCATGAAATCGGCCGGTGTCAGCGAAGGCACCTGCTCCATCAGCAGTTCGGCGCTGCCCAGACACAAGCGCCGCTCACCCACCCGGCCACACAGACCTGCACCAGGGTATTCGGTGACCTGTGTGGCTGTCGAGACGATCGGCAACCCCTGAAACGCGCTCGCCAGCGGATGCCGGGAATGCTGTTCCAACGCCGCCGCCAGCGACAACACCTCGGCTTGCGCCAGCCCCGCCAGCGTGTGCACGGCGGCGACAGTGAAGCTGCCGCTGGTCAGCGTGCCGGTCTTGTCGACCACCAGATGGTCACATTGCGGCAGCTGCATCAGCGCATCGTTGTCCAGCAGCAGCATGCCCGCGTCCAGCAATCTGGCGCGCGCAGCAGCGATCACCGTGGGTGCCGCCAGCGACAGCGCGCAGGGACAGGTGATCACCAGCACCGCCAGCGTGTGCCGGATCGCGATCTCCCAGCCGGCCTGCTGCTGCCAGAACAGCAGCGTCATACTGGCCAGTGTCAGCACCACCAGAATGAACCAGCTCGCCAACCTATTAAGCCAGACAAACCGCTCGCCCTGGCGCACCGCGGCGTGTTCCAGTTCGCGCTCAATCGAGGCCAGCACGGTATCGCGGCCGATTGCCTGCACCTGCATGCGCAGGGGGCCTGAACTCAGCACACTACCAGCCAGAACGGTCTGCCCTGGTTGCTTGTCCAGGGGCACGGATTCGCCGCTGAGCATGCTCTCATCCACGCGCACCGCGGTGTTGGCCTGCGCCAGCACCAGGCCATCGGCGGGGATGGTGTCGCCACTGGCGACCACGACGACATCACCCGGCTGCAGCTCGTGCACGCCCACCAGCCTAGTCTGGTCGTGATGCTCCAGCCGGGTCGCCAGCAGCGGCAGGATTGAGGTGTTGACGGCGCTCATTGCGGTGGCCTGGGCGCGGGTGCGCTGCTCAATGTGCCGCGACAGGCCAAGAAAGAACACGAACATCACCGCCGAATCCAGATACACCTCACCGCTGCCGGTAAAGGTGTTGATGCAGCTGGCACACCAGGCAATCGCCAGCGCCAGCGCCACCGGCACATCCATGCCGGGGCGGCGCAGTCTGAGCTGGGTCACGGCAGCAGCAAAAAATGGCCAGCCGCTGTAGAACACCACCGGGGTGGCGATCAGCAAGGCGATCCAGCGCAGGAAATCGCGGGTTTCCAGCGGCATGTCCTGCACGGCACCGATGTACAGCCCGACCGCATACATCATCACCTGCATCATGCCGATCGAGGCCACGATCAGACGCCGGTTGGCGGCCCGGCTCTCGCTGCGCTGACGACTGTGCAGGGCCAGTGCCGCCGGCTCCACCGGGTAGCCGATTTCATCGGCCCGCTGCAGAATGCTGGCCAGTTCTGTCTGCTGCGGATCCCACTCCAATTCGCCACGCCCGCTGGCAAAATTGACCAGCACCGAGCGCACCCCGGGCAGGCGCATGAGCACACTTTCCAGCAACCAGGAACAGGCCGCGCAACGCATGTTGCTGACCAGCACTGGCATGCGCCGGTCGCCATTGGGCAGGGTTTCCGTGAACTGGTCCTGGATGGCAGGACGGTTAAACGACTGCCACCACTGTGCCGAACGGGCATCGGGGCGGGCGGCATTGGCGGCACGCTGCTGGTAGAACTGCTCCAGCTGCTGGCCGGTGATCCAGCGCGCCACCGCCGCACAGCCGTGACAGCACATCGGCTGCTGCTCCCCGCGTATGGCCACCTGCAGATCGAAACCGGGTGGCACCGGCTCGCCGCAGTGGAAACAGTGTTGCGCGGTCATCCGTCGGCTGTGTCTCGCAACAGCAGTTCACCGTCGCGCAGGCGATACGGCAACACCTGTTGCCAGTCGCTGACCGGATCACGCAGCCACAACACGCCGCGCTCGGGCAGCGGCGCGTCCAGCTGCGCCACATGATCACGCACTGAACGCTTAAGTGTCAGCTGGCGATCACGGTTGCTCAGGGTGGGATGCAGCACATGCAATTCCAGCTGCTCGCCGAGCCGCACCCGCGTACCCGTTGCCGTGTCGACCTCTGTCGGCAGCGTGAGCAGCAGCAGGGCGTGATAGCCGCTGCCATCGGCGGCGGCCTGTTGTGACTGCAGTTTTGCCGCGACCGGTACGCTGACCTGATCGGTATAAATCTTGCCCAGCTTGCTGCCCAGACCGGGCAGCTGGTCGATGTTGCCGGAGGCAAACAACAGATACATGGTGTAGAAAAAGCCCACCACGGTGACCAGCAACGGGGCCAGCACCAGCCACACGTAGCCGGAGCGGTACCAGCGGGTTTGCGCATTGGCAGTCATTTCCATGGGGCTATCTCACTGGCACAAAGAATCGGCTTTCGGCACGGCTGCTGACACTGGCATCATCGCTGGCCTGGACGACGAACTCAATGTCCTGACGCCCGCCCCGCTGCACCTCATCAACACGCAGCGTGATCGGCAGCGAGCCGACCTCGCCTGGCTGCAGACGAATGGTCTGCTCACCGGCGATGCTGAGCTCCGCCATACCGACCGCGCTGATCTGAAACTCGCGCGCGACACTGGTGCGGTTGGATATGCGCAGTGTGTAACTGTTCTCCACCCCACCGTCTGCCAGTTCCCGATACAGTGCATTGCGATCACGCATCACATCGAGCAGAATCGGTGGCCGGCTGGAGACACCATACACCCACAGCGCAGCCACCAGGGTGAGCATGGCACCATACAGAAAGATGCGCGGGCGCAGCACCCGGCTGGGCTTCTGATCAACCGCGTTCTGGGTGGTAAAGCGGATCAGTCCCAACGGATAATTCATGCGCTCCATCACCTGATCGCAGACGTCGATGCAGGCTGCGCAGGTGATGCACTCGTACTGCAGCCCGTCACGAATGTCGATGCCGGTGGGACACACCTGCACACACAAGGTGCAATCGATGCAGTCGCCCTTGCCCTGGGCCTGCACTTCGGCATGACTGAGCTCGCGTGAGCGCGATCCACGTGGCTCGCCCCGCGTCGGGTCGTAGCTGACGATCAGCGTGTCGCTGTCGAACATGGCGCTCTGAAAGCGCGCATACGGACACATGTACTTGCACACCTGCTCGCGCAGGAAGCCGGCATTGCCCCAGGTGGCCAGGGAATAGAACAGAATCCAGAAACTCTCCCAGCCGCCCAGCTCAAAGCGCAGCAGACGCTGGCCCAGATCGCCGATCGGAGTAAAGAAGCCGACAAAGGTGAACCCGGTCCACAGGGCAAACAGCAGCCACAGGGCGTGCTTGAATCCCTTGCGTCGCAGCTTCTCGGCATCCCACTTGCGCTGATCCAGTTTGCGGCGCTTGTGCGCCGGACCCTCGGCGAACTCCTCCAGCCACATGAACACTTCGGTCCACACCGTCTGCGGACAGGCAAACCCGCACCACAATCGCCCGGCCAGTGCGGTGAAAAAGAACAGCGACAGGGCTGCCAGCACCAGCAGACCGGTGAGCAGGATAAAGTCCTGCGGCCAGAAAGTCAGGCCAAAGACATGAAACCGCCGCGCCGGCAGATCAAACAGCACCAGTTGCTGACCGTTGATCTGGATCCACGGCAACAGATAGAACAGCCCCAGCAACAGCCACACCGACAGCTTGCGCAATCGCTGGTAGCCGCCCTTGACCTCGCGCGCATAGATTTTTTCCTGCTTCTGATACAGGTCGATGACAATGGTGTCGCTGCTCGCCTTGCCGGCGTCACTTTGTCTGGCTGGCGTGGCGGCTGGCGAAGCAGCCTGCTTGCTGGGATCAGTCATGAAAATGCGTTGTCAGCGAGTCGCCGGTTACGACTCAGGAATGCTGCTGTTGATTGATGATGGCGCGGCGACGCAGCAACAGCCAGGTACCGAAACCGGACGCCGCGGTCACCGCCCAGAACATGAAAAAACCGATGCTGTAGCCGGCCATGCGACTCAGTTCCCAACCCGGAAAACTGATGGCATGCAGCTCCACCGGGTCGACGAAGGCGAACAGCACCATGGTGGCAACACCGGCGCACAGAAATGACGGCCATAAAATGGCCGCCAGACGCCGCGTCAGCGAGCGCGGCTGCAGGCTGCTGCGCGGCGTGTTCACTACTGCACCGCGAGCTGAGCCGCACTGGCGGCATCCGCTGTCGCAGTGCTGTTGGCTGCGCTGTCGGCAGCGGCTGTGGACGCAGACAGCGATTGCACATAGGCTGCCAGCAGCTTGACCTTGTCGGCACCCAGCGTGTCGGCAAAGGCCGGCATCTGGTTGTTGCGGCCGTTGGCGATGGTGTGCTTGATGCTGTCCAGGGTGGCGCGATACAGCCAGGTGTCATCGGTCAGGTTGGGAGCACCCAGCATCGGGTTGCCCTTGCCCTCGGCACCGTGACAGGCGGCACAGAACATGCCGAACTGCTGCTGTCCCGCTGCCGCTGCCTCGGCATCATGTTCGAGACCCGACAGACTGCGCACATAATGAGCCACATTGGTGACCCCCTTATCGCCGCCCAGTGGCGTTGCCCAGCCCGGCATGACACCGTTGCGGCCGTTCATGATCGAGTTCAGAATCTGTTCGTGCTCACCACCCCACTGCCAGTCATCGTCGGTCAGGTTGGGAAAGCCCACCGCGCCGCGACCACCGCTGCCATGGCATTGCGCACAATGGTTGCCAAACAGGTTGAAGCCAGCGGACATGGCATCGTTGTTGGCCATCAGCTGCTGCGGTGACTGCTCGGCATAGGCAGCAAAGATCGGCGCATATTTCTGCTCGGCCTGCTCAACCTGCTCGGCATACTGCTGCGCCTGACTCCAGCCCAGCACACCTTCGTAAACGCCTGAACCCGGATAAAGAATCAGGTAACCGATGGAGAAGATGATGGTGAGCTGAAACAGACGCAGCCACCAGCGCGGCAGCGGCTTGTTGTACTCACGCAAATCCTCATCCCAGACATGGCCGGTGGTTTCACCCTGCTCCGGCTTATGGGTGATTTCGTAGCGCGTGGTCCAGCGCAACAGCACCCAGTTCGACAGGATGCCAAAAATCACCAGCACCAACACATAAACCTGCCAACCCATACTCATGATTTCTGCTCCTGATCAGTGTTCTCATCCGATCTGCTGTCATTTGCAGATCGCTGTGTCTGCGCTTCATCCTGCAGGGGAATCTGTGCGGCTTCGTCAAATCGCTTTTTGCGCGCCGGGCTCCATGCCCAGATCGCCACGCCGATGAACAGCACCAGCGCCAGCACCGTCATGATGCCGCCGGTGGTGGCCCAGTCAATGCCGAACACTCAGACGCCTCCGGCTGCCGCTGCAGCCTTGTCCTCGACCGGTTGCCGTGTACCCAGCCACTGCAGATAGGCGATCAGCGCCTGCAACTCGGTGACGTTCTGCAAATCGTCAGTGGCACCCTCGATCTGTTCATCGCTGTAGGGATGCCCCAGTCTGCGCAGTGCGCGCATGCGTTGCTGAACCACCTCTGCATTGACCATGCCATCCGCCAGCCATGGGTAACCGGGCATGTTGGATTCCGGCACCACGTCACGCGGATTGAGCAGATGCACCTCATGCCACATGTCGCTGTAACGACCGCCAACCCGAGCCAGATCCGGCCCGGTACGCTTGGAGCCCCACTGGAACGGCCGGTCATAGACGTATTCACCGGCCACCGAGTAGTCACCGTAACGCTCGGTTTCCCAGCGGAACGGCCTAACCTGCTGCGAATGGCAGTTGTAGCAGCCCTCGCGAATGTAGATGTCGCGACCGGCCAGCTGTTTAGGCGGATACGGCACCACACCGGGCGCGGCTTCCACCACGCTGGCCTGGTACATCATCGGCACAATTTCCACCAGCCCACCGAAGCTGATCGCGACAACAATCAGGATGGCCAGCAGACCGACGTTCTTTTCAATTTTTTCATGACCAAATGCCATGTCATTCTCCTGTCAGATTGATCGTCTTGCAGCCTGTCGGACTTGACCGATCATGGTGAGGGAAAGCCGGTTTGAGACAGATTTATCGATCTTTTAGGCGAATAATGAACCTATTTAACGCAAAAGATCGGAAAATATGGCCGAATCTGGCTGTTCCGCAGTAGATCAGTGTTAAGCCCGACAGGCTGCCATGCTCAGGCCGCCTGCGGTGCCAGCACCGGAGCCGGCACGATGCCAGTGGACTGACGCCAGGTCATGAACAGATTCCAGCTCATCACCAGGGTGCCGGTCAAAAACAGCAGCCCGCCCAGCAGTCGCACGTAATAGAACGGGTAGGTTGCGTTCAGCGACTCGATGAAGGTGTAGGTCAGCGTACCGTCATCATTGACCGCGCGCCACATCAGGCCCTGCATGACGCCAGCGATCCACATCGCAGCGATGTAGAGCACGATGCCGATGGTGGAAATCCAGAAATGCCACTCCACCAGCTTCAGCGAATACAGCTGTTTGGTGCCGAACAGTTTCGGGAACAAGTGGTAAACACAGGCCATGGTGATCAGCGCCACCCAGCCCAGGGCACCGGAATGCACGTGGCCGATGGTCCAGTCGGTGAAGTGCGACAGCGAGTTGACCGTCTTGATCGACATCATCGGACCTTCGAACGTGGACATGCCATAAAACGACAGCGACACGATCATGAAGCGCAGCACTGGATCGGTGCGCAGTTTGTGCCAGGCACCGGACAGCGTCATGATGCCGTTGATCATGCCACCCCAGCTTGGGGCCAGCAGTATCAGTGAGAACACCATGCCCACCGACTGCGCCCAGTCGGGTACCGCCGAATAATGCAGATGGTGCGGCCCGGCCCACATGTAGACGGCGATCAGCGACCAGAAATGCACCACCGACAGGCGATACGAGTAAATCGGCCGCTCGGCCTGCTTCGGCACGAAGTAGTACATCATGCCGAGGAAACCGGCAGTAAGGAAAAAGCCCACCGCATTGTGGCCATACCACCACTGCACCATGGCATCAACGGCACCGGAGTACACCGGGTAGCTCTTCCACAGACTCACCGGTATGGCCAGATTGTTGATGATGTGCAGCACCGCGATGGTGAGGATGAAGGCACCGAAGAACCAGTTGGCCACATAGATGTGCTTGATCCGGCGCTTGGCAATGGTGCCGAAAAACACCACCGCATAGGCCACCCACACCAGCGTGATGAGAATGTCGATCGGCCATTCCGGCTCGGCATACTCCTTGGCCTGGGTAATGCCCAGCGGATAGGTGATCGCCACCGCCACCACCACTGCCTGCCAGCCCCAGAACGTGAACGCCGCCAGTTTTGGCATGAACAGCGACACGTGACAGGTGCGCTGCACCACATAATAGGAGGTGGCGAACAGGCCACAGCCGCCAAAGGCAAAGATCACCGCGCTGGTGTGCAAGGGTCGCAGCCTTGAATAGGTCAGCCAGGGTATGTCGAAGTTCAGCAGCGGAAAGGCCAGTTGCGCGGCGATGATCACGCCCACCAGCATGCCGACAATGCCCCAGACCATGGTCATGACGGTGAACTGACGCACCACACGATCGTTGTAACTGGCCGTTGTACTCATAGCGGTTCTACATCCGATTGAAACTGCCGGCTAGTTTAGCAAGCCTGCACATGAACTTGAATTGATTCAGATCAAGTTGGTCGGGATTGCCGCCACCAGGCAGTGATCACGGCGGCACCAGCTCGCCCGCCCAATCAAACACGCTGCCGGAATCCGCCGGTTTGCGCTGCCCAAGAACCTTGAGCAACCGGCTGGCACTGTAGTGCGGGGTGAACAGCTTGTCTGTGGGCACATTGCTTTGAAACGGTGCCGACAGGCTGGTGGCAACGGTGCCCGGATGCAGGCCTATGACGATGCTGGCCCGGTTGTGGCGGCGCAGCTCAATGGCTGCCGTGCGTAGAATCTGGTTCAGCGCCGCCTTCGAGGCGCGATAGCTGTACCAGCCACCGAGCCGGTTGTCGGTGATGCTGCCGACCCGTGCCGACAGCATGGCGATGATGAAGGGCTGGTCTCTGGGCAGCAGTGGCTGCAGATGTTTCAGCAACAGCGCCGGGGCCAGGGCATTGACGGCAAACAGCTGCTGCATCCAGTCCAGCTCCAGATCCTGCAAGCGCCGCTCCGGCCCGCGTTCGCCGCGATGCAGCAGACCGGCGGCATTGATCACCAGCCCCAGTTGCTCATCCTGCGCGCTGATGGCCGCCGCCAGCCGCGCCAGATCGGCTTCGCTGAGCAGATCGACCTGCAGCAACTCACAGTTGGCGTGCTGCGCAGCCAGTGCGCGCAGCGCAGCATGCTGATCGATGTCACGCGTGGTCAAATACAACCGCCGTAGTGGGTATCGCTCTGCCAACTGCTGTGCCAGCGCCAGACCGATGCCACCGCTGGCGGCCGTGACCAGCATGGCCGTGAGCGGTGGGCTGTTGTTTTGCTCAGTTTGCACAATTCACCATAGCGGCGATGTTCGTCGATGCAAACCAATCCGATGTGTCACCTCAGACCTTAGCCAATCAGCCTGATCGAATCCGAGTATTGGGCCACCAGGCGGTCGTTGGTCCACAGTGACATCGGCTCGGCACGGCTCTGCGCGACCAGCATGCGATCGAACGGATCGCGGTGCACGTCGGGCAGCGCAAGCAAGGCTTCAATGTGATTGCCGGCGATGGGCAATTCATCAATCATCATGGTTTGCAGCGCCAGGCGAAACGCGTGCACATCAATGCTGAAATCCGCACGCCGCAGCATGCTTTTGATGGCGATTTCCCACAGGCTTGCCGCACTGCAGAACAACGCATTGCCCGGGTCCTGGATTGCTTCGCGCACCGGCGCAGACAGACGTTTGCTGTCAGCCACAGCCCACAGCAGCAGATGTGTGTCGAGCAAAATCCGCATCAGCCTTGGTGATAAAACGCCGCCAGCAGATCATCGGGCAAGGCCGTATTGAAATCCTCAGGGATGCGCAGCTGCCCATCGAGCAAGCCGATGGGGCGCTTGTCGGCCGGGCGCTGCAGCGCCACCAGGCGTGCCGCCGGCTTGCCCGCGCGAGCAATGATCACTTCCTCACCAGCGGCAGCCGCCTCGACCAGCTTGGAAAGCTGGGTTTTCGCCTCATAGATGTTGACTTGTTTCATATTGGTTAGTCTAGTTGGTCAACTTGTTGGTGTCAACATGAAGTGCAACAGGCTGATAGACCAAAGTTGCCAGCCTGGCGCTCCCTCTCTATCCTGTGCGCATGTCAACCCTGCGCGTTTCGCACCATTTGTGCTTCGATCAAACCACACTGTGGCTGCCGCACTGGTTCAGTCTTTGCCTGCTGTTGTCAGTGGCCGCATGCAGCGATCCTGATGACGGTGGCAAGCTTGTACAATCCAGCGCAGGCACTGCTGCCGACGGTGTCATCCAGGTTGAATCAACGTTGCGGCTGGCGCTCAATCAAGCCATTCCCGGTCTGGATCCGCTGCGTGCCGGCAGCCACGAAAGCAACCAATTGATTGGTGCCGTCTACGACCGCCTCTACCGCTATGCCCTGCTGGCGCGACCGCATCAGATCCTGCCGCAGGCGGCCGCTGACATGCCGGTGATCAGCGCCGAGGGCCGCCACTACCGCATTGCCTTGCGCCCGGACCTGCGTTTTCACCACAGTCCCGATCTGACCGTGACCGCGCAGCAAGGGCGCAGCGTGCAGGCTGGCGATGTGGTGTATTCACTGCTGCGGCATTTTGATCCGGCGCTGCAAAGCCCGTGGCGCTGGCTGTGGGCCGGGCGCATCCAGGGACTGGATGCCTGGGGCCGCAACGGTGCCGATTATGCGCAAGCGCCCGAGGGACTGCAGGTGGCCGACGATGGCACACTGCACATCACGCTGACCACCCCGCAAGCCGATTTCCTGCACCTGCTGGCCCATCCCAGCGCCGCCATTGTCATGCGCGAAGCGGTGCAACAGCATGGGCAGGCCTATGCTCTGCATGCCGTGGGCAGTGGGCCATACCGGCTGCATGAGCTGTCGCTGTCGCGCATCACGCTGCTGGCGGTCGACGACTTCCGCAGCCAGCCCATGCGACTGTCGTCCGAAGGTTTTCAGGACTTGCACCACGCAGATTCCGGGCTGGCGGTATTGGCCGGGCGCAGTGGGCCGCTGCTGCAGCGCATCGAGATAGAGATCGAGCGCTCAGCGCAACAACGCCTGCAATGGCTGCGCGATGGCCACATCGATGCGCTGCTGTTGCCGCCGGAACAGTATCCACAAGTGCTGGCCCGTGTGGCTCAGCACGACAGCCAGAATAGTGACCATAACAGTGACCAGAAGAATGACCAGAACGGCGACCTGAACAACAGCAGTAGCGATTCAGCGGACAGCAATGTGTTGCTGCACCCGGATCGGCTGGCAGCGGACTGGATCGGCGACTGGCGTATGCATCGGCAGCCGGCAGCCGAATGGCTGCGCATTGATTTCAATTTGCACAGTACCACACTGGGCAACAGCGCCGGGGCGGACGACGAACTCGCTGAAACCGGGCTCAGCCAATCACCGGAAAAACAGACGGCGTTGCGCTGTGCGCTGCGCGACAGCATCGACTGGGACAGCTTCAACCGGCGCTTTCATCACGGCAGCGGATATGTCAGCAATGGGGTGATCGCGCCAGTGATCACGGCCCATGCCGGCGCTGTGCCAAGCTCATCGATCGGTCGAAGTGATGCGTTTGCCGACTTCGCTGTCCTGCCAGACTTGGTTTTTGCCCATGTCGACAGCCGTCGCAACCGCGCTTACTTCGACTGGTTTCAGCAGCAGTTGCTGGCCTCGGGCTATGCCGCAGACAAGCTGCGCAGCCTGCCTCATGAAAACCTGGGTGCGCTGCTGCAGTCCTATCGCGAGCAGCAGTGGCCGCTGCTGTTTTCGGCCTGGTCACTGGATCTGCCCACTGCCACCAACACACTGCAGCTGTATGCCGGCAACAATGCCCATATCCGCAGCGGCGGTCCCGGTCTGGCCAATTACCGCAATGCCGAATACGATCAGCTGCTGCGACAGTTAAGCAGCCAGACTGGCGACGACCCGGCACTCGAGCAGCGCATGCTGGCACTGCTGGCGCGTGACTGTGTCGTCAGCAGCGGCTTCAGCCCCGCCCGCATCCACGTCTGGCGCAAAGACCTGCTGGCCTGGCCGGATGCCGACTTTGCTGCCGGCGAATGGCTGCGATTTGCCGCACTGGCCGAAAACCAGCACAATGAATAAAAAACCATCAGGAGCCCGCACATGCACCATGCCCAACATCCGCACGACCAGGTTGTCCCGGTGCGCGCTGACATCGCCGCCAGCGCCCATGTCAATCAATCCGCGTACGAGCAGATCCAACAGCGCTCGCTGCAGGATGCGGAAGGCTTCTGGGGCGAGGTCGGTCAGCGGCTGGACTGGATCAGGCCGTATACCCGGGTCAAGGATGTGTCGTTCGCGCTGGATGATCTGCACATCCGCTGGTACGACGACGGGCTGCTGAATGTCTGCGCCAACTGCGTTGACCGCCACCTGCCCACCCGCGCCGAGCAGACCGCCATCATCTGGGAGGGCGATGACCCAAAGCGTTCGCTGCAGATCAGTTATGCACAGCTGCACCAGCGCGTGTGCCGCTTCGCCAATGTGCTAAAACAGCTGGGTGCGGGCAAGGGCGATCGCGTCACCATCTATCTGCCGATGATCGTGGAAGCCGCCGTGGCCATGCTCGCCTGCGCCCGCATCGGTGCCGTGCATTCGGTGGTGTTTGGAGGCTTTTCGCCGGACGCGCTGGCCGGGCGTGTGATCGACTGCAGTTCCAGCCTGATCATCACTGCCGATGCCGGTGTGCGCGGCGGCAAGGTGATTCCGCTGAAAGACAATGTCGACCGCGCGCTGGCCAATGCCGAGGCTGCGGCTTTGGTGCAGAACGTGCTGGTGGTGCGCAACGACAGCGCCAGCGATGTCGCCACCGACATGCAGTCCGGTCGCGATCACTGGTTGCATGAACTCGATGCCCAGGTCAGCGACGACTGCCCCGCTGAAGCCATGCACGCGGAAGACCCGCTGTTCATTCTCTACACCTCAGGCTCCACCGGCAAACCCAAGGGCGTGCTGCACAGCTCGGGAGGCTATCTGGTGTACGCCAGCTATACCCACGAACTGGTGTTCGACTACCACCATGGCGACATCTACTGGTGCACCGCCGATGTCGGCTGGGTCACCGGCCACAGCTACATCGTCTATGGCCCGCTGGCCAACGGGGCCACCACACTGATGTTTGAGGGGGTGCCGAATTATCCCGACAACAGCCGTTTCTGGCAGGTCTGCGACAAGCATCAGGTCAACCTGTTCTACACCGCACCGACGGCGATTCGCGCACTGATGCGCGACGGCGACGCCCCGGTCAAAAAGACCTCACGACAATCGCTGCGCATCCTCGGCACGGTCGGTGAGCCGATCAACCCGGAAGCCTGGTACTGGTACTACGAGGTGGTCGGCGAGCAGCGCTGCCCGGTGGTGGACACCTGGTGGCAGACCGAAACCGGCGGCATATTGATCAGCCCGCTGCCCGGTGCCACGGCACTGAAACCCGGCTCGGCCACCTTGCCGCTGCCAGGCATCAAGCCGGCGCTGGTGGATGCCGATGGCCAGCTGCTGCACGGTGCTGCCAGCGGCAACCTGGTGCTCACCGACAGCTGGCCCGGGCAGATGCGCACCGTGTACGGGGATCACGAGCGCTTTGGCCAGACGTATTTTTCTGCCTATCCCGGGCATTACTTCACCGGCGACGGTGCCCGTCGTGACGCCGACGGCTATTATTGGATCACCGGCCGCGTGGACGATGTCATCAATGTCTCCGGTCACCGGCTCGGCACCGCCGAGGTGGAATCGGCGCTGGTGGCGCACGAAGATGTCGCCGAAGCCGCCGTGGTGGGCTTTCCGCACGACCTCAAGGGCCAGGGCATCTATGCCTACGTCACCCTGATGTCAGGCATCGAAGCCACGGATGAATTGCGCAGCGAACTGGTGCAATGGGTGCGCACAGAAATCGGCCCGATCGCCAGCATTGATCATCTGCAGTGGGCCCCGGCACTGCCAAAAACCCGCTCCGGCAAGATCATGCGTCGCATTCTGCGCAAGATTGCCGCCGACGAGCACGACCAGCTCGGCGACATCTCCACACTGGCCGATCAGGCCGTGGTCGAGGATTTGATCTGCAACCGGCTTAGCGCTGATCGCTGATGTCCTCGCTTTCGCCGTCGATGGTGCGGCCTGAAGAAGAATCCTGACGCTGTTGCTGACGGCGCGCGGCGGCCAGCAGATCGTACAGCGGATCGCCACTGGCGGTGGTTTCATCGCCTCCGCTGTCATTGCGCAGTTTGCGCCGCAGCCACCACACCCGGATACCGATGACCAGGGCCGCGATGGCGGCAATGCCGAGCACCACCATCAGCAGAATGGCTCCGAGCATGAAGCTGACCACCAGTACCCCGGCCGCGCCCAGCGCGATCAGCCAGCGCTTCCACAGCGGCGGGCGCTGCAGCAGTCTCTGGTTCAGGTAGACGATGCGATGGCGATATTGCTTCATGGTGCTGTCAATACTGGTTGCTTTCCTGCCGGTTTACAAGGGGCCTCTGCCGCTGCCCCCATCCTCGGGGAGGCTAACTAAAGCGATTTGGCGATTTCGAAGGGTGCATATTAATACTTGCATAAATAAAGCCTCATAAGTTATACTATGCAGCATGATGGGACGAAGCAAGATTGATGCGCGCAAGCTGCCCCCTAAGGCGCAGGAGTTGCTCCGGCGCTCGGCCATGAAGCGGGTCGACGCGGGAGA
>JAHJQV010000065.1 GCA_018819105.1 Gammaproteobacteria bacterium
AAGGCATGGCTCGCAGGTCATGGCCATTCCATGGCCAAGAGCCATAACACAGCGGATGAGTGCTTTCCGGCTCGCCCTGCGGGAGCGCCCCTGAGGCTGCATTACGGCGTTGCAATCCTTGTCAAGGGCTTGCCATTCACTACGGATTGCGTCTTGTACTGCAGCCTCAGGACGCGCTCTGAATGTCACAGTATTTCCGGCGGGGTACACTAGTCCAGCTGATCCAGTGCCTGCTGCAGGCTGGCTGCGGCCAGCAGTCTGACCCCGGCGGGTGCTTTCAGTCCACGCTGATTGGCGTGGGGCAACAGAATGCGTTTGAAACCCTGGCCGCTGGCAGCTTTGACCCGCTCTTCACCGTTGGGCACCGGGCGCAATTCGCCGGCCAGACCGATTTCTCCGAACACAGCGAGATCATCCGGCAGCGGCCGGTTGCGCAGACTGGACAACACCGCCAGCAGCACGGCCAGATCACTGGCGGTTTCGCTGATGCGCAAACCGCCGGCAACGTTCATGTATACGTCCTGATCGTGTACGGCAATGCCGGCATGACGATGCAGCACCGCCAGCAACATGTTGATGCGCTGCGCATCAATGCCGACCGCCACCCGACGCGGGTGTCCGGCGCTGGCGGTGTCGACCAGCGCCTGCACTTCCACCAGCAGCGGCCGGGTGCCTTCGCGCGTCACCAGTACGCAACTGCCGGCCACTGCAGCCTGTCGCTCGGCCAGGAACATCGCCGAAGGGTTGCTGACCTCGCGCAGGCCACCATCGGTCATGGCGAACACGCCGAGTTCATTGACCGCGCCAAAGCGGTTCTTGACCGCGCGAATGACGCGGAAACGACTGCCGGCATCGCTTTCGAAATAGAGCACGGTATCGACCATGTGCTCCAGCACGCGCGGGCCGGCCAGATGCCCTTCCTTGGTCACATGACCGACCAGAAACACGGCACAGTCGGTCTGCTTGGCAAAACGCACCAGCTGGGCACAGGCATCGCGCACCTGCGACACACTGCCGGGGGCCGATTGCAACGCCTCGCTGTAGATGGTCTGGATGGAATCAATGATCAGCAGCGCAGGCTTGCTGGCCGCCGCCTGCTCGATGATGCGTTCAATGGAGGTTTCGGTCAGGCAATTCAGACTGGCGGTGGGCAACTGCAGTCGCCGGGCGCGCATGGCCACCTGCTCGGCGGACTCCTCACCGGTCACGTACAGACAGGTTTCACTCGCTGCCAGCGCCGCCATCACCTGCAGCAGCAGGGTCGACTTGCCGATACCGGGATCACCACCGATCAGCGTCACCGATCCATGCACCAGACCTCCCCCCAGCACCCGGTCCAGTTCGCTCATGCCGATCTGCAGACGCGCCTGGCGATGCTGCCGCACCTGATCCAGTCGCACCACACCGCAGGCCGCTGCACCCGCCATGCCGGCATATCTGGATGCACCACCGGCGGCCGCAACGGGACCGGTCGCAAGGCGCACTTCGGTCAGCGTGTTCCACGCCCCGCACTCGCTGCACTGGCCGCTCCATTTGGGCTGACTGGCACCACAGTCGCCGCACAGGTATTGTGATTTCGCTTTCGCCATGTGCGCATTTTGGCATATCCTATGCGACATCGCCTGCAACGCAGACCAGCGCCCGGTTATCACCGCCATGTCCCGACCGAAACAGGAAATCATCGGCTCCTCACCCGCCTTTCTCGGTGTGCTGGAACAGGCCTCGCGGCTGGCGGCACTGCACCGGCCGGTGCTGATCGCTGGTGAGCGCGGCACCGGCAAGGAGCTGATCGCCGACCGCCTGCACTTCCTGTCGCCGCGCTGGTCGCAGGCATTCATCAAGCTTGATTGCGCCAGCCTGCCGGAAAGCCTGCTGGAATCGGAGCTGTTCGGACACGAAGCCGGTTCCTTCACTGGTGCCGACCGCAAGCGGCGCGGTCGCTTCGAACTGGCCGACGATGGCACGTTGTTTCTGGACGAACTCGCCAACACCCCAACCCAGGTGCAGGAAAAACTGCTGCGGGTGATCGAATACGGCCAGTTCGAACGCGTTGGCGGCAGCCAGACCGTGCGCGTCAACGTGCGCCTGATTGCCGCCACCAACCGCGATCTGCCGGGCATGGCCGCGCGCGGCGAGTTCCGTGCCGACCTGCTGGATCGGCTGGCGTTTGAAGTCATCACGCTGCCGCCGCTGCGCGAGCGGCAAGCCGACATTCCGGAGCTGGCCGAGCATTTCGCCGTGCGCATGACCAGCGAGCTGGGGCGCGAGCTGTTTGCCGGCTTCAGTGACAGCGTCAGCCAGCAACTGCAGGACTATGCCTGGCCTGGCAACATTCGCGAACTGAAAAACGTCATCGAACGCGCCGTGGCCCGACAGGAGGATTCGGCCCGGCCGATCAGCAGCATCGTGCTGGATCCTTTCGACTCACCCTGGCGTCTGCGCGAAGCCAGCCCGCACGACAGCGCCGAGAGCGACATCATGCTGCCCACCGATCTTGCCGAGCGCACGCGATCACTGGAAATCCGTCTGCTGCAGGCAGCGCTGGAACAAAGTCAGTTCCATCAACAGAAAGCCGCCGACCTGCTGGGTCTTAGCTATCACCAGTTTCGCGGCCTGCTGCGCAAATATGAGTTGAGCGGAAAACAGCAGCGCGATGCTTAGTCGAATCCACGGGATGAACCTGTCACCAGGGCTTCAATATGGCATTCTGGCGTACCGGACCCGGGAACAGATCTGCACGAACACTTTGCCTCAGTTCAGCGCAATTCTGGTGCAGCCCTCCCCGGCCCGGCTCTGCTGTATTGGTCGCTCGAGGAAGTCATAGTCAATCCGGGTTTCAATCATCCCGTCACCATCTTCGTCAAGCTCAGCACAAACCAGTTTGTTCAATCGATAATACATGTGTTTGATCGTCGCTGACCCCGGCATATTCTGTATGGTTGCCCGACTCAGCTCGCCATGCTGATATTGCATCAGCAAATCGACACTGCCGTTGTTGTCGGTATCGCTTTCGATTTGCCTGATCTGATCATAACGGTAGCGATAGATGGTCTCGAAGCTGCCATCAAAGTCAGTGTCCCCACGGCTGCTTTTTACCATCCCGTTGGCGCGGAAATTGTCGATCATGTCAATCCTGCCATCCAGATTGCGATCGTATTCAGCACGACTCAGGAAACCACCAAGGTACAACAGCCTGACATCCATTTCACCATCACCGTCATAGTCCACACCATCACGCGTGATCGGTGTCTTGTGCCAGAGAAACATCATGCCTGCGCCCAGCAACACGCCCAGCAAGAGCATGACAACGCCTGACTGGCGAGCTTTTGCCGGCGCTGTCATTTTGTCTCCAACCGCAGCATCAACATCGCTGCTGACATCGCGTTGATCAGACTCCCAATCAGCAATAATCTGTCTCGCCATGACCAGATCCTGGTCAGCGACCACCACGCGCACCAGGTTGATTGCCTGTAATAAACCGACTCCACCTTGAAGGTACTCGCCTTCGACCCGGGCGCTCTGGATACCACGCTGATGCAACAGCTCACTGACCATGTGTGCTTCGACTGCAGTCGCAGCCTGAAAGACTGTTTTCATCACCCGCCTCCCTTGTACTTGATTGAAGTCAGATTAGAGGATCGTGCGGTGGTTTGACAAGCGCTGCAATCTACTGCGTGAGTATCGACACCCTGGCGGTCAACTGACAGAGCAGTTCGTAAGGGATGGTAGCGGCGTGGCGGGCCACCGTTTCCACCGCCACCCCATCCCCCCACAATTCCACCACCGCTCCGACCTGCGCCTTGCTGTCTGGCCCCAGATCCACCGTCAGCATGTCCATCGACGGCATGCCCGCCAGCGTTGCCGGAGCGCCATCGACCAGCACCGGTGTGCCATCGGCGGCATGGCGTGGATAGCCATCGCCATAACCGATGGCGACCACGCCGATGCGTGTGTCCCGCGCACACACGAAGCGCTGGCCATAGCCGACCCGGTCACCGCGGCGGCAGTGCTGAATGGCGATCAGCTCGCTGTGCAGTTGCATCACCGGGCGCAGACCCAGTTGTACACCGCTTTGCTGCGGGAATGGCGAGACGCCGTAGAGCATGATGCCGGGACGCACCCAGTCACGCCGGGTTTCCGGCAGCGACCACATGGCTGCGGAGTTGGCCAGACTGTGGCTGCCGGCCAGGCCGGCACAGACGGCATCAAAGCATTCTATCTGGGCGTTCGTGACGCTGCTGTCGGACTCTTCGGCGCAGGCAAAATGGGTCATCAGCACCAGCTCATCGGCCTGCTGGCCAAGGCCGGCATGGGCAACGCTGAATGCTTCTGCCGCCAGCCCCAGCCGATGCATGCCGGTCTGCAGCTTCAGCCAGATCTGCGGCAGACGCATGCCGCTTTGCCGCAGCAGCTCGACCTGATGGCTGGCGTGCACCACCGGGATCAGTTGCTGGCTGCCGATCTGCAGCAACTCCTGCGCACTCTTGAAACCCTGCAGCACCAGCAGCGGCAAGCGACAGCCGGCCTGACGCAGCTGCAGCCCCTCGTCGATGGTGGCCACCGCCAGCATGTCGGCTTCGGTAAGCGTGCGTGCGAGCGTGTGCATACCATGACCATAGGCATCGGCCTTGATCACCGCCACCAGCTTCGCCGCGCCGGCGCGCGCGCGCAACAGCCTGAAATTGTGCTGCAGCGCAGCGGTATCAATCAGCGCCCGGCAGCTGCGCACTGCTGAACGCTCATGTTGACGGCAACCACGGCGCTGGGCTCAGTTTGGCTGAAAATCATCTTGCACGCGGGCGTAATTGCGAAAACGCAGATACTCACCCTCGAACAGCAATTCCACAGTGCCGGTGGCACCATTGCGGTGCTTGCCGATGATCACTTCCGCCATGTTCTTCGCCGGGGTGTCGGGGTTGTAGACCTCGTCACGGTAGATGAACAGGATCAGATCGGCATCCTGCTCGATGGAGCCGGATTCGCGCAGATCGGCCATCGCCGGGCGCTTGTTGGGGCGCTGCTCCAGCGCGCGATTGAGCTGAGACAGGGCGATGACTGGAATGTCCAGCTCTTTGGCCAGCGCTTTCAGGCCACGCGAGATCTCGGCGATTTCGGTGGCGCGGTTTTCGCGGGTGTCCGGCACCTGCATCAATTGCAGGTAGTCGATCACGATCAGGCCGATGTTGTGCTCACGTTTCATTCTGCGCGCGCGCGCTCGCACCTGCGCTGGCGACAGCGCCGGGGTGTCGTCGATGTAGATCGGTGCGGACTTGAGCAGGCTCATGGCCGAGGTCAGCCCGCCCCATTCTTCTGTGTTGAGTTTGCCGGTACGCAAACGCCCCTGGTTGATCGCCCCCAGCGAGGAGAACAGTCTGAAAACCAGCTGGTTTTTGGACATTTCCATGCTGAACACCGCCACCGGCACCTGCGACTGAATGGCGGCATTCTGGGCGATGTTCATGGCCAGACTGGTTTTGCCCATGGCCGGGCGGCCAGCGAGAATGATCAGATCCGACTTCTGCAGGCCGGCGGTATGGCGATCCAGATCGGTCAGCTGCGTGGGCACCCCGGTGATGTCGGTCTTTTTCTTGCTCAACTCGGCGATCTGGTCATACGCCGGTTTCAGCAGATCGGTGATCGAGGTGTAACCGGACATCGCCTGCAGGCCTTTCTCGGCGATGGCAAACACCTGCCGCTCGGCCTGCTCCAGCAGCTGCTGCGCCGATTTGCCTTCGGATTTGTAGGCACTGGCTGCGATCTCATTGCCGATGTCGATGAGCTGGCGCAGGATGGATTTCTCACGTACGATCTCGGCGTAGGCGACGACATTGGCAGCACTGACGACATTGTTCGCCAGCGAGGTCAGATAGGCCCCGCCCTCCAGACCATCGGTGGCATTGCGCGACTCGAAATATTCATACACCGTGACCACATCGGCGCTGGTGTTGCGATGATTCAGATCGACAATCGCCTGGAATATTTCGGCGTGGTCATGACGGTAAAAATCACCGCTGCCGACCTTGTCCTCGATGTTGGCAAAGCTGGTCGGGGTGAGCAACAGGCTGCCGAGCAGGGCCTGCTCGGCCTCGATCGAATGGGGCGGCGTGACCTTGCTGCGAATCAGTTCATGGGCTGCTTCGATCATGGTGTGGCAGTAGCTGTGTGCGGGTCAACCGGATAGACCGGAAAGGTTAGCACAGATCGCCCCGACCCGCGCCAGCGCATCTGCGGCGAGGCTGATGCCTGCGACAATACGCGCTGCCCGGGTCACGCGCGAAGCGCTCGTGATGCTGGCTGTGACAACGAAAAAGGCCGCCATGAAGGCGGCCGTATGCGGATCAATCTATTGACTCAGGTCTCTTCGCCGATCACCGTCACCTTCACTTCGGTGGCGACATCGGCATGCAGCTGAATGGTGATCTCGTATTCACCGGGTGTACGGATGGCACCCTCGGACATGATCAGCTCACTTTTCTCCACGCTGAAGCCCAGCCCGGTCATGTGATCGGCAATCTCGCGGCTACCAATGGAGCCGTACAGACGGCCTTCTGGACTGACGTTGGCGGTCATTTCGACCACTGCCGTTTCCAGATGCGCCTTGCGTGCCTCGGCGGTGTTCAGTTTTTCCGCCTCAGCCTTGAGCAGCTCGGCCTTGCGCTCTTCAAACTGCTCCATGTTCTGCTGGGTCGCCGGCACTGCCTTGCCCTGCGGCAGCAGATAGTTGCGACCATAGCCCGGCTTCACCTTGACCTTGTCACCCAGGTTGCCGAGATTCTGAATCTTTTCAAGTAAAATCAGTTCCATGACGGCAGACCTCAGTGATTATCGGTGTATGGCAGCAGGGCCAGGAACCGGGCACGCTTGATTTCGGTGGCCAACTGGCGCTGGTAGCGCATTTTGGTACCGGAAATGCGGCTGGGCATGATTTTGCCGGTCTCGCCCACGTACTGGCGCAGCATCTTCAGATCCTTGTAATCGATCTTGTCAATGCCTTCGGCGGTGAAACGGCAGTATTTGCGTCGGCGCATGTGTCTGGCCATGATCATTCCTCCTCAGCTGAATCATCACCGTCGTCATCGGTGTCATCTTCAGCATGGTTGTCGTCACTGGTGGCAACCGGTGCCGGGGCGCGCTTGCGTGTGCGCTGGTCTTCTTCCTCGGTTTCGGTCAGTATCGGCGACTTCGCCGTGAGTGCCTCTTCGCGGCGCAGCGTCATGTGCCGCAGCACGGCATCATTGAAGCGGAAGATGCCTTCCAGTTCCTCAATCACGTCGGCACCGCACTCAATGTTCATCAGCACGTAGTGTGCCTTGGCCACTTTCTGGATGGGATAGGCCAGCAGACGACGACCCCAGTCTTCCAGACGGTGGATGTGGCCCTGGCTGTTTTCGATCAGGGTCTTGTAGCGATCAATCATCGCCGGCACCTGATCGCTCTGATCCGGATGGACCAGAAACACGATTTCATAGTGTCGCATGGTTTTGTCCTTTCGGTTTCCTGGTGGCAGTCCTGCTGCCGGAAGCCTCCCGCCGCGACAGCGGTGAGGCAAGGTTGTCTGATCTTTTCGATCAGCCGGACATTATCTCAACTTTCACCACTTTTTACAACATTCACGGAAATCTGCCCAGTTATCCCGCCGCCTGCTGATCGCGCCAGGGCGCCACCCATAGCAGCAACAGCATACCCGGCAGCGCCAAAGCGAAGCACAGCAGATAGAAATGGAAGTAGCCCATGGCCTCGATGATGAAGCCGGTGCTGGCATTCGCCAGCGTGCGCGGCACGGCAGTCAGGCTGGACAACAGTGCAAACTGGGTGGCAGCAAACTTCAGACTGGTCTGTCTGGCGATGAACGCGGTCAGCCCGACCGTACCCAGCCCAACGCCGAAATATTCGAAGCTGACGGCAACAAACAGCATCAGCAAGTCGTCGCCAGCCAGTGCCAGCGCGGCGTAGCCGAGAATGGAGAGGATCTGCACCACGCCGAACAGCCACAGGGCGCGGTTGATGCTCAGCTTGAGCATGACCACGCCACCGACGATGGAACCGGCAATCGAGGCCCACAGCGCAGAGAGCTTTTTCACCGAACCGATTTCGGTCAGACTGAACCCCTGGTCGATGAAAAACGGTGTTTCCAGTGCCACCGCCATGTTGTCACCCAGCTTGTACAGCAGCATGAACAACAACACCAGCATGGCGCGCGTCAGCCCGTTGCGCAACAGAAACTCGCGGAATGGCTCGACCACCGCCTCGCGCAGCGTATGCGGCGCGATGGCATCATCGCTGACCTCGCGGATCACCAGGGTCATGCCGATCCCCACCAGCATGAATGCCGCAGTCACCCAGAACACCTGCTGCCAGGCCATGTGATCGGCCAGGATCAGCGCCAGCGAGCCCGGCACCAGCGAGGAGATGCGGTAGGCATTGACATGGATGGCATTGCCGGTGCCCAGTTCGTCGTCGGCCAGCAGTTCGCGCCGATATGCATCGATGGCGATGTCCTGACTGGCACTGGAGACAGTGATGGCGATCACCACATAGATGATCATCTGCAGCGACTGTTCCGGGTTGAAACTGCCCAGCGCGGCAATGCTGCACAGCAATACGATCTGCGTCAACAGCATCCAGCCGCGGCGGCGCCCCAGTCCAGGCAAGGCAAAGCGATCCAGCAGCGGCGACCAGGCAAACTTCCAGGTGTATGGCAGCGCAATCAGGCTGAACAGACCAATGGTGGACAGATCCACGCCTGTGGTGCGCAACCAGGCCGGAATCAGCTGAATCAGCACATACAGCGGCAGCCCGGAAGTAAAGCCAAGGAACACACAGGTCAGCATGCGCCGATTGAACAGGATCTGTTCCCAGTCGCGCGGCTGATCAGTCAAAGGCATGATCAGGCTTTGAGTTCAAAGTCGTAGTCGATGATCAGGGGGGCGTGATCGGAAAAGCGCTGCGCCTTGTAAATCTGCGCTGCGCGTACCCTGTCGGCCAGGCCCGGGGTGATGATCTGGTAGTCGATGCGCCAGCCCACATTGTTGGTCCAGGCCTGACCGCGATTGGACCACCAGGTGTACTGACCGGCGCGCTGATCGACCTGGCGGAATGCATCCACCAGACCGAACTCGGCAAACAGGCGCTGCAGCCAGGCTCGCTCCTCTGGCAGACAACCCGAGTTCTTCTGGTTGGCCTTCCAGTTGGTGATGTCTTTTTCGGTGTGCACGATGTTCCAGTCACCGCAGACGATCCACTCACGATCATCGCTGGCCATGCGCTGCAGCAATGGGGTGAGATAGTCCATGACCTGGTATTTGACCGTCTGTCGCGCGTCCTTTGCGCTGCCCGACGGCAGATACAGCGAGACCACCGACAGACCGGGAAAGTCGTACTGCAGCCAGCGCCCCTCCAGATCGATCTGCGGCCAGCCCAGCGCGCCGATGATCTGCGCGGGCTGATGTCTGCTGTAAATGGCCACGCCACTGTAGCCTTTTTTCTCCGCCGAGATGAAATTTACGTGAAAATCTTGCGGAAAGTATACATTGGTAGTAAGCTGTTCCACGTGGGCTTTGGTTTCCTGTATGCACACGATATCCGGATTGATGTCGGCCATCCAGTCAAACAAACCCTTGCGCGCCGCGGCACGGATCCCATTGGCATTAAGCGTAACGACTCGCATGGAAGCAGCATAGCGGGTCTTTTGTCGTTTGACCATCCCGGTCGGGATCAGCGACACAGGGCCGATGTTCAACTTTCACTGGTCAACCGATGATGCAGGCCTGGTCACAGCAATTCATAGAAGAAGCGATTCGCTGTGAAGCCCTGCGCTTTGGTGATTTCACCCTCAAATCCGGTCGCCAAAGCCCGTATTTCTTCAATGCCGGGCAGTTCAGCAGTGGCCGCTCACTGCATATTCTGAGTCATTGCTACCGCCAGGCCCTGCACGCCAGCGGCATCGATTACGACATGCTGTTCGGCCCTGCCTACAAGGGCATCCCGCTGGCCGCCGCTCTGGCCTGTGCCATGCATGAACACGATCAGCGCGACATTGCCTATGCCTACGACCGCAAGGAAGCCAAGCAGCACGGCGAAGGCGGTCGTCTGGTCGGCGCGCCGATCGGTGGCAGAGTGGTCATTGTCGATGATGTGGTCTCGGCCGGTACCTCGGCGCACTACAGCGCCGGGCTGATCCGGCAGGCGGGCGGTCATGTCGCTGCCCTGCTGGTAGCACTGGATCGCCAGGAACGCGGTCAGACGGCAAACATCACTGCCAGCGCCGAGCTGGCGCAGGCCGGCATCCCCGTCATTGCCATCGCCACGCTGGCTGATGTGATTGCCTATCTGGATACACATCAGGGTGAGAGTAAACAGCTCAACAGCGCACTGCATAAGGCAGTAGCGCAGTATCAACAATGCTGGGGAGCAATATGATCATTTGCCGCAACAAACTGATGCAAGCCGTCATGCTGATGCTTTTGCTGGCATTCTCTGCCAGCGCAGCGCATGCCACTTCAATCTACAAATGGCTGGATGACGACGGCCACATCCACTACAGCCACACTGTGCCACCGGAAGTGGTGCGCAAGGAACACCAGCGTCTCAACAATCAGGCGGTGGTCATGGAGCATGTTGAAAGTGCCGATGTGCCCAACATGCTGGCCGAACTGGAACTGACGCAGTCACAAAAAGCCAGACGCATCGAGAAGCGACTGCTGCTGGCCACCTACAACAGCGTTGCCGACATTGCCGAAGAGCGCGACAAATCGCTGGCGTGGCTGGACAAGGAGCAGCAGATTACCGAGCGCTACCTCAATCTGCTCACCGAGCGCCTGCGCGAAGCGCGTTACTTCTACAGTCGCCTGTCTGATGGCGAGGGACTGGCCATCTCCACCATGCAGTCGACCATCGATTCACTCAATCAATCGATCCGGCAGCAAAAGCAGCGTCAATTTTCCATCGAAAAGAAGCGCCAGCTGGTCAACAACCAGTATGCCATTGAGGTGTCGCGCTACAACGAAGCGCTGGCGTTGAGTGAAAGCAACCAGCTCGATCTGAAACTGCCGGCGCTGGACTACTGATCGCCGCACTGCCGGTCAGGGTCTGGCCGACGGTTGTAACAATGATCAAAACTCCATGACTTCGTCATCGCGGCAGGTAGTATGCTTGTCACCATGATCTTTACTGCACATCACTGAAATCGTGTCCAGGCAACGCCAAGCCAGCAGTCTGGCTAAGCACTGCGCGTGCAAGACGCGACAATTCCTGCAGGACCTGGATGGCTGCGACTACACCGATCTGTACAAATCAGTGATGTGCGAGGCCGAACTGGGCCTGTTGCAGGCGGTGATGGAACACACCGGCGGCAACCAGTCCAGCGCTGCCAGGCTGCTTGGCATCACCCGCACCACACTGCGGCAGAAACTGCGCCAGCACCAGCTGCTGGTCAATCAGTAAGCACTGCCAGCGCGCAGTACTGCACCTAAGTCCGGTGCGGTAAAATCCACGTTTATCCGCGACCGGCATCAGGCCTGATTCATGCACAGCCAGCAACCAATCACGATCAAAACCGCCTTGCTCAGCGTATCCGACAAACGTGGCATCGTCGAGCTCGGACGCGCGCTGCAGCAGCACGGCATACGCATACTCAGCACGGGCGGCACGGCTGCCGCGCTGGCTGCGGCGGACATTGCCGTCACCCCGGTCAGCGCCGTCACTGGTCAGGCCGAGATCATGGATGGCCGGGTCAAGACGCTGCATCCGAAAATCCATGGCGGCCTGCTGGCACGGCGTGACGTCGATGCAGCGGTCATGCAAGCGCAGGGCATCACCGGCATTGACCTGCTGGTGGTCAATCTGTACCCGTTCACGCAAACCGTGGCCACGCCAGGCTGCAGCCTGGACAATGCCATTGAGCAGATTGACGTCGGCGGGCCAGCCATGCTGCGCGCGGCCTGCAAAAACCACGCCTGGGTGACCACACTGACAGACCCTGACGATTACCCCAGCCTGCTGCAGACGCTGCCGCAGGCACCGCCGCTGGCTGTCCGGCAGCGACTGGCGCAGCAGGGCTTTGCCATGACCACCGCCTACGATGCCGCCATCAGCGCCTATCTGCAGCAGCAGTTCGCCGCCGCACAGCCGACTGCAGAAGAATCTGCGATGCCTGCACCCAGCTGGCCACAGCATCTGCAGCTGAACCTGCGGCGCAGCGAACCGCCACTGCGCTATGGCGAAAACCCGCATCAACAGGCCGCGCTGTACGTGCCGGCACAGGCCAGCGGCAAACAGGGCCTGGTTGGCGCACGCCAGTGGCAGGGCAAAACGCTGTCCTACAACAACTGGATGGACGCCGATGCCGCCTGGCAGACTCTGCAGGCAATCAGCACATGCCGCCCGGAGCAGGCCGGCTGCGTCATCGTCAAACATGCCAATCCCTGCGGCGCCGCTCTGGCCGATGACATCGGACACGCCTACCAGCTTGCCTTTCAGTGCGACAGCACCTCGGCGTTCGGCGGCGTCATCGCCATCAACCGCTGCATCAGCGCGGACTTCGCCAGCGCGCTCATACAGCGCCAGTTTGCCGAACTGCTGCTGGCACCCGACTGTGATGAGCATGCCCTGGCGGTGCTGGCAGAAAAGCCCAATCTGCGCGTGCTGACGCTGGCCGATGTCAGCACAGCCGAGGCTGCACTGCCTGATCTGCGCCGCATCAGTGGTGGCTATCTGGTACAGCAGCCGGACCTGGCCACGGTTGCGCGCGATGCCATGCAGGTGGTCAGCCAGCGCCAGCCGGATGCGCAGCAATGGCAGGATCTGCTGTTTGCCTGGCAACTGGTGCGTCAGGTGAAATCCAATGCCGTGGTGTATGCCCGCGACGGCCACAGCCTGGGCATCGGTGCCGGCCAGATGTCGCGCATCGACAGCGCCCGCATCGCCGTGGACAAGGCCAGCCAGGCCGGCTGGGACATGCAGCAGGCGGCCATGGCCTCCGAGGCGTTTTTCCCCTTTCGCGACAGCATTGATGCAGCCCACGCCGCCGGTGTGCGTTGCGTGATCCAGCCGGGTGGATCCATGCGCGATCAGGAAGTGATCACCGCCGTGGACGAACACGACATGTGCATGGTGTTCACCGGCCGGCGCCACTTTCGCCACTGACTTCCCCCATCCCGACCTTCCCCCGCGCACGGGGGAAGTGGCGCGCTGTTTTGGCACTGTCACATCCTGCAAGCTTGCGCACAGTGCCAAATTGCGCTGAACACATTCAATCCCGAAGCGAAAGGCGTGTACTCAATCCCACACCGCAAGGAGCACACTCAAACCCCACCGCAAACAACAGACGCAAACCCGCTCCGCAAGGGGTGCAATCAATCCCAACCCACAAACAGCACACTCAATCCCCACCGCAAAGGGAGCAATCAATCCTGACCCACAAACAGCACACTCAAACCCCATCGCAAGCGGTGCAGCAAAACCGCGCCACAAAGAGCACACTCAAGCCCGTACCTCAATGAATGTGCTCAGCAAAGGCCGACGCTCTCGCCAGCCTGCCCACGCTACTCATCAACGCCCGGTGCTGCCCCCTCCCCCGCACGCGGGGGAGGGCTGGGGTGGGGGCACAACATCAACCCAACACAAGAGCAATAATCATTTACAATAAATCCTCGCTGTAATGTTTCGCAAATCATGAAAGTTTTGATCGTGGGCAGCGGTGGACGCGAACACGCGCTGGCCTGGAAAGTGGCGCAGTCCGGACGCGTGGAACAGGTGATTGTCGCTCCCGGCAATGGCGGCACCGCAACCATGCGCAAGTGCCGCAACGCCGAGGTCGAGGTCGATGACATTTATGGTCTGCTGCAACTGGCAGAACGTGAGGACGTCGATTTCACCCTGATCGGCCCGGAAGCGCCACTGGTGGCCGGTATCGTCGACCGCTTCGCCGCCGCCGACATGCGCTGCTTCGGCCCCAGCGCGGAAGCGGCGCAGCTGGAAGGCTCCAAGGCCTTTGCCAAACAGTTCATGGATCGCCATGGCATCCCCACCGCCGCCTGGGCCGAATTCGATCAGGTCGAACCGGCCCTGAGCCATCTGGAAAAACAATCCTACCCGCTGGTGATCAAGGCCAGCGGTCTGGCCGCCGGCAAGGGTGTGATCATTGCCGAAGATCGGGCTCAGGCCGAGTCGGCCATCCGCAACATGCTGGAGATGCAGCAGTTCGGCAGCGCCGGTGCCGCCATTGTCATCGAGGAGTTTCTGCATGGCGAGGAAGCCAGCTTCATCGTCATGGCCGATGGCACCGACTTCATCGAGTTCGCCACCTCGCAGGATCACAAGCGCGTCCATGACGGCGATCAGGGCCCGAACACAGGCGGCATGGGGGCGTATTCTCCGGCTCCAGTGGTGACGCCACAATTGCGCCAGCAGGTGCTGGATCAGGTCATCCGGCCCACGCTGGAAGGCATGCGTGCCGACGGCATCAGCTACACCGGGTTTCTCTACGCCGGACTGATGATCGGCAGCGACGGCAACATCCGCGTGCTGGAATACAATTGTCGCCTCGGTGATCCGGAAACCCAGCCATTGATGTTGCGCTTGCAATCGGATCTGGTGGACCTGGTGCAGGCTGCGCTGCAGCACCGTCTGGCCGACACCAAACCACACTGGCACAGCAAACCGGCACTGGGGGTGGTCATGGCGGCACAGGGTTACCCCGGCGAGTATGCACAGGACCTGGCCATCGGCGGCAAGCTGCACAGCACACCCGAGTGCGCCGTGTTTCATGCTGGCACCAGTCTGCGTGATGGCCAGCTGGTCAGCAGTGGCGGGCGCGTGCTGTGCGTCACGGCGCTGGGTGATGATCTGCAGCAGGCGCGCGATCGCGCCTACCAGCGCATCGATGAAATCTCCATGGATCAGGCGCATTATCGCCAGGACATCGGCCACCGGGCTCTGGGCAAGCTCTGATAACCCCGGCAGCGGTACCGACTGTGCCGCACTGTCCTGCCACAGTTGGGTAGAATACTGCCATGGATGTCTCTCACCTGCTGGATCCCCTCAACGACGCCCAGCGCGAAGCCGTTTCCGCCCCGCCCGGCAACCAGATGATTCTGGCTGGTGCCGGCAGCGGCAAGACGCGCGTGCTGGTGTACCGCATTGCCTGGCTGATCCAGGTCGAGCATGTCTCACCTTTGAGCATCATGGCGGTGACCTTCACCAATAAAGCGGCCAGCGAAATGCGCCACCGGGTGCAGGATCTGTTGCAGATTCCGGTGCGCGGCATGTGGGTGGGCACGTTTCACGGACTGGCTCATCGACTGCTGCGCAGTCATCATGAGCTGGCCGGACTGCCGGAAGGTTTTCAGATCATCGACAGCGATGACCAGTACCGGCTATTGCGGCGGCTCATCCGCGAACGCGGCATCGATGAAAACCAGTGGCCAGCGCGGCAGGCGCAGTGGTGGATCAACGCGCGCAAGGACGAAGGCCAGCGCGCACACGCTGTCAACGGTTTCGGCAATCCGGCCATCGACGGCTGGCAGCAGATCTATCAGGCCTATGAGGAACAGTGCCGGCTGGCCGGGGTGGTCGATTTTGCCGAGTTGCTGCTGCGCGCACACGAGCTGTTGCGCGACAACGAGGCGCTGCTGCAGCAATACCGCCAGCGCTTCCCGCACCTGCTGATTGACGAATTCCAGGACACCAACGCCATTCAGTATGGCTGGATCCGCATGCTGGCAGGCCCCCAGGGTCATGTGTTTGCCGTCGGCGACGACGATCAGTCGATCTATGGCTGGCGCGGCGCGCGGGTGGAAAACGTGCAGTTTTTCGTCAATGACTTCAAACCGCACACCATCCGGCTGGAGCAGAACTACCGCTCCAGCGGCAACATCCTCGCAGCCGCCAACGCCATCATCGCCAACAACGATGACCGCCTCGGCAAGAAGCTGTGGACCGATGCCGCCGATGGCGAACTGGTGCAGGTCTACAGCGCCTACAACGAAGAGGACGAAGCCGAGTTTGTCATTGGCCAGATCCAGTTGTGGATCGACGGCGGCCGGCGCGCCGACGAGGCGGCCATCCTGTACCGCTCCAATGCGCAGTCGCGGCTGTTCGAGCAGGTGCTGATGCGCGAGGGCATTCCCTATCGCGTCT
Source organism: Gammaproteobacteria bacterium (assembly GCA_018819105.1). Classification (GTDB taxonomy): domain Bacteria; phylum Pseudomonadota; class Gammaproteobacteria; order Xanthomonadales; family Wenzhouxiangellaceae; genus JAHJQV01. Next base: position 16,138 of record JAHJQV010000065.1, read on the forward strand.
ATGGCGGCCTGCGCTTTTTCGAGCGCGCCGAAATCAAGGACGCGCTGGCCTATCTGCACCTGCTCAGCAACCCGGACAATGACAGCGCCTTCGAGCGCGTCGTCAACACGCCCAACCGCGGCATCGGCGAGCGCACCATCAGCCAGTTGCGCACGCTGGCCGCCGATGCCGGTGTGTCGCTGTGGCAGGCAGCAACCGAGGTGTGCAGCCGTGGTGACAGCCAGCGCATGCAGGTATCGCTGCGACGGTTTGTCGATCTCATCGCCGAGCTGCGTGAGACCCTTAACAGCGAGGAGATCGGCCTGCAGTTGCGCAAACTGCTCGACTGCACCGACCTGCCCAGCCACTATGACAAGGAAGGCCAGGAAAAAGCCGAGACCCGACGCGAGAACCTCAACGAACTGCTGCGAGCGGCCGACAGCTTTCGCCTCAGCTACGAGGACGAACAGGCTGGTCTGAGTCCGCTGGCCGCGTTTCTGGCCCAGGCCGCGCTGGAGGCCGGGGAAGCCCAGGGCGAGGAATGGGATGACTGCGTGCAGCTGATGACCATGCATTCGGCCAAGGGCCTGGAGTTTCCACTGGTGTTCGTCGCCGGCATGGAAGAAGGCCTGTTCCCGCACCAGCGTTCGGTGGAGGAAAGCGGCGATCTGCAGGAGGAGCGCCGCCTGTGCTACGTCGCCATGACCCGTGCGCGCGAGCGGCTGGTGCTTTGCCATGCCGAGATGCGGCGCATTTATGGCGGCCAGAACCTGTGCCGGCCATCGCGCTTTCTGCGCGAGTTACCCGGCGAACTGAAACACGAAGTGCGTCCCGGACTGGCTGCAGCCGGCCAGAATACGCAAGCCGATGCCAGCAGCCACAGCGGCGGCAATGCCGGCTCTGGCCAGTTTGAACTGGGCCAGCGCGTCAGCCACCAGAAATTCGGCGAGGGTGTCATTCTCAACATCGAGGGCCGCGATGCGCATGCGCGGGTGCAGGTCAACTTCGAACAGGCCGGCTGCAAATGGCTGGTGCTGTCCTACGCCAATCTGCACCCGGTGCGTTGATGCCCATCGCAGAGGACTTTGCCTGCCGGCTGGACAGCGGCATCACCCTGCGCGGCCTGCGCTGGCAGGCAGGTGCCCCGGTCAGGGTGCTTGCGCTGCACGGCTGGCTGGACAACGCCAACTCATTCGCGCCCATGGCCGAGCATCTGCCGGCCGACATTGATCTGCTGGCGCTGGACCTGTGTGGTCATGGCCACTCCGATCATCGACCGCCCGGCCAGTGGTATCACCTGGTCGATTTTGCCTGGGAGGCCGCCGCCGTGGCACGTGCACTGGGCTGGCCGCGCCATCATCTGCTCGGACATTCGCTGGGCGGTGCCACCTGCTGTCTGATGGCCGCCGCCGCACCGGCCGGGTGCATCAGTCTGGGCCTGATCGAAGGGCTGGGACCGCTGGCCGGCAAGGCCAGTGACAGCGCGCTGCGCCTGCGCCAGGCCTGGCAGGGGCTGCAGCGCAGCGGCAGGGACAATCGCCGTCGTCACGACTCACCGGAATCCGCCATGCGTGCGCGACTGTCACAGAACCGCATGCTGGAACACAGTGTACGACTCCTCAACGCGCGCAGCCTGCAGCAGGTCGGTGATGGCTGGCACTGGCGCAGTGATCCGCGCCTGCGCCTGGCCAGCCCGGTGCGCCTGACCGAAACCGAAATCCTCAACATCCTGCAGGCAATCGAATGTCCGATTCTGCAGTGGCTGCCTGAACCGGTCACGGCGCTGATGCCACAGCCGGTGATGCAGCGCCGGCTGGCAGTGCTGCGCAACTATCAGGAACAGCGCCTGCCCGGCCACCATCATCTGCACATGGACAGCCCGGCCGAATGCGCCGCCAGCCTGTTTGCCTTCTTTCAACAGCACGAGCCTGCGTCATCATGAACCCTGAACAGCACGCCATTGACCCTCGCGACCGCCTGATCTTTGCCCTCGATGTGGCCGACATGCAGCAGGCCCTTAAGCTGGTGGATGAGCTTGGCGATGAAGTGCGCTTTTACAAACTGGGCCTGGAAATATTCCTGTCCGGGTCGTACTACCCGCTGGTGGAGGCCTTACAGCAGCGCGAGAAGAAAATTTTTGCCGATCTGAAGCTGTTCGACGTGCCGGCCACGGTCGCCGCTGCGGTGCGGCAACTTGCAGGTCGCGGCATCCAGTTCTGCACCGTGCACGGTCAGGATGCCATGCTGGCCGCCGCCGCCGCTGCCGCCGGCAACATGCAGATACTGGCGGTCACCGCACTGACCAGTCTGGATCAGGGCGATCTGGACAGTCTGGGATTTCACTGTGATGTGCATGATCTGGTGCTGTCGCGCGCACGCCGGGCCTTGCAGCTGGGCTGCGCCGGTGTGATTTCGTCCGGTCTGGAGGCACCTGCCCTGCGCGCTGGCTGCGATCCGGCGCTGGTGATCGTGTGTCCCGGCATTCGGCCAGTGCACAACGACGGTGGCGACGATCAGAAACGCACGGTCGACGTCGTCCATGCGTTTCGCAATGGGGCCGATTACATCGTCGTCGGTCGGCCGATTCGCCAGGCGGCATCGCCACTGGCCGCCGCTGCAGCGATCCAGCAGCAGATTTTGGATCACTTTAGTTAATAAATATCAATAAGTTATAGCCACTTACAAAAGTATTGCATTATTTATTAAATATAAGTTATTATATTACCTGAGTTGCATCGGAAACAGTGCGCCCGCTGACTCCCCCAATGGAGACCGATGACAACCCCATTTCCTTCCCGGCCTGGCCGGAACTGTGAGCGGATCAGTCTCTGATCCGCTTTTTTTTGCCCCAGTTGTCTGCTTGCGTCACGATTGATTTTCGTTGCACCCGGTTCAGCAGGCAGTGCATGGACCTGCGTGGCTTTCATGACTGGGAGCGCACGGCATACTGTGACGTCCGGGGCGCACCGAAAAGCGCTGCGCACAGAGGTGTTCAGAGATTCCCCAATCGATACGGAATCAATACCTCAGGATCTCCTCCGGGCTGAAAATCACGTGTATTTCGAGTCACCAGCGTCAATCCGTGGGCGCGGGCGATTGCAGCCTGGATTGCATCCGGCAGCTTCCAGGACGAAACGCGACGCAGGCGCGCTGCATCGTCTGCTATCTCAGTGGTCATCGGCAAGGTCGGGAATGTATCCAGCAGCTTACGCGCAAGCAGCACCGAGCCCGCGTCGAATCCGACCAGCACTTCGGCGCGGGTGATCACCGACAGTGCCGACTCCGAGCCATGCGAGCTGATGAAGGCCGTTGCCAACTTGATGCCATTAAAGTGATCAATCAGAATGACCGAATCGAGCAGATAGATCACTCGCGCCGATCCCATTCTTCACGCAGACGTTGCTGCCACGCCAGACCGTCGCCCTGACGCCAGATGCCGGCGGTATCGTTTAGCGCGCGCTGCAACGTCGGCCGGTCGGCCGCCTGTTCGCGCACCCGGTACTCGTGCACCGCCTCGCGCACCAGCCGGGCCATGGAAACACCCCGCGCGCGGGATTCGGCGTCCAGCCACTGCTTGTCCTCCGGGTCAAGATTGATCAGCGTTCTTGGCATGGCTGCAGATATGATGATATCGTTATAAAAAACAAATGATATCGCTGCTGCTCGACCCAGTCAATATTACTCTACCCACACACATCAAACGGGATGTCATGAGGCAGCCATGAGGCAGCTGAATCAAATCAACTCAATTTACACTGCCACCGACCGTGACACAGAACCCGTCATCACCCGGATTGTCAGCCACCACCAGACGTGCGATCATGCACGGCCCTGAGTTGAATCAACCGCTGTATGGACAAACTCAATGCAAGCTGGGCCAGCTGGCGGCAACCGTATCTGTGGTGGCTGCAGCTGTTGCGCAAGATCATGCATCTGTGGGTGAAGACCACGGTGCTGCCGCAGCCGCTGTCGGATCTGCACATCGATCCCGAGCTGCCGGTTTGCTATGTGCTGGAAAACCATGCCCTGTCCTCACTGCTGATCCTGGAGCAGGTGTGCCGGCAACAGCAGCTGCCGTCGCCATTGCAGCCGCTGCAGTTGCACAACCATCAGTTGCCGCGCAGCCATGGCTCGCTGAGCCGTTTTCGTGGTGTGCTGATCCGCCACAAGGAACTCCGCCGCAGCTCGCGCATGCTCAGTGCCCTGGTCACCGGCAGTGTGGTCGGCGACGCTGAGGATGTGCAGATTGTTCCGGTCACCGTGCTGGTGGGCCGGGCACCGGATCAGGAAGTCAGTCTGACCAAGGTGCTGTTCAGCGAAAACTGGGACGTGGGCGGGCGCATCCGTCGCTTCTTCAGCCTGATCATCAACGGCCGCGCCACCATGCTGCAGTTCGCCGAACCGATCCTGCTCAGCGAATTGCGCAGTGAAGGGCTGGATGATCAGCGCATCCTGCGCAAGCTCACCCGCATCCTGCGCGGCCACTTCCGCAATACCCGCGCGGCCGCCATTGGTCCCGACCGCTCGCACCGGCGCACGCTGATCGACAGCATCGTGGCCCGCGATGTGGTGCAGCAGGCCATCGCGACCTATGCACAAAAACATGACGTGACAATAGAACAGGCGGAAAAGGAGGCGCTGGATTACGCCCGCGAGATCGCCGCCAACTATTCCTACACCATGATACGTGCCAGCGAGCTGGCACTGCGCTGGTTCTGGAATCGCATTTATCGCGGCATTGATGTGCATCATTTTCGCGAGTTTCAGGACATCGCCAGCAGCCATGAGATCATCTATGTGCCCTGCCATCGCAGCCACATCGATTACCTGCTGCTGTCATTCATACTCTACGAGCGCGGTTTCGTGCCGCCGCACATCGCCGCCGGCATCAATCTGAACCTGCCGGTGCTGGGCTCGTTTCTGCGCCGCGGCGGCGCCTTCTTTCTGCGCCGCAGTTTTCGCAGTCAGGCCCTGTATACCACGGTGTTCAACGAATACGTCAGCACCCTGCTGGCCAAGGGTGTACACATCGAATACTTCATCGAGGGCACGCGCAGCCGCACCGGCCGGCTGCTGCCGCCCAAGGTGGGCATGCTGGCCATGACTGTGCGCGCCTACCTGCAGAACCCGGAACGCCCGGTCATGTTCCAGCCGGTACACATCGGCTACGAGGCGCTGGTGGAAGGCAAAAGCTACGATCATGAACTGCGCGGGGCCGGCAAGCGCAAGGAGTCCTGGCGCGATCTGATCATGAGCGTGATCAGCATCCTGCGGCGCAACTATGGCCAGGTCAATGTCAGTTTCGGCGAGCCCATCCTGCTTACACGCATGCTGGAAAAACATCACGAGGACTGGAACCAGGAACCGCTGGAACAGCAGCTGAAACAGCAATGGCTGAACCCGGTGATCGACGACATCGCCTGGAATATCATGGCCAACATCAACGCCGCCACGCACGTCAACCCGGTCAATCTGCTGGCCATATGCCTGCTGGCGTCGCGCCAGAATGCACTGGATGAACAGGATCTGCGCCAGCTGCTGGCGGTGTATCAGCGACTGCTGCCGCAAATGCCCTATGGCGAGCGGGTCACCATGACCGAACGCACGCCGGATGAGATCATCGCCTACGGCATCGAGCTTGGCATCATCGAGCGGCGCGAGCACTCGCTGGGCAACATCATCAAGGTGCAGAAAAGCCAGCGCGTGCTGATCAGCTATTTCCGCAACAACCTGGCCCATCTGATCGCCGTGCCATCACTGATCGCCTCGTGCTTCCTGCACACACAGAAAGTCAGCATTGCCCGCCTGCACCAGATCTGCCGGCTGGTCTACCCATTGCTGCGGCGCGAGCTGTTTCTGCCCTGGCCGGAAGCACAGCTGGAAAAAATCATCAATCATCACCTGCTGATCTTCCAGCGTCTGGGTCTGTTGCGCAAGGTGCAGCACGAACAACTCTACCAGCGCGCCAGCGGCGGCTCCAAGGAAGCCTGGCTGCTGCGCCTGATCGCACATGCCCTGCTGCAGACTCTGGAGCGCATCTACATCACCTTTGCCGTGCTGGGCAAGAACGGCAGCGGCAAACTGAACCGGGTGGAACTGGAGAAACTGTGTCAACAGTCGGCCGAGCGACTGAGCATTCTGCATCAGTTTGAATCGCCGGAATTTTATGACCGCACGCTGTTCAAGCAGCTGATCGACCAGATGCTGGAAATGGGGCTACTGCAGCGGGACGAGGAAAACCGGTTTGTTTTCGGCGACCAGCTCGACCAGCTCAACACCGATGCCAAGCTCATCCTGAGCAAGGAAATCCGCCACAGCATCCTGCAATTGGCCCCCAACAAGCAGCTGCTGGAAGCGCTCGCAGACAACAACACGCAGGCGACGGCCATCCCGGCTTCGTCCAGCAAATCCTCCCCACCGGGATCAGATCGCCCGCAACAGGCAGAAGCGGTCAACGACCGCCAATGATTCAGCCATGCAGTGCCCGGGTGCCGCGTGCTGGAACAGCACAGGATGCCGATACTGTTGGCATCGACACGTTCACTGCACTGATCAGATTAATCTGGTTGGGGTAAACCAATCTGTGCAAGGCTGTAATCTGTGACCAGTTCAATTGGCACAGGCTGCGGCGTACCGCTCAGGCGTCCAGGTCGGGGATGGACTTGGACTGCCAGTAGCGGATGCGGTCTTTCAAGCGCAGCTTCTGCATTTTCAGCCGCTTCAGGGTGAGCTGATCCATGCTGGGCTGCGCCGCCAGCGCGGCGATTGCCTGATCCAGATCACGATGCTGCTGGCGCAGCTCGTAGAGGGTTTCTGCTATGGTCTGTTCGGTCACCGGGCAAGGCTCACTGGCAGCGATCGGTCAATTGCATTACGATACCCCTGCCATGAGCGCGATACAAGCACGCAAGCAGCAATACGGTGACAACAAGCTGGTGCAGCGACTGCAGCGCCAGGTTGGCCGTGCCATTGCCGATTTCAGCATGATCGAAGCCGGCGATCGCGTCATGGTGTGCCTGTCCGGCGGCAAGGACTCCTATGCGCTGCTGGACATTCTGCTGGCACTGCAGGCGCGGGCGCCGATTGATTTCAGTCTGCTCGCGGTCAATCTGGACCAGAAACAACCCGGCTTTCCGGCGCATGTACTGCCCGGCTATCTGCGCCGGCAAAAGGTGGATTTTCATATCATCGAGCAGGACACCTACAGCGTGGTCCAGCGCGTGGTGCCAGCGGGCAAGACCACCTGCGGCCTGTGTTCGCGGCTGCGGCGCGGTGCCCTGTACCAGTTTGCTGCAGAGCACGGCATCAGCAAAATTGCGCTGGGCCATCATCTGGATGACATTGTCGAAACGCTGTTTCTGAATCTGTTTTACGGTGGCAAGCTCAAGGCCATGCCACCCAAGCTGCGCAGCGACGATGGCCGCAATGTGGTCATCCGGCCGCTGGCCTACTGTCGGGAACGTGATCTGCAGCGGCTGGCTGAGCTGCGCGACTTTCCGCTGATCCCCTGCGATCTGTGCGGCAGCCAGCCCAACCTGCAGCGACAGGCGATCAAGCAGCAGTTGCAGCAGTGGGACCGGCAGTATCCCGGTCGCGTCGAGAACATCTTCCGCGCCATCGGCAATGTGCAGCCTTCGCAACTGGCCGACCCCAGCCTGTTTGACTTCGCCAGCCTGCAGGCCACCGCCAACGTTAATGTCGACGCCAGCATGCCGTGCAGTTCCGCGCCGCTGCCGTGGGCACTGCAGGACCAACCAGAAACAACCTCAGAATTGCACAACACCAGCAGCGGATAAGCACAGCATGCAGCATAAGCCACCAGCACAGCCTGATCCCGGGCTGAGCGCAGATTCCAGCCACAGCCCGGACCAGCGTATAGGCCCCAACATCAGCACGCGCCGCCGCCAGCTGCTGCAGGGGGCCGGTGCCATGGCCGGTGCCGCCGTACTTGCCGCCTGTGGCCAGCAAGCCGAACGCGGCAGCGACAGCGCTGAGCAGCCGCGCCGGCGCTGGAAAATGGTCACCACCTGGCCGCGTGATCTGCCCGGGGTGGGCAGCGGCGCGCAGCGGCTGGCCGATCGCATCGGCGAGTTGAGCAACGGCCGCCTGCAGATTGAACTGTACGGTGCCGGTGAACTGGTACCAGCGTTCGAGGTGTTTGACACGGTCAGTTCAGGCACCGCCGAGATGGGGCATGGTGCCGCCTATTACTGGAAAGGCAAGATTCCGGCCAGCCAGTTCTTCGGCAGCGTGCCGTTTGGCATGACTGCCGCCGAGACCACTTCCTGGCTCTACTACGGTGGCGGTCTGGAGCTGTGGCAGGGCATTTACCGCCCCCACGGTGTACAGGTGTTCGCCGCCGGCAACACCGGCGTGCAGATGGGCGGCTGGTACAACCGGCCGATCGACAGCAGCGCGGATCTGCGCGGCCTGAAAATCCGCATCCCCGGACTCGGTGGCGAAGTGATGCGCCGGCTGGGTGCCAACGTGATCAATCTGCCCGGCTCAGAGATCTTTACCGCCCTGTCCACCGGTGTGATTGATGCCACCGAATGGATTGGCCCGTGGAACGATCTGACCTTCGGCCTGCACCAGGCGGCACAGTATTACTACTACCCCGGCTGGCAGGAACCCGGCTCGACGCTGGAATGCCTGATCAACGCCAAGGCCTGGAATGAGCTGCCGGCCAATCTGCAGGCCATTGTGCGCATCGCCTGCCAGTCGATCACGCTGGACATCCATGCCGAGTACACCTCGCGCAATCAGCAGGCACTGCAGACGCTGGTCGGTGAGCACGGCGTCGAGCTGCGCCAGTTCCCGGAACAGGTGCTCGCCGAGCTGCGCAAAACCTCAGCACAGGTGTTGCAGGAGCTCAGCGAATCCGATCCGGACAGCGCCGAAATTTATGCTTCCTATCAGGCTTTCCTGCGCAATGTGCGCGAGTGGACAGCAAAATCCGAGCAGGTATATCTGCAGCATCGTTGATGTATATGCAATGGCCTGTTTATCCACAGATTTATCCACAGATTACACCGATTACACAGACTTAAATCCCCGCATTTTTTTGGTCACTATCGGCCACGAGCAGATATTTATTAACCACGAATGAAGTAGAATTCTCGAATGAAGTACAATTTTGGATAGCCTCCACAACCCTGCGCAAAACCACTCACAATTTTGCAGCCTGCGGCTGAGTAGCCACCCTGCAGGGGCATGCTTGCAAGCGAACCATCCGAACCCCTGATATCAGTCCCGATGCGCTTGTGGGCAATCTCCAGTGCTGGATGCCTTACAAAAACCATCCCTTACAATAACCATCTGTGTAATCGGTGTAATCTGTGGATCCCTCTTAGCAGATTATCTTTAACCAGTCTGCACCGCCGAGCTGAGCACAAAACCGGCCCAGAAATAGGGGTGCGCGGTGGCCGGCTGCGAGCGCATCCAGGCCTGGGTCTGTTGCAGTGCATGGGCGCTGTCCAGCCGATCCACCAGCAGGTACTGGTAGAAGCGCTGCATGAACATGGCGGTGCGATGATCGTCCACCTTCCACAATGACGACAGCACCTGCTCGGCACCGGCAATCAGAAACGGTCGCGCCAGACTCATCGCGCCGTCGCCGGCGATGATGCGTCCCTGCCCGGTTTCACAGCCACTGAGCACCACCAGCCGGGCCTGCAGATCCAGCCCCAGAATGTCATGCGGTCGCAACAGCGCCGGTCCATTGCCGTGCTCGTTGGCCAGCAGCAGCGATGACAGCATCGGATACTGCAGATCAACCAGACCGTGCGAGGCAATGTGCACCAGCTGATAGTCGGCCAGCCCACCGCCGGTAATGAATTCACTGCTGGCAACCCGCCCCAGGCGCAGATCAACCCTGGTCGACGACTGCAGAGCGGCAATGGCTTCGGCCTCGCGGCGCGTGCCGGGCAGGCGCGCACTGCCGGTATCGCGCAGCAGGCGGCCGACCAGACTGTTGCGCGGATACAACGGGCTGGGTTCATCCGCCCCCTCCCAGTCGGGGTCGGCCAGCACCAGCATGGTTTGCTGTCCGCTGCCGGCCGCGGTTGAGGCCGTGGGATTCGACGCGTCGCCATGGTCGTGCTCAGCGGACCCGGCCAGATCCTGCGCGGACGCTGGCTGCAGCTGCCCAGATTGCGCCAGCAGCGCAGCCGATGGCACCGACAGCAGTGGTTTGTCGGCCAGAGCATGCACTGTGTCCTGCGCATCGGCATAGGTGAGCAGCGCAAAGGGCAGCGAGTTGAGCACCGCATCGGCCTGCACCAGCACCTCGCTGGCAGCGGCCAGCTGTGCGGCGGCCGGAGCCAGCAGACTCTGCCCCAGTTCGGCGGCCAGTTGTTCGATACGACCGCGCGCATTGCGCGGATGCTGCGCCTGCTGCAGCAGCGAGCGCACCTGCATGGCGATGGTCTCGGTGGCACCCAGTTTGTGATCACGCACGCTGGTCTGATCGATGACCCAGACCAGCAGCTCATCGCCGCGCAGATAGTAACTGAGCAGCAACTGATCGGGGTGCAGCAGCGACTGCAGCTTTTCCAGCGACAACTGTGCGGTGACCGAATTGTTCAACAGGCCACTGTCATCACTGCGCAGCAGTGTTTCGATGCGATCGATCTCGCGGCGTGCGGCCAGCACCGCGCTGGCGTGGTTGGCACCCTGCTCGGCACCGGGCGTCAGCGTCATCTGATGCAATTGCGTCACCGCCCGGGCGCGCTGATCCAGCAGTGGCTGCTGCTGCGCACGCTGCTGTGCACCGACGCGTTCCAGACGCAGTTCCTGCAGACTGCGCGCACGCGCCTGCTCGGCCACGCGCCAGGCTTCACGTGGCTGGCCATCGTCAAGCAGCGCCGCCACCTGGCGATCGTACAGCGAGCGCCGCGCGGCGAGAAACTCGGCCTGACGCAACGCTGGCAACTGGCCCGAGCGCAGCGTCTCGGCCAGCGCGATGGCGCGCGCATTGATGCGCAGGGCGGCCTGGCGATCACCGGCGCTCTGCTCCAGTTGTGCCAGGCGATCCAGTGTCTCGAATTCGGCCAGCACATCGGCAGACTGATCCAGTTGCTGCAGGGCCAGCTGCAGGCTTTGCCGTGCTGCCGCAAGATCGCCGCTTGCCAGCTGGGCCTGACCAAGTCTGGACAAGGTGATCGCCGCCTCCGGCTGGGCGTCCAGATCACTCAGTTCCTGCTGCGTGGTGCGCAGCAGCGGCAGTGCACGCGCGGCGTCGCCCTGCAGCAGCAGCAGGTAAGCCAGTTCGGCGCGCACGCTGAGCATCTCAATGCGCATGTCGGCCTGCTGGTACTGACCGGCTGCCTGCTCGAATTCGTTTTTCGCCGCCGCAAAGCTGCCCTGCTGGCGCAAATACTCACCCTGGTTCAGCAACAGCTTGCCGCGCGTGCTGGCGTCGTCCACGTTCAATGCCAGCGCCTGCTGCAGGTGCTGGCTGGCCGCTGCCTGATCGCCGAGCAGGGCATACAATCGACTCAGATTGAGCAGCGTCTCGGCCTGCCACAGCGCTGCATCAGTGGTTTCGAAATAATCAAGCGCTGCGGTCAGCAGCAGCAGCGCTTCATCCAGCCGTCCCTGGCGCTGCAACATCTGCGCCAGATTGCGCCGCGCCTGCTCCACCACCTGCTGTTGATCCACCAGTCCGTCAAACGCCAGCACATTGCGCCAGTAGCGCTCAGCCAGCAGTCCTTGGCCATTGCCGTCCAGCAACAGCGCCATGTTGTTCAGCGTGTTCAGTGCGTTGGAGGGGACATTGCTGTCTTCGCGTTGCAGCATTACCATGGCCTGCTGATTATCGATCTCGCGACGCAGATCCAGCTCTCCCTGGAACACGGTCAGCGCCAGCTCATACTGGCGCAGGGCCTCGACGCGGTCACCGCGCTGCATCGCCAGCAACCCCAGGTTGTTCGCCAAACCTGCCAGAGACAATTGATCTTGTAACTGCTCGCGCAGTTGCATGGCGCGGCGGTAATGCTGCTCGGCCTGCTGCAAATGGCCCAGTCGCCAGCGGGTCAGGCCGAGCAGGTTCTCGGTGGCGGCCACGCCGCGCTGGTCTGCCAGCGTCTGGTATTGCTGCAGTAGCTGTTGATAGTGTTGCAGCGCGGCCTCCAGCTGGCCGAGATTCAGCAGATGTGCTGCCAATTCATTCCGTGCCGCAACCTGCCAGGCCAGCAAGCCGGCCTGGTCAAAACCGTTCATTGCCTGCTGCAGCAACTGCTGGATCCGGGCACTGTCCACGGCCTGGCCAAAATAGCGCTGCAGCTTGAGATCAACCGCATCGGCCAGTGCCTGGGCTGCGGCCATCGGCAACTGCGGCGGGCAGCTGCGCAGGCTGATCTGTTCGCTCAGAGCCGGTGCTTCCAGCGGCCGCAGTCGCACGCTGTGCGCGCGGCTGTCCGCCAGTAACAGATAGCTGCCCTCACGACCGCGCCAGGTGCCGGCATAGCGGATGATTTCGTCATTGCTGTCGCGGTACTCGGCAATGCTGTCGACGCCGTGATTGGCAACAATCTGACACGGCAGCATTGCGCTGGCGGGCAACACCATGCTGTCGCTGGCCGACCACACCAGAGGTGCAATCAGCGCAAGCAACGCTGCCGCCAGCCACACTTCAGGCAGCCGGCGCGGACACACGGATAGTAACAGTCACTGCGAGCGATTAAAGCGAATTCAGTTTCTGCCCGTGCCCGTGCCAGTACCCGGATCAGGCGGCGACATGGCATGAAATCCGCGAAATTCGCTGCTGGCGGTCAGGCAGTTGGGCGGGGTGGCCCCGGTGCTGACAATGCTCCAGTTCATCAAATCGTCATGGGCACAGTTGGCGGCCAGCTGTTTTTCTGACATTTTCAAACCGGCGTCCTTGAGTTGCTCGGTACAGCTCTTGCCCGGGTTGCGGTTCTGGCCATGTTCCTTGATCAGGTTCACGGTCAGTTGCTTGCAGCTGTTTTCCTGCAGTGTCTTGTCATCGAAGTTAAGCACCAGTTGGTTGTCGTTCAGGCTCTTGATGGCGGCCTTGAATTCATAGCGATCCAGCGTGCTGTGCTTGACCAGTATCAATGTGGCATCCTTGCTGCCGGAGACGTTGCGCACCTGAAACTCATCGCCCGGTTCCATGTTGCGATAACTGCTGCATTCTTTTTGCGCAGGATCCTGGCAGTACTGCACGGTCCAGGTGAAGTTGGTGAGTTCCTGTATTTCTGCAACTGCTTCGGGGGCAACTGCTTCGGGGGCAACTGCTTCGGGGGCAACTGCTTTGGCGCTGTCGTCTTGTGCGTTAACGCTGATCGGACTGGCGCTGCAGCCCAGCGCCAGGGCGCTGATGACCAGGGTGGCGAACAATGAAGGTTGCTTGCTATCCATGATGGTTCTCCTGATGTTGTTGTGGTTCCAAGTTTGATATTGCTATCATGCAGGCACAAAAAACGCCGTAACGCTGATGGCAGCGCTGCGGCGGTGGTTCGTGCATCGATGTCATCACGTTACAACCCGGCGGACAACGATCACGGTAAATTGGCCTTGAGCAGGCGTTAGCCCGGATTATTCATGACCCGACCGTCGCGAGACGGATCCATACCTTGTAGCCGCGGCGTTTCGCGACCGAGCGCACCACAGGCGTACTCGCCTGTACGGTGAGGATGGGCGACCGAACTAAACGGCGCGGATGCTGGGCTTGGGGCCGTCGCAGCAGGTTTGGTCATGAATAATCCGGGCATAGTGTCAGTTCAATCGATAGGTCTTGTTGAAACTGCCATCGGCGCTGCTGACCTGCAGTTCAACGTCCTCATGCAGCGCTGGCACAAACACGGTCAGATAGCCGCGCTGATCAGCCTTCAGGCCATGCCATGTGTTGCTGCCGGCACTGTCCTGCAGAGTGACATCAAAGCTCTGCGTCATGTAGGCAGAGACATCCACCTCCAGTATCGCCTGCTGCAGGTCTGCGGCAGCAGGCTGCGCCGAATCTGCCAGCGCGCGCTGTTCCATCAGGGTGATGACCGGCACCTGCACCTGCGGGCCTGACAGTCGGTCGATCTGCTGTGTCAGCGTGTGCATGCGGATGCCCATCGCCACCACGGCCAGTGTAAAGAGCCCGATGACCGCTTGCAGCGGCCATCGGGTGGGTACGCCCAGCATTCCCCATATGCTGCCTGCGGTCGATTCTATCTTCGTCGTAACGAGACCCTCGCGAATCATGTCGTCAATCTGAACTTGCGCAAACAGTTCATCATCGTCGAGCATCTCGATTTCCAGGCGCTCCGAATCGGCCGACTCCCCGGCGCTCAGGAGATATCGCTGTATACGTTCCTGCTGTCGTTGATCATCATGCTGGTTCATCAACCATACCCTCGAACATAAGCCATATTTCCTGCTCCCTGTATGCCTACTGTCAGCATGCCGGCAGTTCTCTCACCTGGTGTGAAAAAAGATGGTTTTCACAGCTCAACGTGTTTCTCCAGCAACTTGCGGAAGCGGGCGCGGGCGCGGAATATGACGCGGTCGAAATGCTCGGCACTGACTTCCAGTGCCGCGCAGATGCTTTCTTTCGGCTCCTCAGTGAGGTAGAAGCGGCGCAGTATCTGCCGGTCGCGCGGCTGGCGCAGTGCCTTGAGCGTGTTGCGGATCAGCTCGGCACGCTCCTCCTGCTCGATCTGATCACTGAGCAGCGGTTGCTGGTCGGCAGCACTGGCGATGACATCCCAGTCCGGGTGAGTGTTGCGACGATGGTAGGTGCGTGCCTCACCGATGGCGAGATTGATCGCCGTCTGATAAATGAATGCGGCCAGGCGTTCGGGATCGTCAATGCCGCGTTCACGCAGGCGCTGCAGCACCACGATGAAGGTCTCCTGGCGCAGGTCAGCGGCCATGGAGGCATCACGGCAGCGACGCCTGAGGATGAACTCGATCTTGGTGCTGTAACGGCGCACCAGTTCGACTTCGGCCATGGCATCGCCGGCGGCAATGCGGGTGGCCAGGTCTGCGGGTCTCAGCACCGCGGCCGAGTTTGTCTCTGGATCGTCGCGCATCAGTACAGCAATGCCGGGCTCGGGGCCTGCACGGCCGGGTGGCATCCGGCTGCCTGCTGGTGAACATGCCGGTGGCGGTCTTGCCGAGGTCGCCGGAAACGGCTGCGGGCAATTCCAATTCGGCTTAATCCACCGTCATCAGGTTGCAGGATCACGCGTAACTCCGTGTAGCTGTTGGACACTCCCGACAAACTAGTATAGCGTGTGAACGCGCCGTTTAGGCGGCGATGCTCACGGCAGAAAAAATGCCAGAGCGGGCTTGCATTCTGGTGACATGGTGTTATACTGACATACAACACTAGTCAACAGAACCACTGTGGAGACCGTCATGCTCATCTGCCATCGTCGCTATCGCATTGTTACCGATCGCGCTGCCATTGTCGCCGCCATCGTGCTGCTTGCCGCGCAGTGGTTTGCGCCGGCACCGTTCAGCAGCGAGCCCGAGGCAGCGCCAATGACCACCGCCAGCATTGAGGCGGTGCCAATGCAGCCCGGCGATCAGGCCAGCGGGCTCAGCTTTTCCGATCTGATGCTGGATCTGGGTCTGCTGCTGTTCCTCAACCGATGAGTACTGTTCAGCACCAGCATGGTGACAAGCCATGAGCAAGCTATGGGACGACAGCCAGCCGATTTATCAGCAATTGCGTGAACGCACCATTGCCAGGATCCTGTCGGGCGAACTGGCCGAAGGTGAACCGTTACCCTCGGTACGGCAGATTGCGCTGGAGATGCAGATCAACCCGATTACCGTGTCCAAGGCCTACCAGATGCTGGTCGATGATGAACTGGTGGAAAAGCGCCGTGGACTGGGCATGTTTGTCGTGGACGGCGCGCGCCAGCGCCTGCTGGCCAGTGAACGGGAACACTTTCTGCAACAGGAATGGCCACAGCTGATGCAGCGCATTCACAATCTCGGCATTGATCTGCAGCAGCTGCAAACGCTGCTGCAACAGGCCGCAAACGCCGAGCAAAACCAGCAGGAGGAACCGTCATGAACACAGCACAAGTCGGCAGCATGGCAGAGGGCAGCGTGATCCATGCGCGCAATCTGCGCAAGCAGTATGGCCGCACGGTTGCCGTGCGCGACATCAGCTTTGACATTCCCAAGGGTCGCATCGTCGGCCTGGTCGGCCCCAACGGCGCCGGCAAGACCTCGGTGCTGAAGGCGCTGCTGGGTCTGGCCGGTTTCTCCGGCGAGCTCAGCGTGCTGGGACTGCATCCGCTGCACGATCGCGATGAACTGATGAAAAACATCGCCTTTATCGCCGACGTGGCAACCCTGCCGAAGTGGATCCGCGTGCGCGAACTGGTGCGGCTGATGGCGGCGGTGCACCCGATGTTTTCGGTCAGCGAGTGCCAGCAGTATCTGGCCGAAACCAAAATCGGCCCCGACGACAAGGTCAAGTCACTGTCCAAGGGCATGATCGTACAGCTGCATCTGGCGCTGGTCATGGCCATCGATGCCAAAGTACTGGTGCTGGACGAGCCCACGCTGGGACTGGACATCATGTTCCGCAAGCGTTTCTATCAGCATCTGCTGGAAGAATATTTTGACGGCGAGCGCACCATCATCATCACCACCCACCAGATCGAGGAAGTCGAGCACATTCTCAGCGACCTGATCTTCATCCGCGACGGTGAAATCGTGCTGCACAGCGACATGGACAGCGTGCAGCAGCGCTATGCCGAAGTCATGGTCAGCGCCGAGCAGCTGGCAGCGGCTCGCGCACTGGGCCCACTGCATGAGCGCAAGGTGTTCGGCCGTCACGTGCTGCTGTTCGAAAATGTCGAGCGGGAGCGGCTGGCACAGCTGGGTGAGCTGCACACACCCTCGGTGGCAGATCTGTTTGTGGCAGTGATGACCAACGGCAACAACGCTGCAGCTGCAGCCTCAGCCCAGACTGGAGCGACGGCATGATCAATCTGACGCAACTGCCAATTCTGATCCGACGCGAGTTCTGGGAGCATCGCTGGGCGTTCATCTATGCACCGCTGATCATTGCCGGACTGGTGCTGGTGTTGCTGATCATGGGCATGTTTTTTGCCATGGAAATCGACAACACCAGACTGTTCACCGAATCGGCCATGCGCGAGTTTGCCGCCAACAGCACCAGCGACAAGCACACGCTGATGCGCATTCCGCTGCTGGGCCTGGTGGTCAATTTCACCGGCATCATGCAGATCGTGCTGTTCTTCTACCTGGTCGGGGCGCTGTACGACGAGCGCAAGGACCGCAGCATCCTGTTCTGGAAATCGCTGCCGGTGTCCGACACCACCACCATCGCCAGCAAGCTGGCCACCGCCGGCATCGCCGTGCCGCTGGTGTACATGCTCACCGCCGCTGCCCTGCAGCTGATCTTCCTGCTGGTCGGTTCAGGCTATGCGCTGGCCGCCGAGGTGCCCCTGTGGTCAACCATCTGGGCCCCGGCCGGCCTGCCCGAGCTGTGGGCCAGCGTGCTGGTGGCGATCCCGGTGCAGATGCTCTGGGCACTGCCGCTGTTCGGCTGGTTTTTGCTGGTGTCGGCGTTTGCGCCGCGACTGCCATGGATGATCGCGCTGGCGATCCCCGGCCTGATCGGCCTGTTCCAGAACTATTTCAGCCTGCTGGATCGCTTCAAGCTGGCCGACCACAACCTGTGGATCATCTTTATCCAGCGCTTCGGCGAGGGGGTGTTGCCGATGAGTTTCTCCTTTGATGGCGACATCAACGATGAGGTCATCCTCAGCGGTGTGCTGGATGCCTTCAGCTTAGGCAACAATCTGGCGCGGCTGGGTAGGCTGGATCTGTGGCTGGGCGTGCTGGTCGGGCTGGCGCTGCTGTATGCGGCGATCCGCATCCGCGCCCGCGCCACCGACAGCTGAATGCAGCACCAACTCGCCGCCGATCGGACCTTGCAATGACTGACATCATTGATCATATAGCCACTTTGAACTATTTATGTGGCCACAAGAATCGCCATTTCACGGCATCATGTGGCCACAAATGCTATGATGTACATACTTTTCGTTGGAGTGCAGCGGCATGACGACTTCCGTATCAATTCGTGAACTCAAGGATCAACTGTCCAGCTATGTGCGCCGGGTTCGTGCCGGTGAACATGTGCTGCTCACATCAAGACAGCGCCCGGTGGCGCGCATTCTTCCCATTGAGGAAACGGACGAATCCGGGCGATCGACGCTGCCACTGGTGCACTGGTCGGGAGAGCGGCCACAGGGAGGAGGTGAGCGTCCACAGCTTGAAGATGCCAGCGTTGCCGCTGTGGTGCTTGCGGATCGACGTTGATTCTGTATCTGGACACCTCGGCACTGGTCAAGGCATACATTGATGAGCCAGGCACCGAACAGGTGCTGGAACAGCTGCGCCTTGCCGACATGGCTGCCACGCATGAGATCGCCTATGTTGAAGCGCGTGCAGCCTACGCCCGTCTCGCTCGCCAGGAGCAATTGACGCAATCAGAACTTGACCACGTCAAGGCAGAATTCGAGAAGGACTGGCCGCGTTATGCCAGCATCGGATCCGATGCCGCATTGCTGGGACGCGCGGCCGAAATGGCCGAGGCATTTTCACTTCGCGCGTATGACAGCGTTCATCTTGCCGCCGCAGAATACCTGGCGAGCGGTGTGAACGAAGCGGTCAGATTTCTCTGTTACGATCGCAAGCTTTGTCAGGCTGCTGCAGTACTGAGGTTGGTGTTGATGGACGATCCGCCAACATGAGTCAGACCTTAGTGTCGAGATGTGTGCATACACAGTCACCCATTCAACGCAGATAACTGCAGACACAGCAGCGTTTGTGTAATGGTGCTGTCAGCACCCCAGCCAGCCAACGGTCATTTCAGTCAGGGACTAGCCCGCAATATTCATGAGTCGACGTCGCGAGATGCTGCCAGTGCCTGTAGCTGTGGTGTTTCACGACCGAACGAACCGCAGGCGTACTTGACAGTACGTTGAGGATTCGTAACCGATCGAAACGCCGCAGATGCGGGTACTGGAGGCATCGCAGTAGTCGGTTTCATGAATAATGCGGGCTAGTGTACCCCGCCGGAAATACTGTAACATTCAGCGAGTCGGAATGCCTGTGAACACAGAACAGGTCACCTGTGTCACAGCTTTGTCATGCAGGAACACTAGACTGCCACTAAAATGTCATACAGGTTGCACTTGAGGTAGACCGGTCAATGTCAATGGATGCTCAGCACGAACATCAGGATCGCCACCGCCCTGCCGTCCATCTGAATCTTGAAACCACGCTGGAAAAACAGTTTCCGGACTGGTTTCGCGGCAGTAAAAACAAGTTTGCCCGCCCCATCACGCGCGGCATGAGCCGCTGGCTGGGTATGGATGTCGCCAACCAGATTCTGCGCGACTACAATCACCTGCAAGGTCTTTCCTTCATCGAGGCGGTGCTGCGACAGTTTGATTTCCGCTATCTGGTCGATGACATCGAGGTGGCGCAGATCCCGCCGCGCGGACGCGTCATCATTGCCGCCAACCATCCGCTCGGCGGGCTGGATTCCTTCGTGCTGCTGAAACTGATCGGCGACATCCGGCCCGACGTGAAGATTCTCGCCAACGACATCCTGCTTGGCATCGAGCCGATCAGGGATCTGCTGCTGGGGGTGAAGATCATGGGCGGCAAGCCCAGCGCCAGCACCTACCGCAACATCATCGATGCGTTGGAGCAGGATCAGGCGGTGATCGTGTTCCCTGCCGGTGAAGTGTCCCGGCTGGGTCCGCGCGGCATCCGCGACCGGCAATGGGAAACCGGCTTTCTGCGTTTCGCCTCGCACACCGGCGCACCGGTGCTGCCGGTACATCTTAAAGCCTACAACTCACCGTGGTTTTATGTCGTCGCCATGCTGGCCCGACCTCTGGGCACACTGATGCTGCCGCGCCAGCTGTTCCTGCGCAAACAGCACACGCGCATGCCGATCCGTATCGGCACCCCGATCTGTGCCCCCGAGGACAGCTCGCGGGAAGCCTTGCGCAAACACTCCCGCACCATTCGCAACAAGGTCTACAGCCTGAGCAGAAAACGCCGCAGCGGTGAACGCATGCAGGTGATACCGCGCGCAGAAAACCCGCGTCTGCTGCATGCCGAGTTGCAACAGTGCGAGCGCATCGGCCAGACCCAGGATGGCAAGGCCATCTATTTGGCACGGCCGGACACTGGCAGTGTGCTGATGCGCGAAATCGGTCGTCTGCGCGAATACACCTTCCGCGCCGTGGGTGAAGGCACCGGCCTGCATCGGGATCTGGACCGCTACGACCGCTACTACGAGCATCTGGTGCTGTGGGACGACGACAATCTGGAAATTGCCGGTGCCTACCGCATGGTGCGCACCGCGCCGCTGGTCAAGCAACACGGACTCAGTGCGCTGTACACCGCCGAGCTGTTCAATTACTCACCGGCCATGCAGACCTACCTGCAGCACGGCCTGGAGCTGGGCCGCAGTTTTGTCCAGCCGCATTACTGGGGCTCACGCAGCCTGGATTACCTGTGGCATGGCATCGGTGCCTATCTGCGCAAATACCCGGAGGTGCAATATCTGCTGGGTCCGGTAACCATCTCGGCACAGGAACCGGCCGCCGCGCGCGACTGGCTGGTGGCCTACTATGACCGCTTTTTCGGCAGCGAGCAGACCCTGGCCGAAGCCAGGCAGCCGTTCAGCTTCAACGGCGTGGCACCGAGCTTCGAAGGCCTGGATGCCGACACCAGTTTCCAGATTCTGAAACAGAACCTGCGTCAGATGGGCTCACGCATCCCCACACTGTACAAGCAGTACACCGAATTGTGCGAGCCCGGCGGAGCGAGATTCCTTGCCTTCGGTGTGGATCCGGATTTCAACAACAGCGTTGACGGCCTGATCCTGCTGGATCTGCACCGGTTGCTGCCGAACAAGAAATCGCGCTACATTCTGGGTGCACTGAAGAACCCGCTGGACGACAAGGCGAACAAATCCGCCAGCAGCTGATGCCCGTGATCAGCGCCTGCACGCCGGACTGAATCCCGGCCTGCGCATGTGCCCGGTCATCCTGGGCCCTTGCCCTGACCCCTTACCCGGCTTGATACAAACCCTGTTCACGGATGTACGCCAGCACGCTGGCCGGCAGCAGAAATGCCGGATCGCGGCCAGCGGCAATCTGGGCGCGGATGTCGGTGGAGGAAATGGCCAACTCGGTGATCGGCAAATGCAGCACCAGACCTGCCGGCAGCGACCACAGCTGCTCGCTGTCAGCGATGCAGCGCGGCTGCAGTACGGCGGCCAGTTCGCCCTGATAAGCCGGCGGATTGTCCGGACGCGTCATGATCGCCAGATGCGCAAGCTGCGGCAACTCCTGCCAGCGATGCCAGCGCGCCAGCTGGTTGGCGGCGTCCTGTCCCAGCGCCAGCAGCAACGGGCGCCTGGCACCGATGGCAGCACGCAACTGGCGCAATGTGTCGATCATGTAAGACGGCCCTTCACGGCGGATTTCGCAATCATCCAGACGAATGCCTGGATGCGCCCGCAAGGCCAGCTTAAGCATGTGCAGGCGGTCTGAGGCGCTGGCCTGGGTACGACCGCGATGAGGTGGCTGGCCTGCCGGCAGCATTCTGAAGTCGTCCACCTGCAGCTGCTCGTAAAGCTCGGCCGCTGCCCGCAGATGACCAAAATGCACCGGATCGAAGGTGCCGCCGAGAATCAGCGTGGCGGGGTGTAAGCCCGGTGTATTCATGCTCAGGCGGCGCGATGCGTCGTCGGTGTTGCCGCCAGGCGCAGCAGCAAGCGCTCCAGTTGCAGCCAGAAATCACCGTATTGCTGTCCTTTGGCGATGCGATCCAGCATGGCCAGTTCGATCATGGCCGCCTCCACCTGCATCAGTGACAGGCGTTTGCTGGCACGTATGATGATCGGCTGCTTGCTGTCCCAGACGCGCAATTGCCGGCACACTTCTGCGACACCGGTCGTGCGCGTCAGGCGCATAAAGCTGGCCAGCGTCTGTAGCTCGTTCTGCAGAGTGGCCACCAGCACCGGTGGCACCGCACCCTGGGTCTGCAGTCTGGCGGCAATGCGCATGCTCAGGCCCAGGTTACCAATCCACACCGCCGCACACAGCTTGAAGGCATCGTATTCGCTGCTGTCACTGACCGCCTCGCGTACCTGCTCCAGCGTCACCGGGCCGGTGCCATTGGCCAGCAGCAGCTTGTCGATCTCCTGCGCCGCCGCCAGCAGACTGCCATCCACGCGCGCCGCCAGCCAGGGCAGCACTTCTCTTTCTGGCTGCAGCCCGCGCGCGTGCATGCGGCGTTCGATCCAGGCAGGCAATTGGGCCGACTTGATGTTCCACACCGGCACATAGATGCCGGCCTGCTCGACCCTTTTGACCCAGGCGGTTTTCTCGTTGGCAATGGCCCACTGTTCGGCGATCAGCAGCAGCACATCGGCATCCGGCTGCGCCTGCTGCAACCACTGACCAATGGCCTTGGCACCGGCGACACCGGGCTTGCCGGTGGGCAGGCGCAATTCCAGCAGGCGGCGTTCGGCAAACAGTGACATCGTGGTGCCGCTGGAGGACAGCTGATCCCAGCTGAAGCTGCGATCGGCGGTCATCAGTTCGCGCTGGCCGATACCCTGTTTGCGCAGCGCGGCGCGAATGCAGTCAACCGCCTCTTCGCGCAGCAGGATTTCCGGCCCGGCCACCAGATACACCGGCCTGGCTTGCTGCAGTGCTGCCTGCAGGCGATCGGGATAAAGCTTCATGCCAGCGTTTGACTGCCGAGCTGCATGGCGGCAATGTCATCGCTGGTGGGTGCTACCGGCTGCATCGGCGACGGCTCAGGAACGTTCCAGTTCCAGCGCCTCAAGACGGATGATGACCTCAGTGGACATGCTGGACTCCAGATCCTCGCGCAGAAACTCCTCTTCGCTCTGGCTGGCCAGTACGGCGCTGCTGTCAAAGCTGTAATCGCGAAACAGCACCACTTCGTTGCGCCCCGACAGCGGCTTGCCATCGACATCAAGCAGGCGAAATGCCACCCGGTAAGTCAGGCGCAGCTCGCTGATCAGCGCGTCACCGGAGAACGACGCTGCCTCGCGCACAAAGCGTGCCTCCATGATGTCGAGGATGGCGCTGGCCTGCTGCGGCTCGCTCACCACCTGCACATTGTTGGCGCGCAGCTTGCGCTCCAGGCCGCGCCCGAACTCGCTGTAGCGATCGGCGATCTGCACATAGGTGCGCGCCATCACCGGTGGCAGATCGGCCACCCCGCGCAACTGGAAACCGCAGGCGCCCAGCAGCAGGCAGCAGCCCAGCAGCAGAGCGGATCGGGTACGACGATGACTGAGCATGCTGTCCATGCCGAGCATTATGCCATCGTGCCGGCGCGCATGGCTCAACCCACCACCAGATTCAGCAGCTTGTCCGGCACATGAATGATTTTGCGGATGCTGACACCCTGCAGGTGACGCTGCACATTCTGATCGGCCTGGGCCGCTGCCAGCGTCGCCGCCTGATCCAGTCCCGGCGCCAGCTCCAGCTTGCCGCGTACCTTGCCGTTGACCTGCACCACGACAGTGATGGCATCGCGCACGCGCGCCTGCTCGTCCACCTGCGGCCAGCCGGCGTGCTCAATGTCACCATGACCACCCAGTTGCGGCCACAGATGGGTACACAGATGGGGGGTCACCGGATGCAGCATCTGCACCAGTGCGGACCAGGCTTCTCGCGCCACCGCCAGACCCTGCGGGCTGGCGTCGTCAAACCGCTGCAGCTGGTTGGACAGCTCCATCAGCGCGGCAATCGCGGTGTTGAAGGTGTAGCGGCGCTCGATGTCGTCGCTGACCTTGGCAATGGTGTCGTGCAGCTTGCGGCGCAGATCACGCTGTGCCGGGGTCAGCGCACTGTGTTCCAGCGCTGCCGGCGCACCGACCTGCAGGTGCTGGTGAATGCCCGACCAGATGCGACGCAGAAAACGCCAGGCCCCTTCAACCCCGCTGTCCGACCATTCCAGCGACTGATCCGGAGGCGCCGCGAACAAGACAAACAGGCGCACCGTGTCGGCGCCATAGCGCTCGACCAGATCCTGCGGATTGACGCCGTTGTTGCGCGACTTGGACATTTTCTCGGTGGCACCGATCTGCACCGGCGCGCCGTCGGCCAGCAGCACCGCAACGCGATCACCGGCGCTGTTGCTGCTGACCTCGACTTCGGTCGGCCCGAACCAGACGGTGCTGCCATCGGGCTGCTTGCGGAAATAGGTCTCGGCCACCACCATGCCCTGGCACAGCAGGCGCGTGGCCGGCTCATCGCTGTGCACCATGCCGAAATCGCGCAGCAGCTTGTGATAGAAGCGGAAATACAGCAGATGCATGATGGCATGCTCGATGCCACCGATGTACTGGTTCACCGGCAGCCAGTAATCGGCCCGCTCGTCGACCATGTCTTGCGCCCCGGGACAGCAGTAGCGGGCGTAATACCAGGACGACTCCATAAAGGTGTCGAAGGTGTCGGTTTCACGCTCGGCCGGTTTGCCGCACTGCGGACACTGCGTCTGCCGCCAGGCGGGGTCGGACTTCAGCGGCGAGGTGACACCACTGAAGGCGACATCCTCCGGCAACAGCACCGGCAGCTGATCTTCCGGCACCGGCACCGCGCCGCAGTGCTGGCAGTAGATCACCGGTATCGGACAGCCCCAGTAGCGCTGTCGCGACACGCCCCAGTCGCGCAGGCGATATTGTGTACTGGCCTGGCCAAGACCCTGCTCGGCCAATCGCTGCACCATGGCCAGTTTGGCCTGATCGCTGCTGAGGCCGTCAAATTCGGCCGAGTTGATCAGTGTGCCGCTGCCGGTATAAGCCACGTCAGCAGGCAGTTCGAGCTCAGCCGGTGGCTGAATCACCGGCACGATCGGCAGGCCGTATTTGCTGGCAAAGGCATGATCGCGTTCGTCGTGAGCCGGCACCGACATGACCGCGCCGGTGCCATAGCTCATGAGCACGAAATTGGCGATCCAGATTGGTATCGGCTTGCCGGTCAGCGGATGTACGGCCTTAAAGCCGCTGTCGATGCCGAGTTTTTCCGCCCGATCCAGATCCGCCTGGGCGGTTCCGCTGCGCTGGCACTGCTCGATAAAAGCAGCGATGTCGGCATTGTCTGCCGCCGCCTGCACGGCCAGCGGATGCTGCGCTGCCACCGCCATGTAAGTGGCGCCATAGAGGGTGTCCGGACGCGTGCTGTAGACCTCCAGCATGGTGTCGCTGTCGGCCACCTGGAAACGGATCTCGGCCCCGTGCGAGCGGCCGATCCAGTTGCGTTGCATGATTTTTACCGCGTCCGGCCAGTCCGGCAGGTCGTCCAGGCCGTCCAGCAGTTCGTCGGCGTAGGCGGTGATCTTCAGAAACCACTGCGGAATCTCGCGCCGTTCCACCAGCGCGCCCGAGCGCCAGCCGCGCCCTTCCACCACCTGCTCGTTGGCGAGCACGGTCTGATCCACCGGATCCCAGTTCACCTCAGCCAGTTTGTTGTAGACCAGGCCTTGTTTCATCAGCCGCGTGAACATCAGCTGTTCCCAGCGGTAATAATCCGGATCGCAGGTGGCAAACTCTCGCGACCAGTCCAGCGCAAAGCCCAGCTGCTGCAGCTGTGCGCGCATCTGGGCGATGTTCTCACGGGTCCATTTGGCCGGCGGCACACCATGTTTGATGGCGGCATTCTCGGCCGGCAGACCAAACGCATCCCAACCCATCGGCTGCAGCACGTTTTTGCCCTGCATGCGCTGGTAGCGGCTGATGACGTCACCGATGGAATAGTTGCGCACATGACCGATGTGCAGCGCGCCACTGGGATACGGCAGCATCGACAGGCAGTAGTACTTTTCCTGTCCGGCCAGTTCACTGGCCTGAAACTGCCGGGTTTGCGTCCAGCGCTGCTGGACTTCGGCTTCGATCAGTTTGGGATTGTAGGTGGCTTGCATAGGTTTGGCACTAAGCTGTGTGCGTATCAATTGGCGTTTGCTGCAACAATATGCATGGCATGGAGCATGGTTGTTGGTTTTGATCGGTGATCCTGTTGTCTGCTCACGGCAGCCGCACCGGCGGCAAGCGGCAGACGGAGATTAAACAGGGGCGACAGGCAGACTGGTCTGCGTGCAGGCAACTGCAGCACCGAACCGGCCACAGCGCAGTCACCATTCTAATCAATCAGACCGGGCTATTGCTCGGGAAACACGCCGCCTGCAGCCTAAACCGCTGCCGGCAGCACCCGGGCTGAGGTCACTCACCCGTCTGATCCAATGGTCTGGGCCAGGTCAGCGCTTGCCAAACAGTTTGCCCAACAGCCCCCCGCCACGGCGCACCACCTCATCCATGCCGACCTGGCCGTCGCCATCTTCATCCAGCAGCATGTTGAGCAGACCGCCGGTCTGCGGCTGCTGGCGCAGCTGCTGCCGCTCCTGTTGCAGCATGGACTGCAGTTGCTGCTGATCGCCGATCTTCCGCTCATCCTGCAGCTTGCCCATCATGCCCATGACCATGGGAGCCAGCGCTGCCAGCATGGTGCCGGCTTTGTTTGCATCCAGACCGGCAACCCCGGCCAGCGCCTGCTCCGCCTGCGGCTGGCGAGCACCCAGCACATGTTTCAGGATCGCCTGACCCTGCTGCGGCGCAGACTGCGAGCCGAGAAACCCGCTAAGGTTGTCGAGCAGTCCGCCATCGTGGTCTTTGGCCAGCGCTGACCACAAACCCTGGGCACCTTCCGGCTGGCTGGCATTGCTGGCCAGCGCGCCCAATAGCATCGGCAGCGCCGCCTGCACGGCAATCTGCACCTGGGCACTGTCGGCGCCGGTCTGCTGCTGCAAGGCACCCAGCGCCTTGTCGTCAAGCTGCTGTTGTAAAATCTGTAACAATGACACCTGGGTAACTCCTGAGCATGAATGTGTGAGTTAGTATAGCGGCAATCAAACCACCGCCATGCGCGTAAATCCTATCTACCTGAGTTTTGTAACATGAATGAAACCACCAGCCAGAATCTGCTCATCGGCGGCGGCACTGAACAGGTCATGCTGCAGTCGCGCTATGCCAATCGCCACGGCCTCATCACCGGCGCCACCGGTACCGGGAAAACGGTGACGCTGCAGATTCTGGCGGAAGCCTTTTCACGCATCGGTGTGCCGGTGTTTCTGTCCGACATCAAAGGCGATGTGTCCGGCATGTGCCAGTCCATCACACCGCATCCAAAAATCGATGAGCGGCTGCAGATCATCGGCATCAGCGACCACCAGCCGCAACCGTACCCATGCATCTTCTGGGATCTGTTCGGCCAGCAGGGGCATCCGATCCGCGCCACCATCTCCGAGATCGGCCCGCTGCTGCTGGCCAATCTGCTGGAACTCAACGACACCCAGGAAGGTGTGCTCAACATCGCCTTCAAGGTCGCCGACGAGCAGGGTCTGCTGCTGCTGGATCTGGCCGATCTGCGCACGCTGCTGAATTTTGTCGCCGAGCAGCGCGATGAGCTGTCGCGGTTGTACGGCAACGTCAGCAGTGCGTCGGTGGCGGCCATCCAGCGTCGCCTGCTGGTGCTGGAACAGCAGGGTGCCGACCACTTTTTCGGCGAACCGGCGCTCAAGCTGTCCGACCTCATGCGCAGCGACCTGTCCGGGCGCGGCATCATCAACATCCTCGCCGCTGACCGGCTCATGCAAAGCCCGCGCCTGTACAACACACTGCTGCTGTGGCTGCTGTCGGAACTGTTCGAGGAGTTGCCGGAAGTCGGCGATCCGGACAAACCGAAACTGGTGTTTTTCTTTGACGAGGCGCATCTGCTGTTCGATCAGGCCCCCAGGGCGCTGCTGGAAAAAGTCGAGCAGGTGGTGCGGCTGATCCGTTCCAAGGGCGTCGGTGTGTATTTCATCACGCAAAATCCGCTGGATGTGCCTGACAGCGTGCTGGGCCAGTTGGGCAACCGCATCCAGCACGCCCTGCGCGCCTACACCCCGCGTGATCAGAAAGCCGTGCGCGCGGCGGCCACCACGTTCCGGCAGAACCCGGACATTGACACCGAAACCGCCATCACCGAACTCGGCGTCGGCGAAGCGCTGGTGTCGACCCTGCAGGACAAGGGGGTGCCGGGCATGGTGCAGCGGGTGCTGATCAGACCACCGGAATCACGCATCGGCCCGGCCACAGCGGAGGAGCGTGCCGCCGCCATCGGGCGCAGTCCGGTGGGCAGCCAGTACGACGATGCCGTGGACCGCGAATCGGCGCATGAAATCCTCACCCGACGCGCCGAGCAGGCCACCGCTCAGGCCGAGGCGGCAGCGGCCCAGGCCGCAGAACAGAAGGCCGCACAGAAACAGGAAAAAAGCCGCAGCGGCAGCCGACGTCAATCCACCTGGGAGGCATTCAGCAAGACCGTGGTTCGCACCATCGGCTCCAACCTCGGCCGCCAGATCGTACGCGGCGTGCTTGGCAGCATCAGCCGGCGCTGACTTGCTATGAGTGACACCGTTTGCTTGTCAACACATCGCAAGACAACCAGGCATGAAGTGACGCTGAACGCTTCGTCTCTACGCATTGGCAAAAGGATGTCAAATGAGCAATACCAAGAGTATTCAGGGTACAGCTTCTGGTCATAGCAATCCAGGCACATGGGTGTAGCTAGTGACTTGATAATTCATCAATTATGAATTATAGTTCATCAAATATGAATTATCGGACAAGCTCTTGAACCAACTCAGCGATGCCCTGTTTACCGAGACCCAGCAAAAGGTGCTGGGTCTGTTGTACGGCCAGCCGCAGCGGAGTTTCTACACCAATGAGATCCTGCGCCTGACCGGGATGGGTGTGGCAACCATCAAGCGCGAGTTGGACCGCATGCTGGCGGCGGGGATATTGAGCATGACCAGAATCGGCAATCAGCACCACTATCAGGCCAACCCGCAGTGCCCGATTTATGCAGAACTGTTGAGCCTGGTGAAAAAAACATTTGGCATCGCCGGGGTCATTCGTTTGGCGTTACAACCGCTGGCGGATAAGATCGAGCGAGCCTTTGTCTTCGGTTCCATGGCCAGCGGCAAGGAGACTGCGGCCAGCGATATTGACCTGCTGATCATTGGTGAAGCCGGTTTTGCTGAGGTGGTCGGCGCGCTTTATCATGCTCAGACCACACTGGGTCGGGAAGTGAACCCAAAAATTTATCACCGGAAGGAATGGATGCAAATGCAGAGTGCCAAGGATGCTTTTGTCACTGATGTGATGACAAAGCCACGCATGGATGTGATCGGGGGTGAGGATGAGTCTGAATAACCTGGTCGGGATCAGTCTGCAGCGGATCCAGCCGGACACCGCTGTGATCAAACGAATGTTGTCGGCAGCCCGTCGTAACATCGCTGATGCACATGTGCGGGAAATCAGCGCCGAAAACCGCTTTGACGCCGCCTATAAGGCTATCATGCAGCTGGCTAATGTCGCATTGCAGGCCAACGGTTACAGAACACTGACCAGCAAGCCGGGCCATCACATGACCATGCTGCAGACTCTTGACCAGACCATCGGGATTGATAAGCAGACCGTGATCGTGCTCGATGCGCTGCGCAAACAGCGTAACGTGGCGGACTACTCCGGCGATAGCGTGCCGATGAGCGCGGTCAATGAATGCCTGTCCAATGCAGAGAGCTTAATGAAGAGGGTTGTTGACTGGTTGAACATAAACCATCCCGAATCAGTTGAGTGATCGGGGTCAGCATTGCTGTTTGACTTTATTTTGCCAGGCCAGCGGCAGCAACATGGCCAGCAACAACAGCAATTTGCCCCAGCCGCTGAGTACCGGCACCGCCAGCGCGGGCGGAACCGGCGGTGGCACGACACTGTCGGCTTGTCCATACACCACATAGCTGGAACCGGCATAGGCCAGACCACCGGGGGCGGCACCATCGGCACCGATGATGATGTCGTCGATGCCGTCGCCGTTGATGTCACCGGCAGCGCTGACCTGACGGCCGGCGCGTTCGGCGAAGGCAGCACCATCGATGCGTATGCCGCTGTCACCATTGAGTCCGCTGAGTGAGTTGACGGCGGCAAAACCGGCACTGGTGCCAAACAACACATAGACTTTGCCGGCATCGATATCGCTGCCGACATCGCCGCCGATGGCGCTGACCAGCAGATCATCAAAACCGTCGCCGTTGACATCACCGGCGTTGCTCACCGACCAGCCGGAACCATCCAGTGCGGCGGCACCATCCAGGCGGAAGCCGTCGCTGCCATCGAGCGCACCAAGTCGCAGCAGCGGCGGGAACGCGCTGGTGCGGCCAAACACGACGTAACTTGAGCCGGCCAGACTGATGCCTGCGGGATCGGCGCGGTAGGCGCCGATGATGACATCATCCAGTCCATCGCCGTTGATGTCGCCGGCACAGCTGACCGAGAAGCCGGAAAATTCGTCAAAGTTCTCACCGTCCAGGCGCACGCCATTGCTGCCATCCAGATCGGCCAGTTCCAGACTGGCCGGGAAGTCGCCGCTGATCGCGCTATCACGACCGAACACGATGAAGCTGCTGCCGGCCAGAGGCAAGCCGTCGGGGGCAGCGGCGAAGGCACCGATGAGGATGTCGTCGATGCCATCACCGTTGACATCGCCAGCAGCGCTGACCGAACGGCCGGACTGGTCGCCTTCGGCCACGCCGTTGATACGCAGGCCATTGCTGCCGTCCAGGGTGGCCAATGAGAGCGTGGCGGGAAAATCGCCCACAGCAGCGGTGTTGCGGCCAAACAGCACAAAGCTGCTGCCGGCATAGGGGCGCTTGCCGGGATCGGCCAGATCGGCTCCGATGATCAGATCGTCGACGCCGTCGGCATTGACATCACCCAGCGCACTGACTGCAATGCCGGCATAGCCATCGTATTGAGCGCCGTCGATACGCAGACCATTGCTGCCATCCAGCGATGACAGACTCAGCTGCGCGCCAAAATCGCCCGACACGGCGGTATCGCGACCAAACAGCACATACGCGCTGCCGGCGTTCTGCAGTTTGCCGATGTCGGCTGTCGCCGCGCCGATGATGAGGTCATCGATGCCATCACCGTTGATGTCACCGGCAGCGCTTACCGCGCGGCCACTGCGATCGTTGCCGGCCTCGCCATCGATGCGGAAACCATTGCTGCCATCCAGTCCGGCAAGGCTGAAACTGGCGGGAAATCCGCCTGCGCTCTGATCTCGACCAAACACCACATAGCTGGAACCGGCGCTGATCTGGCCAGCAGGATCGGCACGCGACGCACCCACCACCAGATCATCGATGCCGTCACCATTGATGTCGCCGATGCCGGCAACCGAGATGCCGCTGAAATCGCCAGCGGCCACGCCGTCCATGCGAAAGCCATTGCTGCCGTCGAGACTGGCCAGCGGCAGCACCGCTGGCAGCGCCTGGGCACGCAGCGTCTCTGCCGCACCAGCGCCGACACACAGCAAAGCCACCGCCACGGCGCGCGCGAGACGGTCGCGCGCAAGCGGTGGCACTGCTGCCACTGCGTGGTCATGCCCACGACCAGGCCCGTATGCAGCAGCCCGGGTCACGAACGGCTGTAACCGGCAAAGTCAATGAAACCGGCCAGCCAGCGATCCAGCGCCGAGGCCAGTCGCTGGTCAGGGCTGCCGCTGGCGTCCAGTTGCTGATGCGCGGACGACACGCGCAGATGCTCGGGGTAAAGCTGCACCTTGAACTGCCGCAGCACCTGCAGGCTGCCGGCCTGGGCCAGCGTGGTGCCAAGACCACCCGGGGTGGCGCCGCACAGCGCCAGCGGTTTGTGGGCAAAGGTCGGTGCCATCAGTTCAGGCGGACGGCTGAGCCAGTCCAGCGCATTCTTCAGTACCCCGGGCATGCCGGCGTTGTACTCAGGTGTGGCCAGAATGAGCGCATCGGCGGCGACCATGCGCTCACGCAGTTTGCTCACCGCTGCGGGGATGCCGTCACGCTCCTCATCATCACCGTTGTACAGCGGGATGTCATGCAGGGTGGCCATTGCGATACTGCAATCAGCTGCTGCGCGTTGCTGCAGAGCGACGATGAGACGAGTATTCAGTGACTGCTGGCGCAGGCTGCCGCTGATGGCCAGAATGTTCAAGCTCAGCGTTCCAGGTACTTCAGTTTGTCTTCCACGTCGGCCCATTCATCGGCGTCTTCCGGCGCCTCCTTCATCGCTGAGATCACCGGCCACAGCGGCGACAGCTCGGCGTTGAGCTCGATAAAATGCTGCTGGTCGGCCGGCACATCGTCATCGGCGTAGATGGCGTCCACCGGGCACTCCGGTTCACACAGGGTACAGTCGATGCATTCCTCGGGATCAATGACGAGAAAATTGGGACCTTCATGAAAGCAGTCCACCGGACAGACTTCCACACAATCGGTGTATTTGCATTTGATGCAGGCTTCGGTCACTACGAATGTCATGTTTAAGTGTCAGTCAGTTGGGGGTGGTGCTATGATAATCGCTTTGCAAGTTTATGGTCGAGTCTGATTCCAAAGTTTCCATGCCCGTCGCCGATGCCGATCGCGACGAGCCTTTAGGTGCTGCCAGCGCCATGGTCAGTGTCGGCAAAGACCATGGTATCGACACCAACAACATCAGCCATGCCGCGCTGGATGTCATCCGCGATCTGCAGCAGGCCGGTTTCACCGCCTACCTGGTCGGCGGCGCGGTGCGCGATCTGCTGCTGGAAGGCGTGCCCAAGGATTACGACATCGCCACCGACGCCACGCCGGAGCAGGTGCGTGGCGTGTTCCGCCGATGTCGTCTGATCGGTCGCCGCTTTCGTCTCGCACATGTGTTCATGCACGGCCAGCTGATCGAGGTGGCGACGTTTCGGGGTGACGCCGGCGATGATGATCAGCTGATCGGCAAACAGGGGCGCATCCTGCGTGACAACACCTACGGCAACGAGCAGGAAGACGCACTGCGCCGCGACTTCACCGCCAATGCGCTGTTTTATGACCCGCTCAGTGACAACATCATCGACTATGCCGGCGGCCTGGACGACATCGAGCATCGGCGTCTGCGCCTGATCGGTGATGTCAGCACCCGCTACCGCGAGGATCCGGTGCGCATGCTGCGCGCGGTGCGCTTTGCGGTCAGCAAGAAGCTGGATCTGCACCCGAAAACCGCCGCCGAAATCCCCGTGCTGGCGCACCTGTTGCAGCACATCCCACCGGCCCGGCTGTTTGATGAGTTCACCAAGCTGATGCTCACCGGGCATGCCTTCAACACCACCTGCATGCTGGTCAAGACCGGGCTGTGGGAGCAGTTGTTTCCCGATGTGCCGCTGGAGCTGGAAAAAGACCACAAGCTCAAGGCCAGCGCGGTGCTGACCCAGGCGCTGAAAAACTCCGACGCGCGCGTGGCCATGGGGCTGCCGGTGACCTCCGGATTTCTGCTCGCGGCCATGCTCTGGCAGCCACTGCAGAAACGTCTGATGCAAATGTCTGGCAACGACGACAATGAACTGCTCAATATGCAGCAGGCCAGTGACGAGATCCTGTTCCTCAAGCCGCGTCCGGTGGGCATGCCCAAGCGGGTGACCGCCATGTGTCGCGAAATCTGGCTGCTGCAACACCGCTTTCAGCGTACCCGCGGCAAACGTCCGCGCCGGCTGATGGAGGAGCAGCGCTTCCGT
The DNA here is from genome assembly GCA_018819105.1 of Gammaproteobacteria bacterium. Taxonomy (GTDB): domain Bacteria; phylum Pseudomonadota; class Gammaproteobacteria; order Xanthomonadales; family Wenzhouxiangellaceae; genus JAHJQV01. The sequence goes on from JAHJQV010000065.1 coordinate 49,809, forward strand.
GCTGCCTACGACTTTCTGCTGCTGCGCACCATCGACGAACCCGAACTGAAACCCCTGGCAGACTGGTGGACTTACGTGCAGACGCTGGGTGAGAAGAAACTCAATGCTGCCTTGCGGGAGGGGTTCAATCCATGATCTGCCTGCTGGGCCTGGGTGCCAGCATTGGAGATCATCTGCTGGGGAATCGGCTGCAACCGGCGCAACAGCGGCTGGCCAGGGTGACCTGGCGGCTGCAGCAAATGCCCAAATGCAGCCTGCTGGCGCAATCGCCGCTGTACCTCAGCCGCGCCTGGGGCAATCTGCGCGCTGGTGCATACCTCAATGCCGTGGCCCTGCTGGATACGCTGCTGCCACCAGCCACGCTGTTGCAGCGACTGCTGCAGATCGAGCAAGCCTGCGGCCGACGTCGCCATCGCAAGCGCTGGGGCAAGCGTGCCGTGGACATTGATATCCTGCTGCTGGGCAATCATCAATTGCATTCTCATTGCCTGCAGGTGCCGCACCCGTGGCTGTGGCAGCGCGAGTTTGCACTGCGACCGGCCTGCGATCTGTTGCAGACCGTTGCCAGCGCAACGAACACCCGTGACCACGTCGAGCTGCCCAGAACCTGGGCCGTGAACATCGCCCGGCATCTGCGGCGACAACATGGATACCATCTGAGCAGGCCACTGCGTATACTGTCAGTCATCACCTGAACTGCAGCGATTGCACCCCAGTATGTCATCCGTCAGCCAACGCAAAACCGTGACCATTCGTGATCTGTTGGCCAAAAAGCAGGCCGGACAGCCGATCAGCATGCTCACCGCCTACGATGCCAGCTTTGCTGCGCGCATCGACGCCACCGGCATCGACTGCGTGCTGGTCGGTGACTCCCTGGGCAATGTCATACTGGGTCACGACACCACGCTGCCGGTGACCATCGCCGACATGGTGCACCACACTGCTGCCGTACGCCGCGGGCTGGAACATGCGCTGCTGATCGCCGACCTGCCCTTTCTCAGCTACAGCAGCGCCGAACAGGCACTGCGCAGCGCCCATCGCCTGCTCGCCGAAGGCGGTGCCAGCATGGTCAAACTGGAAGGCGGCGGGCCCATGGTGGATGTGGTGGCTGCCCTGTGTGCCAACGGTGTTGCTGTGTGCGGCCATCTCGGGCTGACACCACAACACGTGCATCAGCTTGGCGGGTTCCGCTATCAGGGCAAGAACGATGCCGCCCAGCAACTGATGCGCAGCGAGGCGCTGGCACTGCAGGACGCCGGTGCCAGCCTGCTGGTGCTGGAATGCGTGCCCGAGGCTTTTGCCGGCAGCCTCACAGCCGAACTGCACATTCCCGTGATCGGCATCGGTGCCGGTCGCCAGGTTGATGGCCAGGTGCTGGTGCTGTATGACATGCTCGGCATCACCACCGGCAAGCGGCCCGGATTCAGCCAGGATTTTCTCGCCGGGCATGGCAGTATCCAGGCCGCCCTGCAGGCATACGTGGACGCTGTTCACGGCGGTGTATTCCCCACCGAGCAGCATGTGCTGGCGCGCTGACGCAGCACACCAGTGTGCCTTGTCGGAACATGATCGAAGCTCATTCCCGTGGCGACCTGCAACAGGCGCTGGCACCACATCGTCAGGCGGGCCGGCGCATCGCCCTGGTACCGACCATGGGCAATCTGCATGCCGGCCATCTGAGTCTGGTTGAACTGGCCGCGCAGCACGCCGATGTCGTCGTCACCAGTGTGTTCGTCAACCCTACGCAGTTTGCCCCGGGCGAGGACTTTAACCGTTATCCGCGCACGCTGAGCGATGATCGCACGGCGCTGGAATCCAGCCCCTGTGACGTGCTGTTTGCACCCGGCGTCGCTGACATGTATCCGGCCGGCATCGACAACACTGTCATCATCAAGCCACCGCCGAAGCTGGCCAACCGGCTCTGCGGGGCCAGTCGTCCAGGTCACTTTGACGGTGTGCTCACGGTGGTGGCAAGGCTGCTGCTGATCAGTCTGGCCGATGTGGCCGTGTTCGGTGAAAAGGATTACCAGCAGCTGCTGCTGATCGAGCACATGTGCCACGAGCTCGGACTGGGTGCGCGCATCGTGCGTGCTCCGGTGGTGCGCGAAAGCAGTGGCCTGGCCATGAGTTCGCGCAATCAGTACCTGCAGCCAGCGCAACGGCAACTGGCATCCGCGTTGTACGCCACCCTGCTGTCGCTGCAGGCGCGCATCAGGCAGGGAGAGCGCGATCTTGCGGGGCTGGAAGCCGACGGTCGCAGGCAGCTGCGAGACCGCAACATCGGAGTCGAATACCTGCAGATCGTCGCTGCAGAAACCCTGCAGCAGCCCATCGACTCGGATCGTCAATTGCGCATTCTGGTGGCCGCCATACTGCCAGGCGCGCGCCTGATCGACAATCTGGCTGTCGATTTGATCTGAGTGTTGTTTTTTTGCAACAACGCTTCAGCCAAGCATTAATCATCTATATTATTGATTTATAGATATTTTATTGAATACTTGATGCGCTACACTGCAACTCGTGTACATCGAAAAGTTGGCCTGTTAACTTTTTTGCAATAATCCTTGGCTTTTTTGCAACAACAGTGGTAAGATTACCACCAGTTAGATAGCACTCCATAAACACTGTCTAGCGGGCGCAACGGGCAATACAAGCAAGAAAACACCAAAACAACCCCTCCTGCATCAGGAGGGGTTTTTTTGTATCATGTGCGTCCGCATTTAATTGACTCAGGTTTGTCATAAGCATTGCCTGAACCCGGTAACAACGGATGGAGACCACCATGCACCTGACCATGCTCAAAGCCAAGCTGCACCGCGTGAGCGTGACCCACGCCGAGCTGGACTATGAGGGCTCATGCGCCATTGACACGAATCTGCTGGATGCTTCAGGCATTCGCGAGTTCGAACAGATCCACATCTACAATATCGCCAATGGTCAGCGTTTTGTCACCTATGCCATCAACGCGGAAGCCGGCAGCGGCATCATCTCCGTCAATGGTGCCGCAGCGCATCTGGCCAATCCGGGTGACCTGGTCATCATCTGCGCCTACTCGCAGTTGCAGGAGAACGAGGCCGTGCTGCATCGCCCGGCACTGATTTACGTCGATGCCGACAATCGCATCACCCACACCGCCGGCACCATTCCAGCCCAGGCTGCCTGAACCCTCTTTGCCCCCCTGAGCGGACCAGCCGGGATGACTGCTCCGCAAACCATTGCAACCTTGCGCAGCCAGGCCCTGACTCAGGCCTGGCGCGACGACCCCTGCCCCGACATCTGCATTGACGGCTTCCGTCTGTTGCGCCGTCACAATCAATTGCCGCACAGCGCCCTGACCCTGATGCAGGACATGGCCGATCAGATTGTCCCGGCGGCACGCAGCGCGCTGTATGCCGGGGCGCCGGTCAATTGCAGCGAGCAGCAAGCGGCCTTGCACATGGCGCTGCGTGCTGCAGAGCCGGCCAGGTATCTGCCGGATACCACTGCTGACGACGTGCTCGCCGCGCGCCAGCGCATGCTGCACATCGCCGATTGCCTGCACCACGGTCGCAGCACAGATGACCGCAAAATTACCGACGTTGTCCACATCGGCATCGGTGGCTCTGAGCTAGGTCCGCGCCTGCTGATCAATGCGCTGGCGGCACAACAGCCTGGCGGCGAGCATGTCCCTGCGGTGCATTTCATGTCCGGCCCCGATCTGCACTGGCCTATGCTGCGCGCACGACTGGATCCGGCCACCACCCAGGTGATCGTCGTGTCCAAAAGTCTGGGCACCAGCGAAACCCTGTTCAACTGGCAACAATTGCGCGACTGGCAGCAATGCCCCGAACTGGTGGTCACCGCCGCCCCGCAACGGGCACAGGCTCTGGGCATTCAAGCGCAGCATATTCTGCCGTTGTGGCCATGGGTCGGTGGCCGCTACAGTTTTGCCTCAACGGTCAGCCTGAGCACTGCGGCAGTCATCGGCAGTGCGCAGTTTCTAAGCCTGCTGCAAGCTGCCGAGGCCATGGATCGGCACTTTCTGCAGCAGCCCATGGCAGAGAATCTGCCGGTACAGCTGGCGCTGCTGGATTTCTGGAACCATTGCATTCGTCGCTTTCCGGCGCGCGGAGTGTTCACCTATCATCCCGGCCTGCAGCTGTTCAGCAACTGGCTGCAGCAGCTGGAAATGGAGAGCAATGGCAAGTGCGTGGATCCCACAGGCCAGCGCCTGCAACTGCCTTCGGCGGCGCTGGTTTTTGGGGGTGATGGACCAGGCTCGCAGCATGCCATGTTTCAACTGCTGCACCAGGGTGAGCGCGACTGGCCAGTGGAACTGGTGGGGGTGCTGCCGCACTCAGGCGATGCCGGCATGCAGTTGCTGCTGGCGCAGCTGCTGGGCCAGTGGGAAACTCTGGCAGGTGGTGATCAGCAAGCCGATCCGGTGCGCGCGCTGCCAGGGCAAAGGCCGGTCACGGCACTGCTGTTGCCAGCGCTGGACGCGGCCACTGTGGGTGCACTGCTGGCCTGTCATGAGCACAAGACCTTCACCCTGGCCAGCCTGATCGGCTGCAATCCGTTTGATCAATGGGGAGTGGAAGCGGGCAAACAGGCCACCGCGCGCATTGCCGCCGCATTGTCCGCCAGCGGCACAGATTCTGCTGCCGTCAGCGACTCCATGCAGGCCGTGCTGAACTGGCTGCATGACTGTGACTGAACCACGGCCTTACTGAAAAACCTCTGCCCAATCCTGCATGGAACGCCCTTTGATCGTGCGCTTTGCTCAGCCGAGCCGTTCCTGCAGGTGGGTGAAAATCATGTCGGCGCGGTCAGAGTCTGCCGGCCGGTCTTCCTCGTCATACAGGTACACGCGTGTGTGTGCCGGATTGTTGGTGTCGGGCTGAATGCTGACCCGATAGTTGCCGCTGTAATCGATCTCCTCGTCACTGCTCCAGAATGTCATGACATCCCAGAGGCCGCCGAAAAAGCCCTGTTTGGGTTTGCTCTCCTCCGGCTGGCGATAGAAAAATTCGTAAGCCAGCCCCGGCGGCTGCTGCTCACGCAGTCGCATGGGGCCGCGATTGAGGGCAAAACCCAGGCGCCGGTGCACGCTGGCCGGGGAGTCCTCAATCAGCATGTACAGGGCACCATCGCCATAGCCGATGCTGATGCCGGATGCGCTAGCCTCTTCGCTGCTGAGCACCAGCGGTGGCTTGGCCGCGTCTCGCAGACCAGCCAGTTCCGGTGCCGACACACCGGGGACATAGAGCGCTGTGCCGGTGGCGGGCCGATCCAGATTTTCCGGTACCCGCAGGGGTTCCACCTCATCGCTGTCGATGTAGATGCCCTGGCGTCCCGCGCCACAGGCCGTCAACAGAAAGCCGGTCAGCAGCATGAGCGTGAAGCGGATGGTTACAGTCATTGGGTCAACCTGAGTCATTGAGTGTTGCCAGCAGCGCCTGGTCGCGTTCCCAGGCTGTCTGGATCACTGGCAGGTGCTGATGTTGCAAATCAGCGGGCATCCATATCAGCGGTAAACGAATGCCGGAATCGATCTGGCCAACACTGGCCAGCGCCCATTTTATCGCAATGGGGTTGCTGATGGCGTTAAGCGTGGCAAACAGTGGCTGTAATGACTGCTGCAGACTGTTGGCACCGGCCTGATCCCCGGCCCGAGCCAGCGCAACCAGACGGGCAAATTGCGCCGGAACCAGATTGGCAGCCACCGAAATCACGCCATGGGCACCACTGAGCATGCTCTCTGTGCAACTGTTGTCGTCGCCGCTGAGCAGTATGAAATCGTCTTCCAGCAGCGCTTGCAGCGCCTGCAGACGACCGGCTTCAGCATTGGCCTCCTTGAGTCCAACGATGCGCTCATGTGCAGCCAGTGCGGACACCGTATCCGGCAGCAGATCCACCCCTGTGCGTGTGGGCACGTTGTAGAGCAGCAGTGGCACCCTGGCGGCATCGGCGACGCGGCGGTAATGCGCCAGCAGGCCCTGCTGCGGCGGTTTGTTGTAATAAGGTGTAACCGCCAGCACCGCATCCGCACCAGCGGTCTGTGCCAGCGCCAGTCGTTGCAGACTGTCGGCAGTGGCGGCACTGCCGATGCCGGCAATCACCTTGCCGTGTGGGCCAAACACCGTGACCGCAGCCTGCACCAGTGCGGTAATCTCATCGCTGTACAGAGCTGCGCCCTCGCCGGTGGTGCCGGCCACCACCACCGCATCGGTACCGGCTCTGGCCTGAAGTTGCAGCAGCCGCGCCCAGGCGTCGAGGTCGATGCTGCCGTCGGCATGCATCGGCGTCACCAGAGCGACCATGCTGCCGTCCAGCGCTGCATCAGGCATGTGCATACACCCCACCAGCAGCAACACCCGTTGCATGAATCATCAAATCTACTTGCGGGTTATCGCGCATATCAGTATTCTGACCACTGGTCTCATGATGCTATCCACAAAGGCGCTATTCTATGAGCAAAAGCAAGGTCCCGGCAATCAACGATGCCGTTGACAACATCCCTTTACCCGCCACCGGCGACCAGCAGCTTGGCAGCGGCGATTTTCTCGGCCAACAGCTGGTGATCTATTTCTATCCAAAAGACAACACCCCAGGCTGCACCACCGAAAGCCAGGGTTTCGCCGAGCATTACCAGGCATTCCGTGACTGCAACACCGCCATCGTCGGGGTGTCACGTGACAGCCTGAAAAGCCATGACAACTTCCGTGCCAAGTTTGATCTGCCCTTTGATCTGCTGTCCGACAGCGAGGAAGTGTTGTGCCGTTACTTTGATGTGATCAAGGAAAAAAACATGTACGGGCGCAAGGTCATGGGCATTGAGCGCAGTACTTTTCTGCTCGACAGCAAGGGCGTACTGCGCCATGCATGGCGCAAGGTCAAGGTCCCAGGCCATGTCGAAGAGGTGCTGGCCGCAGCGCAACAGCTGCATGCCAGTCACTGACATCGCTCCCCACATCTCAGCGCCATGATGCCGAACCCGGACTGGCGCTCCCGGCACCAGCGGGGCGGCGCTCCGGGCTGCTGCCAACCCCTGCACAGATGAGTCCAGCATGACCGACAACAAGCGACTGTACGTACTCGATACCAATGTGCTGATGCATGATCCCACCGCCCTGTTCCGCTTTGAAGAGCACGATGTCTACATCCCCATGGTCGTGCTGGAGGAGCTGGATGCGGCCAAGAAGGGACTGTCAGAGGTCTCACGCAATGTGCGCCAGGTCAGTCGCTTTATCAGCGATCTGATGCAGGCCGCAGGCGATCTCGGCTCACTGGGGGACGGTCTGCCGCTGCAACATCCCAGCGCCGTCGAGTTGCCGAAAACCAGCGGTCGTCTGTTTTTCCACAACAACCCGGACGCCAGTGACGAGCACCTGCGCAGCAATGGCACGCTGGCTGACAACCGGATCCTGCATGCGGTCATTGAACTGCGCACCCAGTATCAGCAATCACATGAAGTGGTGCTGGTGTCCAAGGACATCAATCTGCGCATCAAGGCACGCATTCTCAATCTGCCTGCCGAAGACTATGAGAACGACAAGGCGCTGGACGATCTGAGCCTGCTTTACCATGGCTACAAGACACTGGATGAAGGCTTCTGGGATCAGTATGAAAACCTGGAATCATGGACCACAGAAACCGGTCAGACCTGGTATCGCTGCCAGCGCCAGCCCGGCGACCAGTGGTACCCCAACCAGTGTTTGAAGATCGGTAGCCGACACGGGCTGGAAGCCATCGTCAAGGATGTCAGTGACAGTCAGTTCAGTTTTCGTGTCGCTGACGACCTGCGCCAGGAAAGTCACGCCGTGTGGAGCATCCAGGCACGCAACACCGAACAGAACTTCGCCCTTAACCTGCTGCTGGACCCGGATGTGGATTTCATCACCCTGATGGGCACCGCCGGCACCGGCAAAACGCTGCTGACGCTGGCGGCAGGGCTGGCCCAGGTCATGGACATGAAACGCTACAGCGAGATCATCATGACCCGCGCCACCGTGTCTGTGGGCGATGAGATCGGCTACCTGCCGGGCACCGAAGAAGAAAAGATGAACCCGTGGATGGGTGCCCTGCACGACAACCTTGAAGTGCTCACCAACCCGCTGGAAGGCGGTGACTGGGCACGTCAGGCGACCCAGGACCTGATCAACAGCAAGATCAAGGTGCGCTCCATGAGTTTCATGCGCGGGCGCACTTTTCTGCACCGGTTTGTCATCATCGACGAGGCACAGAACCTCACGCCGAAACAGATGAAAACCCTGCTCACACGCGCCGGCCCCGGCACCAAGATGATCTGCATCGGCAATGTCGAGCAGATCGACACCCCGTATCTGACCGAAACCACCTCCGGTCTGACCTTTGCCGTGGAGCGCTTCCAGCACTGGGATTACAGCGGCCACATCACCTTGCAGCGCGGTGAGCGATCAAGACTGGCCGATTTCGCCTCGAAAGTGCTGTGAGCTCAAGCCTGCTCTGACGGTGCCTCAAGCTGCCCGCCAGGATGCGGCCAGGCCCGCAACACCGCGTTGACCACGGTGGCCAGCGGGATGGCAAAGAAGATCCCCCAGAAACCCCACAGACTGCCGAAAAACAACACCGAGACAATGATCGCCACCGGGTGCAGATCGTTGACCTCGGAAAACAGGATAGGCACCAGAACATTGCCATCCAGCGCCTGGATGATGCCATAGGCCATCACCACCCAGAAAAACTCCGAGCCCCAGCCAAACTGGAAAAACCCGACCAGCGCGACCGGCAGTGTCACCACGGCGGCACCGATAAACGGAATCAGTACCGAAAAGCCGGTGATGGTTGCCAACAGTGCCGAGTACTGCAGCCCCAGGGCGCTGAACACAGCCCAACTGACCGCCCCAACGATAAGAATCTCGAGCACCTTGCCACGCACATAATTGCCGATCTGCAGGTCCACCTCTTTCCATACCGATCTGACCAGTTCCCGATCCCTGGGCAGATAGCGGGTGAACCAGTTCAGCAACACCACCTTGTCCTTGAGCAGAAACAGCACCATCATCGGCACCAGCACCAGAAACACCACCAGACTGATCAGCCCCAGCACCGACGACCAGAACCAGGCCAGCACGCGATTACCATAGCTGGTGATGTCGGTGGAGTTCATGCGCCCGATGATCTCCTCGACCTGCGCCATGGAAATGAATTGCGGATACAACTCAGGCAGGCGCAGCAACAGCTCCTGGCCCTGCTTGACGTAATTGGGAATCTGCTGCAGAAACTGGGCAATCTGCGATGACAGCAGCGGTGCCAGCAACAGCAGCAGCATGATCAGCAGTGCCAGAAACAGCACGAAAACACAGATAACAGCCAGCAGTCGCGGTACCCGGAACTGCTCCAGCCGACTCACCGGCCCTTCCAGCAGATAGGCGATGATGATGGCGGCAAACACCGGGGCCAATGGCTTGCCCAACAGCATGATGAGCAGCACCATGCCCACCAGCGCCATGCCCAGAATCACCACCTGCGGATTGGTGAAGGTGCGCTGATACCAGTTGCGGATCATGTCAAACATGGACTGGATTCTGAATTTGAGCGTGGAAATGGCACAGCATACGGCAACAGCATGGGCAATGAAATCTGCGCGGACAATCTGGCATTGTACACCTGCATGAATGACAGCATGGTGTCAGTGGCGGAGGCTGCAGCGCAGCTGCATGTCAGATGGAAGTGTACCCCGTCGGAAATACTGTGACATTCAGAGCGCGTCCTGAGGCTGCATTATAAAGGCGCGAACAACACTGTCTGGGGCAGTAAATGGCAAGCCCTTGTCAAGGATTGCAACGCCGTAATGTAGCCTCAGGGGCGCTCCCGCAGGGCGAGCCGGAAAGCACTCATCCGCAGTGTTATGGCTCTTGGCCATGGAATGACCATGACCTGCGAGCCATGCCTTGCGGCTAAGCGCTTTCCGACTCGCTGAACGTTACAGTATTTCCGGCGGGGTACACTAGTTGGCACTGGCAGCCAATGGCCAGATGAGTGAAGAGCTGATCAGTAACTGAAGTTCAGACGCAGATCAAATTCCAGATTATTGCTGAGGTCATCGCTGATGATGCCCAGGGCACTGCCGCCGAAACTGATGTCGACCGGTGCATAGGTGACGCCCAGCGTCAGGTTGCTCAGCGGGCTGAGCTGTTTGCTGGCAAACATGGCATAGGCATTGTTGGACAGCGACGAACGCAGCGCATCAGACAGCAGCTGATCCTGCGGCAAAGGCTGGGTGCGGGTGGAGTACTGCAGTCCCAGATTCCAGCTGTCGGCAGGCTGATAGTTCCAGCTGGCGGTGACGATGTTCAGATCGCTCCAGATAAAACTGGGGCTGTTGGAATCACCCAGCAGCGACAGCAGGTTGGACGGCAGCAGACCGCTGATGAAGCTGTCAACCTGAGAGTACTGAACCCTCTCGACGCCCAATCGCAGCGTGTGCTGATCGCTCACCGCAAAGTTGAGCGATGCCCCGATGCGGGCCGGCAGATCAAGCTCGGCGGGATCGGCATACAGCCCGATGATCTGATACGCAGATTCGGTGTCGATGCGCGAGCGATAGCTGGTCTGCAATTCAACCTGCGGCAGCAGATTGTAGGAATAGCCGAAGGCGAAACCGATGCCTTTGGAGCTAAGCAGCTGATTGTTGGTGAACGGGCTGGCCAGCACTTCATTGATGCTGTTCAGGCGCTCATAGTAGCCACGCTGATAGTTGCTGGCCATGCTGGAGCGCTGATCCAGCAGTGCATTGCCGTACTGCTGTTCGGCAAACACCATGCCAATGCTGAACAGACCGTCGCGGCTCAGGCGTCCGGCAAAACCGGGCTGATAGAAATGCTGCTGCAAGCCGGCGAGCTGTGAGGACGGACGGCTGAAACCGCTGCTCGACCATACATTGAGTGCCGCCGAGCGACTGTTAAGATTGTAGCTGGTGAGAGCGGGTTGCTTCTGATCAAGCAGACTGCGGGCAAAATCGGGCAGCAGACGCGAGCGTGCAGCATCTTTCCAGTCGAATGCGTTGCCAGCAACCGGGTGCTGTTTGAGATTGACCGCAGACAGCCCAGGATCCAGTTGATCGGCCAGATACTGACGCCATCCCGACATGTCGAAATGGGCATTGCGATCGGCCGCCGAAGCCACTGTGGACAGGCACAGCAAGACGATCAATACCAGCGTATTGATGCGTGACTTGTCTGTAGCCAGATTCCGCATGGCGCGACTTCCCTGATTAAATTGCAGATTGCCCGCTATTATGGCGGCCATGCAGCGCTGTTGTCAATCTGCAACGCAGTGTTGCGAATCTGCCACAAGCCAGATTATCTCCGCTGCAGATGTGGACCGATCAGCTGCTGCCAGGTGATAAGCTTCTGCGCCAGTGGCATCGCCGCATAGGCCGGGCTGGTCGATGGCATGCGCTGCAGCACCATGTCGTGCAGGCGTGGCGCGAGCTGAGCATGCTGCCGCAATGTCGGCAGTGCCAGGCGCTGAAACAGCTGCGCTGCCTTGCCACCATTGAAACAGATGCACTCCAGGCTGGGACATTGCTGCAACAGCGCGGCAAAATCGTTGACCTGCAGATCCTGATGGCGGATGTTGCTGTCCAGACTGCCTCGGCGGCGGCACTGCTGCAGCACATCCCACAGCGCAATGCCGCCGTCGCGCAAGCATTGCAGACGTTGCGCGTAAGGCATGCCAGGCCCGGCACCACACAACTCATCCATGATCAACCAGAATGCATTGCGCGGGTGCGCATAATACCGGCCGGCCTGCAGCGATGCGATGCCAGGCATGCTGCCAAGTACCAGCACCCCGGCATCTGCTCGGTAAACCGGGGCAAACCCTGTGTGGATGGGTTCAGTGCTGCGCATGCTGGCTAGTTTAGTGTACCCCGTCGGAAATACTGTGACATTCAAAGCGCGTCCTGAGACTGCAGTAGCAGGCGCAATCCAAAGTGAATGGGTACTTCTTGACCAGTATTGCAACGCCATAATTCAGCCTCAAAGCACTCCCGCAGGCGAGTCGGAAAGCACTCATCCGCTGAGTTATGACTCATAGCCATGCCTTGGCCATGAGTGACAAGCCATGTCATGCGGCGAGGCGCTTTCCGGCTCGCTGAAATTGCATGTATTTCTGCCGGGGTTCACTACTCTAACCCGATTGCACGCGTCTGCCACGGGGTATATAGTTGCGCAGATCGGCCCTCCCCAAACTGCCCACATCTGAACAAATGCCACGACCCCATCCCCGAAAACTGCGCTTTCTGTTTGTCTCCCGCTGGGGTGAAATCCTGGACATTGCACATGCCGTGCAGCAGGAGGGCAATGCCGTCAAGCTGTTCAACGAGTACCGTCCCTGGCACGAGATCGGCGACGGCTTTGTGCCCAAAGCACGGCACTGGGAAAAACACGTCGACTGGGCCGATCTCATCGTGTTTGACTACACCGGCTACGGCAAGCAGGCCGCTGCATTGCGCGCTGCCGGCAAGCTGGTCATCGGCGGCACCGAGTACACTGACCGGCTGGAACTGGATCGCAGCTTCGGTCAGAACGAGTTGCGTCGCCACAAGGTCGGCATTCTCGGCTACAAGGAATTCAGTTCGTTTCAGACCGCCATCGAACACGTCAGCAGCCACCCGAACCGCTATGTGATCAAGCCCTCCGGCGAAGTTCAGGACTTCAAGCAACTGCTGTTCGTCGGCCAGGAGGACAACGGCAGCGACATCATCCGCATGCTCAAGGCGTATGAAAAAACCTGGGGTGACCAGATCGGTCATTTCCAGCTGCAGCGACGCGTTACCGGTGTTGAGGTGGCGGTGTCAGCGCTGTTTAACGGCAAACGCTTCCTGCGACCGGTGAACGTCAATTTTGAACACAAAAAACTGTTTCCCAAGGAACTCGGCGTGGCCACCGGCGAAATGGGCACCAGCATGTTCTGGACAGATGACAGTCCGATCTTCAATGCCACACTGGCGCGCATGGAGGCGACGCTGGCGCGGGAAGGCTTTGTCGGCGTGCTGGACATCAACTGCATCGTCAACGGCAGCGGCATCTATCCGCTGGAATTTACCACCAGGTTCGGATTTCCCACCATTTTCATTCAGCGTGCCGGCATCACCGAACCGCTCGGCCAGATGTTGCTTAAGCTGGCCCGCGGTGAGGATTTTCAGCTGCAGACCCGTCGCGGTTTCCAGATCGGCGCGCTCATTGTGGTGCCACCGTTTCCCTACGAGGATGCCAAAACTTTCAACACCTTTTCCCGTGATTCTGTCGTTGTGGTGCGCAAAAACATGCGCGAAGGCCTGCATCTGATGCATCTCAAGCAGGTTGAGGGCGAGTGGCTGATCACCGGCGATGCCGGCGTGGCGCTGGTCGTCACCGGTACCGGCACGTCCATGAAGGATGCCCAGAGGCAGATGTACAACCGCATCGGTAACGTGCTCATCAACAACGCCTATTACCGCACCGACATCGGCGACCGCTGGGCAGAAGACCATGACCGGCTGTGGTCGTGGAACCTGTTGTGAGCACTGCCGCTGCGCTGCGCCTGATCGATCTCAGTGCCGATCCCCGGCCATTTCTGGATCTGCTCCCAGCCGACTGGCGCGAGGAACTGGTGGCACTGTGGCCGGCATACGCCAGCACCAGTACCGTGCTGGGACTGCAGCTGGATGCCAGCCTGATTGGCGGTGGCGTGCTGTTTCGACAACCCACCCCGGACACGCTGGGCTATGCTGATCTGGCCCGGTCGCTTTTTGCACGGGGTCTACTTTACATCGGCTATCTGTGGATTGCACCGGCGCAGCGTGGCCATGATTACGGCGGAGCCTGGCTGGATGCCGTTCGCCAGCGCTTTCCCGGCTGTGGCTTCTGGCTCGCCATCGAAGACGCTGGCCTGCGCCGGTTTTATCAACTGCACGGCTTTGATGTCATGCAGGCATACACCAGCAACGACCACACCGAATGGATCATGACCGACAACATTCGCACAGCATGAACCTGTCGCCGTGTCGGTACGTCCTGTAAGCATGGCAAACAAACAACAAGCCGATCCCACTCTGGCAGAACAGGACCTTCTGGTGCTGGCAGCCCAGTCCGGCAACCGTCGTGCGTTTGCCGCCCTGTTCAAGCTGCATCACCGCTCGCTGCTGCGCTTTGCCACCAAGTTTTCCAGAGACCCGGAGCTGGCCCGTGATGCGGTGCAGGATGCCTGGCTGGGCATGACCCGGGCACTGCCCGGCCTGCACGATCCGCGCGCTTTCCGCAGCTGGCTGTATCGGCGTGTGCGCTGGCGCTTACTTGATGCCATGCGCGCCAGCCAGCGCGAACCACTGCAAGCCGCTGCGGATGACAGCGCCGGCAACGCCACAGATGCCGAGGACAACACGCAGCGTAGACAGCAGCAGCAGACCGAGGACCACAACCAGTTGCAGTACGCGCTGGCGCAACTGCCGCTGATCGACCGTCAGGCCATCGAGCTGTTTTATCTGCAGCAGCTGCAGATCAATGAAATCGCCATCGTGCTGGAAATCCCGACCGGCACGGTCAAGTCCCGACTCAATCGCGCCCGCAAACAGCTGCGAGCCTTGCTGGCAGACGTTTGAACACTTCACCAACGCACAAATCCCGCAGGAGAATACCGATGAACATTGATGAAAAAATCCGTCAGCAACTGGAATCAGAACAGATCGATGTGGACAGCATCATGGCCGATGAAAAGGGCCTGTTCAACATGCTGTTTCGGGTCTATCGTGGCAACCTGGCCGGCTGGACCATACTGATGACCGTGGTCACACTGGTGATCTTTGTCACCGGCGTTTATTGCGGTTATCAGTTTGTCACCCTAGACAGCGCCGCCGATAAAATCCACTGGGGTGTGTTCATGCTGCTGGCGTTCATTGCCGTGGGTCTGAGCAAAATGTGGATTTTCATGGAAATGAACCGGGCCTCGCTGCTGCGTGAAATCAAGCGGGTGGAAATTGCATTGCTGCGACTAAAGGCAGCCCGTGACCAGACCTGATGCCAGTGCCAATGCCGTGCCAGCGTGTCTGCAAACGGTTAAAATCTGCACATGACCACCCTGCTCAGTACCGATCGACTCCTCATACGCACCTGGCAGCCGTGTGATCGGGCTGCGCTGGAACAGATGACCGGCGACGCCCAGATGATGCATTACCTCAGCGATGGCCGGGCCTGGCGGAAAGACGAGATTGACGAGTTCTTTGCCCGCCAGCAGGCGCATCAGGCCAGGCACAACATCTGCATGGGCGTGCTCGCCACACGCGCCGCTGCTGCCGTGGTGGGCGTGGCTGGCCTGCAGCCGCTGGACGATGGCACGTTCGAGTTGGGCTGGTGGGTGTGGAAAGACCACTGGGGTCTGGGCTATGCCAGTGAAGCCGGCAGAGCACTGATTCAACATGCCCGCGAGGCGCTGCAATTGCCGCAAGTGCTTGCCGTGATTGATCCGGGTAATCAGGCCTCGATCCGGGTGGCTGAAAGCATCGGCATGCATTATCAGTGCCAGAAACCTGCCTGCGAGACCGTGGCCCGGCGCGGTGAGCGCATGGTATCGATTTATCAGCTGACTTTGTGAGTCCGGCGCAGCCCGGACGAGCCCGGCACTGCTACGGATCACACAAGCCAGTCAATCCTTGCTGAATGGTCAATTGCAAGGCCGAGACTGGCATTAATTCAAGATTTGTTGTAGTATTGAATTATGCAACAGACCACAGCCATTCACATGCTCGAAAGTCTGGCCTCAGGCATCCGCCTGGACATCTACCGGCTGCTGGTCAAACACATCAGCGCCGGGCTGGTGGCCGGAGACATTGCGCAGCAGCTGGAGCTGCCAGCGACCAATCTGTCGTTTCATCTGAAAAACATGACCCAGGCCGGTCTGCTCAGCGTCACCCAGCAGGGCCGCTACCAGCGCTACCGTGCCAACCTGCCGCAGATGCTGGCGCTGATCGGCTATCTGACCGAGGAATGCTGTGGCGGCGAGGCCAGCGCGTGCCTGGATTTCAGCTCACTGATGTACTGCGCCGGACAGCAGTGCGACACGCCAGCGCAGACCATCAGCGAGACCTGACCCATGCACATCCTGTTTCTATGCACCGGCAACTCTTGCCGCTCGATTCTTGCCGAAGCCACCTTCAACCAGCTTGCCGCTGCCTGCGGCATGCATGACTGGCACGCCAGCAGCGCCGGCAGCCAACCCACCGGGGAGGTGCATCCACGCTCACTGGCCCTGCTGCGCGCCGAGGGCATCAGCATTGCGGGCTTGCACAGCAAGTCCTGGGATGCACTCACGGAAACCCCGGACATCGTCATCACCGTGTGTGCCAGCGCCGCCGGCGAGACCTGTCCGGTGTATCTCGGCCAGGCACTGCGCAGTCACTGGGGCGTGGACGATCCGGCCAGGGCCACAGGCAGCGATGCGCAGATCAGCGCCGCCTTTGACCGCGCTTACCGCATTCTGCGCGCCCGCATCGAGGCACTGCTGCAACAACCGCTGCGGCAACTGCAGGATGATCCGGCGCGGCTACAGACCACATTGGATCAGATTGCAGAGATTGTCTGACCCAAGCACTCAACCCAACTACCTGAGCACAGCATGAACCAGCCTGACCGCAACAACCGTCCGGACATTGCCAGCAACATCGGCTTTTTTGAACGCTACCTGTCGCTGTGGGTGGCGCTGTGCATCGCCGCCGGCATTGTGCTGGGCAATGCCCTGCCCACGCTGTTCCAGGCCCTGGCCAGGCTGGAGTATGGCTCGGTCAACTTTGTCGTCGCGGTGCTGATCTGGTTCATGGTCTACCCGATGATGGTGGCGGTGGATTTTGGCAGTCTGAAGCAGATCCACCAGCGCCCGAAGGGTCTGATCATCACACTGACGGTGAACTGGCTGATCAAGCCGTTCACCATGGCGGCGCTGGGCGTGCTGTTTTTTCAGTACCTGTTTGCCGATCTGATCGATCCGGAAAACACCGGTCAATACATCGCCGGGCTGATCCTGCTCGGGGCAGCCCCGTGTACCGCCATGGTGTTCGTCTGGTCACAGCTGACCCGTGGCGATGCCAACTACACCCTGGTGCAGGTGGCGCTGAATGACGTCATCATGATTTTTGCCTTTGCCCCGATTGTCGCATTGCTGCTGGGCGTGACCGACATCGAGGTGCCATGGGCAACGCTGCTGCTGTCGGTCGGCCTGTACGTCATCATCCCGCTGCTGGCCGGCATTATCACGCGCAGTGCCCTGAGTGCCAACACTGCCAGCAAGGCGCAGGCCGCTGCCGCCGTCACCCGCTTTACCGACCGCGTCAAGCCGCTGTCTATCCTCGGCCTGCTCACCACGGTGGTGCTGCTGTTCGGCTTTCAGGGCAACATCATCATTGCCCAGCCGCTGCTGATCGGTTTGATTGCGGTGCCGCTGTTGCTGCAGTCCTACGGCATTTTCGCCATCGCCTACGCCGCCGCGAAGCTGTGGCGGGTGCCGTTCAACGTGGCCGCACCGTGTGCCTTGATCGGCACCTCGAATTTCTTTGAGCTGGCCGTCGCCGTGGCCATCGGCCTGTTCGGACTGAACTCCGGTGCCGCTCTGGTCACCGTGGTCGGTGTGCTGGTGGAAGTGCCGGTAATGCTGTCGCTGGTGGCTTTTGCCAACCGCACCCGGCACTGGTTTCCTGAACTGGCATGAACCGGAGACTTGTCAGCGACCGGATGAACTGTCATCAAGCCAAGGAGTTCACTGCTCAAGGAAATCAGCGGGAGTCATGACCGACGCTGCAAGCTCAAGTCGTCTGAGTTTGCGCGAAAATCTGCGGTCATCAAAACTGATCATGTGCTCGCAGTGTCGACATCGCGACCAGTGCAGCGCATCGGCAAAGTCCAGACCTTTGCCATGCAAAGTCAAAGCATCATCGACGGCTTCCCAATCTTTCACGGTGACATTTGGCAGACCCAGTAAATGCCGCACAACAAGCATGAAGTCTTCCCGTGTGCGTTGATAGAAACCACGCATGATCCACTCAAACTCAAGCATGACCGCAACCGTTACATAGATGGCATCGGCATTCTGGAACAGGCGCAATACCTCTGGGCGTTGCTGCGCGGCTTCTGCATCGTTCGGGTCGTCGCAGTAAAATCGCGCGAGGATATTGGTGTCGACGGCAATCATCGTTGCTTGCGCGCTACCATTGCAGCCGGATCGAACTCGGACAATCGCCGCGGACGGCCAGTGTCGGTGCAGCGAATCATGCCAAAGCCCTCATCGACCGTTGATGCCGGTACAGGTCGAGTGATGCGCAGGCGTATGCAGCCATCGTTGTCGACAAAATCAATCTTGGTACCTGGTATCAGCCCATATTTGCGCCGGATTCTGGCTGGAATCACAACCTGCCCCTTTTCCGTCAGCGTCGCCATGGCTGCATCCTCTGCTCGGTGACGCTTTCATCATAGTAGTGTCTTACCAGGTAAGCAATTTATCGTGAATTGTCTGCAGATGACCGCTGAATCAGCCTGGGCAATGCGTCTTGCCGTCATCGTTGCACCCAGCGCAGGCATCCCCAGCAACGCTACAATATGCCCATGAGCGGCACCCCAGGCACAAGCGTTCCCGACCCAGCCGGCAACCAGCCACTGGCCGATGTGCTGCGGCCGCAGCGCTTTGCCGATGTCGCCGGGCAACAGCACCTGCTCGCGGACGATGCCCCGCTGGGGCGCATGATCGCCAGCGGCAGGCTGGCTTCGCTGGTGTTGTGGGGTCCGCCGGGCAGCGGCAAAACCACTCTGGCTCGCTTGCTGGCCGGCGTTGGCGGGCTGACATTTGTGCAGATCTCGGCGATCTTCTCCGGTGTGGCCGAGCTGAAAAAGATTTTCGGTGCCGCCCGCCAGCAACGTGAACAGGGTCAGGGTACGCTGCTGTTCGTCGACGAAATTCACCGATTCAACCGTGCCCAGCAGGATGGCTTTCTGCCCTATGTGGAAGATGGCAGCATTGTGCTGATCGGAGCCACCACCGAAAACCCGTCGTTTGAGCTCAACAGTGCCCTGTTGTCCCGGCTGCAGGTGCTGGTGCTGCAGCGGCTCGACGAGCAGGCGCTGGCACAGTTGCTGCAGCGCGCCGAAGCTTATCAGCAACAGCGTTTGCCGCTGACTGATGATGCGCGCCAACTGCTTCTGGAACTGGCCGATGGCGATGGCCGCTACCTGCTGAACTGCTGTGAGCTGCTGTTTCGGCTGCAGCCGGTCAGCGACCCGGACTCCGGCGAGCGGCTGGACGCCACCGCCATGCTGCGTCTGTTGCAGCGGCGAGCGCCTTTGTACGACAAGGACCTCGAGGCCCACTACAACCTGATCTCGGCGCTGCACAAGTCGCTGCGTGGTTCCGATTGTGATGCCGCATTATATTGGCTGGCGCGCATGCTCACCGGCGGCGAGGACCCGCTGTACATCTGTCGCCGCCTGATTCGCTTTGCCTCTGAAGACATCGGCCTGGCCGACCCGCAGGCGCTGGGGCAGGCCCTGGCGGCACGCGAAGCTTTTCATGTACTGGGCTCGCCCGAAGGCGAACTGGCCATTGCGCAGGCGTTGATCTACCTGGCCACAGCCCCCAAGTCGAATGCCGCCTACAAGGCGCAGAAACTGGCCCTGCGTGCGGCGCAAAAAACCGGCTCTCTGGCACCACCAGCACACATTCTCAATGCCCCGACCCGGCTGATGAAAGACCTCGGTTACGGCAAGGGCTATGCCTACGATCACGCCACCGAAAGTGGTTTTTCCGGGCAGAACTATTTTCCTGACGGCCTGCCCCGGGCGCAGTACTACACCCCGGTGGAACGCGGATTCGAACGCGACATTCACAAACGCCTGCAGTACTGGGCGCGCTTGCGAGAGCAGACTTGAGCAAGCTGGTCGGCCTGCTGTTCCTGCTCGTTGGCGTGGTCATCGGGGCGTGGCTGCTGAGCGACCTGTATCGCTGGCAGCAGGCGCGCAGCTGGACAGCGGTCAACGCCGAACTGCTGCACGTGGCGCTGCAGGAAAACCGCTCCGACGACAGCACGACCTGGCGGGTACAGGCACGTTACCGCTATCACTACGCCGGCCGCAGCTGGGAATCAGATCGCGTTGGCATCAGCGGTGCTGCCGACAACATTGGCGATTTTCATCAGCGTCTGCACGCGCAACTCAAGCAAAGCTGGCAACAACAACAGCCGGTGACCGCCTGGGTCAACCCGGCCAATCCGCAGCAGGCTCTGCTCAATCGCGATCTGCGTACCGGCCTGGTGGCACTGAAAGCGGTGTTTCCGCTGGCGTTTGGCGGTTTCGGCCTGGCCGCATTGCTGTTCGGCCGGCGCCAGCAGAAACGACAGCAGGATGCTGCCAGCGTTGCCGACAGACCGGACCAGCCCTGGTTGCAGCGGCAGGCATGGCAATCCAGCACACTGCTGGACAATGCCCGCAGCAACTGGATCGGCGCAGGGGTGATGGCGCTGCTGTGGAATGCCATCAGTCTGCCGCTGTTGTTTGTATTCATCGACGAGATAGACGGCGGCAACCCAGCAGCACTGCTGGGGCTGTTGTTTCCGCTGATCGGCGTCGGCCTGCTGTGGTGGGCTCTGCGCAGCTGGCAGCGCTGGCGTCGATACGGCCAAAGCCGGCTGCAACTTGACGCGCTGCCGGTGCCATTGGGTGGCGTGCTGCGCGCAAGGCTGGAAATCCCTGCCCGACTCAGCAGTCGCAGCCTGCAGGCACAACTGTTGTGCGTACGCAAAACGGTGAGCGGGTCCGGGAAAAACCGTCGCAGCAGCGAGACCATCCTGTGGGAGAACAGTTACGACTTTGGTCTTGCCCCGGGCAGTGCCAGCGGCCTGCACACGGCAGACATTGTCATTCCACTGCCAGCGGACCAGCCGGTCAGCGACTGGCAGGATTCGCGGCGCCAGATCATCTGGCGGCTGCGCACAAGTGCCAGCGAGCCGGGCGTGGATTATGCCAGCCACTTCGAATTGCCGGTGTTTGCCGTCACCGACGAGGCAATCGACGCATCCGCTGTCGCAGACTTGCCAACGCCGCAGCCGGACCTGTGGCGTGATACCGGCGTGCAGCACGCCTTCGTCAGTCAGGGACAGCGCTTTTACTGGCCTCGCCATCGACTGCTGTCCGCCGGCCTGTGGACATTGCTGGCGGCACTGCTGTTCGGCGCGGCCGGGCTGTTTCTGCTACTGCAGCAGCAGGCCTGGCTGATGGGTGGCGTGTTCCTGCTGGTGGCGCTGCTGATTCTGTGGGGTGCGCTGACCATGCTGTTGCAGCGCAGCGAAATCATCATTGGCCAGGGCAAATTGCGTTATGCGCATGGCATTCTGGCGCGGCAGAAAGTGATTCCGCTGGCGGAAATCCGCGCATTGTCGCAGCAACGCAGCGGCAGCATCGGCCAGCGTACCTATCACCGCCTGGTGTTGCAGCGCTGGGGCAGTGAACACACCGTCACCATCGCCGACTGGTTACCGGGTGAGCGCCAGACTGCTGCGCTGGTCAAGCATCTGCAGCAGCTGCTATAAGCCAGTTACTAATACCTGCACAAGTATTGCCACATTCAGCTTGTCTCACGGCGTGTGTGGCAAGGCGTCGCTGCGCAGCTGTAGCCAGGACTACTGCAAGCAGCGAGAACGCAGTCCACGCGCGCCGTGAGGCAAGCCCTCCGGGGGCTATGGACGCATCCGCCTGCGGTGTTAAAGTGGCTTGACGTAGAATGACTATGCCTTCGCCACTTTGCCTAGCAGGCGAATCCGTCCATAGTCCTGAGTGAGGCAATACTTGTGCAGGTATTAGTAATTGAGCTGATCTGCGGAAACCTCTGCATCGAGACATGCACAGGTCGGGTTCAGAGAAACTCCAGCAGCAATTTCGTCAGTGCCACTTCAGCGGCAGCAAAAGCCTGAAATGTCTCGGCTTTGCTGTTGCTGTTGATGGCCACTGCCAGCCGCAGCTCGGGGTACACCACCAGCCAGCTCATTGCCCCCTTGGAAACGCCACCATGGTGGGCGTGCAACAGCGGCCTGCCCTGGTACTCAACCAGACTGGATGGATTGACGCGCCAGCCCAGGGCATAGGATTGCGCATTGATTTCGCCTGTGGCCAGCCGCTGGGGTTGCCAGAACTGCGCTCGCACCGATGCATCGATAAAGTCCTTGTCCAGCCAGGCACTGCCCAGCCTGGCCAGATCCGATGAAGTCGACAGCAATCCGCCACCCGGCCACTTCAGGCTCAGATCGACCTGCCGCCACGGCCTGACCCGGCCATCGTCACCACGGCGATAAAACACCGCCATGGTGGCCGGCCGCAGACTCACATCGTCGACACTGGTCTGCGTCATCTGCAGCGGATCAAACACCAGCGACTGCATCAGCGCCGGATAATCCAGCCCGGTGATGCGGGTCATGACGTGGGCATTGAGGGTGGTGTCAAACGATGAGTAGTGAAAGTCCGTTCCCGGCGTAAACAGCAGATCGCTGTCATCAAACACCGTCAACATGTCATCGGTGCCGGTAAAGTGCCGGCCCAGGCGAATGCTCTGGTAAACCCCCCACCAGTCACGGTTTTCCTCATAGCCGGGCACGCCGGCGGTGTGCGATGCCAGCTGCCGCGCTGTCAGCGTCCGCCAGTCCTGATTCGGCAGATCCTCCACATAGCGGCTGATCGCCGTGTCCAGTTGCAACCGATCCGACTGCACCAGCCGGGCCATGGCCGTGGCGGTCAGCGCCTTGGACGTGCTGCCGATGCGATACACCGTGCTGGTGCTGGCCGGCACTGGTGGCTGCAGACTGGCCCAGCCAGCCGTTCCGGCCCAGATGATTGCGCCGTCACGAGCCACCGCTGCCGACAACGACGGCGTGCCGATGCGCTCGCGTTCAAGCAGCAGCTGTGCCATCGCCGCTGCGGCAAAGCCACGATACTCGGGCACGAAGGTCTGCTCTGTCGGCGGCGCTGAGGATGGCAGTGTCTGCCAGCCCCATGGCGGGGTCAGATAATCCGTATTGTGACTGATCCAGGCGACTGTGAGCAGCAGCAACAGGACCAGCACTGTAATCATCTTGCGTTGCATGACAAACCTTCCACTGGTGATGAGCCAATTGTCCCGCGGTCAGACCATGCCGCCGCGAGCCCGGCCGCACTGAATCAGCGCAACACGCCCCGCCGGATCATCGCCCTGCTGTAGATGACCAGCAGCACACCGATGACAACAATCGCGGCAGAAAAGATTGCGCCTGTGTTACCCATGACCTGCAGGCCATCACTGAGCAGAAAACTGTTCACGGTGCTGGCCAGCATCGCCACCAGCGCAATGACGAACAGGTCCAGCGCCCGACGACGTCGCAGCAGCAGTGCCAGTGAGCCCAGCACGGAGAACCACACCGCAATCGCCCAGGCGGCCACTGCCCAGGCCGGTATGTTGTAGAAATACTCCAGCTGTGCAGCACTGAACTGGCTCATGTAGAACTCCAGCTGCAACTGTGTGGCCAGGTAATCGAAAGCACCGACACTGTTCCACAGCAGCGACAGCACACCGACGATCCAGAGGTGTACAGGCACCCGGGTGCTGGCATTGGCAATAATTACGCTCATAAGAAATTCTCCGCAGTGTTGATGAGATGTGCTGAATTAGCTTTGATAACGGGAAAATTCACGCAGTGTGGTGCGCAGCAGCCATTTTTCACCTGCCAGCACCGGTGTGCCGGTATGCAGCGACAATGGTTCCGGCTTGCCATCGGCAGCTGTGTTGAAATGCATTGCAGCCATGCGCCGACGGTAGCCGATGCGCACGCCCACCCGGTCATACAGCGTTTCACCACCCTGCAGCGGTGCCACCATGCAGATCAGGAAGGTCACCACGCGCTGACCACTG
This sequence comes from Gammaproteobacteria bacterium, assembly GCA_018819105.1. GTDB lineage: Bacteria > Pseudomonadota > Gammaproteobacteria > Xanthomonadales > Wenzhouxiangellaceae > JAHJQV01. Next base: position 73,719 of record JAHJQV010000065.1, read on the forward strand.
AAATCCTCCAGCTGCTGCTTGTTCTGCGCAATCTGCTCGCTGGTGAAGTAATCCACATGCGACCGGTATTCATGTCCCGGCTGATAGCGAATCACCGAACTGGGTTCCAGCGCTGTCAGATCCCAGTCGGTCGCTGCGGCGATGCGGCGCTCGATCATTCTGACCACGGTATCCGATGAGAGGGCACCAAACGAGCGTCCAAGCCCGGTGAAAAAACTATTCTCGGTCTGGCTGTTGCTGGCCGCTGTGGTGTAGGTCTCAGGTGGTGCCAACTCGGCGGCGACGAGAAACTGCAGATGCGCTGCTTCTTCATCGCTAATGAATTCATCACTGGTGGCAATGCGCGGCTGTTGTGCATGCCATTGCCAGGCTTGTGGCGCGGCCTGATACTGGTACGCGTTGGCGGCAAGCACTTGCAGGCGCTGATCGGCACCAATGCGCAGGCTGGGGTGCCCCAGACAGGCAAAATGCGCCTCCAGCCTGCGGATCACCGGCAACAGGCTATCATCCACCAGCATGCCGGCGGTCTGCAGTGATTGCAGTGGCTGCTGCGCCGCAGCAAGATTCTGCTGTAGCCGCGTATACCATTGCTGACATGCTCCGTGATCTGCCTGTGCCGAGAGTGCTTCAGCAGCAGTGCGAGCATCCGGAAAGCCGGCATCGGCGGCGCGCAGCAACAAGGCGCGGGCGAAATCGACATCCCTGGCCACCCCGTGCCCACCGGCAAAGCGCATGCCCAGCGAGTAGTAGGCGGGCGGATAGCCCATGGCGCAGGCACGGGCGAAGGCTGCCGCTGCGTCCGCTGCCGCAGCGGCATCATCCTGCAGTGAATGCAGGTAACCCACATCCCAGGCAAAGCGCTGGAAGCCGCCATCGGCCAGTGACTGCAGCAAACGCATGGCACGCTGCGGCGCAAATTCAAGCCCGATGCCGCGCAGATACTGATTGGCCAGACGGTCCATGGCCGGAGCCAGGCCGGCCGCTGCTGCCTGCTGCAGATGCTCAAGGGCTTTTTGCCGGGGCGCTGGCAGCGTCATGTGCTGCAGCCAATGCGCTGCCAGTGCCCAATGTGCATAGGCAGCCTGCGCACTGTCCAGCGCTGACTGCAGATGCTGCAATCCGCGCTGGTAATCCGCTGAGTTCGGCGCAGAATTTTCCAGCAGATGACTGCCCAGCTCTATCGCCGCCATGACATCACCGGCAGCAGCAGCCTGCTGTAACTGCTGCGGATCGGGAGCCTGTTGCTGATTCACTGACATGACAAGTCTGTCACCCGGTCGGGCATGCTGCAAAGCTTCATCATACTACTGGCCCGTCAGCAGTTGCAAAACCTGCCTGCGACAGCGAACATAGACGACTGTTCCAGCCAGGAAACCAGCATGTTCAGTCTCTCCGATCGCGTTGTCATCGTCACCGGCTCCAGCCGTGGCATCGGTCTCGCCAGCGCCCGGCTGCTGGCCGCCCAGGGCGCTGCGGTGGTCATTTCCAGCCGCCGCCAGGAGGCCTGTGATGAAGCCGCAGCCGCATTGCGCGCGGAAGGTCACCGGGCGCTGCCGGTGGCCTGCCACATCGGCAAGCACGCAGACCTGCAGCATCTGGTTGACGCCACCATGGCCGAATACGGACGCATTGATGGGCTGGTCTGCAATGCCGCCAGCAATCCGGTGTATGGACCGCTGGCCAAACTGGACCTCGAGGCCTTCGATGTCATCATGCACAACAACCTGTACAGCCAGATCGAGCTGACGCGCATGGTGGCCAAACCGTTGCAGGATTCAGGGCATGGCGCCATCGTGCTGGTGTCCAGTGTGGCCGGTCTCAGCGGCCAGAATCACCTCGGTGCCTATGCCATTTCCAAAGCCGGCGAAATGCAGCTGGCGCGCAATCTGGCGCTGGAGTACAGCGCTGCAGGCATCCGCGTGAACACGGTGGCACCGGGACTGATCCGCACCGATTTTTCCCAGGCGCTGCTGGCCGATGCCGACAAGGTGCAGCAACTGGAACGCAGTCTGCCCAGCCGCCGGGTCGGGGAACCGGAGGACATCGCCGGCGTCATCGCATTTCTGCTCAGTGATGCCGCCGCCTATGTCAACGGCCAGACCGTGGTCGCCGACGGCGGCATGCTCATCGCCCAGTCACTGTGAGCAGGTCGATGCAGCTGGCGCACATCCGTCACCGCACAGCCGTGGTCACTGGTGCCGCCAGCGGCCTGGGCGCAGCCATGGCCAGACATCTGGCGGCGGCCGGGTTCCAGGTCGCGGTCACCGACCGCAACCTGCAACAGGCACAGGCGCTGTTGCAGCAGCACGACTTCCCCGCCGGCAGTTTTGCCTTCGAACTGGATGTGAATCAACCGCAGCACTGGCAGCAGTTGCAGCAGCGTGTGGCGGAAGAATGGGACGGCCTGGGTGTGCTCATCAACAATGCCGGCGTGGCCGCTGCCGGACCGATGCAGGAAGACCCGCTGGACAACTGGCGCTGGCTGTTCGACATCAATGTGTTTGGTGTCGCCGCCGGCTGCCAGACCTTTCTGCCCATGCTGCTGCAGCAGAACAATGGCCACATCATCAACATTGCATCGTTTGCGGCGCTTGCCGGCGCACCGGCAATGAGCAATTACGGCGCCAGCAAGGCGGCGGTTTATGCGCTGTCGGAAAGCCTCTACACCGAGCTGGCGGCCAGTGAAGTGGCGGTGAGTGTGGCCTGTCCGGCCTTCATCCAGACCGCATTGATCGACAGCATGCGCGCGCCACAGGACAGCTACCGGCAACGCGCCTCACGCTGGATGCAGAACTCCGGCATCAGCGCCGATGACTTCGCCGCCATGGTGTTTGCCGCGGCGGCGCAACGGCGCTTTCTGATTCTCACTCACGCCAATACACGCTGGTTATGGCGCCTGAAGCGCTGGCTGCCAGCAGCGTATTACGGGCTGCTGCGACGCAATGTGCGGCAGTTTGCCCGCCGCCAGCGCTAAACCGGCTGGCTTACCCCGGCTTACGGCTTACAGACGCGAATAAACCGCCTCGGCAAAGCTCTGCGTGCTGCCGTCACCGCCCAGATCCGGGGTCAGCCGATCACCCGCCATGATCGTTTCGCGGATGGCATGACGCAGTTTCTCGGCAGCTTCATGCAGTTCTATGTGATCCAGCATCATCGCGGCGGCGAGCATCAGCGCACCGGGGTTGGCGATGCCCTGGCCGGCGATGTCCGGGGCCGAGCCATGCACCGCCTCGAACATGGAGGCGCTGTCGCCGATGTTGGCCCCCGGTGCCAGTCCCAGCCCGCCGACCAGGCCGGCACACAGATCAGAAATGATGTCGCCGAACAGATTGGTGGTCACCAGCACATCGAATCTGGACGGATCCATGACCAGTTTCATGGCACAGGCATCCACGATCATCTCTTCGTATTCGATGTCCGGATATTCCTTGGCAATGCCACGCACGACATCCAGAAACTGGCCGGACACTGCCTTGAGGATATTGGCCTTGTGCACGGCGGTGACTTTTTTCCGTCCCTGCTTGCGCGCCAGATCAAAGGCATAGTGGGCGATGCGGCGGGACGCGCGGCGGGTGTTGACCATTTTTGATTCCGCGCGCTCGTCGTCTTCGCTGACGAAGGAATCCAGCGCCAGGTAGGCCCCCTCGGTGTTTTCGCGCACGGTGATGATGTCGACATCCTCATAGCGCGACAGGGTGCCGGGAAACGACAGCGCCGGCCGCACATTGGCGTACATGTCGAAATGGTTGCGCAAGGTCACGTTGAGTGAGCGAAAGCCGCCACCAACCGGTGTCGTCAACGGCCCTTTCAATACCACACCGTGCTGGCTGATCAGATCCAGCGTGGACTGCGGCAGCAACTCATTGCATTCTTCCTGTGCCGCCAGACCGGCCTTGGCATAGACGAACTCCAGCCCGCAACCAAGCCGCTCCAGGGCGCCCACGGTGGCACGGGTGATTTCCGGTCCGATGCCATCACCGGGAATCACCACGATGCTACGCGCGCTCATGCCGATGCTCCTGCGGCACCGGTCAGCAGATCATCCAGCTGGCCCTTGCGCTCCAGCGCATTGAGATCATCGAAGCCGCCGACGTGGTGCTCGCCGACGAAAATCTGCGGCACGGTGCGGCGACCGGAACGTTCGATCATGCGTTCGCGCAATTCGTGTTTGCCTTCAATGTCGATCAGCTGATAGTCGACGCCCTTGTTGTCCAGCAACTGTTTTGCCATGCGGCAGTAGGGGCAGTATTCCTTGCTGTATATCACGATTTGAGGGGTGCTGTTCATGGGGCTCCAGATGTGTTCGCCAGATGAGTTTTTGATCAGGGTTCAGATGCAACTGACCGGAATCGGCAAGCCGCCGTAACAGCTCAACTGCCGTGCCGGCGAGTCGGGAAACAGTCGATACAGGTAACGGCTGGATGCCAGTTCCGGCCCCAGCCGCTGGCGGACTGCGCGGACCAGCAGTCGCATGCCCGGGGCAATGCCGTAATCGGCATGGTAATCACGCACGAAACGGATCAACTGCCAGTGTGCATCGGTCAATTGTATATTATCGCGCGCAGCCAGTTCGATCGCCAGTGCTTCGCTCCATTGTTCTGCATGCAGTAAATGACCGTACTGATCCAGTTCTATGACAGCATCAGCCACATTAATCGTCGCTGCAGCATGCCGCTGACCGACCGCCTGATCGCCTGACCTGCTCATCATCCGCTCATGTCCAACTGCGCTGCAGTGGATGCCGTTGCATCAGTTGCACTATCTGTGGCCAGGTCACCAGCTCCGCAAGATCTGGCGCTGCGGCGCTGGTGTGCTGCTGCCAGTGCTCAGCGCAGGCCACCACATGCCGCTGCGTCAGCTGTGGTTCAAGCTCTGGCTGCAGCAGCAGCAACACCGCCGGCCCCAGCAGCAGAATGCTGTCGGCAGCGCTGCTCGCAGCCAGGCAACGCTGCCAGGCCAGCTGCGGTGCTGCGGCAGCCATCAGCCAATGCAGGGTGGTACGCTCAGACACTGAGCAAATGCCGGCAGGTCGCCTGCTGCGCGCGCAACTGCGCCGGCGTGAGGATACTCAGCGGCAGCGCCAGTTCAGACTGCGAAACACCCCAGCGGCTGGCATCGGCTGTGCTGGTGTACCATTCAGCCCCCAGTTCGGTTGCCGCCAGCCACAGTCTCGACCAGTTTGCATGGCTTGCGACTGGTGCTGTGCCAGTGCTGCTGCCGCGCCTTGGCAACTGTGCCAGCACCGGTCCGGATAAAAACACTTGCACCTGCCAGTCCATGCTTAACAACGCCAGCGGCCAGTCCAGCGCTTCCCTTGGCAGAGTGCCCAGCGCACTTTGCAGCAGCACGCCGATGACCGCAGCGCTGTGCGCCTGTGCAGGTCGGGCCGTGTTGCTGTCAGCCGTCAAAACTGACCACCCGATCGGCCTGCTGCAACAACGCCGCCAGCTGAATCAGCCCGGACAGCTGCCACGGTGACGCTGTGCAGCACTGGCTGCGCCGGCTCAGACTGGCCCGGCACACCAGCAGCTGCAATGCAGGATCCAGGCCGGCATGGTTTGCCGCCAGCGCGCTGTAGCGCTCGTGCAAAGCCACCAGGCCAGGGTCAGTGGCAGCCACCGGGAGGGCGTGATAAACCCCGTCTGCATGAAAAAAAACCGTCACTGCGATGCCCGCTGCCAGCGCCGCGGTGGCGAGTTCCTGCGCGGCCTGCGCCGGCATGCTGGACGGCGCAGCATGGACGATCAGCAACCAGTGCGCGCCAGGTTCAGGAAACGATGCGGTCATGCAGGCATTATAATCGTTGCCATGGCAAATCTCCGACCCACCCGCCCGCAGATCAAATCATCGCCCGGCCATGACACGCAGCCGGTGGAACCTCACGGCACTGTCGGCAGTCCCACTGCTGGCATGTTCAGATCCATCATCGCAACTGCACTCGCTCCCGGCCTGGTCTGGCTGAGCGTGCTGCTGCTCGGCTGTCAGCCGCTGTATGCACAGACGGGCAGCCCTGCCGGTCGCGTGCAGTTGCCTGATCTGGGCTCATCGGCACAAACCCTGATTCCCGAGCATGAGGCCCGGGCCTACTCCAGATATCTGTTGAGCCAGTTGCGCCAGCATGATCTGGTGCTGGATGATGCACTGGTGGAGGAGTTCATTCAGGACATGGCGTTTCGCATCGTCGCGGTCAGTGACGAGCCGGACCGGCAATACCTGTTCACCGTGCTCAATGAACCCAGCATCAATGCCTTTGCCGTGCCCGGCGGGCTGGTGGCACTGCACACCGGCATGCTGCTGGAAGCCGACAACGCCAGCGAGATTGCCGGCGTGCTTGCGCATGAAATTGCCCACATCAGCCAGCAGCATGCGGCCAGACGCTTCGAGCAGGCCAAGCAGATGTCGGTGCCGCTGATGATTGCCGCGATCGGACTGATTCTGGTTGGCGGTACCGGTGCCATTGCGCCGGCCATCATGGGTACCCAGAGCGTGGCCATGCAACAACAGATCAACTACACCCGCAGCAATGAGCACGAAGCCGATCGCATCGGTATTTCCTGGCTGTCGGCGGCAGGCTATGATCCCGATGCCATGGCCAGCATGTTCAACAAGCTGGGTCGGGCGTCACGCAATTTCGCCATCGAAGTACCGGAGTATCTGCGCACCCACCCGGTCTCCTCGACGCGTGTGGCCGAAGCCAAGGACCGGGCCGCCAGCATGCCGCAGCGCGAGATCACTCAGAGCATTGATTTTTATCTGGTGCAGGCGCGCGCCCGGGTGCTGACTGCGGCGCGCCCGGAAACGGCGCTGGCCGAATTTCGTGACAAACTGCGGCAGGACAACAGCCCGTTTCCAGAGGCCTGGCTGTACGGTGAGGCACTGGCCCTGCTGCAGCTGGGCGAATACGATCAGGCCCGGGACAAGCTGGACACCCTGCTGCAACAGGCTCCGCAACAACTGGCTTACCAGATCGCCCGCGCCCAGCTTGAACTGGCAGCCGGTAACATGGATCAGGGTATCGCACGCTTCGATACCCTGTACCGCAAGTTTGTCGGCAACCGCGTGCTCGGTCGCTACTACGCCAAAGCACTGCTGCAGACGCAGCAGCCGGAACTGGCGCAACGTGCGGCCGGGATTCTGCGCGAAGACCTGCGCGTACATCGGGATGATCCGCGTCTGTACGAGCTGCAGGCGCAGGCCGCCCATCTGGCCGGGGACGAGATCCGGGCCAGCAGTGCCAGCGCCGAATCCAGCTACTGGCGTGGCCAGATCCACGACGCCATCAGCCAGCTGCAGCGGCTCAACAACCGCACGGACCTGAGCTACTATCAGCGGGCCAGAATCAGCAACCGGCTGGACGAAATGCGACTGGAACTGGAGCAGCTGATCCGCCTCGGCTATATCGGTGCAGAGCCTGGCTGATCCGGCAGTCATACTTTCGTAACATTCATGCCTATAATCTGTAATGATGTTTCCACTTCCGGCATCATTATCATGCAGCAGGCGACTTCATTGACTGGACCCAACATCAATGCCGACGTCCTTATCGTCGATGACGAGCCCGCCATCCGCGACATGCTCGCATTTGCCCTGCAGCGCGCCGGCATGACCGCGCGCACTGCCGAAGACGCCGAACACGCACTGCACGCCATTGCCGACAAGCGGCCGGATATCCTGCTGCTGGACTGGATGATGCCAGGCATCAGCGGGCTGGATCTGGCCCGCCGCCTGCGGCGCGAGGATTTCACCCGCGATCTGCCGATCATCATGCTCACCGCGCGCACCGCCGAAGACGACCGCGTGCACGGACTGGATTCCGGTGCCGACGATTACATCATCAAGCCATTTTCTCCGCGTGAGCTGATCGCCCGGGTCAAGGCGCTGCTGCGACGCACCAGCCACACCGATGCTGAAGGCCGCATCACCGCCGGCGACATCATTCTTGACAGCGAAAGCCATATGGTCAAGGTCAAGGGCCAGACCGTCAGCATGGGCCCCACCGAATACCGGCTGCTGGAATTTTTCATGAGCCACTCCGGCAAGGCCTACAACCGCACCCAGTTGCTGGACAATGTCTGGGGGGCCAACGTGTATGTCGAGGAACGCACGGTGGATGTCCACATCCGACGCCTGCGCAAGGCACTGGGGCAGCATGGCGTGGCGCAATACATTCAGACCATTCGCGGACACGGCTACCGCTTTACCCCGGATGACAGCGGCAGCTGAACGCGCTGGCGGTGAGCCGGCGCTGCCGCGCTGCGCAAACGCCAGCGGATCGGCAGCGTCATGAACGGCCTGCTGTCGTCCAGTGCCAGCCGTCGCCATGCCTACCGGCTGCTGGCAGTTTTGCTGCTGGCGCTGCTGCTGCGACTGCTCACTGGCCTGTGGTGGCCGGGACTGTTGCTGACCGCCGCCGCCCTGCTGTGGCAGGGCTGGCAGTTGCTGCGGCTGGAACAGATCATCGGCAGTCGCGGCATTGCCGGCGAGCAGCACAGCGCAACGCCACTGAGCGGCATTCATGCGCGCATTCATCAGCGTCTGCTGCTGCTGGAGAAGCACCGCAAACGGCAGCGCAAATTGCTCAAGAGCACGGTCAGAGAGCTGCGCTTCATCACCGAATCGTTTCCCGAGCCGGCCATCATGCTCGACGAGCGTGGCCACATCGTCTGGTTCAATCCAGCCGCAGCACGCACGCTGCGACTGCGCAAGCCCGATGATCACGGCCAACCGCTGAGCAACATACTGCGCTACCCCGCGTTCACCGACTGGCTGGCCGAGGGCCTGCCGCGACCGCTTGACATCAACAGCCCGGCCGACAGCAACATCAAGCTCAATGTGCGTCTGTTCATGCTCAGCCAGCGCCGTCGCCTGCTGCATTTTCGCGATGTCACCGAACTGCGCAATGTGGAACAGGTGCGGCGTGATTTTGTCGCCAACGTCTCCCACGAACTGCGCACCCCGCTGACCGTGCTGATCGGCTACCTGGAAACACTGCTGGACGAGACCGACCCGGGTGTGCGCATGGTCAGCGAACGCATGCGCGAACAGACCACCGCCATGCGCACGCTGATTGATGACCTGATCGAAATTTCAAGATTGCAGTCACAGCTCAGCGACCGGCACGAAACCACGGTCAACATCCAGCAGCTGATGCAGTCGCTGCAGCGGCAGGCCGACGATCTCAACGACAAACAGCACGACATCCACTTCCATTGCGGTGAACCGCATCTGTTGCTGGCCGCGGCCAAGGATCTGGAAAGCGCATTCGCCAACCTGATCGTCAACGCCATCCGCTACACCCCGGCGCATGGTCGCATTGATGTGCGCTGGGAAGTCGGGCCCGAGGCCGCCGTGTTCAGCGTCACCGACAACGGCATCGGCATTCCCCGCGAGGACATCCCCCGGCTTACCGAGCGTTTTTACCGCGTGGCCAAAGATCGCTCGCGCGCCAGCGGCGGTTCCGGTCTGGGGCTGGCCATCGTCAAGCATGTGCTGAATGCGCACGATGCCAGCCTGGAGATAGACAGCGAACTGGATCGCGGCAGCAGCTTCCGCTGTGTTTTTCCACTGCAACGGCTGCTGCCGGCAGCCAGCGGTGAACAGTCGCTGGCAACCGTGCTGGCAGAGCATGACGCCTGTGCTGAGGCGGCCACACCCGGCAGCGCGGCACAGCCATGATCGGCGCTGGCTGCAGACTGCTGCTGGCTGCCGGCATGCTGCTGACGACAGCCAGTGCAGCAGCCATGCCTCAGGCCGACAGCGCAGCAGCCCCTGCCGCCGATCACACGCCACCCCCATCCCCTGCTGAACAGACACCACAGCCGCTGCAGGGACAGCTCATCTCCACCGGTTCGGTGACCATGGCCGAGCTGATGTATGCCTTTGCCCAGACCCTGAGCGAGCGACATCCCGGCATCAGCATGCAGGTGCATGCGGCCGGTTCCGCCACCGCACCGCCGGCGCTGATCGAAGGCACCGCCAACATCGGCGCCATGAGTCGGCCCATGCGTGCTGATGAGCTGCAGCGCTTTCGCCAGCGCCACGGCCATGATCTGACCATGCGCATGGTGGCACACGATGCCATCGTCATGATCGTCAATCTGCGCAATCCACTGCCGGACATCAGCCTGACGCAGATCGCACAACTGTTTTCCGCCAGCATGGCCTGCCCGCACATGCTGGCACAACCGCTGCTGCAGAGCTGGTCGGATATTTTGCCGCCGCAAACTCAGGCAGGCGCATTCGGTCGCCGCTCGATCCAGCGCTACAGCCGCAACAGCGCATCAGGCACGTATTCCTGGTTTCGCGAAAATGCCCTGTGTGGTGCCGCGATGGCACCTGCCGTGCACCGCATGCTCAGCCATGCTGCCATCGTCAATGCCGTGCAGCAAAGCGACAACGGCATTGGTTACATCGGCTATGCCCACAGTGGCTTCGGTACCCGCACTTTGCCGATCCGCACCGGACCTGAAGCCGGGCAGCGCATTCTGGCCGATGCTGCCAACATCACCGATGGCAGCTATCCGCTGTCCAGGCAACTTTATCTGTATCTGAACCTGCCGCCGGACGACGCCATGAGCAGCGCAGTGGTGGCATTGCTGCGGCTGATCTATTCGCCGACCGGTGAACAGATCATTCTGCGTGCCGGACTGCTGCCACTGTCTGCAGCACAACAACGGCAACAGTTACAGGGCATAATAGAATGATTGCACTGCGATAATCCGATGTCCTGATGAGCCAGCCAGCCGCCGCCAAATCCACCAACATCGATCAGCCTGATGCCAGGGCCGCAGCCGAGGTCAAGCCGCCACAACGCTGGGATCACGACAATCTCAACGACCCGTCGCTGTACATCAACCGCGAGCTGAGTCTGCTGCAATTCAACCGCCGCGTGCTGGAGCTGGCGCTGGATGAATCGCTGCCGCTGCTGGAGCGGGTACGTTTTCTGTGCATCTCCTGCACCAATCTGGATGAATTTTTTGAAGTGCGCGTGGCCTCTGAATTGCAGCGCCAGAAACTGGGTCTGACCACCTCCAACCCGGATGGATTGTCCCCCACTGAAGCGCTGCAGCAGATCCGCGCCAGCGCCACCGCGCTGGTGCATGACCAGTATCACTGTTTCAACAAAATTCTGCTGCCCATGCTGGCCCGGGAAGACATCCGCGTGGTGCGGCGCAAAGACTGGACGAAGAAACAGAAAAAATGGCTGCACAAGCATTTTCTGCGTGAGCTGATGCCGGTGCTGAGTCCGCTGGGGCTGGATCCGGTGCATCCGTTTCCGCGCATTCTCAACAAGAGTCTGAACTTCGCTGTCAGCCTGGAAGGGGTTGACGCCTTTGGTCGCGAAGCAGACATGGCGCTGGTGCAGGCACCGCGCTCGCTGCCCAGAATCATCCGCATCCCGGCATCCTATGCCAGTTCCCAGCACGAGTTCGTGTTTCTGTCTGATGTGCTGCACTGCTTCATGTCCGAGCTGTTCCCCGGCATGACCGTGAACGGCTGTTACCAGTTTCGGGTCACCCGTGACAGCGAGCTGTTTGTCGACGAAGAGGAAATCGAGGATCTGGCCCGCGCCCTGCAGGGAGAGCTGGAACAGCGTGGCTATGCCGAGGCGGTGCGGCTGGAAATCAGCAACGACTGTCCCGCTGATGTGCTCAAGTTCCTGATGAACAAGTTCAGCCTGGATGATCAGGCGGTGTATTACTGTGACGGCCCGGTCAACCTGAACCGGCTCTCGGCGATCCACGACCTGGTCGATCGTCCGGATCTGAAATACCGCAGCTTCAAGCCCCGCATTCCTTTGACCATGCGCGATGACAGCAGCATATTCGCCGCCATCCGCAAACACGACCATGTGCTGCACCATCCCTATGACAGTTTTGCTCCGGTCATCGACCTGCTGCGTCAGGCCAGCACCGACCCCAACGTGCTGGCGATCAAGCAGACCCTGTACCGCACCGGTGCCGACTCCATCATCGTCAAGCTGCTGGTGGACGCCGCCCGAAACGGCAAGGACGTCACCGTGGTGGTGGAATTGCGTGCACGTTTTGACGAACAGGCCAACATCCAGCTGGCAACGCGGCTGCAGGAAGCCGGCGTGCAGGTGGTTTACGGCATCGTCGGCCACAAGACCCATGCCAAACTGATGCTGATTGTGCGCCGTGAAAACGGCCGCATCCGCCGCTATGCACATCTGGGCACCGGCAACTACCATCAGGTGACCGCCAACCTCTACACCGACTGGTGCCTGCTCACCGATCACCGTGGCATCTGCGAGGATGTGCACAAGATTTTTCAGCAGCTCTCGGGCATGGGCCGGGTACCGCATCTCAAGCATCTGCTGCACTCGCCGTTCACGCTGCACCAGACCATGCTGGAACACATCGAGGCCGAGATCGAGCATGCCCTGGCCGGACGGACGGCGCTGATCAGGGCGCGCATGAATTCACTCACCGAAACCTCCATCATGCAGGCACTGTACCGTGCCTCTCGCGCCGGGGTCAGAATCCAGCTGCTGATTCGCGGCATCTGCTGTCTGCGACCCGGCATACCCGGGCTGTCGGAGAACATCGAAGTGCGCTCGGTGCTGGGCCGTTTTCTGGAGCACAGCCGGGTGTTCTACTTCCACAACGACGGCCACAGCAAACTGTATGCGGCCTCGGCGGACTGGATGGATCGCAATCTGTTTCATCGCGTCGAGACATGCTTTCCCATTCTGGACAAAAAGAACGCCAGGCGCATGCTGCAGGATTCGCTGGAGCTGCCGTTTCGCGATGACATTCAGGCCTGGATCATGAGCGCCGACGGCAGCTACCGCTATCGGCAGTATCAGGAACCGGAACAAACCGACGGCAGCGCAGCACAGGACTCCATGCTACAACGCCAGGAAGAAGTCCTGCTGGGCCAACAGCCCGTCAACTAAGCCTCGACATGCCGCACCGCTCAACCTATGCAGCGATCGATCTGGGCAGCAACAGTTTTCACCTGCTGATCGTGCGCCTGGAACACGAGGAACTGCGCGTGATCGACCGCGTCAAGGACATGGTGCGACTGGCCGGCGGGCTGGACAAGCGTGGTCGACTGGATGCCAGCACCCGTGACAACGCACTGGCTTGCCTGGGCCGGTTCCGGCAACTGCTGGAGGGCATCCCCGAGAGCAATATTCGCGTTGCGGCCACACAGACCTTTCGCAAACTGCGTCATCCGGGTGCCTTTCTGGCAGCCGCCGAACAGGCTTTGGGCGCACCGATTGAAATCATCAGTGGTCGCGAGGAGGCACGTCTGGTCTACGCCGGCGTCTACGCCAATCATCCATTGCCAGGCGTCACCGCTGCTTCCGGCGCCGGCCTGGTCGAGGGCCGCCGACTGGTCATCGACATCGGCGGCGGCAGCACCGAACTGGCGCTGGGTCAGGGACGACAGTTGCTGCTGGCAGAAAGCATGCAGTACGGCTGTGTGGTCAGCAGTCAGGCGTATTTTGCCGATGGCAAAATCACCAGCAAACGCTGGCGCAAGGCCATTGCCAGCGTTTGCCGGGACATGCAGGAAAACGCCCTGCGCTTTCGCGAAGCCGGCTTCAGCGAAGTCATTGGTGCCTCCGGCACCATCCGCGCCATCCAGGCCATCGCCATGCAGCAGGGCTGGACCGAATACCTGATCACGCCCGCCGTCCTGCAACAGCTGCAGGATGCCATGACCGACTGTGGCCATGTCGAGCGGCTCAGTCTGCCAGGTCTGAGTGAACGCCGCCGGCCGGTGCTGGTCGGCGGCGTGGCGATTCTCGCCGCGCTGCTGCAAACCATGCAGATCGGCCACATGGCCGTGTCCAACGCAGCGCTGCGCGAAGGGCTGCTGGAAGACATGCTGGGCCGGCTGCGCAACGAGGACCCGCGCGATCACAGCATTGACGCCTTCATGCAGCGCCACGCCGTGGATCAGCGCCAGAGCGAGGCGGTGGCGGCGACTGTACAGCACTGGCTGGACCAGGTCGGAGCGGCCTGGCAGATCAATCCGGCGCAGCGCAAACTGCTGCTGTTTGCCGCCCGCGTACACGAGGCCGGACTGGCCATTGCCCACAGCCAGTATCAATTGCACAGCGCCTATCTGCTGGAACACTCCGACCTGCCGGGTTTCTCGCAACTGGAACAGCGCTATCTGGCCGTGCTGGCGCGCTGGCATCGGCGCGCCATCAGTGCCGACTGGCACGATGGCCTGCCGCAACGTTTGCATACAGCCGCCGCGCGAGGTCTGACGCTGCTGCGGCTGGCGGTGATCATGCAGCGCAACCGCATGCGCCTGGATTGCAGCAACATTGCACTGCACAGCAACGATGATGGGCTGCAGATGCTGCTGCCGCCTGACTGGCTGACAGAACATCCGCTCACGGCGCAGGATCTGCAACAGGAAGCCGATTCCGTGCAGAAACTGGGCATCACGCTGAAACTGACAGAAGCCGACGGCGCTGCTCAGACCAGATCCGCTCGCACTCGCCAACGCCGTTCGTCGTGAGCGCAGACGCGCATTGGGCACCCGGCTGCAGCCTCGACATGCTGCAGCAACGCGGCGAGATGTTTGCGCGCATCAGGCGTTTTTTCGCCGCACGCAACGTGCTCGAAGTACAAACCCCCATCCTCAGTCGTCATGCGGTCTGCGATCAGCACATTGACAGCATCAGCGCCAGCGATCCAGTCAGCGCCATGCAAGGCTATCTGCGCACATCCCCCGAATTCGCCATCAAGCGACTGCTGGCAGCAGGCTGCGGCGATTGCTATGAACTGGGCGCGGTATTTCGCGCCGGTGAGACCGGTCGCTGGCACAATCCGGAGTTCACCATGCTGGAGTGGTACCGGCTGGGCTGGCAGCGCGCGCAACTGGCACAGGAGTGCATCGAACTGCTGTACACAGTGCATAGCGATTTCCGTGGCTGGACGCTGTGCCAGACCACCCACAGCGAACTGTGCATGGAGCAGTTGGGCTGTGATCTGATCCGCACCGACGACGCCAGTCTGCAGCAACTGGCCCTGGCGCACGGGCTGCCAGCGGCTGAGCACTGGCTGCGCACACAATGCCTGGATTATCTGTTCAGCCACTGCGTGCAGGACAACCTGCCGCCCCGGCAGATCACCATCGTGCAGGATTTCCCGCCGGAACAGGCGGCCCTGGCCGAACTCAGCGTCAATGCTGCCGGCGATCAGGTCGCCAGCCGCTTTGAGCTGTATCTGGGCAGTGTGGAAATTGCCAACGCCTATCAGGAACTCACCGACGCCGGCACGCTGGAGACAAGATTTGCTCGCGACAATCATCAGCGCGGCAAACTGGGCAAGCCAATGATCGAGCCGGATCAGCGCCTGCTGGCGGCCATGCGCCACGGCCTGCCGGCCTGTGCCGGGGTGGCGCTGGGGGTGGATCGTCTGCTGGCGGTGATGCAGGATGCCCGGCAGTTGGGCGATGTCATTGGTTTCGTCAACGTGCAGGCCTGAGCAGGCAGCACATACCGCTCAGGAACAGACCGACACGCTCAGTCCCATTGATACTGCAGGCCCAGACTGACCTCCCGCCCCACCTCGAACAGGCGGGTGATCTCGTCACCCTGGGTGAACTTGACTTCATCATTGAGCAGGTTCTTGACGCTGAAGCGGTAGGTAAAGCCGTTGTTGTTGTAGCGCGCGACAAAATCCAGCTGATGAAACTTCTGTTCAAAAATGTCCGGCCGCCCCAAGGTGCCGACCTGGGCGATGCGCTTGCCGGCGCTGTTGTAGAGAATGGTCAGATTCAGCCCATCATCGACGCCGGCGTAGCCGAGTTGTGCGTTCATCACATACGGCGACTGTCCCTGCAGAGCACGCACATCGTTGGTCTGGATGGAAGCGGCGACCTCATCCAGTGTCACCGAGGACGTGATCCAGGCAAAATTGGTGCTGACAAAGACATCCTGCCAGAACCCGCCGAAAAATCCGAAGGTCTTGTAAAACTCAAACTCGATCCCGGTCAGGTCGGCCGCTTCGGCGTTGCCGAAACTGATCAGTTGGTTGGCACCTGGCTGGATCAGCGCCTCGATCGGGTCGTCAAAGGTCTTGTGGAAGACGCTGGTGGAGATGAAATCGGTCTCGCTGAAATACTTGTCCAGACGGAAGTCAAAGTGCTGAATGCTGGCCGGCACCAGATCCGGGTTGCCCACCGCAAGGCGATCCAGAATCGGGTCGATGAAATCAGCCGGTGTCAGCTCACGAAACTGCGGCCGGTTGACCGATTCGGCATAGCTCAGACGCAGCTCGCTATCCCATGGCAGGGTCACGGTGGCACCGATGGTGGGCAGCAGATCGTCGGTATCAATGATCGAGGCGACCGGAGTGCCGGTGGGATCGAATGGATCGAAGGTGATCACTTCCTGCTTAAAATCATCCTTGCGCACACCGCCATTCAGGCGCAACCAGCCAAACAGGGTGATGTCGGCACCGAAGTAGAGTGCCTCGTTGGCCAGATCAGCGGTATAGAAGTCAGAAGCCTGGGTGATGTCATCCAGCACGAAGCCATCCGGATCAATGGTTGCCGGCGTGATGATCTGCTCCAGCGAAGGCAGTCGGCGCAGATCCGCATCCTGGGCGATCGGTCCGCGAATGGCAAAGCGGAACCTGCGCGTGTCCGATTCCCTATCCTTCTGCACGTTCTGATAGCCCACCTTCAGCGTACCGTGATAATCGCCGGCCATGTCACCGATGTTGAAACCCACATCCAGATTCAGCGAGTCGCTGCTGTCATCGAGTTCGGTGAAATTGCGCAGATTACCGTCCGCGCGCGATGCGAAGATGAACTGGTCTGTCGCCGGATCAAACTCAAACCGGTATGAGCGAAAATCCGGAATGTCGGAGCTGGCGTCCGACAGCGTGTACTGCCAGTTGAAGGTGGAGCCATTGAGGACGGGGAACATGTGCTCACCGTTGAACTGGAAAGCCTGCAATTCACGCTCTTCGAACTCGATTTCGGTGACCCGGGTGATGGTGTCGAATTCAAACGTGGTGCCGGTCTGGATCTCGTTTTCGTCGGTGGTGCTGCGCAGCATCATTGCATTGATGCCGATTTTATGATGCTCGCCCAAATCAGCGCCAACACTGGTATATCCGGTCAGGCTGACCTCACGCTGGGTGATGTCAAAGATCAGATCATCGCGCGGGGACAGCTCGCCTTCACCGGCGGCGGCAAAATTACGGCGAATCTGGCTGGTGGTCTGCCAATCGTTGGACAGATCCACGGCCGCCTGACCTCCCAGACTCCAACCGTCGAAATCAAACCGCAAGCCGCCGGACATGCCAAAACTGAAACCGGGCTCAATGGATTGCGGCAGTACGTCGTAGTTGACCGGCAGTGACTCACCGAAGGCCTCAATCTCGGCATCGGTGAAACCTTCGCCGGTAAACGGATTGAAACGAAATATGCGTCCTTCTGCGGTGGCTTCATCCAGCGCATCAGGCAGCGCGCGGGCACCGTTGTCGAAACCGAAGATGTCGGTGCTGCTGCCCTCAGAGCGCAGGCCATCCTTGAACGTGGTCAGAGAATTGTATTCACCGTCGATTTCTAGGCGCACAAAATTTGATTCCGGGATGGAGCGGGTTTTGATCTGCACCGCGCCGCCACCAAAATCCGGTGGCTGATCATAGGTATAGCCTTTCTGCACCTCGATCACTTCCACAATGCTGGTCGGGAACAGATCCAGCGGCACCACGCGCCGGGTCGGATCCGGGCTGGGGA
This sequence comes from Gammaproteobacteria bacterium, assembly GCA_018819105.1. Classification (GTDB taxonomy): domain Bacteria; phylum Pseudomonadota; class Gammaproteobacteria; order Xanthomonadales; family Wenzhouxiangellaceae; genus JAHJQV01. Next base: position 91,461 of record JAHJQV010000065.1, read on the forward strand.
CATCGGCCCGATTCAGATACGTGGCCGAATAGCGCTCGCCCAGACCGCGGATGAAGATGAATTTTCCGCCCACCAGAGTCAGCCCCGTGACCCGGCGCAGGGCTGAAGCCACATCACCATCCCCGGCACGGGAGATCTGTTCTGCACCGAGAAAATCTGACACCGATTCGGTGGCGCGGCGATCATCCATGATCGAGGCCAGACTGCCGGCCACAAACGGTTCCACCACGACATATTCCGGCAGCTCCGAGCCGGCCGGTGAAAGTTTCAAGTCCTGGGTGGTGGTGCTGTTGCTGCTGACCGGAATGTTTTCCAGCGTGCGCGTGTTGAAGCGTGCCGCCAGCACCGACAGCGCGTACTCGCCCGGCGGCAGCGTAAACGCATAGCGTCCTTCCTCATCGGTCAGCTGCTCATCGGCGACACCGCTGACAAACACGCGCACGCCGGCGATGCCCTGGCCATCCTCGGATGAGGTGATGCGTCCAGACAAAGTCCCGGGCTCGGCATCAACATCAATGTTCTGCGCCGCAGTGGCTGTGAGCTTGTCCGGGTTGGAGGTTTCGATATCAACAAAGGGCGGTGATTGGTCGGCAAAAAAGTTGACCAGAATCTGTACCAGCTCATTTTCGGTGAACTGGAACTCGCGCACCCAGGGCACCTGCCCCGGCAGGCTGACTTCCAGCTCATACACGCCCGGTGCGATACGCGTGGTCAATCTGCCGGATGCCATGGTTTGGCCCACGCTGGTACCGTTGAGACTAAGCCGGGCATTGGCCTGTGGCTGGGTTTCGGCGAACACGAACAGGCTCAGCTCGGCGGCATCGTCAGCTTCTGCGGAGGCTGCCTCTGCAGCAATCTGTTGCGCATGGGTGCAGACATGCACAGACAGCAGCAAGGCAGCGAGCAGCAGACGATGACAACTCAGTAACACAAATATTTTCCTGAAATGAGTTCGCTGTGATGGCCGCTCAGGCGCATTTCCACGGATCATCGGCACATTCCTGCATGGCCCGGCGCACTTCAATTGCCTTGCGGAACAGATCCGAACGGGTGAGCAGACTCAAGTGTGTTTCGGCGGCGGCAAAATCGCCGATCTTGAACAGCGCATAGGCCACGGCGTAGCGAATGTCCTCATTGCTGAGCAGTCCCAGACGCTGCAGATCATTTTCCATGCCGGCAGCCTGTTCATAGCGCAGCAGCTGGATGTACAGCGCCAGGCGCTGCTTCAGCTTGGTTTTCTGATCACGGATTTCACTGTTCAGGGTCAGCGCCCGGTACACCTGACCGGCGCGGCGATACAGCTCGCTGGCCTCGGCCATCAGACTGTTGTCCAGCAGGGCCGCCTGATAGATGATGTCGGCGGCGGCATGCAGCTTGCCGGCATCGATGTAGCTGTGCGCCAGCACCTTGCTGACATCGGTGTTTTCGGGATATTTCAGCTGGGCAGCTTCGAGAAAGCCCAGTGCCTCGTCCACCGCGCCGCTCTGACGCAGGGCATTGCCGATGGCGATGTAATCGTCCACACTGACATCGTCATTGTCCAGATAACTGCGTCCCAGGCTGGCCGCCTGCTGATACAGCTGCAGCTCGATCAGATAAAACACCTTGCGGCGGGTGAACGAGCGGTCGGCGGTAAAAATGCGCTCGGCCTGATCCAGTATGGCCAGCGCCTCGACCTGCTTGCCCAACAGCCAGTTGGCCTGCGCTTTCAGGTGATACACCGAAGCGATGCGCTCGACCGCCGCACCGGCGCGCGCCACGGCATCGATGGCAGCCTGGTAGTCCTGCAGGGAAAAATTGATCTGTGCCAGCGTCAGATACAGCGACGACTCATCGCGCCCGGCCGCCAGCGCCTGGTTGAAGGCATCACGGGCCGGCTCCAGCTGTCCCAGCCGCTGGCTTATGGTGCCGCGCAAAACCCAGTAGCGGCCCAGTTCACTGCGCGCCTTTTCCGCTGCCTGTCGGTCTTTGTCCTTCATGTCAGCGCTCACCGGCACGGCAGCGGCCTGCAGCGCATCGGGATCCAGATTGTCCAGCGCACGCTGGGCGCGATCGAGGTTGCCATCACGCAGCATCAATGCCGCCACGTCCAGATAATTGACCTCGTCGGCCTGATCCTGTGCCGACAAGGGCGTGACCAGCAAGCAGCACAGCAGCAGTAGCACACTGATGCTGCGTGAGGACGTCTTGATCTGCATCGGACCGTTCATGGCTGTGGGCTCAGTGACGCTGTCTGTGCTCAGGACAGGTCAAAGCGCACGCGCTGCTTGGCCCAGGAGCGCACGGTTTTGCCCTGATATTCTGCCGGCTCGAACTTCCAGCTGTTGATGCCGGCCAGTACGGCCTGATCAAACACGCCCTCAGGCACCGACTCGACGATCTCGACCTGCTCAATGTCACCGGTGATGCCGATCAGCAGCGACAGCACCACGTAGCCCTCGGTGCCTTTGGCCTTGGCCCGCGGCGGATACTGCAGCGGTGACTGATAGGTGGCCCGTGGCGGCTGATCGACGGTGTCGTCGGTCAGTATTACATTGTCGGCACCGCCGAGCAGTTCATCGTTCAAACCCTCCAGTTCCGACGCATCAAAGCCGGGCAGACCAAAATCGATCCCACTCAGTGCACTGCCCAGACTGGCCAGCGGATTGGGCGGGCTTTTCACCGGCTGCCGTGGCTTCGGCTTGGGTTTGGGTTTTGGCTTGGGCTTGTCCTGCGGTGGCTTCTTGCGCTCGAACGCCACCTGCGAAGCGGCGTCGTACTTTTCGTTCTGCGGGGTTTTTGCCAACTGGTTGATCACCACAATGGTGCCCAGTACCAGTACCGTGCCCAGCACCATGCTCAGCACACCGGCGCCAATGCGGCGCATTTTTTCACGCTGTTTCATCAGCCTGCTCCTGCTTCCTGTTCGGTGGCCACGCCGACATCCTCGGCTCCGGCCAGTCGCGCCTGGTCGACCACTTCGACCAGACGTCCAGAGGGCACGCCCTCATCGGTGACCACCAGCACGGATTTGTTGGTGCTGGTGGAAATCAGATCACGCACCCGGCTTTGGATCACCCAGACCTGCACCGGCTCGCCGTCCAGGTAAACATCACCCTGGTTGTCGATGTAGAGACGAATGGACTTGGTCGATGCGGTGGTCTGGCTCTGCGCCGACGGGCGGTTCAGATCCAGCTTCATGTCCTTGACAAAGGTGGTGCTGACCATGAAAAAGATCAGCAGGATGAACACCATATCGATCAGTGGCGAGATATTGATGTCCTGGACGGTGTCCTTGCGTTCACGATAGCGCATGTCAGTTGGCCTCACTGGTTCGCATTTCTCGCCGGGATTCGAGCTGCTTAGCCAGATTTGGTCTGGGCTCGAACAGGACGTAGAGTACTGATTTAACTTTGTTAAAAAATATTTTGAGTTGTTGAGAGCCAAGCATTTTTTAATCTTCCTTTCCGCCTGGTGAGGAATGCGGACTGGCACACAAAATGTCTTTGAGCTGGGCCAGCTCGATCAGCAGATCACGCTCCTGCCGATGCAGGATGCCGTTGACGACCATGCCGGGTATTGCCACCGCCAGCCCCATCTGGGTGGTGAACAGCGCCTGTGAAATGCCCCCGGCGATGCCGCCGGACTGGGAAAACAGGCTCATGTCGGCCAGCGAGTCGAAGGTTTCGATCATGCCCACCACGGTGCCCAGCAGGCCCAGCAGCGGCGCGGTCATGACAATGGTTGTGATCAGCGTGTTGAATTTGCGCAATTCGCTTTCTTCCTCGGCGAAAGCTTCATCCAGATAGCGGCGCAGATTTGGCAGCTGCCGCCGGCGCAGCTTGAGGCCTTTCTTCAGCGCCCGGTGCAGCACACCGCGATCGGATGGCATGATGCCCTGTTCGGCGCGCTCGACCAGCACGCGCACCCCGCGCTTGCTGCCGCGCCGCATCGCCATCATGCGATAGCCGATGGCATACCAGAGTACGATGGTGGCCAGCAGCAATGGCGGCATGACATAACCGCCCGCCGCAAAGAAGAACAGCAGTTCATTGAGCATCCCGCCACCCATATCAGTTGCTGGGATGCCGCGACTGTTCCAGGTTGATCACGCGCAATGCGGCCTTTTCCATGTTGTCCTTGATGCTCTCCGCCCAGCCTGACAGCAGGTTGCCAAAAATCAGCGCCGGAATCGCCACGATCAGACCGATTTCGGTGGTGATCAGGGCGATGGAAATGCCGCCGGACAGCAGTTTGGGATCACCGGTGCCAAATTCGGTGATGATGTCAAACGTGGTGATCATGCCGGTCACGGTGCCGAGCAGACCGAGCAGCGGGGCCACTGCAGCAATCACCATGATGATTGAGCCAAAGCGATTGAGATGCGCGCTTTCGTGCAGGATGGCCTCCGAAACAATGTCTTCGACATGTTCGCGATCACGATCCAGATTGCGGATGGTCGCGGCCATGACACGGCCGGTGGCACCGCCATACTGCTGACAGGTATGCAGTGCCTGATCGCGCTTGCCCTGCTCCAGATCGGCTCGGGTCTCGGCCAGCACCTTGTCGGTGGAACTGCCGGCTCGCTGCAGGAAGATGCTGCGCAGAATCACCATCAGCAATGCAATCAGACCCAGGGCGACAATCACCCAGGCGATGGTGCCACCATCCTGGATGGTGCCGAGGATGCCGCGATCCTCGCTCTCTTCAATCGGCTTGTTCAGTGACTCATACAGAAAGATCGGCAGATTGTCCAGACGCTGACCACCGACCAGCGCTTTGGCGGCCTCGGTCGCTGGCTCGCGCCACAGTTTGTAGCGGCCCTCACCGGCCGGTGCCAGCACGCCGGCGTGCTCACCACTGACGCCGTAGGCGGCAATGTTGCCCAGCTTCAGAATGCTGCCACTCACTTCGGTGCCGTCGAGCAGGTAGAACTTGCCGTCGGTGCGGTAGACACTGCCGGCATCGCTGAGCATGCGCCCGGCGGCATCAAACAGGGTGATGATCTTGTCTTCATCCGGCAGGCTGGCGAAGGCAGCCTTGTCGAGTTCGATGTTCTGCTGTTCCAGCGTGCTGCCGGCCTGCTGGTAGGTGGCTTCCAGCGTGCTGCGGTTTTCCTCGATGGTGGCGATGTTGCGATCAGCCTCGGTAAGCAGATTGTTGAGGCGGTCACCGCGCGACTGCAATCCGGCGATGGCCCCCTGCAGACGGTCGATGTCGGTTTCCGCCTGGTTGCCTTCCTGCGTGGCGCGGGCACGAAATGCCTGCAAGCGCTCTTGCAGCTCGGCGCGTTGTGCAATCAGGAAGGCATATTCTTTCTCATAGGCCTGCTGCAGTTGATCCAGCGCGCGTTGCGGCTCAGGTTCAGGTATCGGCTCCACTGCTGCCTGTTCTGCGGTGGCCGCTGTGCCGGCATCTGTGGTCTGTGCAGACTCATCGGCAGCGTCGTCCTGGGCCTGCAATACAGGGGCCAGGATCGCCAGTATCAGCAGGAACAGGCTGAAACTGTGCGCACTGCGCAGCAGACTGGTGCGTTTCATAATCCGGCTCCGGTCAATGCTGCGCTGTCCGTGCTGGCACGCCTGGGTGGCAGCGTGTTGGGCAGTTCAAAGTAACCCTGGCGGATTTGCTTGCGCAGCGAATCAAACAGTTCGGCAATCTGCTTGCGATCCTCACTGTCGGTGGCCTTGACCCAACGCCAGCTGCTGCCCTGCGATGAACCGCCGGACGCCTGTGCCATGCCGAATTCGCCATCCCTGGTCTGAAAATACATGGCGATGCTGCCCAGCTTGGCCACGTCCACCAGCAGCGATTCACCGTCCACGCTGATGGTCTGAGAATAAATGGCATTTTCCCGCGACAGCCGCAGTTCGTCTTCAACAAAAGCCCACAGGCGGTTGATGGAGCGTTGCGGATTGGCCACCCCGGCCTCGAGTTCGGTGATCACGGTCTGCAGAGCCTGCAGACGCTCCTCACGCTTGAAGGGAAACTGTGCGCTGACCTGTTCGCGCAGGCCGGCCGCCACCTGCAGCGCCACCGTCTGCAGGGTCTGGGCGTCGGCCCCGGCGTTCTCGGCGCGTTCGCGCAGCTCGGCCAGCTCGGTTTCGAGCTGCTCGATGCGTGTCTGCTCGCGATCCTGGGCGGCCTCCAGCTCGGTTTTCTGTGCCGACAGATAGGCCATGCGGCCCTTGTGCTCCTCGCGCTCGATGTCCAGCTCACCCTGCAGATCCTCGACCTCACCGCGCAGCTGAATCAGCCGTTGCGCCAGATCGCTGACGGCAGCATTGCCATCGGCAGACTGTGCTGCCAGTTGCAGGGGCATGCTTAGGCATGGCAATACTATGAAAAACAATAATTTATGACGCCAGAACTTGGGGCCATGGGGGCTGTGTGTGGACATCGGCGACGGCGCTATATGGATGACTGCACACTATGCTAGCCACTCAATATGAAGCTATTATGACAATTCGGATGCAGATACAAAGCCCCCTGTCACAAGAGTGTCATCTTATCTTCAAATTACTGCAACATATGGGCTCTAAGATGATGCGTTGCGATCAAGGTTTCGCAAACACGCTAACAGCAATCTCCAAGGAGTCCCATGATGAAACGCAAGATTTTACACAGCGTCATTGCGATGTGTGCGGGCATTGCCGGCACGGCCAGCGCTCTGACCATTGATGAACAGTTTTCCGGCCAGTACGTTGAGACCGGCGGCACTTCTAACCGCGGTGTCAATCTCCAGATGTTCAAGATCGGTCCTGAGCTTTTCGCTGCATTCGTGACCGGATTCACCTACGATGCCGATGGCAATCAAATCTGGTTTGCCGGCACAGATACCTCTGTTGTACCTGGCGATGTACGCATCAATGTTGAGGCACGCCAGTTCAATGGTGGTCAGCCGTTTGGTGGCGATCTGGTTGCCGCCAGTGACAACCCGGTTGTTGCTTCAATCGATATGCAGATCAACACCTGCAACAGTGCAACACTGAATATTGCCCCGGTTGGAGATGCCAACTTTCCTGAGGTGACTGATGCAGCACTGAACCGTGGCAGCATTGTGTTTGGCCCAGATCGCTGTGCTTATCAGAGTGAATTCACCGCTTGTCCGGCATTTTCAGATGGTTCCGCTGAGGCTGTTACCGGCATCGAACGCTCCTGCATCATCTCCGGCACGTTCAATCAGGACATCACCCTGACCAATGACACCACCTGGGTCATGAACGGCCCGGTGTTCATCGGCAATGCCTCCGGCGTTGGCAACAGCAACTCGGTCACCATTGAGCCGGGTACGCGCATTGTCGCCTCTGGTGCAGCCGCACGCGAAGCCTTTATTGTGGCCCGCGGTGCCAAGATCTTTGCCGACGGTCAGCCGTTCGCGCCGATCGTGTTCAGCAGCATCCGTCCGACCAGCGAAGCCGAGCCAGGCGACTTTGGTGGTGTCATCATCAGCGGTGCCGCACCGGCCAACGACTGCCCGCAGGGCGACTGCGAAGGTGAAGGCAACAGCGGCCAGTTCGGCGGTGATGATCCGTTCGATTCCAGCGGTCGCATCGTCTATGTGCGCATCCAGTTCGGTGGCGACAGCTTCAACCCGGAAGACCAGCTGAACGGCCTGGCCCTGCAGGCCACCGGTGCCGGCACTGTGGTCAAGTACCTTCAGGTGCATGCCAACACCGACGATGGCGTGGAATTCTTCGGTGGCACAACCTCCGCATCTTACGTGGTACTGACCGACATCGAAGATGACAGCATCGACTGGACCTTCGGCTGGCAGGGCGACCTGCAGCACGCGCTGGTACAGGCCGGCCCGATTGGCGACAACGGCATTGAAGCCGACAACAACAGCGGCGGCAATGAACTGTCACCGCGTTCACAGCCGCGCATCGCCAATGTGTCATTCATCGGCAACGACGAAGTCGACGTCGGCAACCTGCTGCGTGCCGGCACCGGTGCCAACCTGACCAACAACGTGGTGGCTGGATATGGTGACGGCTGTCTCGACATCGACGACGATTCCACTTTCACCCAGTCCGGCACCCCGGGCAGCCTGAACGGCACCCTGACAGTCGAAAACACCGTGCTGGATTGCACCACCAACTTCATTGAAGATGGCGGTGAGCCGTTTGGCATCGAGGAATTCTTCACCAGCCAGGATGGCAACGAGACCCTCAACGTGACCTTCGTCAATGGCGTGTTCCCGCAGCCTGGTGCCAGCTACCTGAGCGGCAAGGTGATGGATCCTGCCAAGTTCAACGGTCTGGATCTGGTCGACTATGCCGGCGCATTCAGCTCGGAAGCAGCCGACTGGACCGCAGGCTGGACCGACTTCATCAACAACTGATCCATGCTGTATACAGTCTGCCGGTGTTGCAGACAGCAAAAAAGCGCGCCACTGGCGCGCTTTTTTTTACTCACAATCCGGTTACCCCCATCGTCTGCATGCCATGCGCTTACTGCGGATTGAACAGGTCATCCAGCGGCAGATGCCGCACATCCCGGCCGTGTACCAGATAGATCACGTGCTCGGCGATGTTCTGGCTGCGATCACCGATGCGCTCCAGCGCCCTGGCCGCCCACATCAATGACATCGCGGCCTGCACGCTGGCCGGATCTTCGGCCATGAAACGCATGGCTTCGGTGGTGATCAGTTTGTACTTGGCATCCACGCGCTCGTCCTGGCGCGCCACCGCCAGCGCGGCCTGATCGTCCAGTCGGGCGAACGCGTCCAGCACGTCGTGCAGCATGCCCTGCACCAGCTCGCCCATGTGCCGCAATTCGGCGTTGATTTCCACCGGCAGCACGCTGGCACGCTCGGCTGCCGACATTTTCGCCACGCGCTTGGACTCATCACCCATGCGCTCAAGATCGGCGATGGTCTTGAACACACCGATGATAAAGCGCAGATCGCTGGCCGCCGGCTGGCGCCTGGCCACCACATCGATGCAGGCGGCATCAATCTCCATTTCCATGCGATTGATGCCGGCATCGCCGCGCTTGACCTCGGCGGCCAGCGCCTGATCGTTGTCGAGCATGGCGCGAATCGCTTTGTCCAGCTGGGTTTCCAGCAGCCCCCCCATGCGCAGCACCTGGCTGCGTATGGTCTCAAGCTCATCGTTGAATTCGCGCGATATGTGCTGGCTGTGCCGGTTCTGCATGTTGCCTCAGTGGATTCTTTCAGCCATAACGGCCGGTGATGTAATCTTCGGTACGGCGCTGTTTGGGCGTGGTGAACAGCTCACCGGTGGCGGAGAATTCGACCAGTTCGCCGCCATCCATAAATGCCGTAAAATCCGACACCCGCGCCGCCTGCTGCATGTTGTGGGTGACGATCAGTATCGTATAGTCGATCTTCAAACTGGCAATCAGTTCCTCCAGCTTGAGCATGGAAATCGGGTCCAGATTGGAAGCCGGCTCATCCAGTAGCAGAATCTTTGGCTGCACCGCCAGCGCCCTGGCAATGACCAGCCGCTGCTGTTGTCCGCTGGACAGCTCCAGTGCGCTGTTGTGCAGGCGATCACGCACCTCATCCCACAGCGCGGCCGCCTGCAGCGCCTGCCGAACCTGCTCCTGCAGTTCTACGCGCGCGGTCATGCCGAGCAGGCGCAGGCCATAGGCAACATTGTCAAAGATGCTCTTCGGAAACGGATTTGGCCGCTGGAACACCATGCCGACCTCGCGCCGCAATGACACCACATCCTCATCCGGCGCATAAATGTCGCGACCGTTGATCATCACCTCGCCGTTGATGCGACAGCGCTCGTCCAGATCATTGAGACGGTTGAGACAGCGCAGCAAGGTCGATTTGCCACAACCCGACGGGCCGATCAGCGCGGTGACATGGCGTTCACGCAGATACAGATTGACGTCATGCAGCACCTGACGCTGTCGATACCAGACGCTGAGATCACGGATATTGACCACCACATCATCATGTTCGGCTTGCAGCAGTGAAGCCTGCTGTTGTTCGCCGTTGTGTTTTTTCGCATGCATGGCTCATTGTAACGATGATTGATGAAAGCAGTAAGACAGGCACGATGGGCTGCAAGCACCGCCACGGTATCAGCCTGGTGCCGTGCTGTAGCGGCTGCGTAAACGCGCCCGCAGGCGGAATGCGAACAGGTTCAGCACCACCACCAGCAGCAGCAGCACCAGCGTGGCCGCATAGGCCATGGCAATGGCTGTGTCTGACTGCCCCGATTGCATGGCCAGATCATACACCTGATAACCCAGGTGCATGAACGGTTGCTGCAGATGCAGAAACGGCGGCTCGGCATCCAGCAAAGGCTGCTGGGTATAGGCCACTGCGCCCAGCAGCAACAGCGGCGCCACCTCACCGGCAGCGCGGGCGATGGCCAGAATCAGGCCGGTCAGCAGCGCCGGTCTTGCCGCCATCACCACCACGCCCCAGACCATCTCGGTGCGGGTGGCACCCAGCGCCAGCGATGCCAGTCGCAGATCGGCGGGAATTCTGGACAGGCCTTCTTCGGTGGCGGCAATCACCACCGGCATGGTCAGCAATGCCAGCGCCAGTGCGGCCCACAACAGACCACCGGTGCCGAACGTGGGCAACGGCAACTGCTCGGCAAACAGCAGCGCATCAATGCGCCCTCCGGCACCGTATACGAACACCCCCAGCACGAACACACCGTACACCACCCCCGGCACGCCGGCCAGATTACTGATGGCAGCGCGCAGCAGGCCGGTGACCCAGTTCTGTGCGGCGTACTCATGCAGATACACGGCAGTCAGAATCGCCACCGGCACCAGCAGCACCGACATCACCAGCACCAGCAGCACCGTACCCAGTATGGCTGGCAGAATGCCGGGTACAGCATCATCCGGGCCATGACTGAGAAACAGCCAGGCATTGTGCAGTGCCTGCTGCGCGGCGGCGGCCAGCGACAGCCGGTTCGGCAACAGTATACGGTCGATGTCGGCAGCGGGCAGCTGCATGCTGCTGCCGTCATGCAGCTCCAGCACCAGTGACCATGCCTCCTGTTGCCCGGTTTTGAGTTGCCGCCACTGCTGCTCGATGCGATCCAGCTGCAGCCCGCGATGCTCGCTGTCGTCCGCGGCTGTGGCCGTCAGCGTCAGCTCGCCGGTGTCTGCATCGGCGACAACTGCTGCAGCGGTCTGCTCAGACGCGGCAGCGGGCACCATGCGCACCCACTGCAGCGGGTATCCGGCGACCGTGCTGGCGTCGCTCAGGGTCAGCAACGCCAGGCTGTGTGGCCTGCCACGGCGCACGATATCGGTCTCCGCGACCGCCTGCAGCTTCCACACTGGCCGCGATACAGCGGCCGCTTGCCCGCTACCTGGCAACTGCTGCATCTGCTGGTAACGAATCAGCACCGCAGCACGCATCGCCGACGACTCTGCACTGGCGCTGTCCGCTGCGGCATCAGGCAACGGAATCTGCACTGTTTCCCCGCCATAGGCAAACAGCCGTTGCGACTGACCATTGTCTGCGGCGGCGTCCCGGATCACCCATTCCTCGATCGGTTGCGGCCAGAAATACTGTGCCGAGGACACCAGAATCAGCAGCAGCAACGCCAGCACCAGCAGTGCAGCGATGCTCAGCGCAAACAGGCTGTACCAGTGCCAGGCACTGCCACTGCGCCACCAGGACAGCATGGCGGACAGGGTGCTGCGAAATGCGGACTGCTTCATGACTGGTAGCGGCGACGCAGGCGGGTGCGGAAAACTTCCGCCAGGCTGTTCATGACAAAGGTAAACCCGAACAGCACCAGCGCAGCAAACAGCAGCACACGAAAATGCACCGAGTCCGGGCTGGCCTCGGACATTTCGCTGGCCAGGGTCGGGGCAATGGCCTGCAGGCCACGCAGCAGCGAGGATTCCATGATCGGCGTATTGCTGCTCACCATCAGCACGATCATGGTTTCGCCCAGCGCACGACCAAAGCCGATCAGCACCGCCGCCAGAATGCCGGCGCTGGCAGCCGGCAGCATGACCTGCCAGACCGTCTGCCAGCGACTTGCCCCCAGTGCCAGCGATGCCAGTTGCAGTCGTCTTGGCACCGCAGCCAGGGCGTCTTCGACCAGCGCGAAGATGCTCGGGGCTATGCCCAGACCCAGCACCAGTCCCACCAGCAGGGCGTTGTGCAGGTCATAGGTCCAGCCGGCGGCGGTTTCCAGCCAGGCGCTGAAGCTGCCGCCAAACCAGACCTGCTGCAACAGCATGCCCAGGGCAAACAGCAGCAGCAGTTGCAAGGCAAACAAAAGGTAGGGGAAAACACCACGAAATGCGGCCGCCACGCGCAGCTTCAGCGTGCTGCTCCAGTAATACCCGGTCAGCGCCAGCGTCAGCGGCATCAGCAGCAGCAACAGCCACAGGCTTAGCAGGTGTTGCTGCAGCAGTGGTGCCAGCCACAGCGCACCGATGAAACCCAGTATCACCGTGGGCAATGATTCCAGCATCTCGACCATCGGCTTGATGCGCTCGCGCCAGCGCTGCGGCAGCAACAGAGCGGTGTACACGGCCCCCAGCAGCGACAGTGGCAAGGCGATCAGCATGCCCAGCAACGCTGCCTTGAAGGTGCCCGACAGCAATGGCAGCAGACTCAGCCTGGCCCGCGCTTGCGAGCCCGGCTGCGGCTCCCACTGCCAGCTTGCCTGGGCCTCACCCTGATAATGCTGCGGCCACCACAGGGTCTGCATGTCCACCACCGGGTCGGCGGCCAACTGCCAGCTGTTGACGCGCAGCTTGCCGGCAACATCGCTCTGCGCCAGCAACAGCTGCGCTGTGTCGATCGCCAGCATTGCCTTGGACTCGCGTGATGCGACCTGGTCCAGACTGAATTGCCATACCGGATCCGGTCTGCCCAGATAGAACAGCTGCAGCAGATCAGCGCCGACACAGGCCAGCCAGCCCGACTTTGGGTCCACGGCAATGGCCGCAAGCTCGTTACCAGCACAAGCATAGCGATGCACGAGCTGTGGCTGGTCTGCCTCAGCACGGGTGAATTCACTGATGTGACCGTCCGCATGCGCCACCAGCACCCCGGCCTGGTTCAGGCCGATGAGCGCAACCACGGCAGCATCCGGCGGTGCATGAAGCGGCTCTGCCTGCGCAGCAGCATCGCTGCCGACATGCAGCAACATGCCGCTGCTCAGTCCCAGGTAGGCACCGCCGGTCTGATCCGGCAGCAGGCTGGTGATGTCTGCGGCAAGCAGGCTGGCGTTGTCTGTCTGCTCAGCGGCGGTGCCTGCCGCCGGCAGGCGAATGCTGTCCAGCGGCAACTGTCGCAACAGGCGCAGCTGTGGCGCGGCATCAGCGGTCAGCCTGAGCGCATGCCAGCGCAATTCGGTCTGCGCCGCCTGTTGCCACAGGGTCAGCAGTCGCAGGCGATCGTCCGTGCCCGCCAGTGCGGCATGCAGCAGCTGTGTACTGCTGGATGGCTGTTCGCGGCGCCGCTCGGCCATGAGTTCAGGGAATTCAGCCCAGTGCGCGCGCAGCTCGACCCGGTCGTCTGCTGTGTTTTCCGGCTGTGTGGGGTCGTTGCTAGCAGCCACTGATGCCGGCGCAGCAGACCGTGACCACTGCAGGACTCCCACACCGCTCACTGCATCGAGCAGCAGCAGGCGCTGCTCAGTCCATTGCAGAATGTGTGCATCGCGCGCAGCCGACAGCTTTGCCCGCACCTCCTCATCGGCGAGATCCACCGGCAGTTGCGCACCGTTGTCCAGATCCAGCGCGACCAGTTCTCCGGCCTCGAACAGCAGCGCGGTGCGACCATTGCGCACGTCCACGTCCAGCGTCCCGTCCATCGCCGAGGGGGCCACCGCCGAGGGTGTCCAGGACAGACCGCCGATGGTCAATGCGTTGACCGTCTGTGGTGCCTGCGAGCGAAACAGCTGCGCCACAGACAACAGCAGGTAGCCCAGCAACAGCATCGCCGTCAACAGCACCAGACCGGCCGCCGCCGCCGCCGCCAGACTGGCAGCGCGATCAATGCGCAGACGGCGATTAAGCGATGCGTTCAAAGTCAAAGCAAACTTCCCAATATGCCGCAACACAATGACAGAATCATGACAGTGCGCATGTCCTGTGTCCGACTTGCAATGGCGGCGCAAACTGACCAAACTAGGCGCGTCCAAAGGCTATCACATTCCACCAGACAGCGGATGAACGAGCTATGCACATGACCGGCACGTCCAGTTGCACCGCGCCATCCGGCCCGTTGACGGCAACGTCAGCAGCCCTCGCCGAGTGGTGTGACCTGCTCTGCGCACAGCCTGACGTCAGGCTGCGGCAGCGCATGATGGGGTCAGCATATGCCGGTTAATTATCTTTCCGGAATTTTCGGACCGTCACTGCTGAAACCGCTGCAGGAGCACATGGACGCCGTGATCGCCTGTGTCAGTCTGCTGCCGGAGTTGATCCACAGCCTGAATCAGGGCGATGGCGATCATGCCAGCAAGCTGCATGAGCAGGTCATCGAACACGAACAGCACGCCGATGAGCTGAAAATCGTTCTGCGCGAGCATCTCAGCTACAGCCTGCTGTTGCCGATACCGCGACGCGATCTGCTGGAAATTCTGCAAACCCAGGACAAGATGGCCAACCGTGCCCGTGATCTGGCCGGTCTGGTGCGCCGCCGTGAACTCAGCTTCCCCGAAGATCTGCGTGAAGACTATCTGCGCTTTCTGCGCTGCTGCGTCAACAGTGCGGTGCAGGCGCAAAGTTCTGTCCATGAACTGGACGAACTGTTCGAGACGGGTTTTCGCGGTCAGGTTGCGGAGATCATGTCACGCTTTCTCGGCAATCTGGATGCGCTGGAGTCAGAGGCCGATCAGCTGCAGTCCGAGCTTGAAGCCAGAGTCATGCAAAAGGAATCCAGCCTGCCACCGGTGGACGTGATGTTTCTCTACCGGGTGCTGAGCTGGACCGGCAACCTGGCTGATTACAGCAATCGCATCGGCAACTCGCTGCATTTGCTGGTGACCCGTTGACTCCCCCATCGCCTGATTCACTGCCCCTGTTATAACCGGAAATCACTGTGGAATACACCCTGATCCTGTTGATCCTCGCTGGCGTGTTCGGTTTGTTCATGGCCTGGGGCATTGGTGCCAACGATGTCGCCAACGCCATGGCCACCTCGGTTGGGGCCGGCGCGCTGACCATCTGGCAGGCGCTGGTGGTGGCGGCGGTGTTTGAATTTGCCGGTGCCTTTCTTGCCGGCGGACAGGTCACCGCGACCATCCGCAAGGGCATCATAGATTCCAGTCCTTTTGTCAGCCAGCCGGAAGTGCTGGCGATCGGCATGCTCGCCGCCTTGCTGGGTGCCGGCATCTGGCTACTGCTGGCCTCCTGGCGCGGCTGGCCGGTGTCCACCACGCACTCCATCGTGGGTGGTCTGGTCGGCTTTGCGCTGATCGCCGTGGGTGCCGAAGCCGTGCAATGGGACAAGATCGGCGGCATCGTTGCCAGTTGGGTGATCTCGCCATTGCTGGCGGGGGTGCTGGCCTATCTGCTGTTCATGAGTGTGCAGGTGCTGGTGCTGCGACGCAGTGACCCGCTGGCCGAGGCCAAGCGCTATGTGCCGTTTTATATCTTTCTGGTCGGATTCATCCTGTCACTGGTTACCCTGTTCAAGGGCCTGAAGCATGTCGGGCTGGAGGTGAGCACATCTCAGGCTTATGGCATCGCCACACTGATTGGCATAGCCGCTGCTGCACTCGGCTGGGTGGTGATTCGCAATCTGCGCCTGGATCCCAGCGCCGACACCGAGTTCCGCTTTGCCAATGTGGAGAAAATTTTCGGCATTCTGATGGTGTTCACCGCCTGCGGCATGGCCTTTGCCCACGGCTCCAACGATGTCGCCAATGCCATCGGTCCGGTCGCCGCTGTGATCAGCATCACGCAATCCGGCACCGTTGCGCAAAGCTCGCCGCTGCCAATCTGGGTGCTGCTGCTGGGTGGGGTTGGCATCGTGCTGGGTCTGGCCATGCTGGGTCGCCGGGTGATCGCCACGGTGGGTAAGCGCATCACCGAGTTGACCCCGTCACGCGGTTTTGCCGCCGAAATCGCCGCCGCCTCCACCGTGGTACTGGCTTCCGGCACTGGCATTCCGATCTCCACCACACACACACTGGTCGGTGCCGTACTCGGGGTCGGCATGGCACGCGGCATCAGTTCGCTGAACCTGCGCGTGATCGGCAATGTGTTCATGTCCTGGATCATCACCATCCCGGCTGGTGCGCTGGTGTCAATCGTCAGTTTTATCATCCTGCGGGCGATTTTTATCCACTGATCGCAAGTCCCGGCTGCCAGCACCAGTGCCACGGTTCCCAGGCGATACCGTGCACATTGTCACGCGGGTAGGATTGGATGAAACCAAAATCGACAGCATGCTCCTGCAGCCAGTGATGGGCGTCTGTGTTGGCAAACCCAGTGCTCAGCGGCTCACAGCCTGAGGTGGTCAGATCCAGCGCGCGGCCGCTATGGTGTTCGCTGAAGCCGGGTGCCGCCGACACCAGCAGAATGTCCTCCATGCGCTGGCCTTGCTGCAGTTTGCGCTGCAGCAGTTGCTGCTGATATTCGTGACTGCGATACGCCGACACCAGCAGCACATCGACCCCTGCGCTGTGCGCCTGCGCCTGCAGCGCGCACCAGGCGGCAGCGGTTGCCGCGGTGGCAAACTGTTGCCGCTGAAAACAATCCGTGCCCAGTGTCACCAGACGGCTGGCCTGGCGCTGCATCGGCAATTGCCGACCAAAGCCGTAATCGGCAGGAATGCCCAGTGCCCGACAGCGCTGCAGAATGGCCCGACGCACACTGCCCATTCTGGCACCCAGTGAGCGCTGATAACAGCGCTCACTGATGCGCCGATAAGCTGTTCGGCCAGCCAGCCCGGTCATCACCCCGGTGGCGGACATATCCAGCAGCTGCAATGTTTCAATGGCGAAATCACAGGCCCGGCGCTCCATCGCTGTCAGCATCTGCAGCAGCTTGTCGTCCGACTCTGCATCTTGTGCTGATGCAGCGTGCAGCAACAGCAGTTGCTGTTCTTGCGGCCACAGCAGCAACAGCAGTGGCCCACCAGCCGCCTGCTCACCAAGCGCTATCTGTCCAGCGCGCCACATGCGCTGCAGTTCAGCATCGGCATCCGCGCGCAGCAGGCTGTGCAGCTGCGGTGTTTGCACCGCAAGGCCAACATCGACATGGGCAGCTGCGTCGGCCAGCAGTGCGGCAAGCCGTTTGCTGTCCGCGCCGGTTGGTAGCAGCGAAGCGCTAATGCAGCACCACCGCCTGTTGTTGCGGTGCTGGCTTGCCTTCCGCCAGATCATAGGGCAGTTTGACGGTTTCCAGCCCCAGTTGCAGCATCAGCTGGCGCATATGCTGATGCAGCAGCGGATAGAGCTGCCGCGTAAATGGCGCATGCGAGCGCTTGAAGCGCTCGAAGTCCATGGCTTCACCACCGATCTGCTGATAGGCGGCATGCATGGTCAGCTGCAGGCTGAACAGCGGGTCGCCATCAGACTCGGCTTCACCATGACAACTGATCATGGCAGTGATCTGATAGGTGGGCAGGCTTTCCTGCTGCCGCTGCATTTCCCGCGGCGTCATGTTCAGCTCCACCTTGGCGGTGATCGCCTGTTCGGCACTGGCCTGTTTGTGCAGATCGGCGTGCACTGCACTGAGCTGGGTATGACGCAGGGCAAAGTCATCAATGATGGACATAACAGATTCCTATAGCATTTCAGTTCGGCGCCACAGATACCAACTGGCCATGGTGCTCCATGGCTGCCAGCAGCGACCGCGTTCGGCCACCTGTTTCGGCGTCGGCAGCTGCGCCATGTCATCCAGCAGCATCAGCCCCTTGCGGATGCCCAGATCGTCCACCGGCAGCACATCGGCGCGGCACAGTGAGAACATCAGAAACATCTGCACTGTCCAGACACCGATACCGCGCACCTGCACCAGCGCATCGATCAGTTGCTGATCGTGCAGTGTGGACAATTGTGCCACGGGCGGCAGCTGCCTGCTGCGGATTTTACTGGCCAGATCCTGCAGTGCCAGCACCTTGTTGTGCGAAAGCCCCACCGCGCGCAGCGCATCGTAGGGCAGCGCCAGCAAGCGCGCGGCCGATGCCCGGCGTTGGGGAAACAGCTGCAGAAAGCGCTGGTGGATGGTACCGGCTGCACGACCGGACAGCTGCTGGTAAATGATCGACCGCGACAGCGGATGAAACAGCGAGGTGACCCGCTGCGGCTGCAGTGTACAGGGACCATTTGCCTGCACATGCCGGGTGATGAATGCACCCAGCGCAGGATCGGCGGCGGCCAGCTGGGTGGCCGCCGCCTGCGGTTTCAGCAGCGCCGGTGCATGCGCCTCAGGTGGCACTGCAGCGACACCGCATCATCATTGCGGGCTGAAGGTTGTCGTGACCACGGCACCGGCCTGCGCCTGTGCGGCGCTGATTGTCAGCGGGTGGAAGTCGTTGGTCAGCCACAATGGCATCTGGTCGGCAAAGAACGGGCTGAACGGGATCGAGCTGCGACCACCCGGAATCACTTCCAGGCCATCCGGACCAGCCGGCGTCATGCTGCCGACAAAGCGTCTGGCCGGACCCGAGCCGAACATGAACTCGTTGAGCCCATTGGCGCGCACACTGTGGGTGGATGCATCCACCACCTGATAGCCGCCGGCGCGGGCCAGACCGGGTGCACCAGCCGCCAGATTGACCAGGCCACCACCATTGGGGATGTTGAATGGATCAACATTAAGCGGGTGATCAAACACGATGCGGTGCAACATGCCCCAGCGATAATCCATGATGTTCTGCGAGTTGGCATACACCAGGGAAAACTCATCGCTTTCCAGCAACAGCAGCGAGGAAATCACACTGCCAATGATCAGCTGGCTGCGGGCATCAACACCCTGCGGTGGGTTGTTCGGATCAAACAGCAGTGGCACGCCGGATTCACCACGCCCCTGCAGCTGATCAAAATCCACCAGCTGGCGGATCAGCGCATTCCAGGTCAGCTGGTTGCCCGGTTTGAAGTCGCCCAGTCCAGAGCCATCGAGAATGGCATCCAGGGAGTTTTCGATCAGCTGACCACGCAGGGTGGCAAAGATGGTGGCGGCCACACTGTGATTGATTTCGCTGGCCGATGGCGACGGCAGGTTGTTTGGATCATCGCCCGGATCATAACCGGCCTGGATACCGGTCGGGGTGGAGAAATCCCATGTCGACAACACCTGCACCAGCTGCTGCATGCGCGGATCACAGGCGAACGCGTCCGGGAAAACCGCCGGGCAGGTCGAGCCAGGCGGCTGCACAAACGCCGCCAGCGTGCCGAGCACGATCGGATGCAGTATTTCGGCATCCAGCATCTGGTTGTTGGCCTGCAGAGCGATCATGTCGTCACGGGTGACAGTGCCGCCGGCGACCAGATCCTGCAGCACGCGATCGACCCGGCCCATGCGCAAAGAGGCATAGCCGGGATTGAGGTAATACAGTCCACCAGCCGGCCGCAACTGGTTCAGCGGGTTGTTGTCCAGCGTCACCCCGATCGGATCGTTGTTGGCATTGGCCACATAGCCACGCTCGGGATTGATGTCCTTGGGCATCTCTGCCCACGGCATGATCTCGAACGGCACCGCCTGATCCGGCTGCGGGTTCTGCACCGGCAGCCACTCATGATTCAGCGCGCCAGAGCCATCGCGGATGAGAAACGGCGGAATGCCGCCATCCGGCGCCATGTCATTCTGCAGATCGGCGCGAATCGGATTCTCAGCCGAGGTGAAGTAGGCGATGTTGCCATCGATGTCGGCATACACGAAGTTCTGGGAACCGACATCAAACTTCTGCAGCGCGGCTTCGAACCCGGCCATGCTGGTGGCACGATTGATTTCACGGAACGCTTCCAGCTCGAAGGTCGGACCCCAGCCGGTGTACTGCACGCTGATGCCGGTGTTGCCACTGACATCGACGATGGGGCCATTGTTGCGCCGCGGCACGACAAAAGTGATGCCGCCGCCGTCCAGCGGTACGTTGGCACGGCTGACACTGTTGACCTCGCCGTCCTGCGGATTGTTGGCAAAATAAGTCTGGAAAATCAATGTGATGGGCTCTTCATCGCCCTGGTAGAGGGTGGCCACTGGCAGGCCCAGGCGATTCAGCTTCAGGGTTTCCTGATAGGTGTCGGTGACATCCATCGGATGCACGGTGGAACCCCAGCACAGCGCGCTGGTGCAGCCCTGGATGATGCCGGGCGTGCCGGGTACCGAGACACCGCTGGCGGAAAAGCCGTCCGCGCCGGTCACGATGATGTGATCCTCGGTGAACACCGAGGGCACATCCAGACTCAGATGCGGGTCGTTGGCGATCAGCGGATAGCCGGAACTGGTGAACTCACCACTGACTGCCCAGGCATTGGAACCAGAACGGTTTTCACGCCCCTGCAGCTGCTTCTTGAGCATGGGCACGGTGCTGATTTTCTGCAGATAGCTTTGTGCCAGCTCTGCCACCACCGGATCAATCTCTCCGATACCAGCCGGGGTTGCAGGGGTCACCACTTTGCCGCCAGCAGTCTGCACAGTGAAGCTGTCATCGGCGGCCGGCAGCAGTACCCCGCCGATGCTTTCCAAAAAGCCCGGCGCACTGACCCGGTCATCCGGCGGGGCCGAACGCACCAGATCCTGCGAGAACAGCACGGAACCGTCAAAACCGGCCTGCTGTCCGGCCTGCTGGTAGGCCATGGCGAGAATGGTGTTTTCGATGTCCAGATCAAACGACAACTGGAATGCCAGCGCCTTGCCGACCACGATGGAGTCCACCGGCGACCATGGTGGCACTGCATCCAGCTGCAGCGCGGCGTATTCCGGCGGCAGCGGATTGTCGGCCAGATAGGTGTTGACGCCGTTGGCATAGGCCTGCAGCCAGGCGCGCGTGTCAGCGCTCATGGCAGCATAGGTGGCCCAGGCGGCGCGGCGCAGACCCAGCGTGCGCAGCTGGATGTCATCGGGGAGCTGGCTGGCACCGAACAGCTCGGCCGAGGTGCCACTGGCCACTCGACGGTTCAAATCCATGGCAAAAAAGCGGTCGCGCGCGTGCAGAAAGCCCTGCACATAGGCCACGTCCAGTTCGCTGCTGCCGGCAATGGTGGGTATGCCATTGGCATCTTCGTATACGGTGACATCGGCATTGATGCCGGGCACCGTCACCTGCGCCAGCAACGGACCGGAACAGACTGCCAGCAGCGCAAGCAGTAGATAAGTCAATAATGTTGATTTAATACTCATGGTGGCTCCCCGAGCGTGTCAACGGCTCGTATTGATGACAGGTTGATGACATTGCCGATAGTTTAGCATGGCAACCCGGCGTCGCAGCGTCTGGCGGGATGGCGATGTCGATCAGCCTTGCGGATCGGCCCGGTCATGCCATTGCCAGGCCTGCAGCAGCAGACAGAACCAGCCCGCAAGCAGGGCGACGCCACCGATCGGCGTCAGCCAGAACTGCTGCCACGACGTCATCGCTCCCAGATACAGGCTGCCGCAAAACAGCAGCATGCCGATGATCCAGGCGCTGGCGGTGGCGACGCGCAGCCGGCCTGTCGGCAGCAGTGCCGCCAGCAGCAGCGCCAGTGTGTGGGTGAAATGATAGCGGTTGGCCAGTTCCAGCCAGCCCTGCTCGGTGGCATCAAGCTGCAGACCATGGCTGGCAAATGCGCCCAGCAGCACCGCCAGCAGGCCGCTGGCGGCGGCCGTGCCCAGCAGTACGCGCGAACCTGTCATGACCGTTGCAGCGGTGCCTTCGCTGTCGCGTCAGTCATCGCTGTCAGCATCTGCCGCTGGCAAGGGCTTGAGCAGATCCTCCAGCCGCTTGTTCAGTGCGTTGAACTTGTACTGAGGAATCACGTACTCCCAGCCGCGCAGACGCTGGTTGAGTTCTGCCACTTCCGCGACGGCCGCAGCCCGTGCGCCACTGTCGTCGTTTGCTGGCTCAGCCTCAGCCTCAGCGGCTGCGGCTGTCACCGCCGCGCTGTCGCTGGCAATGGCCGGCACCGGTTCCAGCGATGCCTCGGCCCGCAAGCGATAGCTGCTGTCGTCGTCTGCGGCGTCATCAACGTCATTGCCGTCGTCGGCGCTGGCAGCATCCGCTGCGCTGTCGGTGTAAATGCTCAGCAGCAGGTTGATGCCGTTGTCACTGACATACAACAGCCGGGTGGCATCGTCCGGCAGCGGATCGGTGGCGGCAAAAACATTGTCCGCCTGCAGGCCAGTGAGGGCGTTGACAAGGCCGTTGATGGCCCATTGCCCGCTCAGCTCGCGGCCTTCCGGCAGATTCTGCAGTTGCAGTTCCAGCGCGTCGGCGTCGGGTCTGGCCAGCTGGATCAGGTCCTTGTCGGCATGCCGCACGGTGACTGCACTGATGCGGCTGCCCTGCCAGTCGATGATGTCGCGGTCGATCCAGTCGCGCGGCCGCGTCGGCACCTCCAGCACCTTGTCAACCAGATAGCTCTGCGCCTGCTCCGGCTGGCGCACATAGCGGCCCTCCAGATCGTCGGAACGAATGCCGATGATCAGGGCCTGGTCTGGCCCCTGCCCCCAGCGCAGCAGACCGCCGCCGGTGTTCTCCATGCTGATGTCGGCCACGCCCAGACGCGGGTACATGGCCTCGCGACTGGTCTTGGCGGCAATCACTCTGGCCTGCCCCAACTCACGCAGCAACTCGCGCACCTTGCTCCAGTCGGCCGCATAAGCATCCTTCTGCAGCACGGTCCAGCGCTGATCCTCGCGCTTGAGCTCCACCAGCAGCTGCTCACCGGCACCGTAAACCTGCAGGCTGTCGATGGCATTGGCGGCAGCGGCGAACTCCGGCAGCAGCAGCTCACCTGTGGCAATGGCACCGGCCTGGTGCGCACTGCGCTCGCTGGGTCGGGAAAAATGCCAGGCCAGCAGGCTGGCGATGACTGCGGCCAGTGCCAACAGCAGCAGATTTCTGTTGCTCATGATGATCCTCCCGTTACCTCGTCGGCGGCCTGGGCCGATTGCCGCCCGGCATTGTCCGGCTCTGCAGGTCTGGCGGTCGCAGCTTTGCTGCGACGGCGAAAATGCAGCACCAGCAACAGCAACACCACCAGCAGCGGCACCAGGCCGATGTTGATGATCTTCAGCGATGTGCCAAGTGCTTCGATCTCCTTGTCCAGTTCACGGCGCACGCGACGCAGATCGCGACGGATTTCCAGCCGCTGGTCGATAAAGCGATCGATCTCGGCCTGCTGCTCGGGTGAAAACACGCTGAGATTGCTGCCATCTTCCGGCCGCGCCGATTGCAGTTCGTTGATGCGTTGCTCGGTCTCCTGCAACTGCTGCTGCAAGCGCTGTTCGGTGTCGCGCAGGCGCTGTTCGGCATCGCGTCGCAACTGCTCCACGCGCGTGAACGGCCGTGCCGAGGTGGCGCGCGTGCGGATGCTGATCAGATCGCTGTTGCCGATCAGATTGTCCACCGCATTGATGACCAGATCACCGTTGTTGGCAAACGGGCTCAAGATGGTCTGGCCGAAGAAATTCTGCCGTTGCACCCAGAACCGGTCATCCAGCAGGTCGGTATCGCCAACCAGCACCACATTGATGTTTCCGGACAGCTGCCCGTCGGCTGCGGCTGCCTGGTCCGGGAAGGCGCTGTCGGCAGCACCGCTGACGCGCACGGCAAAATTGTAGATGCTGCCGGAGGCCTGAAAGCCATTCAGAAGATCGGCCGGATTGGCCAGCATCTGCAGCCGGTTGACGTTGATCAGCTGGCTGTTCTCACTGCTTTGCAGCAGCGGCTGCATGGTCGTTGTGGCGTTTTCACTGCGGGTAAAATGACCGCCAGTGGAAAGGTTTACGGTCTCCAGTTCGGCGGTGATGATGTCATCGGCCGACATGGCGTCCGCAGTCAGACCCAGAATGGCCAGGTGCCGCACCGGCGGCTGGCCCTGACCCAGGCTGACCTGCAGAGCATAGAGGGCATCACCAACCACATTGGCGGCATCGAAATCCACGCCCCAGGCCTGAAACAATTCCGGCAGTGTGGAGCTGCCGGGCAGTGCCGGGCCACTCATCGGACTGGCCTGATTGGCGGTATCCTGCTCTGCATTCGGATCCACAAACGCCAGCACGCGGCCGCCACCGAGCGCGAACTGATCGATGGCGTACAGCATGTCCTGACTGAGATCGCGCGGATGCACCAGCAGCAGCAGATCCAGCCCGTCCGGCAATTCGTTGGCGGCCGGGGCGATCGCCTGCACATCAAACAGCTGCGTGAGCTGGTCGTAGATCGCCCACCCCGGCGTCATGCTGCCACGCTGCGGATCAAAACCGCCGCTCAGCGGCAGCTGACTGAGCAGACCCACCGACAGCGGTTCCGGCTGGTTCAGGGTATAGATCATTTTGGCCAGATCGTATTCCAGGAACTCTTCCTTGTCCGGCTGCAGAAACGGCATGGCCTGGGCACCGTCGATGGCGTTCACGCCGACCAGACCGAAGTACAGCGTGTCGCCACCGTTGTTCACCGGCACCGCCTGCAGACCGTAGGCAGCGGCCTGGTCTTCGGCTTCCGAGAACGGTGCCGGGTCAATGAATTCCAGCCGCAGATTGGCCCCGGCATGGGATTTGAATTCCTGCAGCATCTCGCGCACGCGTTGATGGTAACTGCGGATCTGCGGCAGGTCCTCACTGGCTCTGGAGGAGAAATACAGTTGCAGCGTGATCGGCTCCTCGATGCTGGCAAGGATGTTTTTGGTGCCGTCACTGAGTGTGTACAGATTGTTTTCGGTCAGATCCAGCCGACCGCCGCGCAGCAGGGCATTGCTGAGCATGGTCAGCGCCAGAAACAGCACGGCAAGAATCAGCAGGCTGCTCCAGGAGTAAAGTTTGTTGTTGGACATCATCAGACTCCTTCAGTCGGCTTTGCGCAGTTGCAGGACTATGGCATTGGCAGTCAGCCAGAAACCGATCACCAGCAGGAAGAACACCAGATCACGCAGATCCAGCACGCCACGCGAAATGTCGGCAAAGTGGCTGATCAGACTGAGATTGGCGATGCCGTCGACAAACACCTGCGGCAACCAGCCGCGAAAGGCCTCCAGCACGATCGGCAGGCCACTGAGCAGAAAGCCGAAGCAGACCACCACCGAGAGGATAAACGCCACCACCTGATTGCGGGTCAGCGCGGAGATGCAGCTGCCGATGGCAAGAAAAGCACCGGCCATCAACCAGCTGCCGATGTAGGCGGCGAGGATCACGCCGTTGTCCGGCGCCCCGAGATAATTGACGGAGAACCAGATCGGCACGGTCAGCAACAGGGCCAGACCGAGGAACAGCCAGGCGGCAAGAAACTTGCCAACGATGGCCTCAACCAGCGTCACCGGTAGCGTCAGCAGCAACTCGATGGTGCCGGATTTGCGCTCCTCGGCCCACAGCCGCATGGACAGCGCCGGCACCAGAAACAGGTACAGCCAGGGGTGAAAGCGGAAAAACGGTTCCAGGTCGGCGATGCCACGCTGGTAGAAACCGCCCAGATAGAAGGTGAACGCGGCCGCCATGACCGTGAAGATGACGATGAACACCCACGCCACCGGGGTGGAAAAATAGGCGCGCAGTTCGCGCTGCATGATGGTGCGCACGCCGGCGATGGTGGTGTTCATGCTGCCTCCTTGTGTGCTGGTTCGCCACGGGTGATGTCACGGAACACTTCATCCAGCCGGCCCTCTTCCAGCCGGATGCTGTCCACGGCCCAGCCGTGCTTGTCGATGCTGGCGGTCACCGCCGACAGCAGCTGTTTCTGCGCATGCGGGAACAGCGTCAGCTCGTCATCACTGATTTCCACACGCGCCACCCCGGGCAGCTTGCTGAGCACGCTGGCGGCGGCGCGCAGATCACCCAGCTTCAGCGTGACCGCGTTGTGGTAGCGCGAGCGGGTGATCAGACCAGCCGGCGTGTCATCGGCCACCACCCGGCCGCGGGCAATGATCATGGCCCGGTTGCACAGCGCATCCACCTCTTCCAGGATGTGCGTGGAGACGATGATGATGCGGTTTTCCGACATGGAACGAATCAGCTCGCGCACATGGTGCTTCTGATTCGGATCGAGACCGTCGGTGGGCTCGTCAAGGATCAGCACACGCGGATCATGCAGGATCGCCTGGGCCAGTCCGACCCGGCGCTTGAAGCCCTTGGACAGGGTTTCGATGGTCTGTTGCAACACACCGGCAAGCTCCAGCCGGTCGGCAGCGGCGAGCGCCTTGCGACGCACTTCCGCGCCACCAAAGCCGCGTGCTCTGGCAATGAAGTCGAGAAACTCCAGCACTGTCATTTCACCATACAGCGGCGCGCCTTCCGGCAGATAGCCGATCTGTCGACGTGCCTGCAGACTGTCACTGACAATGTCGTGGCCATTGATGATCGCGCTGCCGGAACTGGGTGCAAGAAAGCCGGTGAGCATTTTCATGGTGGTCGATTTGCCGGCGCCGTTGGGCCCCAGAAAACCCAGCACGCAACCGGGTTCGACCTTGAAGCTGATGTTGTCCACCGCCAGCAGACGATCGAAATATCGAGTCAATGCTTTCGCTTCAATCATTGGATTTCCCGTTTGTTTATGAATTGTATTGTCGCTTCGCTGTCTGCCACCCTGGCATCCCATGGTCATGCCGATGATGGTGCTTCGCAGGCACGCGAACGGCGATGGATATCGGGTTGACGGGGCCAGGATTCAAGTGCCTATGACCTCATCTCAGCAGACATCGTTCATGTTTGCAGGAAACTTCACATCACCGGTAAAACCGGCTATGTTAGGCGGATGACCCTTAGTGAACCCGCTATTCCGAACAATTCCCAGGCACTGTCGGCGCTGGCATGCGCAATCTCTGCGCCAGCAGGCGCAAGCAACTGCCGCGGTGGACATCATGTTGCATCCTGAGGCGGTGCCCGCCAACGCTCAACCGGCACCGGCGCAGCCGCTGGTGCTGGACGCGCTGCCGGCTGAAATCCTGGAGATGCCTGCCACCGCATTGTACCAGTCACTACCCGGACCCTGCCTGATCCGTCTCGCCGGCGACGACCCCAGACCGCTGGTGGTTTCGGTGCTGCAACATGGCAACGAGGATTCCGGCTGGGAAGCCATCCGTCAGCTGCTCAAACATCGCTACCAGCGACAGCGCCTGCCGCGCAGCCTGTGGTTGTGGATCGGCAACACCCAGGCCGCGCGCTGGCGACGACGCCGGCTGCCGGATCAGCCCGACTTCAACCGCTGCTGGCCATATCCGGGGCGCCCACCAGCCACTGAGCAGGATCGTCATGAAGTGGGCATGTTTGGCCAACTGGTGGAGATGCTGCGCGCGGCCCAGCCGCTGGCAGTGATCGACGCGCACAACAATTCCGGTCTGAATCCGCATTATTCGGCAATCAACCGGCTGGACTGGCGCAGCTACAACCTGGCGCGACGGTTTGCCGACATCGTGGTGTATTTCACTTCACCACCGGGCACCATGGCCAACGCCTGTGCCGACTTCTGCCCGTCGCTGACGCTGGAATGCGGCCAGGCCGGACAGGTGCACGGCACCGATCACGCCATGCGCTTCATCGACGACTGTCTGCAGCTGCCGGCGGTGGATGCCGCACCGCGCCCGCTGGGTGAAGGCGTGGTCTACCACATGATGGCAACGGTGTATGTCTCGCCCGGTGTGCAGTTTGGGTTTCAGCCGGAAAGCCACCCGATCAGTTTTGTCGCCAATCTCGATCACCACAATTTCCGCCATCTGCCCGCCGGCAGCAAACTGGCCGACATTGCTGTCGCCGGTGCCCGCTGCGTGCTGGCGCTGGACAGTCACGGTCATGACATCACCGACGATTACTTCAGTTTTGAACACGGTGAGTTGCGCACCAGGCGCGAGATCATACCGTCCATGCTGACGCTGGATGAGCGCGTGATCAGCCAGGATTGTCTGTGTTACCTGATGGAAGTGATCGATCCGTTCCCGCAGCATGCCGAACCGGACTGACTGGCCGATTCAGCCGATGCCGCAGTTGTTCTTTTCCAGCACCCGCTCGGCCCGGTAACTGGAGCGCACCAGCGGGCCTGAGACCACTTCCAGAAAGCCCATCTGCAGACCGGCTTCGCGGAATGCCTGGAACTGCTCCGGCGTGACATAGCGCTGCACCGGCAGATGGTTGATGGTCGGGCGCAGATACTGGCCGAAGGTGACAATGTCGACACCGATGGCGCGCAGATTCTGCATGCATTCGATCACTTCGGCATCGGTCTCACCCAGCCCCAGCATCAGACTGGTCTTGGTGAGCACCTCAGGTCGGTGCTGCTTGGCGTGCTGCAGCACCTGCAGGGTCTGGTCGTAACCGGCACGCGGATCGCGTACCGGATGGGTCAGCCTTCGTACGGTTTCGACATTCTGTGCAAACACTTCCAGCCCGGCGTCCACCACCGTTTCAATGCATTGCAGCCGGCCCTGGAAATCCGGTGTCAGCGCTTCCACTGCGGTATCCGCATTGACCTGTTTGATCGCCCGCACACAGGCGGCATAGTGGCCGGCACCACCGTCGGGCAGATCGTCACGATCCACCGAGGTCAGCACGATGTAGCGCAGATCCATCAGCCGCACTGATTCGGCGACGTTGGCCGGCTCGTCATGATCCAGCCAGCCACGCGGGTTGCCGGTGTCCACCGAGCAGAACCGGCAGGCGCGGGTGCACACATCGCCCATCAGCATGATGGTGGCGGTACCGGCATTCCAGCACTCGCCGATGTTCGGACACTTGGACTCCTCACACACCGTAGCGAGCCGGTGCGTGCGCACGTTGGCCTTGACCGCTTCATACCTGCCGCCAGAAGGCAATCGCACACGCAGCCAGGACGGCTTGCGCCCGATCGGCTCGGGCTGATTGCCGGGACGCGAGCGCATGCCGTCTCGGATGGCAGTGAAGCCCTGCGGCTTCTGTACCTTGTCACCACTTTTGACGGTGATGGGGATGCGTTGTGCGCTGATGGTTTCGCTCATGTGGGTGCTGGCCGTGGCTTAAGCATGACATTTTAATCGATGTTCAGTGCATCAGCTGGGGTTGCTGTGGCGATTTGCAACGGCGACAGCCGGGTGCCCCACCAGCTGCTGCAGGCGCTGCTCGATGCGCGCCAGTTCGAGTCGGGCACAGGCACCGGGTGACACCCGTGCACGCACGCTGTCCTGCGCATCGCGCGCGGCCAGGCTTGGCAGTTCATCGGCCACCTGGCGATAGGCACTGCGGAAGCTCTGTCCGGCGGCGACCAGTTCGTTGGCGCGATCGGTGGCATGCATCGCCGGCGTGATCAATGCGCGCATGCGCGCCGTGTCCCAGCGCAGTCCGCGCAGCAGATCAGGCAGCAGCTGCAGCGCCGGCAGCGCCTGGGCAAAGGCGCGCAGCACTGGCCCCTTGCTGTTTTGCAGATCGCGCTGATAGCCCGATGGCAGGCTCAGCAGGGCATCAATTTCCACCCGCGCGGCGGCCACTGTGGCGTGGCTGGCACGCAGCAGCTCAATGGTGTCGGGGTTGTGCTTGTTGGGCATGATCGACGAGCCGGTGCAGTACTCGGCCGGCAGCTCGGCCATGGCGAACTCCTGGGTCACAAACAGACTCAGATCCCAGCTCAGACGACGCAGATCGGCGCTGGCGGCATGCAGCGCGTCCAGCGCGCGCAGCTCGACCTTGCCGCGCGCGTTCTGAGCGTACTGCGGATTCACCAGCAGGCGGGCAAAACCCAGCTCGTCCGCCACGCCGTCGCGATCCAGCGGCAGATTGACCCCAAAGCCCGACGCCGTGCCCAGCGGACAGGCGTCCAGCCAGTCGTGCGTATGCAGCGCCAGCGCCACATTGTCGACATAGGCTTCGGCGTGTCCGGCCCACCACAGCCCCAGCGTTGATGGCATGGCCTGCTGCAGATGCGTGTGCCCTGGCATCACCACCTCGGCCTCGGCTTCGGCGCGCTGCAGACAGACCGTGGCGATGTCGGCATTGCACTGCGCCAGTTGCTGCAGCCGCTGCTTAAGATACAGGCGCATGGCCACGGCAATCTGGTCGTTGCGGCTGCGTCCGGCGTGCACTCTGGCACCCAGATCACCAAGCTGTTCGACCAGCCAGTGCTCAATCGCGGAATGGCCGTCCTCGAAGCGCTGATCAAGCACGAAATCGCCCGCCACCAGCGCGGCATCCAGCGCCTGCAGCGATGCCAGCAAACGCTCGGCGTCGGCCGCGGTGAGCAGTTCGATGCGCGCCAGCCCGCGCACATGCGCCATGCTCGCGCGGATGTCATGGTGGATCAGTTCGCGGTCCAGTTCGACGTCGGCGCCGGCGAGAAAACGCATCACCTGGTCATCGGTGGTCGTCTGTCCGGCTTTTTTCCAGATCGGTTCAGTCATGTCGAATTCCCGTGAGCTCATCCAGCCCCAGCGCCAGATTGATGTTCTGCAGTGCCTGGCTGGCCGCGCCCTTGAGCAGATTGTCCAGCACCACCACCAGCGCGCATCGGCGGCCATCACGCTGATCGACACTGAAGCCGCCGATCAGCGCGGCACAGGTTTCCCGCACCTGACTGACCTCCGGGATTTCCTGCTGCACCACAAGCAAAGCTTCATCGGCATAACAGGCCTGAAACTGTGCCCGCAGCGTGTCGGCATCGGTCGGCTCGCGCAGGGTGACGGCCAGCGTCATGCTGATGCCACGAAACCAACTCGCCACATGCGGCATAAAGCGCACCGTCTGGCCGAGCCGGTGACTGACCTCCCGTTCATGCACATGCCCGCACAACGCATACGGCAGCAGATTGTCTGCAAGGCGCTGCGGATTGTTGCGCGGTGACGGTGTGCTGCCGGCACCACTGTAGCCGGACACTCCGAACGCCACCGGCGTGGCCGCGAGCTGTTGCTGCAAAGGCAGCACACCCAGCTGCATGGCGGTGGCATAACAGCCCGGATTGCTGATGCGGCGGGTGGCCGTCAGCGCCTTGCGCTGCCACTCGGTGAGGCCATAGGTCCAGTCGTCGGCAAAGCGGTAATCGGCACCCAGATCCAGAATCAGCGCCCCGGGATGGGCTGCGGCAATGGCCTGCACCCAGGGCTCGCTGTGACCATTTGGTACCGCCAGCACCCACACCTCGGCAGCCACTTCGGCAACCTGCTGCGGCTTGAGATCGACAAAACGCTGTCTGCCCTGCCAGTGCGGAATGACTTCTGCCAGGGCGCGACCGGCCTGACTGCCGGAGGAAGCCAGCACCATTTCAATGCCGTCATGACGCGTCAGCAACCGCAGCAGCTCCGCCCCGGTGTGGCCGCGCGCGCCAATCAGCGCCAGCGATACTCTCTGCTGCATGTCAGGCCGGCTCCCCGATCCTGCCGCTGCTGACCTGTGCGCCTGCGGCCTGTTCCGGCAGCCAGCCGGAGTCACGCTGCAGGGCATCACGGGTGAGGGCATCGACCTGTGGAAAATCCGCACAGCCGTTCACAAACACCACCCACTCGCCCTGGCGGTGGCTGATGTCGGCGTGCTGAAAATACCAGTTGCTGATCGGATTGTTGACCCTGGAGCGCCAGTACAGTTGCGGGCAACGGCTGATCAAAGCCTGCCACAGTGACGCCCCCAGACCCTCGCCGCGTGCCTCCGGGGTCACCGCCAGCTTGTCCAGGTAGGGCACGCCATCATGACCGCACAGCACCACGGCGGCAGCACGGTTGCTTTGTGCGATGAGCAGGCCATGCAGCCGGCGTCCCTGCAACCAGTCCGGCTGCAGCTGGCGCCCGAAACTGGCTTCGATCAGCTGTTCCAGTGCCGCGCGTCGCGGCTCGGGAATGTCTTCCAGCCAGTCGATCTGCTCACCCTTGCGCAGCAGGGTGCCGGCACCGCTGTGGGTAAACAGCTCCCGGGTCAGTTTCACCGCCGAGGTGATCGACACCGAAGCCGCCGGCGGCAGCGGCTCGAGCATGTCGCGGATCTGCTGCAGCTTCAGACGCATGCCGGAATGCACCCAGTCGCGCGCCAGCAGGTCATCGTAATCGCTGCTCAGGCTGATCGAGGAAATGATCCGGCCGCTGTCATCCAGCAGCCCGCCGGTGGGGGTGAGGAAGATGATCTTGTATGGCTCGATCTTCCACACCAGCTCACGCGTGGCGATGTCGGCATTGATATTGAGCACCTGACCGGCGCGGGTTTCACCCAGACAGGCCACCACCGGCAGCATGCCTGCCTCAACGGCGGTGCGGATCGGTGTCAAATCGATCTGTTTGACCTGACCGACCAGCCCGAGCCGGTCCCGATCTTCGAACTCGCATTCAAAAATGCCGTGCAGCAGGCCGCGTGCGCGCACACCATGCTGCTCCAGCCGATCCACCAGCCGCGCGTTCTCGCGATAGATCACTGGCCGCGCCACGGCCATGACATCTTCGGTGGTGACGCGCAGGCCCTCATGTTTGACCGTGGCAATGCCGGCCTCCTCCAGCGCCTGGTCCAGTTGCTGTCCGGCCCCGTGCAGCACGATCGGATACAGCCCCAAACGATGCAGGAAACCCAGTGCGGCAGCCAGTTCATCCAGCTGCTCGGCAAGAATGCCGCCACCCACCTTGATCACGGCAAAGTGACTCTCGTTGACCTGGGAAAACTGCTCCAGATACTGCCTGGCCTCACGCGAGGAACCAAGCTGACCAAGCAGTTCGACGACGATTGGACGAATGCTGTTGATCATGCCTGCGTGCTCCCGGGCAGCGCCTGTGCCAGCACTGCCGCATACAGTTCAGCGGCGCGATCAAGCTGATCCAGCGCCACCCATTCATCAATGGTGTGGGCCTGGGCGATGTCGCCGGGGCCTAGCACCAGGGCCGGCATGCCGGCAGCCGAAAACAGCGAGGCTTCGGTCCAGAAATGCACCGGCGGCGACACCGGCAGACCACAGGCCTCGGCAAAAGCGCGGGCGGCGGCATCGGTCTGCCCGGCCGCCGGCAGTGGCGGGCCGGAAAAAGGCACCTGCCAGCTGGCATGGTCTGGTGCATCGGCCAGGGCCGTCAGAGTATCCAGCAACGCCTGGTTGTCGGCACCGGGTGGTAACCGTGCCGACCAGTGCAGGTCACATGCGGCGGCGATCACATTGCTCTTCTTGCCGCCTTGCAGCCGACCCAAATTAAAGCAGGTGCGTCGTCCGGCATCGGCTTCGGCCTGACAATAATCCAGCGCCGCATGCGCCCAGCGCACGGCACGGTGGTTGGCGCTTTCGCTGAGCGCCTGCGGTTCCGACGAGTGTCCGGCAATGCCGCTGAAATGCCCCAGCACCGAGAGGTAACCGCGATGACTGAACACCGCCTCGCAGCGGGTCGGTTCGCACACCACCACCTGGGCATAGCGACGCGCGCGGTCGGTCTGCAGAAAGCGCTCCACGCAACAGCCGTTGGAACCTTCCTCGTCGGTGGTGAACAGCAGCGCCAGTGGCAGCGTGGTGGTTTCTGCCAGCGCCAGCAGCACCGCCGCTGCCCCCTTGATGTCGCAGGCCCCGCGGCCATAGGCGCGCTCATCGCGCAGCGTCAGCTGCAAAGGCGGCAGTTGCCAGCCATCACCGCATGGCACCGTGTCCAGGTGGCAGTTGAACAGCACCTCTGGTGCGCCGCGCACGGCCAGAAAGCTGACATGGCCGTTGCCATGATCGCTGATCTCGACGCGGCAATCAGGCTCCAGCACCGCGCGCAGATACTCGAACATCGGCGAGTCTGCGCTCAGATCACGCGGTGGATTCTGGCTGTCGAAGGCAAGGAGTTGTTGTAAATGATCAAGTGTTTGCTGTCTAATGTTCATGAAGATTGTCGCCTGATTTTCGCTGCCAGGGTGGAGCTTTGACCAATCAGCTTGACGAAGCCCTCGGCCTGTTCCGGCGTCCACGATGCCGATTGTGCGTACACCGATTCCGCGTCTCGCAGAATCCACGGCGAATCGATCGCCACCGCGTGGATGTCACCGCCGCTGCTGGCCAGCGTGACCGTGCCGCTGACAAAGCGATTGCTGCTGTGCAGATAGGCATGCAGGTCTGCCATTTGCGGCTCGTAGAAAAATCCGTTGTAGACCAGTTCTGCCCAGCGTGCGGCGATGATGTGTCGAAACTGGTTCTGGAAGCGCGTGTTGACTGCCTCCTGCAGCGCCCGCTGCGCCACCAGCAGACCATCGATGCCCGGACATTCAAACACGATGCGGCCTTTCAGGCCAATGCTGACATCGCCGGTATAGACATGGCGACCGATGCCCCAGGCACCCAGTTCATGATTGAGCCGCGCCAGCAATTCAGGACCAGGCAATGCCTCGCCGTTCAGCGCTGTGGGCACACCACCGGCAAACTCCAGCGACCAGCTGGCCTCGCCTGCCGGCCAGTCCGCACGCGCTGCACACCAGACACGGGTGTCGTCCCGGGGTGCGGCAAACTCATCGATCTCGGCCCCGGACAGGGTCACGCCGAGCAGATTCTCGTTGATGGAGTAGCGGCTGGCGTTATCCGGCACCTCGATGCCGGCCTGTTGCAGCCATTCCAGCTCGTGCTGGCGCACTTTGCTGGTCTGGCGCTGCAGGTCACGGATCGGGGCGTGGATCTGGTAATCGCCCAGACTGCGCACAGACTGGTCAAAGCGCAGCTGATCATTGCCCATGCCGGTGCAGCCGTGGGCAAAGTGTTTGCTGCCCAGTTGATCCACAAGTCGCAGACAGCTGGCAACAATCATGTAGCGATCCGAGCACAGCATCGGATACTGCTCCAGCATGCGCGCGCCTGACCACAGCAGTGGTATCACAAACTCGTCCCACAGCGCCTGGCCGGCCTGCAGCTCATGGTGCTGCTGTGCGCCCAGTTGCAGCGCTCGCGCGCGGATCCAATCCTTCTGTGCCGCCGAGACGCCGCCGGTATCGACAAAGGCGGTGTGCACGGCAAAACCCTGTTCGCGCAGCGCCAGCACGCAGTAGCTGGTATCAACGCCACCGGAAAAAGCCAGTACGATGGGCGTATTCATACGCTTGGCTCCCGGTCACTGGTCGCCGCCCCGGATGCATTCATTTGCGCTGCTCCCGGCAGGGCATTGGCCGCGAGCAGTTGCAGCAGCATGGCCTTCTGCGTGTGCAGACGGTTTTCTGCCTCATCCAGTGCCACACAGTAGTCTGCATCCATGACCGCATCGGTGGCCTTGATGTTGCGGCGCAAAGGCAGACAGTGGCTGAAGCGGGCCTGGTGGGTCAGCGCCATTTTTTCCTCATCGACAATGAAATGCCGGTATGGCTCGCGCAGCGCCGCCTCCGCCTGAGACTGACCGTAGCAACTCAGAGCGCCCCAGCTTTTTGCATACACCCAGTCAGCATCGCGGTAGGCCTCGTGAATGTCGGTGGTGACGCTGAGCGAACCGCCCGATGCGGCCGCCTGGCTGCTGGCGGTGTCCATATAATGCTCGTCCAGCAGATAGGCCTGTTCCGGTATCAGCAGGGTGATGTCCATGCCGAACTTGCTTGCCATGAGCAATGCGGAGTTGGCCACCGCAGTGTTCAGCCCGCGTGGATGCCAGGTCCAGGTGAGCACAAACTTGCGCTGATCCGGGACTCCCAGATGATCCTGAATGGTCCGCATCATGGCCAGCTCCTGGCACGGATGCACAATGGTTTCCATGTTGATCACCGGTACCGAGGCGTGCGCCGCCAGGGCGCGGATGACCTTGTCCTGGCGGTCTTCCGACCAGTCCAGAAACTGCGGAAAGGCACGCAAGGCAATGGCATCGCAATAGCGCGACAGCACCCCGGCCACTTCGGCGATGTGCTCCTCGGCATCACCATCCATGACCACGCCGGGTGCAAATTCGATACCCCATGCGCCTTTGCCCGGCTCCAACACCACCGCGTGCGCACCGAGCTGGAACGCACCGATCTCGAACGATGCCCTGGTGCGCAGCGACGGGTTGAGAAACAGCAGGGCTATGCTGCGGCCAGCGAGGTCATTGCGCACCGGCGTCTGCCGCAATTGTGCCGCCAGATCCAGCATTTGCTGCAACTGCTCGCGGCGATAATGTTCGGTGGTCAAAAAATGTTGCATCGACTCTTTCTCTATGGCCTGCAGCGGTGCAGAAATCAAGGTGTAAAAACAAAAAAAACCCAGCTTGCGGGCTGGGTTGGTTTAAGCGTTGAATATTTTGAATGCAGGCGCTAGTTAACCATCCAGCCAGTGGGCTGAAGCGGTCGACGTCGCGGCATTGCCGGCGCAGCGTGCATTGACATGGTGTCAATAAGCTTGTTCATGCAGCAACTCTGCCACATTATTGTCGCCTGCGCAAGCGCCGGGACAACGTGAACAGTATCGTGCTGGCGACCGCCGGGGTGGGCTCAGCCGTTGAGGGCAATCTGCTGACTGGCACTGAGTCTGGATTCGACTTCGGCAATCTTGTCGGCATCAGCAAACTGCAACTGACGCATCTGTTGCAGATAGTAGCTGGCACAGTTGTCTTTCGGTGCCGACAGGCGGTTTTCTGCCAGCGCCTGATCGAACTTCCGGCTGAGCTCGTTGAAGGCCTTGATGTCTGCGACCTGCTGCCGGTACAAGGCCACCTTTTCAGAATCCGGCGCGATGTCCTGCAGCATGTCGATGTAGACGCCAGTGGCATACAGATAGCCGGCGTCAAGGTTGGCAAGAATGCGGTTTTCGACCCGATCCTTGATGATTTCCAGTCGGTTCAGGGCCAGTCTGTTGTTCGGGTTTTCCGCCAGATCACGCATCACCTCCAGCATGTCTTTCTGCAGCGCCGAGTAGCCGGCGGTCTGCAGACCGCTGCGGCTAATACTGGACTGCATGCCGGCCATGTTCATGTACCAGCCATCGGTGTTGATGGCGATATCCTGCAGGCGTTTGATGCGTTCGGATTGATCCAGGCGGGCGGCTTCGAGTTCGTCAGCGCTGGCCAGCGGGGCAGCGCAAAGGCAGATCAGTGCAGTCAGAAGACAGACTTGCGCGAGCCTGAGCAGATTGGCAAGGTTATGAGAATGTTGGCTGACGTGACTGGTCATGGCGACCTCTGTTGTCCTGTACTGGCCCTCCCTGGACAATTGAGACCCCTCGCAATCCCCGCGAGCTGATACGACTATATTACTACCTGGATGCATTTCTAACAAGCTTGTGCAGTGTGACAATTTGTAGGAAAACAACGTTCAATCCTGTAGGAAACCGGATCATCTGGTGCGTTTTTCCCATCGCACAACCCCGCTCTCCCATTTGCTCCCGGATGACATTTGTCACCCGATAAACCTGTCGGCTGACACTGTGACAGCACGCTTTAGGCACCGACAATGTGAACAGGCTTTTACTTCGGTCATTCCCATGTCCTCAGATACTGTTGTCAAGGTGGAAAATCTCTCACATCAATATGGTGCAGGTGCTGGTACCTTCGCTGCTCTGGATGCGGTGGATGTGCAGCTTGAAGCCGGTCAGGTCACCGCGCTGCTCGGCCCCAATGGAGCCGGCAAGACCACGCTGATCAAACTGCTGCTTGGACTGTTGCCACTGCAGCAGGGCAACATCAGCGTGCTGGGCTGCGCCCCTGGATCGGATCGGGCGCGCCAGCGCACCGGCGTCATGCTGCAGGCCAGCGGTGTACAGGACAATCTCACCGTGCTGGAGCTGTTGCGGCTGTTTGCCGTCCTGTATCGACATTCGCAGGACATCGTCGCGCTGTTGCAGCGTCTGGATCTGGCCGCGCTGGCCGAAAAGCGCTTCCAGACCCTGTCCGGTGGCCAGCAGCAGCGTGTACTGCTGGCCATCGCCCTGTGTGGTGATCCGCAGTTGCTGATTCTTGACGAGCCCAGCACTGGCATGGACCCGGCGGCCAGACGCAGTTTCTGGCAGGTGCTGCGTGAGTGTCGCGATCAGGGCCGCGCCATTTTGCTGTGTACCCACTACATGGACGAGGCCGAGCAGCTGGCCGACAACGTTCTGGTCATGGAACAGGGACGCGTGCTGATGCACGCCAGCGCTGCGGCGATCCGCCAGCGCGTGCCCAGCCAGTTGATCAAGCTCAGCACCTCTCTGGGCGATGAGCATATTAACCGTCTGCAAGGGGTGCAATCGGTCATGGCAGTCAACGGTCGCATGCACATCTACTGCCATCGCGCCGAAAACGTGCTGCGCGAGTTGCTGGCTGCCGACCCCGGCGCCAGTGAACTTGAAGTGGGCGGTGCCGATCTGGAGACCGCTTTTCTGGCCCTGACGAAGAAGCCCGACAACCATCTGGAGCAAGCCGCATGAACACCACTAGCAATCTTCAGCATCACCTGAGGATGCAGGCAAGATTCATCGAAAGCCAGTGGCTCAATCTGCTGCGCACACCGGCATACACCCTGCCGACGCTGCTGTTTCCGATCATGTTCTACAGCTTTTTCGGCCTCTTGCTGATTCCCGGCCAGGCGCAGTTTCTGCTCTGCACCTTTGCCACCTTCGGCTGCATCGGTGCCAGTCTGTTTGCCTTTGGCGTGGGCATAGCCACCGAGCGCGCCCAGGGCTGGCTGACGCTGTTGCGGGCCACTCCGGCACCGGTCTCTGCGGTGCTCGCCGGCAAGGGCTTCGGCGCTGCGCTGTTTACTGCCATCGTCACGCTGGTGATGGCGATGCTGGCCGCACAGTTCGGTGGGGTGCGTATGACCACAGTGCAATGGAGCGGGCTGTTGCTGGTGATGATCGCCGGCAGTGTGCCGTTCGCCGCACTGGGTATCGGTATGGGCATGAGTCTGTCACCCAACGCCGCCCCGGCGGTGCTGAACCTGATCTATCTGCCGCTGGGCTTTATGTCCGGACTGTGGATTCCCGCCCATCAGCTGCCGGGATTCATGCAGGCCATGGCCAACTGGCTGCCACCGTATCACGTGGCAGAGCTGGCCCTGCATGTCACCGGCACAAAAACCGGCACACCATTGCTCAGCCTGGGCATACTTCTGACCTACACCGTGCTGTTCATCGGCTTCGCCGCCTGGGCCTGGCGCCGCGCCGACCAGCACACTTAAGCCCGGATTATTCATGAAAAACCTGCTGAGTATTGCTGCACTGTTACTGCTTCTGCTGGCCGCACTGCTGTGGCTGCCACAGCCCGAGCCACTTCTGCCGGAAGCCCAGCAGCCTGGTCCAGATATGGCGCACACCAGCGACGAAGGTCCGGTCACGCTGATCAGCAATGTCCGGCTGTTCGATGGCGAGCGCTGGCATGCGGCCACCAGCATACTGCTGCGCGATGGGCTGGTGCACAGCATCGGCCCGGATCTTGCCGCCCCGGCGCAGGCAGTGCTGGTGGACGGCAGCGGCAAAACCGCACTGCCCGGCCTGATTGATGCCCATGTGCACAGTTTCGGCACGGCACAGGAAGACGCCCTGCGCTTTGGTATCACCACCATGCTGGACATGTTCCGGCCACCGCAGGATTTCCCCCGGACCCATGCCGAACGCGCATCACTGCAGGCCAGCGACCGTGCCGATCTGTACTCGGCGGGTTATCTGGCCACCGCCGCCGGTGGGCATGGTACCCAGTATGGCATCGCGGTTCCGACCCTGGCAGGTGCCGATGAGGCCGATGCCTGGGTGGCAGCGCGGCAGACGGAAGGCTCGGACTGGATCAAGATCGTCATCGAGCCGGGCTGGGGCCAGCAGCGCCTGCCGACGCTGGATGCCGGTGTCGTCGGCGCACTGATCCGCGCGGCCCATGACCGCGACCTGCTGGCAGTGGCGCATGTCTCGACCTATGCCGACGCGATGATGGCGATCGAAGCCGGCATTGATGGCCTGGTGCATCTGTTCGCGGATCGTCGTATCGACGACGGCTTCATTGCGGCAGCACGTGCCGCCGACATCTTCGTGGTGCCGACCATGCCAGTGCTGGCCGGCATCTACGGCCACAATGACACCGATTGGATGTTGACCCATCCGGTGCTGGGACCGCGCCTGCCCGCTGGCCAGCGCAACAACCTGGACATGCGCTTTCCGCTTGCCGATGATGCCGACACCGCCTGGTCCAACGTTGGCGCCAACCTGATCGCGCTGCATACCGCCGGCATCCCGATTCTGGCCGGCAGTGATGCCCCCAATCCGGCCACCACCTACGGTGCCAGTCTGCATCATGCCCTGCGCCTGTTGGTGGCTGCCGGTTTGCCGGCAGCAGACGCGCTGCGCGCGGCAAGCAGCGTGCCGGCGCGCGAATTCGGACTGGCAGGCCGCGGCTGCCTGAAGCCGGGCTGCCGGGCGGATCTGCTGCTGGTAGCTGGCGACCCACTGACCGACATTGCCGCCACCGCGATGATCGATGCGGTATGGAAGAACGGGCATCAGCTCAGCTTTGCCATGCCCGCAATGCAGCCGGACACGACATCGTCTGCGGCCGTCTCCGGCGAACAGGATCTGCTGGCTGACCCGTCCCGCTGGATGGCCGCCGCCGACGATTACATGGGCGGTGCCTCCAGCGCCGCCATCAGCTGGAGCCAAACCGATGACGCCAGTTCACTGCAGGTCAGCGGCCAACTGGAGCCGGGTCATGTGTTCCCGTATGCTGGAGCAATGTGGTTTGCCAGTACCATTCCCATGCAGCCGGAAAACTTCAGCACCCGGACCCACCTCGTGCTGCAGATAGAAGGTGCTGCTGGCGATTACCAAGCACTGCTGTTCAGCGGTGCCAGTCAGGCCAGCCAGCCGCAGCAGGTACCGATCAAGGTTGGCGAACTCAACCGCATTGAACTGGATGCCATTAATGGACTGGAGCTGAACCGTCTGCGTGCGATTGGCGTGTTCGCCAGCGGTGCCGCGCGCGAAGTCGATTTCCGCATTGTCCAGGCCAGACTGGAATGACTCTCAAGGCGCGTCTGCTGGCGCTGCATCACTGGCTGTTGCCGCCAACGCTGAGGCTGGGCTGGTTGCCCTATCTATGGCTGGTCTATCTGGGCTTTTTCTTTATTGAGTATTTTTTCCGCCCCGCCGGTACGCTGGAAGTGCTGGCGGTGGTGGTCACCATGGTGCTGTTTCTGCTGCTGTATTTCAGCGCCCATCGCCGCCGTGGCCGTGCTGCCATGCTGCATGTGGCCGCGCTGGTGCTGCTGGCCATGCT
Organism: Gammaproteobacteria bacterium; assembly: GCA_018819105.1. Lineage (GTDB taxonomy): Bacteria > Pseudomonadota > Gammaproteobacteria > Xanthomonadales > Wenzhouxiangellaceae > JAHJQV01. The sequence goes on from JAHJQV010000065.1 coordinate 132,560, forward strand.
GTGGGCACCATTCAATGCCGGCTCCAGCGTGATGTTCATTTATGCGGCCAGCTTTGCCTACCTCACTGCACCACCTGGCAAATCCATCTGGGTGGTGCTGGCGATCGCTGTGCTGGCGGCGCTGACGGCATGGCTGGGGCATCCGCGGCTGATGTTCTGGTTGCCGGGTGCAGCGATCAGCGTGATCATCGGTGTGGCGAACATCTTCTTTGGCGAGAACGAGCGCAAGAATGCCGAGCTGCGACTCAGTCAGGCCGAGGTCAAGCGCCTGGCGCGGGTGGCCGAACGCGAGCGCATTGCCCGCGACCTGCACGATGTCATCGGCCATACGCTGTCGCTGATTGTGGTGAAAAGCGCACTCGCTGGCAGGCTGCTGGAACAGGATGCCAGCCAGGCCAGAGCGGAGATCCAGGCCATTGAGGACACCGCACGCCAGGCGCTGCAGGACGTGCGCAAGGCGATCAGCGGACTGCACGAACAGAGCCTGGCGCAGGCACTGGACCAGGCGGCTCTGGCCATGCGCAGCGCCGACATCGAACTGCAGCTTGCGGTGGACGACGGCTTGCCACTGCCAGCGCGCGATGCCGCCATGCTCGGTCTGGTGATTCGTGAAGCCTGCACCAATGTGATTCGCCACGCCAATGCCCAGGTCTGCCGCATCAGCCTGCGGCACGACCGTGAGCGCAGCCGGCTGTTGCTGGACATCAGCGATGACGGCGGCGGTCGCATCCGCCCTGAAGGCAGTGGCATCCAGGGCATGCGCGCGCGCATCGAGTCGCTCGGCGGCGAACTGCACCTGGACACAAAACGTGGCGGTCATCTGCATGGCTGGGTACCATTGGCATGATGGATGGGTTGATGCCACAGCGTTGCGGAGGCGGGTTGTGATCAGACTGTTTCTGGCAGAAGACCAGACCCTGCTGCTGGGCGCGCTGGCCAGGTTGCTGCAACTGGAACCAGACATCGAGCTGTTGGGCCAGGCAGCCGATGGCCACAGTGCGCGCCAGGGCATTCTGGATCAGCAGCCTGATATGGTGCTCAGCGACATCGAAATGCCAGGCCTCACCGGACTGGAGCTGGCAGAATGGCTGCAGCAGGAGCAGCCGCAGGTGAAAGTGGTGATCCTGACCACATTTGCCCGTCCCGGCTATCTGCGGCGGGCCCTGGAAGCCGGCGTGCGCGGCTATCTCCTGAAAGACACCCCGGCCGGGCAACTGGCCGACGCCCTGCGCCGCATCCAGCGCGGCGAAAGGGTGATCGATCCGGAACTGGCGCTGACCGCGTTTGACAGCAAAAACCCGCTGAACGGACGCGAACGGCAGATCCTGCGCCTGGCCGGCAGCGGTCTGGGCAATGCCGACATCGGACAGCAACTGCATCTGGCCGAAGGCACCGTGCGCAACTATCTGTCCGAGGCGATCAGCAAGCTGGACGCCGGCAACCGCATTGAAGCCTACCGCATTGCCCGTGATCAGGGCTGGTTATGAATGAGCCGGACACATCGTTGACTGAATCCTCCAGCACACCCCCGAACCGACTGCCTCGCGGCCACGCCATGACCCGGCTGGAAGTGTTCACCGACGCCGCGTTCGCGTTTGCGGCCGCCATGCTGGCCATTTCCATTGACGAGATTCCGTCCAATTATCCGGAACTGCTGAACGCACTGAAGGATGCGCCGGCTTTTGCCGCCAGTTTCGCCATCCTCATGCTGTTCTGGCGGGCGCATCAGAAATGGAGCGAGCAGTATGGGCTGGAGGATTTTCCCGCCGTCGCGCTGACTGCGCTGCTCATCCTGGTGGTGATGATTTATGTGTATCCGCTGAAGATTCTGTTCGGTGCCGGCTTTGAGGAGCTGTCCGGCGGCAGGTTGCAATCGTCATTTCAACTGCAGTCACAAACCGAATTTCGCGGCGTGCTGACCATATATGGAGCCGGCTATGCGGCCATGTGCGGACTCATCGCTGCCCTGTACCTGCATGCCTGGCGCTGCAGGACAGACCTTGCGCTCAGCCGTTCCGAGCAGTTTTTCACCCGCGCCGAAATCTGGTCATGGACATTTGTGGCCTGCTTCGGCCTGTGCTCGGTGACGCTGGCCTGGCTGTTGCCGGACCGGCTGGTGCCGCTGGCGGCCTGGATGTATTGTCTGTTGATACCATATTCACCGCTGGTTGATGTACTCATCAACCAGCTGCACAGACGCCGGCAGCAGCCGGATACGGCCGCATGAGCAATACTCAATACTCAGGGTGCAATGGCACTGATCGCACCCAGCGCTGGGCCGGGTAGATTCAGCGCCCGTTGCCGGGCCAGCAATGTGCGCAGTTCACGACTGACTGTCGGCTCACCCTTGGCCTGCTCGAACATGTCTATGTACACGCCGGCGGCATAGAAGTAGCCTGCATTGATGTTGGCCTCGGCACGTGCCCGAATGGCTGTCTGCAATGCGGCAAAGCGCTGCGCAAGCTCCGCTGGCAACCGGGACCCGTCAACGCTGCCGGCACCCGCCAGCAGGCTGGAATCGTCGTTCAGCAGGGCAGTCAGAGACATCAGTTCTGCACGCAGTAGCCGATAGGCGCTGGTTTGCAGGCCACCCTGCCCGCCGGCTGTGTCCAGTTGCGGCAGAGCCGGGTTCCAGTCCATGCCGGCTGCCGAAAGATCCTGCAGACGCTGGATGCGTTGCCGGATTTCACTGTGGCCGCTGAGCTCATCATGATTGGTCGACGCCTGTGCCTGGCCCTGATCGCTGCTGCCGAGCAAAAGCAGCACGACCGCCATGACAATCAGGCGATACCAGAACCTGTGATCAGGCATCGCAGCGGAGACCCCGGTTTCACCTGGGTGGCGTGTCACCCGTGACGACGCGGATGTGGATGGATTGCCGGATTGTGCTTTCATGAAAACACCATGAGTGTGAAAATATGCTCACATTATAGTCACAACAGCAGACATTGACAAGCGCTGAATGTGAACAATTGTCACCAAAAACCTGCACCTGTAACATGACACTTTCATTTGCAACGCCCCACACACATTGGCCGGACCGGCATTGCCGGTAAAAAAACCGGCCGCAAAAGCGGCCGGTGAATAAGGACTCTTGGAGAGTTATTTATTGTTATCGTTATTTCTGGTGTCTCACTGGGCAATGACCTCGACGTCATCGATGTACCAGCCCTGGAAGTCGTTGGACACGCCATCGACGCTGTCAAACTCGAAGCGCACACGGAACTGCGAGCTGATGAAGGCAGACACATCAAAGTCTTCCAGCAGCCAGCCTGACGGGTTGCCGCTGCGGGCATCCCACTGCTGCAGGGTGGTCCAGGTAGAGCCATCGTTGCTGCTCACCTGCACGCGCATGATGTCGAACTCACCGTTGAACGATTCGACCTGCCAGAACTGACTGAACAGCAGCGTGGCGGAGCCGAATCCGGACAGGTTGATGGACGGTGAGCGAACCCAGCCGGTGGCCTGGGCGCCGGTGTCGTAATCACAATTCGGCGAGGCGCGGTTGAAGGCCAGTTTGAAGTTGCCTGATGCAGCAGCCACACAGTCCGAAGACAGCCGCCACAGGTCGGCAGTGCTGGAGGACTTGTTCCAGCCTGGGGCAGAACCGGCATCGAAGTTGGCGCTGAACACGGTGGTGCTGCCACCGCCGCCACCGCCGCCGCCGCCACCACCGCCGCCACCACCGCCGGTGGTCAGGCTGTACAGCATAAGATTGGGTGACCCAGTGCCGGGATTGCTGACCACACCCGGGGTGCCGTTGGCGGTGATCAGGTCAGCCAGCTGGGTCGGTGACAGTGACGGGGTTTCATCCAGCAGCAGGGCGGCCACACCAGCCACATGCGGAGACGCCATGGACGTGCCGCTGATGGTGTTGGTGGCGGTATTGCTGGTGGACCAGGGCGCGGTGATGCTGACACCCGGGGCAAAGATTTCCAGACAACTGCCAAAGTTGGAGAACGATGCACGACGGTCAGAGCTGTCGGTGGCACCGACGGTGTACGCGGTGGCGGCACGTGCCGGCGACTGCGTGCAGGCATTCACGTTGGAGTTGCCGGCGGCAACCACAAACAGCACGCCCTGGCTGGTGGCATTGTTGACCGCATTGTCCAGTGCAGTGGAAGCACCACCACCCAGACTCATGTTGGCCACAGCCGGCAGAATGGCGTTGTTGGCGACGAAGTCAACCCCGGCGATAACGCCGGCATTGCTGCCCGAGCCATTGCAGCCCAGTACGCGCACGGCGAACAGCTCAACGTTCTTGGCCACGCCATAAGTGTTGCTGCCGACGGTGCCGGCCACATGGGTGCCATGACCGTTGCAGTCGTTGGCACCGTTGCCATCATTGATGGCGCTGAAGGCCAGATTGACGCGACCGCCAAAATCCACATGTGAGGCACGGATGCCGGTATCAACGACATAAGCATTCACACCGGTGCCGTTAAAATTGTAGGTATAGCTGTTGTCCAGCGGCAGGTTGCGCTGATCGATGCGATCCAGGCCCCAGGTCACCGGCGATTGTACCGCCTTGATGGACATGGTCTGGTCGGCCTCGATGAAATCAACATCCGGGTGTCTGGCCAGCGCCTTGACGTCACGTTCACTCATCTGCACGGCAAAGCCGTTCAGGGCGCGCTGATAGACATGCTCCAGACTGCCGTTGTAGCTGCTCGCCAGCGACTGGGCCACATCGGCAGCCCGGGTGGCACCTTCTTTGAGCACAACGATGTACTGGCCCTTGATGCGGTTGGGATTGTCCAGTCCGCGAATGTCCACAGCAGGTTTCTCCTGGTCCAGACTGACCTGGGCCAAGACAGTGTGCGGTGGCGATGCCAGTACCGCCAGCAGCAACAAGGTTGATAGAATCCAATGCTTTTGCATATCTTACTCCATTAAGGTTTTTATTTACCGCCATCTGGCGGGCTTGCATTTGATGTCCGAATTCACTGTGGCATCTCACATTGTGACAGCTGCCACAGCGCAGCCAGACATCAAAACTGGCATGGCTCATCACCGGTGCTTGGATTCTCTGGCGAACAGCGGGCGTGACTGCAGGCGCACACCCGATCAGCAATCTATGCCGATCCCGGTGGCTGGCTGGCCTGTGGTCTGTTGCTTGCTGGTCTGTTTGTGCTTACCTGGCTTGAGCTTTTTTAATACTTATGGCCTATATGTAGCGCGAGCCGCGGAATTCTCCCAGCACAGATTTTTCACATCCGCTGCCCGATGGCTTAGCAGGCTGTTGCATAACAGCCTGCTAAGTGCCCTAACGATGCGAGGCGCTGACATGCGCCGCGCCTAAGCGAGTTGAAAAGTCCAGGGATGGACTTTTTCAACATCCTGTTAAACTCATTGTCTGACCACCCGCACACACCCGCAAACACCCGAAATCCAATGACATTACTGCTGCTGTATCTGTTGCTCGCCGTCGGCATTTCATTTCTGTGCTCGATACTCGAGGCCGTGATCCTGTCGGTGACCCCGTCCCACATCGCCATGCTGAATGACCGCAAGCAGGGCAGTGGCGCACTGTTGTCCACGCTCAAGCAGGACATCAACCGGCCGCTGGCCGCCATCCTCAGCCTGAACACCATTGCCCACACTTTCGGTGCCGCTGGTGTGGGTGCACAGTCACTGGTGGTGTTCGGCAATGCCTATGTCAGCATCACCTCGGCCATCGTCACCCTGCTCATTCTGGTGTTCTCCGAGATCATTCCGAAAACGCTGGGGGCCATCCACTGGCAGGCGCTGGCCGGCTTCACTGCCCGCGCCTGCGTGGTGCTGATTGTGCTCACCTGGCCGCTGGTGAAACTGTCGCAGTGGATCACCAGACTGCTGGCAGCAGGCAAAACACCGCCAACACTGAGCCGGGAGGAATTCCAGGCCATGGCCAGAATGGGGCTTGATCAGGGCATCTTCGAGCAGCAGGAATCCAACATCTTTCACAACCTGATCCGCTTCAATGTGATCAGGGTGCACGACATCATGACCCCCAGGGTGGTGGTGCATAAGCTGCAGCAGGACATGCCACTGGCCGAACTTGCTGACGGCATCGGCGAGGTGCCATTTTCGCGGCTGCCGATCTTTGCGCAATCCGACGAGCACATCACCGGCTATGTGCTGAAAAACGACATCATGCTGGCGCTGGCACGCGGTGAGGACCAGCGCGCATTGCACGAACTCAAGCGCGAGGTGGCCTTTGTGCCCGAGTTCATTTCGCTACAGGATCTGTTCAAGCAACTGCTGCATGAGCAGGAGCACTTTGCCGTGGTGGTGGATGAATACGGCGATCTCACCGGCGTGGTGACCATGGAAGACGTGCTGGAAACCCTGCTCGGCATGGAAATCGTCGATGAGAGCGACAGCATCGAGGATCTGCGCAAGATGGCGCGCGAACGCTGGCACCGGCGTGCCGCACGCCTGGGCATCAGCCTGCCTGAGGAAATCACGGATACCGGCAGCACCGACGATCTCGCGAATCATTCTGCATAAACGCCCATTGGGGCATAATGGTGACGGACCCAGCGGACAGACTCTGCCCATGGACTATGATGAAACCCTATACCTGCTGCGCATTGAACTGGTCAAGCTGCAGCGGCATGTGATCAGCCACAACGAGCGCCTGCTGGTGATCTTTGAAGGTCGCGACGCGGCCGGCAAGGACGGCACGCTGCGGCGCATCATCCGTCACCTCAGCCCGCGCGATTTTCGCGTCGTGGCGCTGCCGAAACCATCGGATCGGGAAGAGAGCCAGTGGTATTTTCAGCGCTATACCCAGCATCTGCCGGCAGCCGGCGAGATCGTCTTCTTCAACCGCAGCTGGTACAACCGCGCCGGCGTGGAGCCGGTCATGGGCTTTTGCACCGAGCAGGAATATCACCGCTTCATGAGCACCGTGCTGGATTACGAATCCATGCTGATCCAGTCCGGCATCCGGCTGATCAAATACTATCTCGACATCGATTATCAGACACAGCAGTCCAGGCTGCTGGAGCGGCGCAGCAATCCGCTGAAACAGTGGAAGATCAGCCCCATTGATGCCGTGGCGCTGGAACACTGGGACAGCTACACCAGTCATCGCGATGCCATGCTGCAGCGCACCCACTCGGCCATGTCACCATGGACCGTGGTCGACAACAACGACAAGCAAACCGGGCGCATCAACGCCATCTGCGATCTGCTGGAGCGACTGCATTACGACGACAAGGACCATGCCCTGCTGCTACCGGATCGCGACAAGGTGTTCCGCTATGATGCCGAGCATGCCGAGAAACTTTCCCGCTGAGGTGCATTCGCGGCTATAATGTGCCCACGATGCCGCCCGGTCAGCATCGCACTCGCGGTTAGATGTCGGCACTTATGCCTGACGGTTCACTCTGAACATGCCCCGTTTACCCATCTTAGTTTTTCGCCTGGACCGGCTCTTGAATCGCGCTGATGCGCATTCAGGTACAGGCACTCAGGAGTTATCCAATGTCTTTTCAAGATTTCGGCCTTATGGCTGAACTGCTGCGCGCGATCGAAGAGCAGCAATACACCACCCCGACCCCGATCCAGGCGCAGGCCATACCGGCCATCCTTGCCGGCGGCGACATCATGGCGGCAGCGCAGACCGGCACCGGCAAAACCGCCGGCTTCACCCTGCCGCTGCTGCAGCGTCTGATGGTCAATCGCAGCGACAGCAGCAACCGCAAGGTGCGCGCGCTGATCCTGGCACCGACACGCGAGCTGGCGGCACAGGTGGAACAGAGTGTGGTCACCTATGGCCGCCATCTGCCGCTGAAGTCAATGACCATCTTTGGTGGCGTCGGCATGCAGCCGCAGGTGAACAAACTGCGTCGTGGCGTCGACATTCTGGTGGCCACGCCCGGCCGGCTGATGGACCACATGCAGCGCGGCACGGTCAAGCTCGATGGCGTGGAAATACTGGTTCTGGACGAAGCCGATCGCATGCTGGACATGGGCTTTATCCATGACATCAAGCGCATCATCAAGACCATGCCGCGGGCACGCCAGACCCTGCTGTTCTCGGCCACGTTCTCGAAAGAGATCGGCATTCTCGCCGAAGAGATGCTGCGCAGCCCCACACGCATTGATGTGGCACCGCGCAACACCGCTGCTGAAACCGTCAATCAGAGCGTTTACCCGGTACACCAGAACGACAAACGCGCCCTGCTGCAACACCTGGTGTGCACCGGCAAATGGGAGCAGGTGCTGGTATTCGCCCGCACCAAGCATGGTGCCGATCGCCTGGCCAAACAGCTGGATCGCGAGGGCCTCACCGCCACCGCCATCCATGGCAACAAGTCCCAGGGCGCACGCACCAAGGCGCTGCATGAATTCAAAAGCAACCAGGTTCGCATTCTGGTCGCCACCGACATCGCCGCACGCGGACTGGACATCGATCATCTGCCACATGTGGTCAATTTTGACCTGCCCTCGGTGGCCGAGGACTACGTGCATCGCATCGGTCGTACCGGTCGTGCCGGTCGCGGTGGTGAAGCCATCTCGCTGGTGAGCCCGGAAGAGAGCAAAAATCTGCGCGAAATCGAAAAGCTGCTGCGCAAGCCGATCACCCAGCTGCAGGCCGAAGGCTTTGAACCGTCCATCGTGGCCCACATCAAACCTGCCCCGCAGGGTCGGCCCGGTGGTGGCAAGCCACGCGGCAACCCGCACGGCAAGCGTCCGGCCAACAAGAGCCGGGGTCGCAACCGCGCCAACGCTGGCGGCGGCGGTGGCAAGCCACAGCCACGACGCGGCAGATAATCTGCCGACATCACTGCATCAAGCCGGGGTCCTGCCCCGGCTTTTTTGTGCACCGCCTGCAGTGCCGGCATGCCTCGCCGCCGGACAACGCCGAGTTGCATGCCCGGCAGCTGACGGGCAGGCCCGTAGCCAAGCCCTTGCGCCGGAAGGCAGGGTCTGTTGCGCCTGTGTATCAAGATCAAAACACCACTCTGCAGCACCAGTGATTCTCGATCAAAACACCACTCTGGAGCGCCAGCGACTCTCGCTCGAAACAACGCTCTGGAGCGCCAGCGTCCCCGCTGGCCTTGTTTCGTGTCACTAACTGCTCGTACCCATGCTTTCGCCTGGAATGCACAGAACCTGGGCGCTGTCACGCAGCCGTATGAAGGCCCTGCATGGAAAGCGCAGAGCATGACAGTCCGATAAGAGCGCAGTCTCCGGCAGGCGAATTCACAGCACGGCCTGCTATGATGAGCGCCAGGCAAGAAACCATCGGACTGCAATGACCCACATGACGCTGAACAACCCGTTTACCGGCGAGCAGGTGTTTGCCGCCGGCAGCGAAACCCGCGAGCAGGTGCTGCAGCGCGCCCGCAGGGCGCAGACCGCCAGCCACGCCTGGTCGCAGCTGGAAGTTACCGTGCGTGCCGATCTGCTGCGCCAGGCGCTGAACCATTTCGAACAGCACGCCGATGACATCGCCGCCGGCATCACCCGGGAAATGGGCAAGCCGCTGGCAGCAGCGCACGAAGAGCTGCAGTTCATGCTTGAGCGCGCCCGCAGCATGTGCGATTTTGCCAGCGACGGCGCGCTGCATGCCGTGGATCTGAGCAACTACCACGACGCGCAGTTCAGCGGCCGCATCGAATACCGCGCCAAAGGTGTGGTGTTCATCATCACGCCGTGGAATTACCCGCTGTTCTGCGCCATCAACGGCAGCATCGCTGCGCTGCTGGCCGGCAATGCGGTGCTGCTCAAGCACAGCACCACGCCCTCGGTGGGGGAACATTTCCAGCGCGCCTTTGGTGAGCTGGCAGGCATTGCTGATCTGCTGCAACATGTGCTGGTGGATTTCGCCACCTCGGCCGAGCTGATTGAGCATGGTGACATCAACCACGTCATCTTCACCGGCTCGGTGCGCGGCGGCCAGAGCATTGCCCACAGCGTGGCCAGAAGATGCCTGAACGATGTGCACAATCCCTTCATCCAGTGCTCGCTGGAGCTGGGCAGCAACGATGCCGCCTACATCGCCGCCGATGCCGATCTGGACCATGCCGCGCTGTGGGCGGTGAAGATCGGCCGCCTGCACAATTCCGGCCAGTCCTGCTGCGCGGTCAAGCGCGTGTATTGTCATGCCAGCAGCTACGACGAGTTTCTGCAGCGTGCCAGCGACATCATGGCGGCTGAGGTCAGCGGTGATCCGCTGGCTGCCGACACCACGCTGGGCCCACTGTTTGGCGGTGATCAGGCGGTGCAGGCGCTGCAGGCGATGATCGACGATGCCATGGCCAAAGCTGCCAGAGCCGTTTGCGGTGGCGGCAGCGAACGCATCGGCCAGGCGCTGTTCCTGCAGCCAACGCTGCTGGCCGACTGCCGCCACGACATGCAGGTCATGCACGAGGAAACCTTCGGCCCGGTCCTGCCGGTGATGCCGGTAAACGAGGATGCGCAGGCCATCGAACTGGTCGGCGACAGCCGTTATGGCCTGACCAGTTCGATATTCACCACCTCGCGTGCACGCGCCGAGCAGTTTATTCAGGCGATGCATTCCGGCACCGTGTACGTCAACGCCTGCAACTTTGTCGATGCCAGGCTGGGCTGGATCGGCCACGGCCACTCCGGCAACGGTGCCATCGCACTGTCGCCACTGGGACTGCAGGCGCTCAGCGCGGCCCATTCGATCAACATCAACCCGGAATTGCTGCATGACTGAATCCCGCCTGCCCACAGCTGGCAGCAATGTATCTGGCGCAAGTGTACTGCCGCTGCACAGCGATACAGCGCGCACCGCCAGATTGGCGAAACTGCGCCAGGATCTGCACCGGCATCCAGAGCTGTCGTGGCTGGAATACCGCACCACAGCGCTGATTGCCGCGCGGCTGCAGGCGCTGGGTTTTACCGTGCGCGCAGGTGCCGAGTTGTATCAACAGCCACCGCACAACTGGCCGGACGCCACCACCCGCGCCGCAGCCTGGCAGCGTGCTGCGGCGTCACTGGGTAGCGAGCAGCACTGGCTGCAGGCCTGTCGCAGCGGTTACAGCGGTGTGGTGGCCACCCTGGACAGCGGACGTCCCGGCCCCTGCGTCGGCTATCGCTTCGACATGGATGCGCTGCCGATCCGCGAAGCAGCCAGCGCCGATCATCAGCCACACCGACAGGGTTTTGCCTCACAGCACGACGGCGTCATGCATGCCTGCGGTCACGACGGCCATGTCAGTGCCGGGCTGGGGCTGGCTGAACACCTGGCCCAAAGCCTGCAACAGCAACCGCCCGGCTGGTCGGGCAAAGTGCATCTGTTCTTCCAGCCGGCCGAGGAAGTTGCCGGCGGCGGCCGGTATTTTGCCGAGCTGCCGGAGCTGGCCGAAGTCCAGCGTTTTGCCTCGTTTCACATCGGCATCACCGGCCGTCGTGAGATCGTGCTGGATGCCACCTGGCTGGCAGCCCGCATCATTGATGTCAACCTGCATGGCCGTTCCAGTCATGCCGGCAACGCACCGCAGGACGGCAACAACGCCCTGCTCGCAGCCTGCACCGCAATCCAGAATCTGTATGCACTGCCTCGCCACAGTGGCGGCATGACACGGGTCAATGTCGGCCGTCTGCATTCTGCCAATGCACACAACGTGATCAGTGATCACAGCAGTTTTCGACTGGAGGTACGCGGCAGCGACGATGCCGTCTGTGACGCCCTGCTGGCGCGTGCCGAGGCGGTCATCCACGGTGCCGCCAGCATGCACGGCTGCAGTGCCGAAACCGCCACCGTGAGCCGCTTTGAGGCACAGGACAACCACCCGGCGCTGGTGCAGCAACTGCAGGCCGCGCTGCTCGCCACCGGCCTGGCACCGCAGGCGGTGCGCATCTCACATCGGGTGCCCGCCAGCGAGGATGCCACCAGCATGTCACGCGTGGTGCAGCAAAACGGTGGCACCGCAACCCACCTGCTGATCGGTTGCGACACCCGCGGCGGCCACCACAACCCGCGCTTCGATTTTGACGAAGACCTGCTGCCCTGGGCGGTGGACGTGCTCGCACTGGTGCTGCATACCGACCAGCAAGTGTCTGCATCAGCAGAAACTCACCGCAAGCGATAATTCAATGGCCAGCGGGACGCTGGCGCTCCTGAGCGTTGCTCCAGAACATCACTCCGGGCTGACATTTGCAATCAGCTCAGATGATGCCCAACTCAAACGCCTTCAGCACGGCACGGGTGCGATCGCGCACGCCCATTTTCGACAGGATGCTGGAAACGTGATTTTTCACTGTGCCTTCGGCCACCTCCAGCGAACTGGCGATTTCCTTGTTGGAGAAACCACTGGCCATCAGCCGCAGGATTTCGGTTTCCCGGTTGGTCAGCGGATCGGGCTGCTCCAGGCTGTCAAAGCCGGTGTGCATGCCGGTGAGGCCCTCCATCAGACGCTCGGTAAAGGCCGGTTTGACGATGGAGCCACCGGCGGCCACGGTCTCGATGCCTTCCACCAGCTGTTCCAGCGACACGTCCTTGAGCAGATAACCTCGGGCACCGGCCTTGATACCGGCCAGCACCAGTTCATCGTCGTCAAACGTGGTCAGGATGATGGTCGGCGGCTGCTGTTCCACCTGCTTGCTCTCACGCAGCACATCCAGCCCTGATTTCACCGGCATGCGCATGTCCAGCAGCATGACATCGGGCTGCAGTTCGGCGAGGATCATCAGCGCCTGCTCGCCATCGGAAGCCTCGGCGATCACTTCAATGTGATCGGCCAGTTCCAGCAGGCTGCGCACACCGCTGCGCACCAGGTTCTGGTCGTCCACCAGCATCACGCGGATGTGCTGCTTGGCGGAAGTCGCTGTGTTGTTCATACCGTGTGCTCCACTGGCAGATGTATCTGTAAGGAAAAGCCATGACCCTGCGCGGTGTGCAGCTGCAGCTCGCCGCCGAGCTGGCGCAGACGCTCGCGCATGCCGCGCAGACCATTGCCGATGTCGGTGGCGTCGGCCCCGCGACCATCGTCGCGCACGTTCAGCTCCAGTGTCTGGGCGGCGCTGTGCAGCGACAGCCACAGATTGTCGGCCCCGGAATGGCGCACGGCATTGGTGATGGCTTCCTGCGCACAGCGCAACAGCACCTGCGCGCGCTGCGGATCGGTGACCTTGAAATCGGTCGGAATGTCCAGGTGAATGCGTGGCCTGGGCACGCCTTCAGTGAGCATGCGCACGGCATCGGCCAGATTGACACCATCGTTACTGCGCATTTCGCTGACCACCTCGCGCACGTCGGTGAGCAGCAGGCGGGCAATGGAGCGCGCCTGCTCGACGTGCTCCAGCGCCTTGCCTTCGATCAGATGCGTGGACACCTCCAGGTTCAGTGTCAGCGCGGTAAGGTGATGCCCGACCAGATCGTGCAGTTCGCGCGCAATGCGCACGCGCTCGGCAATGCGCGTGTTTTCGGTGAGCAGGCTTTGCGTGGCGCGCAGCTCGGAGTTGACCCGGCTCAGTTCGGCGCTGGTCTGCGACAGCTCGCGTGCGGCCATGGAGGCGATGTAGGCAAAAAAGCCCAGACCAAGAAACGTCGCCCCCAGCAGAATGGCGATGGCCGGCACCAGCTCGGGATTGCGCATCGCCGCCAGCGACACCAGCACGCTTTGCAGCGTCATCCAGGTGATGCCAATGCGCGGCGCACACACCCACGGCAGCAGGCTGGCCACCACCATCGACAGCATGCCGCCGATGCCGCCGGAGGTAAACCAGGAACTGGCCACCGCCGCCAGGCTCATGATGCCCAGATAAAACCACCACGGCCGCTGCGGCACACCAGGCCAGTGCCACACCGCCTGCAGATACACGCCACCAAACAACAGTTCTGCTGCCCACCAGCCGAGGTAATTGCCCGCCTCCAGAGGCTCGTCGGTGAGCACCGGTGCCACCACCAGCGCCAGCATCGAGGTCAGCCATATCACCAGGCCAGCGTATTTCAGCAGATCCGAATCGGTGTAAACTGGCAGACGTCTGGACACAGATGACTCAATCATTGCAACAACCATTGCACCATTCTAGCCGTTGCCAGCAGGCATTGTATGTCCCTGAAGTCACAGCCGAAACAACACGCCAGCGCAGTCAGCGATAACGGCCACGCCCGCGCCGGGCAGAACGCCGCAACAGAGCGCGTGAGCAACTGGCTGCAGCACGCCGAGGCATTGCAGGCACTGCTGCATCCGTATGGCCTGGACATCGTCCTTGTACGCCACGACGAGACCATCCCCGGCAGCTACTGGGGCGACTCGGAAGCCGGTCTGATCGGCAATCGGCTGTACCTGCGCGACGACACCCCGCTGCACTCGGCGCTGCACGAAGCCTGTCATTACCTGTGCATGGACGACGCACGCCGCGCCCAACTGCACACCGATGCCGCCGGCGACTACGACGAGGAAAACGCCGTCTGCTACCTGCAGATCGTCCTTGCCGACCGCATCAGCGGCTACAGCCGGCAACAGATGTTCGCCGACATGGACGCCTGGGGCTACAGCTTTCGGCTGGGCTCTGCACAGGCCTGGTTTGAGCAGGATGCTGAGGATGCGCGGAATTGGCTATTGCGGCGGGGGTTGTTACAGAACATGTCAGCAACAAGCAATCCGTCAACAGCAAGAAGTGAACAACCGACACCGCTTATGCAGGATCTGCCCAGAGCTTGATGGCCGCTACTTGCGTGTCACAAGAGCGACTTCAGTAGCCAACTTCACGCTGATGCCGAAACGCCAACACATAGACCGAATCTTTTGTCGGCTCATAGCGATACAAAGCAACATAGCCAGAATCACCAAAAGCGATCAGTAACTCCCGCAATGCAGTCGAATCCGGGGATGGACGGCCCAGTTCCGGGCTGGATTCGAGCAGCAACAGATGTCGCGAAATAGTCTTTGCAGCGCGCCTTGCTGCCTCGGGTGACTTGCCATGCAACAAACGACGGCAGCGCTCAAAACCTTCTGCAGCGGTTTGGGTAATGACTACTCGTGGCACTCAGGCACCGCAGCCTCATCATCAGTGCCCCAAGTGTCCAGCCAGGCACGAACCTCATCATTTCTGAGGTGACGTCCCGATTCCTGATACGATCTCCAAGACGCCAGCGCCTCTTGCTGAAACAGCTGCTTGGCCTCCTCGCGCTCGACATATTGTTCGATGGCTTCTAGCATGATGCCATGTGCCGAACGGCGGCGCTGACTGGCCAGTTGTTGGACACGGCTTTTCAGTAGGTCGTCGATCTTGATTGAAGTGCCCATATGTATACTCGTAATCAAGGTATTACCTCGTGATACTGTAACTCGATTGCCGCAGTGGTTACAAATCATCCTTGGACAAGCTTGCTAACGGAAGACATACGTGATGTACAGAGCACTGATCGGTCAAGTAACTGTCGTTCTATAGACGTGCCCCAGTTGTAGCTCCCTCTCTCAGCCCGATTGGCTACAATCGGTGCCAGTTCGTCCAGGCTGCCGTCGGTGTTGTAGCTCCCTCTCTCACCCCGATTGGCTACAATCGCCATCCAGTGCAGCGCGGAAGTCGCTGGGTTGTAGCTCCCTCTCTCACCCCGATTGGCTACAATCTCGGATCACCGCATCGGCTCAAGACCATCGTTGTAGCTCCCTCTCTCACCCCGATTGGCTACAATCACAGCGTGGCGGGCAGTGCCAAGCTCACGGTTGTAGCTCCCTCTCTCACCCCGATTGGCTATAATGTACACGGCATAACGAGGACTTGCTTTACGGTTGTAGCTCCCTCTCTCACCCCGATTGGCTACAATATAATCGGCATTCAGTGAACAATGGAGTGAGTTGTAGCTCCCTCTCTCACCCCGATTGGCTACAATGCATTAACTCCCTGAACCGTGCCAGGGACGGTTGTAGCTCCCTCTCTCACCCCGATTGGCTACAATCCAAGGGCGGAGCTGATCCGTTCATTGCCAGTTGTAGCTCCCTCTCTCACCCCGATTGGCTACAATGGTGGTATTGCGCAGAATACGAACACATTCGTTGTAGCTCCCTCTCTCACCCCGATTGGCTACAATATAAGCGTTGCAGTTACCACAGCTATAGCGTTGTAGCTCCCTCTCTCACCCCGATTGGCTACAATGTTGAAATGGTAGAAGGTCGCGGTATGCCGGTTGTAGCTCCCTCTCTCACCCCGATTGGCTACAATAAACCACTCTGGCGTGGACTTGACCCCGTTGTTGTAGCTCCCTCTCTCACCCCGATTGGCTACAATCACCATTGGCAGAGCACCACTTTGCGCCAGGTTGTAGCTCCCTCTCTCACCCCGATTGGCTACAATAGATGCAGGCGGCGCTCGAACTGTTTCCATGTTGTAGCTCCCTCTCTCACCCCGATTGGCTACAATGCGCGACACCGAACGCCGCGTGATGGCGTCGTTGTAGCTCCCTCTCTCACCCCGATTGGCTACAATCCCGCATCGCCCGCGCCGAGGCCGTGCTGGGTTGTAGCTCCCTCTCTCACCCCGATTGGCTACAATGAGCTGTTCCAGAAAGTCAATGTCACGTGGGTTGTAGCTCCCTCTCTCACCCCGATTGGCTACAATGTGACGCTGCAGGGCAGTGACGACAGCTTTGTTGTAGCTCCCTCTCTCACCCCGATTGGCTACAATTGCGTTCGGTGTCGTGCCCTGGTCCACCGGGTTGTAGCTCCCTCTCTCACCCCGATTGGCTACAATAAAACGCCATCTCTGACAACCACATGCCATGTTGTAGCTCCCTCTCTCACCCCGATTGGCTACAATCAGCTTGATCTGTACCAGGATGCCGAGCTAGTTGTAGCTCCCTCTCTCACCCCGATTGGCTACAATCCCGGCCGCAACCTGGTCCTGTGCGGCAGCGTTGTAGCTCCCTCTCTCACCCCGATTGGCTACAATATTGCAAGATGGGGAGATTACAGAAGCATTGTTGTAGCTCCCTCTCTCACCCCGATTGGCTACAATGGCTTGATTCTCGAAGCTGTTACGGAATAGGTTGTAGCTCCCTCTCTCACCCCGATTGGCTACAATGATACCAGCATAGCATACTATCTCACCATGGTTGTAGCTCCCTCTCTCACCCCGATTGGCTACAATTGCGGCGTCATGTTGACAGCATGACAGTTTGTTGTAGCTCCCTCTCTCACCCCGATTGGCTACAATCGACGACGACGGCGTGGAGAACATTGTCAGGTTGTAGCTCCCTCTCTCACCCCGATTGGCTACAATGTATACCCGTGCGCT
>JAHJQV010000066.1 GCA_018819105.1 Gammaproteobacteria bacterium
AAGGCATGGCTCGCAGGTCATGGCCATTCCATGGCCAAGAGCCATAACACAGCGGATGAGTGCTTTCCGCCTCGCCCTGTGGGAGCGCCCCTGAGGCTGCATTACGGCGTTGCAATCCTTGTCAAGGGCTTGCCATTCACTTCGGATCGCGTCTTGTACTGCAGCCTCAGGACGCGCTCTGAATGTCACAGTATTTCCGGCGGGGTACACTAGGTCTCAGCGCTGTTTCGGCCGCACGTACATGATCAGGCTGTGGTCTTCCAGTTCGTAGCCGTACTCTTCTGCGATGGCGTGCTGCAGTGCCTCGATCTCGTCATTGACAAACTCGATCACCTTGCCGGTTTCCACGCAGATCATGTGGTCGTGGTGCTCGCCCTCATCGATTTCGTAATACGCCTGACCACCTTCAAAATTGTGCTTCATGACCAGACCAGCGGCCTCAAACTGGTTCAGCACGCGGTACACGGTGGCCAGCCCGATGTCCTCGTTGGCTTCGATCAGCGCCCGATAGACATCGTCGGCGGTCATGTGCTTTTCTTTGTGCTCGCCCAGGATCTCCAGCACACGCAAGCGCGGCAGCGTCACTTTGAGTCCGGCCTTGCGCAAGTGGTTGGGTTGATTGCTGGTCATGATCGTGCTCCTCAGCAACATAACGACTGTGTGATGGTCAGACATTGTATCATTGCATCATCTACAAACCCGTAAGCCTGAACATGCCAAGACGACACCGACCATTACTGTCACTGATCGCACTGCTGTGGGCCACCCTGCTGCTGGGCGGCTGCAAGGACTTCATCTACAAGACCGATGTCTCGCAGGGCAATATCCTGCGCAGCAAGGACATCGAACTGCTGGAGAATGGCCTGACCAAAAGCCAGGTCATCAGCCTGATCGGCACTCCGGCGGTGGCGGATCCGTTCCATCAGCAGCGCTGGGACTACATTTCCACCTACGCCACCCGCGGTGAGGATCTCACTGTCCGCCACATGGTGTTGACCTTTGATGACAGCGATCGCCTGGTGAGCATGGAAGGCGACTATCTCGACGACCTGCTGGTGGCCAGCCGCCAGGTGAAAGCCATCGACGAGGGCGAAGACGAAGCACCGATCCGCACCGACGAGAATGCGCTGCCGCAACCAAACCTGCCGGAGCCACCGAGCAGCAACGAAGGCAATCAGTAATTCCCGACAGGATCACGCACAACGGGTTAAAAGAGCGCAGCCCCAGACTCACCGGCGCGCGCGAAAGAATGCGCGCAACATGCTCGCACTTTGCCCGGCCAGCACCGCGGCTGTCACATCGACCCGGTGATTGTGGCGGGCATCCTGCAACAGATCAAAACAGCCACCGGCGGCACCGGTTTTGGGATCAGCGGCAGCATACACCACGCGCGCCACACGCGCATGGATGATGGCCCCGGCACACATCAGACACGGCTCCAGCGTCACATACAGCGTGCTGCCCGGCAACCGATAATTGCCCAACCTTGTCCCTGCCGCGCGCAGCACCTGCATCTCGGCATGGGCGCTGGGATCGGCCAGCGTGATGGTCTGGTTGTGACCGGAAGCCAGGGCTTCGCCAGCGGCAACCAGCACCGCACCGACCGGCACTTCCCCGGCGGCCTGGGCCAGCTCGGCCTGGGCCAGCGCCAGTTGCATCCAGTGCTCGTCATCGACTTCGCTGCGGTGTGCATGCGACGCTGCCATTGCTGTTCCTTAGGTTATGGGCACTGTCACCATTATGCATCTGAACAGGCCGCTATGGGATTGTTGGCGACGGTGCAGTAGAATCGGGACAAGGTCATCACAACGGGGCACATCACCATGTCGGCAAACCACAGCGACGCAAGCACAGCAGACAATCCCGAGCTGCAACTGGCGCGGGATTTCGTCGCGCACACCGGTCACAACGTTTTTCTCACCGGCAAGGCCGGCACCGGCAAAACCACGTTCCTGCATCAGCTCAAGCAATCCACCCCCAAGCGCCTGATCGTCACCGCGCCGACTGGCGTGGCCGCAATCAATGCCGGCGGCGTCACGCTGCATTCGTTCTTTCAGCTGCCGTTTGGCCCCTGCGTGCCGGGCCAGGGCATGCAGCAGCGCCGCTTCAGCAAGGAAAAAATCAACATCATCAAAGGCCTCGATCTTCTGGTCATCGATGAAATCAGCATGGTACGGGCCGATCTGCTGGATGCTGTCGACGCGGTACTGCGCCGTTACCGGCAGCGCCAGCTGCCGTTCGGTGGCGTGCAGTTGCTGATGATCGGCGACCTGCATCAGCTGTCGCCGGTGCTCAAGGATGACGAATGGCAGCTGCTGCAGCCACATTATGCATCCTGCTACTTCTTCAGCAGTCATGCGCTGCAACAAAGCGGGATGATCAGCATCGAGCTGCAACACATTTATCGCCAGTCCGAAGCCAGCTTCATCGATCTGCTCAGTCGGGTGCGCGACAACCGCATTGATGCGGCCACACTGCAGCAGCTGAACAGTCGCTACCAGCCCGATTTTAAGCCGGGTGAGGTCGACGATTACATCACGCTGACCACGCACAACCGCAAGGCCGACCAGATCAATCAGCGCCAGCTGCAGGCACTGCCGTGCACAGCACACAGCTTTGCCGCCGGGATCAACGGCGATTTTCCCGAGCAGATCTATCCGACCGCCGCGGAGCTGAATCTGAAACAGGGCGCGCAGGTGATGTTTGTGCGCAACGACAACTCGGCGGACAAGCGCTACTACAACGGCAAAATCGGCAAGGTCATCCGGCTGGACGAGCAGGCCATCGTGGTGCAGTGTCCGGACGATGACAGCGCCATCACGGTCGAGCCGGTAAGCTGGGAAAACATCAAGTACAGCGTGGACGCCGGCAGCGGTGGCATTTCCGAGCAGGTGATCGGCTCGTTCACGCAGTTCCCGCTGCGCCTGGCCTGGGCCATCACCATTCACAAAAGCCAGGGACTGACCTTCGCGCGTGCGATCATTGACGCCGAGGCCGCATTTTCGCCCGGACAGGTGTATGTGGCACTGAGCCGCTGCAAAACCTTTGCCGGCATGGTACTCAGTTCCCCGCTGTCGTCGACCGCGATCAAGACCGATGACACCGTGGCAGAGTTTGTGGCCAGTGCCGGCCGCCAGCCACCAACTCCGGAGCAGCTGAACGCGGCCAGCAGACAGTACCAGCAAAACCTGCTGCGACAGTGCTTTGACTTTCAGACGCTGGCCGCCGGCCTGCACAGACTCGGCCAGACCCTGCAGCAGCATCGCCAGCTGGTGCAGACCACAGCCAGCGATACCCTGCCGCCTGTGCAACAAGAATTCAGTGAGCACATACAGCAGGTGGCAGAGAAGTTCCAGCGTCAGCTGCAGACACTGTTCCACCATGAGCAGTTGCCGGAGAGTCATGCCCGCCTGCAGCAGCGTGTGCAGAAGGCGTCCGTTTACTTCGGTGAACAGCTGCAGTCAGGGCTTGCCGCATGGCTGGACGAGTTCGCTTTTGCCACCGACAACCAGGCGATCAGAAAACAGCTCGAGCAGGCGCTGGATGAGCTGCGTCACCGCCTCAGGGTGAAAACCGCCGTGTTACAGAGCTGCCGCGATGGCTTTGCCACCCACACCTACCTCGATGCCCAGGCGCGCGCCGAACTGGCCAGCAGCACTCCGCAGAAAGCCGGCAGTCGCAAAACCGATCACAGCCAGCTTGCGGCGGCGCACCCGCAACTGGTGCAGGCACTGAAAGACTGGCGTGCGCAGCAGGCGCAGACAGAACAGGTCGAGCATTACCGTATTCTGCACCAGCGGGTGTTGCTGCTGATCGCCGAACAACTGCCCGTCACCACCCAGGCCCTGCTTCAGATCAAGGGTGTGGGCAAGGCCACGATGGAAAAGTACGGTGCCCGGATCATCGCCATCATCAGCGATTATTGCCGCGAGCAGGAGGTGAAGCCACAACAGCCGCCAGCAGCCATAGCGGATGCCAGCAAAGCCGACACAGCAGATAAAGCAGAAAAAGACAGCAAACAGATCAGCCACGACTTGTTTCTACAGGGCAAGGACATTGCCGCCATCGCCGCCGAACGTGGCCTGGCTGTCAGCACCATCGAAAACCATCTGGCGCATTTTGTCGCCAGCGGCGAACTAGGCCTTGACGGTCTGGTCGCTGCCGACAAGACCGAGCAGATCAGGCAAGCCGCCGCCGAGCACGGCAGCGACAGTCTGGGCAAGCTGAAAGCCGCGCTGGGTGACGACTACAGCTATGGTGAGATCCGGCTGGTGCTGGCATCCTTGCAGACAAAGCGGGCACAATCGAACTGATCCACTTCGAAGCAGTCGGTGAACAGTCTATCGCGACCAAGCACGCGTCGGCCAGGAGTTCTTGCCGTTTGGATCGAACCTGTAAACACCGGTGATCAGATGGTTTTTTCAGCTACGCCGACAGCAACTCCATCTTGCCCCTTGTGTGAATCGGGTGCCGTATTGCCTCCTTGGTAATGTTCACTGCCAATGTCACTTGAGCGATTTCCAGTATACCGGGATCAATCTGGTGGTCACCTCGCGCCTGCAGCCAATTCAATACCTCTGCCAGATGCCAGATTGAGGCGCTACCCTGGTGTACCGGCAAAGGGAACGACCCGCAGTGGGCAAGCATGAGCTTGCGCATCGCCTGCCGGGAAACTCCCACTGTATCAGCCACATCAGTCAAGCCGACAAGATCAGGGGAGGCCTCAATCAGACGCGCGGCAGGCATTGCGCTTTTGACATCGGCCAGGGCGGTACGAATGGCGTCCTCGGCACTGTCTGCCTCACGGGAAAATTCCAGTGCCAGGCGACCAGGCTGGCCGATGCCGACGAGGGCGTCATCACAACCAGCAGCGCCCAATCGCCCGATGAGTGCGTCCTGGTCACTGTCGTCGTCTGACATTTGGTATTTCAGCGTAAAAACATATTCCATAACTCAATACTCCGAATCCATATCGTCCCGGCGCTGGTGAGTGGAGCACTTGTCCACCACCCGGCGTAACGCTCGTGCATGACTGCGGGGATTTCTTGGCGTGCTCCACACACTTGCGATACAGAACTCACCACAACGGCATTCAGCATCATTGTATGGGCAGTAGATCCTGCCCCAGGCATGGCTTCCACCCACCTCGACTCGCCAACCCTCCGCTTCCACATGCTTGAGCGCGGCTTCAATTTCCTTCTTCGGGTGTGGTGGACGACTCATCCCGCAATTCCATTATGGTGGCAGCATTACAGGTTGTCAATTGACAACCTGTAATGCTTTAAAGCGATGCCGTGGCTATCACGCAACTTTTGCACAAACTTACCAAACAGCGATGGATTCATTTCGATGAGCATATGGGGTTCCATATAACCACCCGATCATAAGGCAACCGCAAGCCAACGTGACCATGGTCATCGCATCAATAGCAATAACTGCAATGCTGGGTTCGATATGTTTTTGCAGAATCGATCATATTGGATCACTCCTCAGCGGGTGAACGATTCCAACGACAATCCCTTTTCCCAAACTGATCTGATCTCTTCAAAGTCAGCCGATACAGCATGTTTATGGGCATGCACTGATAACATCATATCGAGCACATAGCAGCGAGCAATAATAATCGGCGCATTTTCTAACAATGACCAGTTTGTTCAGTGCATGCCGTAAAAAACCATCTGGCGCATTTTGTCGCCAGCGGCAAGCTGGACGTTGGCAGCCTGGTCGCTGCAAACAAGACCGAGCAGATCAGGCAGGCCGCCGCCGAGCACGGCAGCGACAGTCTGGGCAAGCTGAAAGCCGCGCTGGGTGGCGACTACAGCTATGGCGACATCCGGATGGTGCTGGCGTCCTTGCAGACCAGGCAGGACCGTGTTGGCTGATCGGCTTCGAAGCCATCGACAAACAGCGTGTTGCTGCGGCCAAAAACCACATAGCTGCGACCGACATCACCAATGCCATTGGCGTTGGCACCATTTGCGCCTATGACAATATCACCGATGCCGTCACCATTGATGTCGCCAGCGGCGCTGACCGAGCGACCAGACACCTCACCGAACACCTCGCCGTCCACCACAAAACCGTTGCTGCCATTGAGGCTGGACAACTCGAATGGATTGGGCAGGCGAGGTGCGCCAAACACCACATAACTGCGCCCGGCACTGCTATTGTTGCCGAGGGGGTCGGCACGATACGCGCCGACAATCAGATCATCGATGCCATCGCCGTTGATGTCACCAGCAGCGCTGACCGAAAATCCGGCAAAGTCACCTGCTGCTGCGCCATTGGTCATGATGCCGTTGCTGCCGTTGAGACTGGACAGCTCGAGTACTGCGTTAAAGCCAGCACTGTTGCCAAACACCAGATAACTTCGGCCTGAGGCATTGGCACCCGGCGCTCCGATGATCAGATCATCCATGCCGTCGCCGTTGATGTCGCCGACGCCACTCACCGAGATGCCAGAGTCGTCACCTTGAACCTCGCCATTGAGCACAATGCCATTGCTGCCGTTAAGGTTGGACAGCTCAAATGGATTGGGCAGGCCGGCACTGGCACCGAATACCACGTAACTTCGACCTGAGAAGCCGCCGTTGTGAGCGGCACCATCTGCACCGATGATCAGATCATCCATGCCGTCGCCGTTGATGTCGCCGGCGGCGCTGAGCGAGCGGCCAGAGAAGTCACCCTCCGCTTCGCCGTTGAGCACAAAACCGCTGGTGCCGTTGAGGCTGGACAATTCCAACACGGCCGGCATGCCGGTCCCGTTCCCGAACACGACATATGTGCGCCCGGAGGATTGTCCGTTTGCATTGGCACCCAACGCCCCGACAAGCAGATCATTGATGCCATCACCGTTGCTGTCACCGGCACCACTCACCGCTCTGCCAGCGTTGTCATACTGCGCCTCGCCATTGAGCACAAAACCGTTGCTGCCATCGAGGCTGGACAGCTCGAATGGGTTTGGCAGATCAGCTGCACTGCCAAACACCACATAGCTGCGACCAGAGAATATGCCATTGGGACGGCTCTGGTCGCTCCTATGATCAAATCATCAATGCCGTCACATTGACGTCGCCTGCGCCGCTGACCGAGAAACCGGAATAGTCATCTTGCGACTCACCGTTGAGTACAAAGCCATTGCTGCCATCCAGGCTGGACAGCTGGAACGGATTGGGCAAGCCACGATCAGTACCAAACAGTACATAACTGCGACCCGAGCTACTGCCATTGGGATCGGCAACAGGTGCCCCGATGAGCAGATCATCAACGCCATCGCCGTTGATGTCTCCGGCGGCACTGACCGAGAAGCCGGAAGCATCGCCTTCTGCCTCGCCATTGATCACAAAGCCATTGCTGCCATCCAGGCTGGAGGGTTGGATACTGGCCGGGAAGATCTGGGCGTGGGCTTTGCCGGGTAATGCGATCTGCAAGCCCAGCATCAATGCACCGGAGATGGACACGGAGATGGCCACCGCAATGGCCTGGCTGAGGCTGCGCTGGCGCAGATCGGGCCTTGACTGTGAAAGCGTGCTATTCAAAGCCGTCCTTAAATATCAGTTGACCGCTGCCATCTACACCAACGCCACTAATGCTAAACGTATACGGGTCCTCATTATTGTCATTGTTCGGGATTACGATCACGGCTGTGCGCTGTTCAATATTATTTGGTTTGAATATCACACTGAAAGTAGTTGAGGCCCCACTTGCAATGACTGATTGTGGCTGCGCACTGACCACAAAATCAGCTGGAAGTGATCCCACAACTCGAACTGATGGAGTGCCATCCAGAATTAAATCACCTGTATTTGCATTGGTAATGGTGAAGATTCTGGTAACGCCAATACTGGCAATATCTAGTGTCCCAAAATCTGTTCCGTCAGCACTAGTAGGCGTTGCATCACCGTTTACTATGGGTATGCCGTTACCGGTAACTTCTATTTCAGGGTCAGGTGGCGGTGGTGGCGGTAAGAGATTGCCAATCAGCATTGAACGCGTTAAGAATGTCTGATCTGAAGTATCGTTGAGTGACCGGGAGAAGAAGCGCAGCAATGACCCTTGACGTGGGGCACTGCTTCCAGTCAATACAGTCGGCATCAGATCAGGAAAGCGTGAAACACCTGCTGGTATGATACCGAGATTCCATTGGATGAACTCGCCACCACTACAAAAAGTACCGGGACAGAAACCTCCTTCACTGATCGATGAGTTATTGAAGTTTGCCAAGCCAAACGGAAAAAACAGCACCGTTTCCACACCTGTCATGGTAGTAACAGAATCATTTCGTACAGTTCCTGAAACATCGAAAGCCTGCCCCGCCCCTGAAGAGTCTGGCAACAAGGTCCAGTCCATAAATAAGGGTGACTGGTTTTTAATTGCCACAATTGATCCAGTCCATGCGTTCTCAATGCCGTCGATGTTACTGATCATGACGCGATCAACTTCGACGATATCACCAGCGACTAAACCCTCATCCAGATTCAGTCTTACAGATCTTTTACCACCATCACCAGGATTGAGGTTACCGAGTTGCCATTGGACATCTCTTCCGACAAGCATTCCATTACCGGTGCTTGATATCAGATCCGTATTATCCGGCAACGTAAAAATCATGGTTGCCGGGTTGATGCTATCCAATCCCTGATAGCCAAAAGTCAGGTCATATTCAAGAACTGCACCAGGCTCTGCGGGATTAATACTGTGGTCTGCAGAAATCTCGAATAATCGGCTTGTCTGTACTAAGACATTCGATCTGGACCAGGATTCTCCAGTACCATCGGCAAAAGCGCTGGCAGAAAACTGTACGATGCGGCCGTCAGCACTACCGGATAGCGCTGCTGGCTGCAACATCACTGTTCGACTAAGTCCGGGGCCCAGATTGCCAAGGTTCCAGGCCAGGATGTCACCTGCACGACAGGTGCTGCCCGCACAGGTTCCAGAGTCTGTAATGTTGCCAGAAAATATAGCATCCAAACCTGACGGATATGGCATCTCCAACCGCAACGCTGTGAGCGGCTGCGCGCTGCGGTTGGTGACGGTGATATGAGTCTGAATGGCTTCGTTGGCGCGCGCAGGGT
>JAHJQV010000067.1 GCA_018819105.1 Gammaproteobacteria bacterium
GACCAAGGAAGAACTTATCAACGCGGTCAACGCGGCACTCAGGAGCCTACAGAAGCTCCCAGACATCGTAGCGAGCTTCTTTCATACACCCACATGTTCCTATGCCGCTTTATGAGGCTTTACTTTTGTAGGTATTAGTATGTCAATATTGAGCTCTGGGACAATCAGGTAATCTGATGCATCTATATGACAATCCGGATCTGTTGCATAGTGAATACAAAACATTTGAGAAGTGAACGTAGAATTATTTGCGTTAATTATGAATTTGGAGGGTCATTGTGAATTTGTGGTGTGGGCTTTAATCCAAAAAATCTGGATTAGCAAGGCTCTGTTGTTCGAAGTCATCTACAAAAACGATGTCACTACGACCAAATATGACATAACTGCTACCACCCCATATAGTGCCTATCGGACTGGCAATACTTGCTCCAACAATCATGTCGTCTAAACCATCGCCGTTGATGTCGCCGGCTGCAGCTACTGATACTCCACTTTGATCTCCCTCATTGACTCCATTGAGGCGAAAGCCATTTCTGCCATTAAGTGTGTCTAAGGTGAGGATTGGAGGAAATAAATCACCTTTTCCTGTTTTGCGGCCAAATATCACATAGCTACTGCCAGCATCATTTTTATCGTTGGGGTCGTGTCCAGCAGCGTCGACAATTAGATCGGCTAGGCCATCGCCATTTACATCACCGGCTGTGGAGACCGAACGCCCAAAGAAGTCATTTGCTGCCTCACCATCTACACGGAAACCGTTATTGCCATCAAGATCTTCTAGTGCCAAGATCGCGGGGAATGTTTCTGCATTGTCAGTGTTGCGACCAAATACTACGTAGATGGCGCCGGCATAGACATTGCTGTTTGTATTGGCTTCACCAGCGCCTACAATAAAATCATCGATACCATCTCCGTTGACATCTCCTGCTGCTGCCACGGACCTGCCGCTATCATCGCCTTCAGAAGTTCCATCAAGTCGAAATCCAATGATGCCATCAAGAATGGACACAGCAAGATTTGGAGGAAACGCGTTTCCGCCAGTGGTGTTACGACCGAAGATCACATAGCTACTGCCTGCATTATTGATATTGTTTGGGTCGTCAAGTGGTGCGCCGACTATCAGGTCATCTATGCCATCACCATTGATATCGCCCGCAGCAGAGACAGAGCGACCGGATTGATCTCCTGGAGACTCCCCATCGATGCGGAACCCATTGCTGCCATTGAAACTACCTAATCCAACGGTTGCAGGAAAACTGGTCGTTGAGGAAGGATGACGACCAAACATCACATAGCTGCTGCCGCGGTTATAGCTGGCTCCATATGCTCCGATAATCAGATCGTCAATGCCATCGCCATTAATATCACCGGCTGCAGCTACGGATATCCCGGAGTGGTCATAGTCTGATACACCAGTGAGACGGAAACCATTGTTACCAGTAAGATTGTTCAACGGAAAATTTGCAGGAAAAGGAGGGAAAGTAGTGTCACGACCAAAAACCACATAACTGATTCCTGCATATCTTTTGCCATTAGGGTCACCAAGCGGAGCGCCGATAATTAAATCAGCAGTGCCATCACCATTGATATCACCGGCACCTGCCAGTGTGATTCCAGAATGGTAATCCGGTGCTGGTCCATCTAGTCGGAAGCCATTGCTACCATTCAGACTAGAGAGTGCTAGGCTGCGTGAAAATTCACCAACAGCCGCAGTATTACGACCGAATACTACAAAACTGCTGCCGGCATTGCTGAGGTCATTTGGGTCTGCGTAGTATGCGCCAATAAGCAAGTCGTCGATACCATCGCCATTGATGTCACCGGCACCCGCCACAGCACGGCCCGATCTGTCAAATGTTGAAACGCCATCAATACGAAAGCCATTCGACCCAGTGAGCTGGTCAAGTTCAATAGTTGCCGGAAACGGTTGTGCTCGAATGTCATTGTTGATGACGGCACCCAGAAGTAGGGCAGTCACTGCCAGTCCGAGCAAATTCTGCTCAGCATCAGCATGCTTTCGATGATTAGAATTCATGTTCATAATGCTAAATGCTATACAGACTACTTCTTGTTCAGTGTGAACCCCCTGTGGTTTTTACCAAGTTTTGGGCGCACTTAAGAACCACTTACCAATAGTTTCCCACTGTAATGGATTAATGTCAATTTTAGTGTTAGTGTATAGAGTCACGCGCCTTGGAGCAAACCATGTTACGCAATATCCCGATTTTCTTCCTGTTGCTGCTGTCATCTGTTGCGTTGCTGGCGCAGGATAACCTGCGGCAATCTGTGGCGGCCGACTACGAGCAGAACCTGCACGAACTGTTTGTGCACTTTCATGAGAATCCGGAACTGTCGCACCGTGAGTTCAAAACCAGCAAGCGGCTGGCGGATGAGATCCGCGCCTTTGGTTTTGCGGTCACCGAAGGTGTTGGTGGCACCGGCGTGGTGGCGGTGCTGGAGAATGGTGCTGGGCCGGTGATCATGATCCGGGCCGACATGGACGGCCTGCCGGTGCAGGAGGATTCCGGACTCGCCTATGCTTCGCAGGCGCGGCAGGAGGATATCGACGGGGCGGTCAAGCCGGTGATGCACGCCTGCGGCCATGACACCCACATCACTTCGCTGGTGGGTACGGCGCGACAGATGGCCGAGCGCCGCGACGCCTGGTCGGGGACGCTGGTGCTGATCGGTCAGCCGGCCGAGGAGCGCATCTCCGGTGCCCGGCGTATGCTGGAAGACGGTCTGTACGAGCGTTTCCCGAAACCCGATTATGCCCTGGCTTTTCATGTTACCGCGCCGATTCCGGTCGGCAAATTGAGCATTCCCACCGGCATCGTGGCGTCCAGTTCTGATTCCGTCGACATCACTGTGCACGGTGTGGGCACGCACGGTGCGTCGCCGCATCAGGGGATTGATCCGGTGCTGGTGGCGTCACAGATTGTGGTTTCCCTGCAGTCTGTGGTGTCGCGCACCATTGCGCCGCAGCAGGCCGGGGTGATCACGGTCGGAGCCATCCACGGCGGCAGCAAGCACAACATCATCGGTGATCGTGTCGATATGCAGTTGACCGTGCGCTCAAATGATCCCGCTGTGCGCGAAGCTCTGCTGGCAGGTATCGACCGCGTGGCGCTCGGTGTGGCGCAATCGCTGGGTGTGCCAGAGGAGCTGTTGCCAGAAGTCAAACGCTCCGCCACAGAGACCACGCCACCTACCATCAACGATCGTGCCAGCGCCGAGAAGCTGCGTGCGGTGATGACCGATGCCTTCGGTACCGAAGTGTTCTGGGACGCGCCGCGCGAAGGCATGGGGGCAGAGGATTTTGCCTATTTTGTCACCCCTGAAAGCGGGGTGCGCGGGGTTTATTTCGCCGTCGGTGGCACGATGCCCGAGGACCTGGACAACGCGGCGTCCCATCACTCGCCGTTTTTCCGCATCGAGCCGGAACCAGCCATCAAGTTGGGCACCGAGGCCATGGTACGCGCAGCGCTGGCGCTGTTCAACGATGCTGGGGAGCAGATTGCTGTGGTCGATTGACTGCAGATGAGCACGTACGCTCAGTCAGCGGAAAACCTGATCAGTCAAGCGATGCCAGCTGCACGTCGCGATTGGCCTCAAACCAGGCCCGCTGTGTCGCCACGCCGGCTTCGAGTTGCTGCTGCAGGGCGATGAACTCGGGGCGCTCGGCCAGCGCGGCAAACTCAGGATAGGCATCCAGCCGCCACCAGTAATAGCGCCAGCCGCTGTTGATGAGTTTGTCCAGTTCCTGCAGGGCGTCGTCGTGCCTGCCCTGCATCGCCAGCAGTCGCGCGCGCTGGTGTCCGGTTACCTGCCACGGGCCCTGTGCCAGGCGCATGCGCTCGAGGTTTTCTGTCAGTTTTTGCAGCAGCGGACTGGTGTCCGGATCGGCACCGTCCTGCAAGGCGCAGTAGGCTGCAGAAATGGCGGCCAGTGTCATTGGCGGGGTGATTTGTGGGGGGGCGGCATAAACGCCGGGGTAACTTTGTTGCAGTACCTGCTCTGCCTGGTCGCAGTCGCCGGAAAATGTATAGCTTTGTGCCAACAGCGATTGATTCAGCGGGTTGTAGGGATGCATGATGATGATGGATTCGAGGATCTCTTGCTGAGCCTGCCACTCGCCGCGGAAAGAATGCAGAATCTGCCGCATGTAGGGCAGGCGCACCGGCAAGTGGTGCTGACTGGCCAGTTCATCGGTGCAGGTTTCAGCACTGATGTCATCGCCAAGTTGCAGATAAAACTCGCACATCCGGAACCAGCGTACCGGGCTGTCCGGATCGATGCGATGCTGTTCCAGTATGTAGCGCATGGCCAGACCGCTTTCGCCCTGCTGCAGCAGATAGGTGGCGAGCCGGTCATAGGTCAGCGGATAGTTTGGAAACAGCTGCAGATTCTTGTGTAACTGAAACACCGCCTCTTCGGCGCGACCAATGGCCCACAGTGCATCGGCCTGCCACACCGCGACCTGCGGCGAGACCGGATCCAGTCGCCGTGCCATGTCGAGCATGTCGTCGGCCTCTTCCATCCGGCCGATTCGATATAGGACCCGTCCCAGCATGGTGTAGGCATCGGCAAAATTGGGCTTCTGTGCAATGGCCTGGCGATAGCTGGCAATGGCCAACTCTGGCTTGCCTTCGCCAAACTGCCAGGCGCCCTGAGCCAGCAGTACGCCGGGATCGTTGGGTGCCAGTTCGATTGCCTGCTGCAGATGCGGCAGCACGATGTCCGCATCACCCGGCTGACGCATTGGGCCCTGAGTGCGCAGCATTTTTTCGGCCTGGATTAGCAGCAACAGTGAGTCGAGGTTGTCCGGATCAATCTGCAGGGCGCGCTGCAGCAGGTTTCTGCCACGTTTGAGGCTGGCCACAGTGAAGCGCTCGATCTCGAAACTGGCGCGAGTATTGAGATCGTAAACGGTTCGGTTGACCGGTGGCTGCAGCACCGAGGCCGGCAGTAGCGAATCGACCATGCTGGCCGTCACGGCGTTGGCAATGTCGTCCTGCAGGGCAAACAGCTCGGCGCTGTCGCGATCAAAGGTGCGCGACCAGATGTGTTGCTCATTGTCCACGTCTATCAGTTGCGCCACCACCCGCATCTGCTCGCCGTCATGCTGCACGCTGCCCTCCAGCACGGCATCCACGCCCAGTTGGCGGCCGATGTCGCCGATCCCCAGTGGACTGTCGCGAAACGCAAACGATGAGGTGCGCGCCACCACCCGCATGTTGCGGGTTTCGGTGAGCATGTGCAGGATGCGATCTGCCAGCCCATCGGCAAACTGCGACTGGTTGCGGTTGTTGCTCATGTCAGTGAACGGCAGCACGGCAACAGACGGCAGTTCCTCCGCTGCTGCGTTGCCGCCACCGTGCAGTGAGTTGTTGGCGGGCTCTGGCAGCAGCAGCCACAGGGTCGGCAGCAAGGCCAGAATAACCAGCAACAGCAGCCAGCGTCGTGGCACCAGTGCCGGCGTCTGTTGCTTGAGCATGGCGGCCGGGACTGCTGCGCCATCAGCTTCGGTCGTTGCATCTGCTGCCAGCGTGTCGGCAAGGACAAAGCGATAGCCGCGGCGGGGTACGGTCTTGATGATGTGATGTGGCCGGCGCAGATCACCCAGCGCCTTGCGCAGGGCCGAAACCGCAACATTGACCGAATCCTCCGAAGCGGCCTCAAGATGGCCCCATACCGATGCAATCAGATCATCGCGCAGGATGACCTGGTTGCGGTGGGCGATGAAGTGTTTCAGCAAGCACAGCAGCCGCGGCGGCAGCTGTTCGGCTTGGCCGGCATGAACGATTTCCCCACTGTTCAGATCAATCACACGATCATTGATCGTTATGACCTGCGCTTCATTGTCCATGTTGCTCCCTGGGTAGTATATGAAACGTCATCAAGCCTAACACATGTGCGTACTACATCACCTATAGGTGGTTTCAGTTCAATTGGGCGTATCAATAGTCTGTCATAGGATCATGAAATATATCACTATTTAGGAATCTTTAGTATTTACACAGGACTTTACCTACTCCCGCTGACATGGTGTTTGTATCCGGTCGATAGATGGCCGGTGAGTCAACTCGTATTCTGTCTGCAGATTGCGAGTTTGGAGATCACACATTCGGAGAATACAACATGAACAGATTACATGGTTTAATGGCCTTGTTGTTGTTTGCGGCAGCAGGATTGCAAGCGCAGGAAGTCACCATCAGTTTTGACAACGGCGGGGATGAAGCGGGCGTGACCCCGGTGGGTACCAGCGACTTCTCCTTTATGGGATCGAACTGGTCAGACGGTCTTATCACCTCAGAACCGCAGTTTCCATTTCTATACGCATCCGGCAGTGCCAGTTATCAGATTCAGGTGGACGGTGCTGTCATCACTTTTGACGAGCCGGTTACAGATGTGTCGTTCTTTTTTGTCGTGGGTTTTTTTGATCGTGCCACAGCCACAGCGTTTGCTGTCGATGGCACCGAACTGGACACGGTGACCAGTGCCTTTGCCACCTCCCTGGCTGATCCTGCAAACTTCCGCAGCTTTGACACCGATCTCCCGATTGCAAGAATCGAATTCGCGGAGCGAGCAGTCATGGATTCCGCCAGTGTGGACAACTTCACTTACACCATTGCCGGTGACGACGGTGGGCCGACAGACCCTCCGCCGGAAGAACCGGTCAATTTCAATCAGGTTGAGGGTAACTGGCGGCAGTCTGATCCTGACTTCGCCGGCAACCAGCAGGGATTCATGTTTGACTTCGGTCCCAGTCTTAATCTGCTGTTCATGGCCTGGTTCACCTACACCGGTATGCCGGCAATGCCCCCTGAGGACGGCAGCGGAGATGTCGGCTCGCCGGATCAACGCTGGCTTACTGCATTGCTGGAGCTTGATGGGAATACGGCGGCAGGATCGATCATTTCCAACGAAGGTGGCGCCTTTGATGAACAGCCCACTGGTTTCCAGCAGACCCGAGAAGTCGGAACCATCAGCATCGAGTTTCTGGCCTGTGATTTGGCCGTGATCAGTTACAGTTTGACCGAGCCGGCCCTCAGCAGAAGCTTTGAGATCATTCCGCTGGAAAAATCGGTCAATCCGGCCGGATTCAGCTGCGAACCTGAGCAGAACTGAAGCCGTCCCAGCATCTTGGCCAGTGTCATTCAGGCAGCCTGCGGGCTGCCTTTTTTTTGGCTGTCAACCAAGCGCAGGCAGCGACGTTTTACACTGTGTCGAATACCAAAACAGGTAGAGCAAAAATGATGTCCGATGGGTCTGCCGCAGCCACACCACAGACTGCTGTCGCCGGCAATGCCTGAGCCGGCGCTGCACTCATCCAGCGCGCCTGACGCAACAATCGCGCCAGCAGTGCCGGTTTCGGTCGATGCCTTCCTGCAGGATGTGGAGCGCCGGGCGCTGCGCATGGCCTGGCTGGCGACCAGTGATCTGGATGTCGCCATGGATCTGCTGCAGGATGCGATGATGGCTTTTTACCGCCATTATGCAAAGCGTCCACCAGGACAGTGGGCACCGCTGTTTTACCGTACGCTGAACAACCGCATCATTGATCACTATCGCCGGCAGGCACGCTGGCGGCGCTGGCTGCAGCCATCCGGGCAGGTCGCTGACGCAGCCCAAGCCGAGGCAGATCCGGTCCCTGCTGCTGCCAGCAACACGCTGGCACCGGACATGCAGGCTCACCTGGATGATTTCGGGCAAAAGCTGCAGCAGGCACTGCAGGCATTGCCGCACCGGCAACGCCAGGTGTTTTTGTTGCGTGTCCACGAAGGACTGGATGTAGCTGCCACAGCCAGCAGTCTGGGCATTGGTGCCGGCAGCGTGAAAACCCATTTGCACAGGGCAACCCAGGCTCTGCGCGCAAAGCTGGAGGATTATCAATGAACCACGACGATGACAAAGTACTGCAGTCGGCATTGCGTGCAGTGCTGCAGCAGGCCGATGATGATCTGCCCGAGCTGATCCGCCACAGATTGACCGCAGCCAGGCAGCAGGCCCGCCGCGATGCGCGTCTGCACGAGGCACGCCGCAGTCGGCGTTTGCAGCTGTTGGGCTTTGCCGGTGCGGCAACGGCCGTGGCGCTGGTGGCCTTGCTGTGGTTGCCGCTGACCCCCCGCCCGGATGACGGAATGCCGCTGTCGGCGTTGTCCGATGCGCCCATCGTGGCCGACATGCCACTGTTGCTCGACCGTGATTTTGCCCTGTTGGCCGACGCCGATGTGGCGCTGGAAGACGATGATGCGCTGGCTTTTTATGTCTGGGTGGCCGCAGCCGAAGCGCAGCCGGATGCGGCGACCAATGGCGACAACCCAGCGGATGTCGGCACATGAGCGTTGCCAGCGCCAGCGGCCAATCAACCGGCAAAGTTCTGGACAACCCTGTGCGCCAGTGCACTGTGATGCAGACCTTGCCAAAGCAGCACGTCATACAAGGCTGCTGTCTGGCAGCGCTGTGGCTGACCAGCTTGAGCCATGCCACGGAGGCTGTGCCGGATCCGGCACTGCTGCTGTTCATTGCCGGGTTTTCCGCGCAGGGGCAATTTATCGACCCGCTGGCAATGGATCAGGCAATGACGGCCATGGATGGGAACTCTACCACTGACAGACCGATTCAGCCGGCGGTCACGGACGCAGTGGTCGATAGTCCATCGGCACTGGATCCGCCAGCCGGCACTGATCTGGACGCAGCAGAGCACATTGATGAGGAGCAGAACCATGAACAGCACTGAATACGCAGCACGAGCACTCAACTGGCCTCGGCATGGCTGCCGTCTGCTGCTGCTGCTGCTGCTGACAGCAGCCAGCGACTGGCTTGCGGCCCAGAGTTGGGATGAACTGACTCCGGCCGAGCAGAACATGCTGCTGCCCTGGGCGGAGCAATGGCAGGACATGGCTGATGACGAACGAGCGCAGATGCTGCAGGGCCTGCGCCAATGGCAGCAGATGACACCGGATCAGCGCTTGCTGGCGCGGCAGCGATTTACCCAGTGGCAGAGCCTGACACCGGCGCAGCGGGAGCGCCTGCGCCAGCGCTTTCAGCGTTTCCGTGCCATGACCCCGGCACAGCAGGCGCGGGTGCGCGCCGGCATGCAGCGGCTGCGCGCATTGTCACCCGAGCAGCGCCAGCGCCTGCGTCTGCGCTGGCAGCAGATGTCGCCAGACCAGCGGCGCGCGTTTCGCGATGGTGCCCGACTGGGTGTGCACAGCGAACGTTTGGGCTGGATGCTACAGCTGGAAGATGGTGAGCGTGAGGCGCTGTGGGCTCTGGTTGCAGACTTGAGTCCGGTGCAGCGACAGTTGTTGCGGTAGCGCATGCAACCATTGGACGACGCAGCGCGCCGGACACTGGCGCGGCGATTGCTGGCGGCCACCGCCGACGAGCGCGAACAACTGCTTCAAGCACCTGCAGATTGATGCGGCCAGGCTGTTTTCCGGCTCGCCAGTCAGCACGATAGCCAGTTCGTTGGCAAGGTCGGTCAACCGGAACGAGGCAGAGTCGTTGTAGTGGGTGATGGCTGGATCAGCTCATCAAGTTTAACGATTCAATCTGATTGACCCACAGGAGAACACCATGAATGCAAAGAACCCCATTGCTGCGCTGCTCGTACTGATCGCGCTGTGCCTGGCGCCGGCTGCACAGGCGCTGCTGACGCTGGAGAAAAGCGTGTCGCTGACCGATGAGTTCGGTGGCACCCTGCAGATCCAAAGCAGCGGCGCACTGGACATCCCCGGTGCCGACATCAATAGCATCGCCAGTTTCAGCGATTTTCATCCCGGGGCACATGATCGCAGCGTCAACGGCCAGGTCGAGCGCCAGCGCAACCGGGCCAATGAGCAGCTGACCAGTGTCTACAGCGGCAGTCTGACTTTCAATGCGCTCGATGCCGATGGCAATGCCCGACAGAATGTGCTGGAGTTTGCCGATTTGACCATTGTGCGCAGCGCCACCGGCCCGCAGTTCAGCGGCGCGGTCATCCTTAATGGCGAGGTGATCGATGCCGGTGAGATGCCACAACAGGTGGCGGTGATTCTGCGTCGTGTACTGCGCTTTTTTTATCTGGCCTGAGCAGCCACTGCAGCTTTTGTGACAGACCTGAAGCCTGAGTGTTCATGTTCTCCACTGAGGCGACCGCCAGGTTTCCGTCAGCCAATGCCCGGCAAATCCGGGACAGGTTCAGGAACCGACTCGCCCAGACAGGTTCATGAATGCCCCCGGCTATAACAAAAAAACGGCTCGCGTTTGCGAGCCGTTTTCAATTGTGTCTGGTGATTTTTCGCGTCCTGTTGTCTAGGAGCCTGTCGGATTTGACCGATCGTAGCGAAGGAAAGCCGGTTGGAGTCAGATTTTTCGATCTTTTGAGGCGAATAGTGAGCCTATGCAACGATGAAGATCGGCGAATCTGGCCCAATCCGGATTTTCTGCAGTAGATCAGTGCTAAGTCCGACAGGCTCCTAGGTGCGCGACACCGGAATGTCTTTATTCTGCCGGGGTGAAGCTCAGATCGTCTTCCCGCACGTACATGTAATCCCACTGATCGTCCACGGCATCGGCAAACATGCCACGCCATTCTTCCGCGGTTTCCTTGCCGTGCTGTGCTGCAACCGCTTCCCACGGGCCGGTCCAGTCCTTGTCCATGCTGGCAAAGTCGGCGTGGTTGGAGACGACAAAGTAATCCGCATCGTCTTCACCACCGCCCATGGCCTCATACCACTGCAAAGTTACGGTGTTGTCGGTTTTCTGCATGGCCTTGCTCACTTCGGTGATAACCTTGGTGAAGGTTCTGCTGTCGTCAACAGTAAAGTTGTAGACGCCAACCACTTTGGTGTTCTCAGGCCAGGCATCACTGATACCGGGCATTTCCTGTGCCAGCATGGTTTTTTCGCCTTCTTCATGCGGGGTCAGCTGGGTTTCAAACACTTCCCGGCAGGCGCGGCTGGCGGCATCCATCTGGCCGACTTGCTCCCAGTTGTCTGCCATGACTGAAAACACAAACACGTTGCCTTCGCCCTGCATACGCTTCCAGGCATTCCACGACGCCTTGCCGCCATTTTCACCATAGCATTGGTTCCAGGCTTTGACCGCTGCACGCCACTTCGACTCGTGGCCGTGCTTGACCTTGACTTCATAGATGGAAAGAATCGGCCCGGCTTCTTCCTGGGCGAGCAGGCTGCTGACGGGGGTGATGGCCAGGAACGCACAGAGCAGTGCGGCGGCCAGTGATTGCTTGAAGATTGATTGCTTCATGTTGCTACCTCTGGTTAATATGTGATGTTATATCATTTGCTCTAACTCCTTGATTCCGTTCAAAACGAGCGCAGCGAATCTAACATACTTTTGTATTAATTCTGTGAACGATTGATCATGCCGCTGCGCTGCACGGCTGCCGCAGGTTTCAGCGCGGCGTCGGTCCGGGTGCTGTGCGCAGCTTGCGGAACTCACTGCCTTCGTACCACGCCGGCCAGACCTCGCTGTTGGCCAGCCGCAGCAGGATCTGCTGATACAGCCACAGGTCCTGCTGCATGCCGGCGAGATCCCAGTCGTCCTGCACCTCGTCCTGTGGTTTGTGATAGCGCTCGGCGGCGAAGCGCTGCTGTTTTTCCAGCAGCCAGGCGGTGCCGTGTTCAACATGGTCGCTGCCGGAATCGGCATACAGCATGGGCACACCCTGCTTGGCGAAGTTGAAATGATCAGAGCGGTAAAAGCCCCCGGCTTCCGGGGTTTCCTCGGGTGCCACGATGCGCCCCTGCTGATCGGCAAACAGGCGCAGATAATCCTCCATCTCGGACTGTCCGTAACCGACCACGACCAGATCACGGGTGGGGCCATACACGTTCATGGCATCCATGTTGATGCCGGCAACGTGCTGTGCCATCGGCAATGGTGGATGCCGGGCATACCAGGCAGAGCCCAGCAGGCCGGACTCCTCGGCGGTGACTGCCAGAAAGGCGATGCTGCGATCTGCGGGTGGCATTTGCTGTAGGCTTTCTGCCAGCGTCAGCAATGCCGCCACGCCGGTGGCGTTGTCCACCGCACCATTGTAAATGCCGTCGACATCTGTGCCGACCTGGCTGTCGCTGCCCAGATGATCCCAATGCGTCATGACGATGAGCATTTCCCCGGGCCTGCTGGCACCACGGATACGCGCACCGATGTTGTAGGACTGGGCATGGCGAATCTGCTGCTGCAGGTCGATGCTGGCAGCCAGGCCGATTGGAGCGCCGGCAAAATCAGCCTGCATGGCGCGTGCATACCAGTCGTCCAGGCTGACTGCTTCCTGCTGCGGCTGGCCGCTGGCATTGCGTTGTTGTGCGGCCAGCATTAGCAGACGTGCCGCGGCGTCTTCGCTGATCCAGCCGGAAACCTGCAAGCGGCTGGCGTTGGCGGCATCGTCCGACTGCAGTTGAAACTGCGGACCCGACCAGCTGTTCTTGACCACCGCCCACGGATAACTGGCAGCATGTGTGTTGTGCACAATCAGGGCACCCGCCGCACCCTGGCGAGCGGCCTCCTCGAACTTGTAGGTCCAGCGGCCGTAATAGGTCATGCTGCGCCCGGCAAACAGGTCCTTGTCACCACTGGCAAAGCCGGGGTCATTCACCAGCACGACCACGATCTTGTCACGCACGTCCAGATTGCGGTAATCGTTCCACTGGTATTCCGGAGCGACGATGCCATAGCCGGCAAACACCAGTTCGGCCTGGTCAATGCTGATACGCTCGCTGTCTCGCTCCGACCACAACATGACCTCATCGCCATAGCTGAATGCATGCGTCTGCCCGGCGCTATTGATGGTGAAGCTGGCTTCCGGACTGGTGGTGATCTCGGCCAGTGGCACAGCCTGGCGGAAATCGTCGGCAAACAGCGGTTCCAGGCCAAGCTCGACAAAGCGCTGTTCGACGAAGTCCAGCGTGCGGGTTTCGCCTTCGCTCATTGGTGCGCGACCGCCGAAAGCGTCGGATGACAAAGTGCGGATGTCCGTCAGCAAGCGCTGCGCATCCCCCAGCGACTTGTCTTCTTCAATGATCTCTGCGCCGTGGTGTTTGGCCGGATCATCGGCGTGCTGGCAGGCGCTGAGCAGCAGGCTCAGAGCCATCGCAGCAGCGTAAAAAAGGGTGCAGGTGCGTGCTGGCATGCGTGCTCCTTGGCTGGCAAAGTGTATCAATTCTGTGTCGGGATGATAACCGGTTCCGGCTCCAGCACAAGCCCAAAACGTTCTGCCACGCTGCTGCGAATGTCGCAGGCCAGTTGCCAGATGTCCATACCGCTGGCACCGCCATGATTGACCAGCACCAGCGCATGCTGACTGTGCACCCCGGCGGCACCGCGACGGCGACCTTTCCAGCCGCACTGTTCGATCAGCCAGCCGGCGCTGAGTTTGCTGTGCCCCGGCGCGGTGCTGTCGGCCACGGGCCAGTGCGGCATCTGCGGCGCTTTGGCCAGCAGGCTGTGCAGCTGCTGCGCGTCCACGAGCGGATTCTTGAAGAAGCTGCCGCAGTTGCCAAGCCGTGCCGGGTCTGGCAGTTTGCTGCGGCGCAGACGACACACGGCAGCAGCGATAGCGGCGGGGCTGTGCGCGGATGCACTGTCTGTCGTGCTGCAGTCGCCAGGGTTTTGCTGCTGCAGCGCCGCGCGAAGCCCGGGATAATCGAGCTTCGGCTCGGCCTGGTGCTGCAGCCGCAGCGTGATGGCGGTGACCAGCCAGTTGCGGGCGCGCGCGGTTTTGAAAATGCTGTGGCGGTAGTGGAATTCGCAGTCATCGCGCTGCAGGGCAAAGCACTGGCCGCTGGCCAGATCACACAGCTCGACCTGTACGCAGCAGTCGCTGAATTCCACCCCATAGGCACCGATGTTCTGGATCGGCGCGGCACCGCACAGGCCGGGAATCAGCGCCAGATTCTGCAGCCCGTGGTAGCCGCGGCCCACACTCCACTCGACCAGGTCGTGCCAGTTGCGGCCGGCTCCGACGCGCAGCAGCACCTCGTTGTCATGGTCGGCCAGCAGCTCAATGTCGCGCTGGCCGGGGTGCACCACCAGACCGGGAAAATCCTCCAGCAGCAGCACATTGCTGCCACCGCCGAGGATCAGCAGTGGTTGCGCCCGCCACTGGCCATGCAGTGTCTCCAGCAGCACATCCAGATCATGGTCATTGCGCAAGGTGAAGAAACCGGCTGCACGACAAGGCAGAGCCATGGTGTTGTGGGCCTGCAATGAATAATTGGCAACGACCGGCATCGGTCAGGGCTGATCGGCATCGGCCAGCTGCAGAATCGCCGTGACCGCATCGTGGATCAGGGCCGGCCCGCGATAGATCAGACCGGTATAGAACTGTACCAGGCTGGCACCAAGTCGAATCTTTTCTGCCGCGTCGCTGCCCTGGCAGATGCCACCGGTACCGATGATCGGCAGATCAGTGCGCAGGCGCTGACGGAACTCATGCAGGCAGCGGTCGGCCAGTGGCCGCAATGGCGCGCCGGACAGACCCCCGGTTTCATTGCCATGCTCGACCGAGGCAATCCCGGCCGGGCGGCTGATGGTGGTGTTGGCACAGATTACACCGTCGATGGCGGCGCTGTTCAGACGCTTTGCCACCGCATCCATTTCTGCCGCAGTCATGTCCGGGGCCAACTTGATCAGCAGCGGCACATCACGCTGATGCCGCGCCACCATGCGTTCGCGTTCGGACTCCAGCTGCGTCAACAGCTCGGCAAAGGAATCGCCGTGTTGCAGATCACGCAAGCCACTGGTGTTGGGCGAAGAGATATTAACGGTGATGTAGGACGCCAGCGGCCAGGCCTTGCGCAGGCAGATCAGATAGTCCTCGCTGGCCTGGTGTTGTGCGGTGTCCCGGTTTTTGCCGATGTTGATGCCGACAATGCCGCCGTCACTGGCCCAGCGGCTGCGTCGCAGTTGCCGGCACAGGTGATCGATGCCCTTGTTGTTGAAACCGAGACGGTTGATCACGGCCTGCTGCCGGGGCAGGCGGAACATGCGCGGTTTCGGGTTGCCCGGTTGCGGTCGCGGGGTGATCGTGCCGATCTCCACGAAACCGAAGCCGAGCCGGCCTAGGGCGTCGATGTGGTCGCCGTTCTTGTCCAGTCCGGCGGCCAGGCCAACCGGATTGGGAAACGTTAGCCCCAGACAGCTGACCGGACAGGGAGGCGGTGGTTGTGCCAGCCAGCTGCCGGCCAGGTCCAGACCGAGCAGACCGAGATCGTGGGCGGCCTCGGCCGGCAGTCGGAACAGCCCGTGGCGCAGCAGCTGATACATGTGGCTTGACGTTACAACTCGAACTTGATGCCCTGGGCCAGTGGCATTTCACTGCTCCAGTTGATCGTGTTGGTCTGCCGGCGCATGTAGCTCTGCCAGGCGTCGGAGCCGGATTCGCGGCCGCCGCCGGTTTCCTTTTCGCCACCGAAAGCACCGCCGATTTCAGCGCCGGAGGTACCTATGTTGACATTGGCGATGCCGCAGTCGCTGCCGTTGGCGGACAAAAACAATTCGGCGTGCTGCAGATCGCGGGTGAAAATCGCCGAAGACAGTCCCTGGCGTACGTCGTTCTGCATGGCGATGGCCTCATCCAGTTCGTCAAAACCAATCACATAGAGGATCGGGGCAAAGGTTTCCTGCTGCACGATGTCCCAGTGGTTTTCGGCGCGCATCAGCGCCGGGGTCACAAAAAATCCGGGACGATCCAGCCGCTCGCCGCCGCCAAGCAGGGTGCCGCCGGCCTGTCTGGCCTGGTCAATGGCGGCCAGATAGCGATCCACGGCGCTGGCATCGGTGAGCGGCCCCATCAGTGTGCCGGCATCCAGTGGATCGCCGATGCGCACCTGCTGGTAGGCCGCACTGAGCGCGGTGCAGACTTCATCAATGATGCTGTTGTGCACAAACAGACGCCGGGTGGAGGTGCAGCGCTGTCCGGCTGTGCCGACGGCACCAAACACGACTGCCGGAATCGCCAGTTTCAGATCGGCGCTGGCATCAATGATCAAGGCGTTGTTGCCGCCCAGTTCGAGCAGACTCTTGCCGGCGCGGGCGGCCACTTTCGCCCCCACCTGCAGACCCACTTCGCTGGAACCGGTGAACGAGATCAGGTTGATGCGGCGGTCATCCACCATGGCTTTGGCATGGCTGTTGCCGGCTTCCATGATCGAGGTGAAGATCGGCGGATAGGCATCCCCCAGTGCAGCGTTGACGATGTTCTGTACCGCGACGCAGCACAGCACACCTTTCGGGGATGGTTTCCAGATCGTGGCGTTGCCGCAGATCGCCGACAGCATGGCATTCCAGGCCCACACCGCCACCGGGAAGTTGAACGCGGTGATGACGCCGACCACACCCAGCGGATGCCATTGCTCGTACATGCGGTGCACCGGGCGTTCTGAATGCATGGTTTTGCCATACAGCATGCGCGACTGACCCAGGGCAAAATCGCCGATGTCGATCATCTCCTGCACTTCACCATCGCCTTCCGGTTTGATCTTGCCCATTTCCAGGCTGACCAGGCTGCCCAGCGCATCCTTATGCTCGCGCAGGGCATTGGTCACCAGTCGCACCGCTTCCCCGCGCTGTGGAGCCGGCACCCGGCGCCATTCGGCCGCTGCCTGCTGGGCTGCCGCGATGACACTGGCATAATCGCTGGCTGAGCTGGCATGGACGCGGGCAATGACCTCACCGCTGCTGGGGTTGACGGATTCGATCACGCCCTGGTCGGTGGTGTCTGACCACTGGCCGTACCAGCTGCCGGGGTTGTTGTCCTGAATGCCAAGTTGCTTGAAAAAGTTCATGATGGAGCCTGTGGTTTGCCAACTCACTATTATGCCCTGAGTCACCGCTTGCAGTCACCCGCAAACGGCCACCGGACTGTGCTGATCTCACTTTGCACTGCGGCTTGTTGTATCGTATGCATGGCAGGGTGATCATGGTGGTTGAACCACAGCCGGGCAGGCTGGTCACAGGCATAACCTCATTGCAAGAGCATGCTCATGACTGATTTGTCCACCACCGCAAGCATTCCTGCAGAGCAACAGCTGCTGGCGGATTCGCCGGCCCGATCTAGGCACAGGAGTGAACCCATTGTCCACAGCGGCAATCAGCCGGAAACGCAGCGCATGAGCGAACGGGAAATTGATCAATTGCTGGTGGAGCGCGTGCAGCAGGGCGACAACAAGGCCTTTGATCTGCTGGTGCTCAAGTATCAGCACAAGATCGTCAGCCTGATCACCCGCTATGTGCACGACCACGCCGAGGCGCTGGATGTGGCCCAGGAAGCCTTCATCAAGGCCTACCGGGCCATCGGCCGCTTTCGTGGTGACAGTGCCTTCTACACCTGGATGTACCGCATCGCCATCAATACCGCGAAAAACCATCTGGTGTCCATGTCCAGACGACCTCCCGCCAGTGACCTCGATGCCCAGGATGCCGAACAGTATGTGCTGGGCGACAGCCGTCTCAAAGACACCGGCAGCCCGGAACATGAGCTGGCCCGCAGCGAACTGCAGACCGCCATCAACAAGGCCATTGCCGGTCTGCCGGATGACTTGCGCACGGCCATCACGCTGCGCGAAATGGAGGGCATGAGCTATGAGGAAATCGCCATCACCATGGACTGTCCGATCGGCACCGTGCGCTCGCGCATCTTTCGTGCCCGTGAGGCCATCGACCAGCAACTGCGGCCGCTGCTTGACTGATGGCTGTTGCCTGGCGCAACGGACAGAACCTTGCGCCCGGTGACGGGTCATAGCAGGTGGCAAGCTGAACGGCAACTGAACAGCAGGCATTGTTTTAGGTAAATCCGAGTCAATTCATGAACGATCAACATCACAGTGAAGCACATCGCCAGGAGCTCAGCGCCCTGATGGACGGCGAGCTCAGCCATGACCGCGCCCGGTTTGCGCTGCAGTCGATTGCGGCAGATGCCGCTGTGGCAGCGCAATGGAGCCGGCTGCATCTGCTGCGGCACTATTTGCGTGAAGCCGAAGTGCAGACGGTGCCGGCAGATTTTCTTGCCGCGCTGCAGGCGCGGCTGGCCAGCGAGGATGTACGGCACAATGCTCAGCAGGATGACGATTTCGCCAATGCCTATGTTTCTGCCGCAACTGGTGCCGCCACAAACGGTGCCGCAGCAACTGGCAACGGATTCTGGTCCGGCTGGCGGC
Source organism: Gammaproteobacteria bacterium (assembly GCA_018819105.1). Lineage (GTDB taxonomy): Bacteria > Pseudomonadota > Gammaproteobacteria > Xanthomonadales > Wenzhouxiangellaceae > JAHJQV01. The sequence goes on from JAHJQV010000067.1 coordinate 18,174, forward strand.
AGCAGGCCGCCGGACTGGCGGTGGCGGCCAGCGTCACCATGCTGGCGCTGTTCGGTTTCAACACGCTGGTGCTGCAACCCGCAGAGGTGCTGCCGACCGCCAGCAACACTGTCGTTGCCGACACTGCGTCACCGGCCACAGTCGCCGACAGCAGTGATCAGCTGCCGGGCTTTGCGCCGCGCGCCAACGTGCTGCAGGATCAGTTCAACGCCACTGCCATCCCGGTCAACTACACTCAGGACAGTGCTGACTTCAGGCAGCAAATAAACGATTATATGCTGCGCCACAGTCAGTTGGCGTCGGGTTCCGGTCGGGTCGGATTTGCCGCCTATGCGCCATTGCTGTCAAGCGATATGGTGATGACCAGTGCCGAGTTGCAGCAGGCACCGGCTACCCAGGCCGCAGATGGCGGCTCGCCGCTGCCGGCCGGGCCAATGGAAACCCCTGCCGTAAAGCGCTGAGCCTCGCGCGACGCCGGTGCCTACATTGATCAAATCCGCATCCTGCAAGGCAGTCAGTAAACTCCGATCTGGCAGCAAAGCTGTCAGCTTGCGCCATGCTGTGGGCTAGCAGAGTCAGCATGCAGCAGAACATTTCAGTCTGTCGCTTGAGTCTGTTGTGGCTGATCATCAGCGGCATGCTGGCTGTGTCGCAGCAACTGCTTGCTGCCGATTCGGTTGGGGAGCAGGCCGCAGAGCAGGCACAGGTGCGCGCCCAGGCCATGCAGTGGCTGGAACGCATGGCGCTGGCGGTGGAGCAGCTCAACTATCGCGGCCAGTTTGTCTACCAGCAGGGCAATGTCGTGCGTCTGCTGCGCATCGAGCACCACCGCGATCATCGCGGTGTACGTGAGCGGCTGTATTCACACGACGATCGGCAGCTGGAAATTCTGCGCAACAACAACCTGGTGCAGGCCAGTTCGCCGGCGAACCGTTCCGCACCGATTCTCAACTACAGCCAGTTCACGCGACTGCCGGCCAGCCATCTGCTGCGCGATTCCAGCCATTACCGGTTTCAGATGGGTAATGAGCATGACATTGCCGGCTATCGTGCCCGGCACATTGCCATCCTGCCGCGCGACAGCCTGCGTTATGGCTTTGCCTACTGGCTGGAAGTGCGCACCGGCATGCTGCTCAAGCAGCAGCTGTTGAACAGCGACGGTGATGTGCTCGAACAGCTGCTGTTCACCGACATTGAAATGGGGCAGCCGGACGACGGCCAGGTGCTGGCTGGACCGGTGCTGCCAGCGCGTCAGCGCGCCGCTGCGGGTCTGATCAGGGTCTCCCCGGACAGCGGCAGGGTTGCGCAGGGTCTGCAGCGACAGCCTGATGGCGACAGCAGTGACGCCGATGAGGCATTGCTGCCATCTTCCGCGTCCGGGCTGGTGGACGATCTGAGCGGGCTGCCGCCAGCACGCAAATGGTCGGGACAGGCTGAACGGACCATATCGCCCGGCGCTCAGCAGAGCGCGAGCGGCTCGACCGTGCCTGGGCGCCCGGCGTGGCAGTGTGTCAACCCGCCACGCGGCTACAGTCTGGTGGCGCATCAGCAGAGCCGACTCGAAAACGGTGCCATGCTTGATCATCTGCTCTATAGTGATGGACTGTCGCAGATATCGGTCTACATCGAACAGCGCCGTGCGCGGGCCGAGCGCAACGGCAGCGCTGACAATGAGTTGCCGGCCAGTCGTGTGGGGGTGATGAATGTGTACCGGCGTCAGCTCGACAGCGTCAGCATCACGGCGCTGGGCGCGGCACCCTATCGCACCCTGCGCATGCTGGGCGGCTCCATGGTGCAGCTCAGTAGCGCTGTGTCCGCCCCGGCCAAGCCGGCGCAATGATGCCAGCCTGAGCCGCTGGCGAACAATCCAGCATTGCCATGCCAACCCAAGCAGCCCGGGTGATTGCCGTATCCGCTTCGCAGCATGCCTGCGGCACGTCCGCCTCCGCGCGGGTCACGGCTAGCGCTGAAAAACTGCGGCAGGTGACGGTGCGAACCATGGGGCGATCGTCCTGCGCCGCCTGTGCTGCCGGTCGCGGCTGCGGTGCCGGCCTGTTCAGTCGCTTGCTGCCGGCGCCGCCGCAACAGTTTGTGCTGCATTCGTCGCTGTCGCTGGCAGTGGGTGATCAGGTGCTGTTGCAGGCGACGCAGGCAGATGTCGACCGCATGGCCTGGATCTGGTACGGCCTGCCACTGCTGTGGATGCTGGCGCTGGCCGCACTGACACAGTGGACATTGTCGCTGCTCCAGTGGGCCCAGCGGCCGTGGCAGGATCTGGCCGTGCTGCTGGCCTTGCTGGCCGGGCTGGCCAGTGGCTGGTGGCTGGCAGCCCGACTGTCCGCGCGCAGCACTGCCAGGATCAGCATTGTCGGCCGCTGTCAGACGCAGCAGGCCACAGCGACCACAGCTATTGAAGATGGCGTGGCAGACACCAACATAACCACGTCTATAGAATCATCAAAGTGAATTCCCAGCAAAGGAAGTGACCATGACCAAGCATACCCATCGAAGCCATCACCTCCGCAGCCGTTTGCAGCACAGCATCATGCTGCTGCTGCTGGCCGTCAGCGGCTTCGCGGCACAAGCCCAGGATCGGCTGCCTGATTTCACCACGCTGGTGGAGCAGGCGGCTCCGGCAGTGGTCAACATCGAGACCATTGCCTTCGGTTCGCGGCCGGAGGCGCAGCAGCGTGACGACGAAGCCATGCCACCGGGCATGCCCGAGGACATGCCGGATTTTTTCCGCCGCTTCTTTGATCCACGCGGCGAAGGCTTCCAGCGTGGCCAGCCGGATCGGCGCTCCGGCGGTTCCGGATTCTTCATCACCAGCGATGGCTACCTGGTGACCAATCACCACGTGGTGGATGGTGCCGATGAAATCGTCGTGCGGCTGGAAGATCGCCGCGAATACGAGGCAGAGCTGATCGGCACCGACGAGGCCACCGACATTGCCGTGCTCAAGGTGGATGCCGAGGAAGAATTTCCCTATCTGAGTTTTGGTGACAGCACCAGTCTTAAACGTGGCGAATGGGTGTTTGCCATCGGTTCCCCGTTCAGTTTTGAACAGACCGTGACCGCCGGCATTGTCAGCGGCAAGGGCCGGCAGAACGCCGCCCAGCAGTATGTGCCGTTCATCCAGTCTGACGTGGCCATCAACCGTGGCAACTCCGGCGGGCCGCTGTTGAACATGGACGGCAAGGTGGTGGGCATCAACTCCTGGATTCTCAGCAGCAGTGGCGGTTACATCGGGCTGTCGTTCTCGATCCCCAGTGAAATTGCCAGCAACAGTGTGGCGCAGCTGCGCGACAAAGGCTTTGTGTCCCGTGGTCTGCTCGGTGTAGGCATCGAGGTAGTCACGCGCGAAACCGCCGATGCCTTTGGCCTGGATCGCCCGCGTGGCGCACTGGTCAACCGGCTGGAGCCCGGCGGTGCTGCCGAGGCGGCCGGCATTGAAGTCGGCGACATCATCATCGAGTTCAATGGTGAACCAATCAATGTCTACAACGAACTGCCGCCGATGGTGGGCACCACACCGCCTGGCAGCAAAGTCAAGGTCAAGGTGTTCCGCGACGGCAGGATCAAGACCCTGAATGCGGAAATCAGTGAGCTTAACGATGATGCCGTGGCCGCCAGTGGTGACGGCGGTGACGAGGCCGTGCGCTCCAACGTGCTGGGTCTGGCAGTGGAAAGCATCAGTGATGAGCGGCGCGAACGGCTGGGCAATCCGGAAGGTGGCGTCATCATCACCGATGTCGAGAGCGACGCCGCCTATCGCGCCGGCCTGCGTCAGGGGGATGTCATCCTGATGCTGAACAACAAGCCGGTCGAGGACATGGACAGCTTCCGCGAACTGGTCGATACCGTGCAGCCGGGACGTTCGGTGGCGCTGCTGATCTATCGTGATGGCATCAGCACTTTCCGTGCCTACACGCCGGAACCGCTGAATGAAGAAACCGAGCGCTGATGCCGCCAGCGCAATCTGCGCCGACAACGGCGGCAATGACCGCTGAGATCAGCGTTACCGCCAGCAGCAAGCGCCAGCCACACTGTGTGGCTGGCGCTTTATACTGTGCGCCTCGCCAGCGCATGCAGCACAGGCCCATCGATATTTTTTAATGACCGCACACATTCGCAATTTTTCCATCATCGCGCACATCGATCACGGCAAATCAACGCTGGCCGACCGGTTTATCCGGCTGTGCGATGGTCTGACTGAGCGGGAAATGTCCGAGCAGGTGCTGGACAGCATGGACATCGAGCGCGAGCGCGGCATCACCATCAAGTCGCAGAGTGTGCGTCTGAATTATGTCGCCGACGATGGCCAGACCTATCAGCTCAACCTCATCGACACGCCGGGTCACGTCGATTTCTCCTATGAGGTGTCGCGCTCGCTGTCTGCCTGCGAAGGCGCGCTGCTGGTGGTGGACGCGGCCCAGGGCGTGGAAGCGCAAAGCGTTGCCAACTGCTATACCGCCGTAGAGCAGGGGCTGGAAGTGGTGCCGGTGCTGAACAAGATCGATCTGCCGGCGGCCGATCCCGAGCGGGTGCGGGAAGAAATTGAAAACGTCATCGGCATTGATGCCAGCGACGCGCTGGAGGTCAGCGCCAAGACCGGCGTCGGTGTGCGCGAGGTGCTGGAAGCCATCATCCGCCTGATACCGCCACCGGGCGATCACAGCAGCCAGCCGCTGCGCGCACTGATCATTGATTCCTGGTTTGACAACTACCTTGGCGTGGTATCGCTGATCAGGGTGGTCGATGGTCAGGTGCGCAAGGGCGACAAGATCAAGGTCATGTCCACTGGTCAGGTGCACCAGGTGGATCAGCTCGGCGTGTTCACACCAAAACGCCGTCCCGCCGAGCAGCTCAACAATGGCGAGGTCGGCTATCTGGTGGCCAGCGTCAAGGATGTGCATGGCGCGCCGGTGGGCGACACGCTGACTCTGGCCAAAGGCGGCGCCGAGCAGCCTCTGCCTGGCTTCATGCTGATGCAGCCGCGAGTGTTTTCCGGCCTGTTTCCGGTCTCGGCCGACGATTATGCCGATCTGCGCGATGCGCTGGAGAAGCTGCGGCTGAACGACGCTGCGCTGCAGTTCGAGCCGGAAACATCGGATGCGCTGGGGTTTGGCTTCCGCTGTGGCTTTCTTGGCATGCTGCATCTGGAAATCGTGCAGGAGCGGCTGGAACGCGAATACGACATCGATCTGATCACCACCGCACCGACGGTGATTTACGAACTGCAGCTGACCGATGGCGAAGTGATCAAGCTGGAAAATCCATCGGCGATGCCGCCGGTGAATAAGATTGCAGAAATCCGCGAGCCGATCATCACTGCCAACATCCTGCTGCCGCAGGAGTTCGTTGGCGCGGTGATCACCCTGTGCGAGCAAAAACGTGGTCGGCAGATACAGATGCGCTATCTGGGCAAACAGGTGTCGATCGTCTATGCGCTGCCGATGGCCGAAGTGGTGCTGGATTTCTTTGACCGGCTGAAATCGGTCAGTCGTGGCTATGCCTCGTTCGATTATCAGTTCGAGCGTTACGAGGCCGGGCCGTTTGTGCGCGTGGACATCCTCATCAACGGCGAGCGTGTGGATGCGCTGTCGCTGGTGGTGCACCGCGCGGACGCCGAACGCCGGGGACGGGAAATGGCGGAAAAAATGCGCGAACTGATTCCCCGGCAGATGTTTGACGTCGCCATTCAGGCGGCCATTGGCAGTCATGTGATTGCCCGCAGCAACGTCAAGGCGCTGCGCAAGAACGTCACCGCAAAGTGTTATGGTGGCGACGCCACGCGCAAGCGCAAACTGCTGGAAAAGCAGAAAGAAGGCAAAAAACGCATGAAGCAGGTCGGCCGTGTGGAAATTCCCCAGGAGGCATTTCTGGCCGCGCTGAACACCTCGGACTGAGCGCGGGCGGTTGATCGGTCGCCGATCTTGATAACGGACAATGGATAACAGCAGATGCACTTCAATTTCACCCTGATCCTGACCTTGCTGGTAATGCTCACGTTGGTGCTATGGCTGACCAGTCGCTTCGTGCTGCAGCCCAGACGTCGCCAGCGACTTGCCGACGGCCTGCAGGATGTGCCGAAAACCTGGCAGGTGATTGAATACATCGGCTCGTTTTTTCCCGTGCTGCTGTTTGTCTGGGTGCTGCGCTCGTTTCTGTTTGAGCCATTCCGCATCCCTTCGGGCTCCATGATCCCGACCCTGACCGTGGGCGATTTCATCGTCGTCAACAAATACAGCTACGGTGTCAGACTGCCGGTACTGAACACCAAGGTGATGGAGGTGGGTGAGCCTGAACGTGGCGATGTGGTGGTGTTTCGCTATCCGCTGGATGAGTCGATGAATTACATCAAGCGGCTGGTCGGTCTGCCTGGCGACCGCATTACCTACCGCGACAAGGTGCTCTATATCAACGGTGAGCAGGTCACCCAGACTGCCAACGGCTACTATGCTGAAGACACCGGTGGTTGCTATCCGCCGGGCATGCCCTCGGCGGTGCGGCTGGAAAAGCTCGGCGAGGTCGAGCATGAACTGCTGGTCAATGATGCCCGGGGTCGCGAGCGTGAGCGCTCCTGGGTGGTGCCGGCCGGGCATTATTTCATGATGGGAGACAACCGTGATTGCAGTCAGGACAGTCGCTACTGGGGATTTGTGCCGGAGCAGAACCTGGTCGGCAAGGCCAAGTTCATCTGGTTCCACTGGCTGGAATTTGATCGCATCGGCGATAAAATCCGTTGAGGATGAGGCATAATGTTGCCAACAGCAGCCGTGGAAACCATGCCATGAAGCAGAACAGCATCCAACCCCGCGTGACCGCATTCGCTGCCGGCAGGCAGCAGCGCGGTCTGACCTTCATCAGCTTTCTCATCGTCCTTATCGTGCTTATGTCGGTGGGCTATCTGGGGCTGAAAATGGTGCCCCATTACATCAATTTTTATTCGGTCAAGAGTTCCATGAACTCGGTTGCTGAGGAAAGCCGGGTGGAGGCGATGAGTGTGGGGCAGATGCGCAGCAATCTGCTGCAGAAGCTGAACGTGAATTTCATCACCAACATCAGTCCACAGGACATCAAGTTCAGTCGCACCGCATCCGGCAATCTGATGACCGTGGACTACCGCACCTGCGAAAGCATCGTCGCCAATGTCGAGGCCTGCATGGACTTCAAGCACAGCGTGATGCTCGGTCTTGGCCGCTGATGCTGGCAGATGGCTTTGTTGATCCGCTGGTCAGGCTGCAGCGGCGCCTTGGCTACAGCTTTGCCGACAACAGCCTGCTGCAGCAGGCGCTGACCCACAGCAGTCACAGCAGCAATCACTACGAGCGGCTGGAGTTCCTTGGCGACAGCCTGCTCGGTGCCGGCATCAGCATGCTGTTGTATGCCGCCTATCCGGATGAAAACGAAGGTGCCTTAAGCCGTTTGCGCACGCGCCTGGTGCGTGGAGAAACGTTGGCCGAGGTGGCGCGGGAACTGGCTCTGGGTGATTGCCTGCGACTGGGCCTGGGCGAGCGCAAGTCCGGTGGCCGTCTGCGCAGTTCGATTCTGGCGGACAGTTTCGAGGCTTTGCTGGCGGCGGTGTATCTGGATGGCGGCATCGAGGCGGTGTTGCAGGTGATTGAACATCTGTTTCAGGCGCGTCTGGCCAGCCTGCCAGCAGCCGACAGCCTGAAGGATGCCAAGACCCGTCTGCAGGAACTGCTGCAGGCCAACGGCCTGGGCTTGCCGCAATATCAGCTGCTGGATGAAAGCGGGCCGGATCATCAGCGCCGCTTTACCGTCAGCTGCAGCCTGCCGGGCGATCAGCGCGACTGGCAGGCACAGGCATCCAGCCGACGACGGGCGGAGCAGAAAGCCGCCACGGCGGCGCTGCAGGCGCTGCAGTCGTGAGCCGCTTACCGGCAACTCCTGCTGCCACGACGGCATCCGGGCAAGCCACTGCGGACGGGCACCGCTGTGGCTTCATCGCCATTGCCGGGCGCGCCAATGTCGGCAAATCCACATTGCTCAATCGGCTGGTGGACGATGCCGTCAGCATCGTCACGCACAAGCCGCAGACCACCCGGCACAAGATCAACGGCATTCTCAGCCTGCCCGCAGCGCAGCTGGTGTTTGTCGATACCCCGGGCCTGCAACAGCGCACCGGACTGGCGCTGAATCGCAGCATGAACAAGGCGGTGTATCAGGCGGTGGCAGATGCCGACGTGGTGCTGTTCATGGTCAGCGCCGGTCGCTGGCAGGCCGAAGACCAACTGGTGCATGAGCTGTTGCAGCAGTCCACCACCCCGGTGTTGCTGGTGGTCAACCAGATTGACCGCATGCCCGACCGTGAGCAGCTGCTGCCATGGCTGGATCGGTATGCACGCGATCCGCTGTATCGCCAGGTGCTGCTGATCAGCGCTCTGCGTGGCGACGGCGTGGATGCCTTGCTGCGTTGTCTGCCTGACTATCTGCCGCTGTCGCCGCCGCTGTATCCCACTGATCAGTACAGTGACCGCAGTGTGCGTTTTCTTGCCGCCGAACTCATCCGTGAGCAGTTGCTGCGACGCATGCACAAGGAACTGCCGTATGGCATGCATGTGGAAATCGAGGAGTTTGACGAAGCGGCCAGGCCCCTGCTCATCGGTGCCGTGATCTGGGTCGACCGCGAAAGTCACAAGGGCATGCTGATCGGCAAGGGTGGTCAGAATCTGAAGCAGATTGGTCGCGCCGCGCGCCAGCGCATTGAAAAACTGCTGGACACCCATGTGCATCTGCGTTTGTGGGTGCGTGTGCAGGAAGGCTGGACCGACAGTGACCGGCTGCTGCAGCAATGCGGCCTGCTCAGTGACTGAGCGCGCAACGCTCCGCCAGCACCGGGGACTGCCTGCTTTCAGCGCATGAGCACGCTGGCGTTGCATCAGGCCATATTGCTGCACCGGCGTGACTGGCGTGAATCCAGCGCCCTGCTGGAACTGTTCAGCCGCGAGCATGGCCGGCTTGGCGTGATCGCCCGGGGCTGGCGCAAGCGTCCCGGCTGGACAGCCAGTCTGCAGCCGTTCCAGATGTTGACACTGGGCTGGTCCGGGCGCGGCGAGCTGCTGAATCTTCGCTCTGTGGAGAGTGCCGAGCAGCAATGGCGGTTGCCGGGGCGCAGAGTGTATTGCGGTCTGTACATGAACGAACTGCTGTACAAGCTGCTGCCGCGACAGCAGCCCGAAGCAGACATGTTCGCCTGTTATCTGCAGTCGCTGGATGCGCTGGCTGCCGGCGCACCGGAAGCGCCGGTGCTGCGCATCTTTGAAAAGCATCTGCTGCTGGCGCTGGGCGTGGCCCTGCCGCTGTCTGCCGGCGATGCCGACATTGACAGCGCTGCCCGTTATCGTTTTGTGCCCGGTCAGGGTTTGCACAAGCTGCCGCCGCTGGCGCTGGCCAACGATGCGGCGGTGATCAGCGGTGACGCCCTGCAGGCCCTGCAGCATGAGCGCTTTACCGCACCAGGGCAACTCGCCGCCTGTCGCCGTCTGTTGCGGTTGGCGCTGGCGACGGAACTGGATGGTAAGACCTTGCACAGTTATGATTTGTTGCAGCAGGCGGGATCCTGAACCGATCCGGCCATCAACCGCAGAGTAAGCTGATGACGACACGGACAATCCGGCTCGGAGTGAACATTGATCATGTTGCCACGCTGCGACAGCAACGCGGTACCAGCTACCCCGATGTGTTGCGTGCCGCACAGCTGGCGGTGGAGCATGGTGCGGATCTGATCACCGTGCATTTGCGCGAGGATCGGCGCCACATTCAGGATGCCGATGTGGAAGCCATCCGCGCCCATGTTGCGGCACCGCTGAATCTGGAAATGGCGCTCACCGATGAGATGCTGACGCTGGCCGAGGTGGTGCGTCCGGACTGGGTCTGCCTGGTGCCGGAGCGACGGCAGGAACTGACCACCGAAGGCGGCCTGGACGTGCTCACCGCACAAGACCGCATCCGCGCTGCCGCTGCCCGCCTGCGCGCTGCCGGCATTCGCCTGTCGCTGTTTGTCGATGCCGATCCCGAGCAGATTCAGGCAGCGGCAGAGTGTGGTGCCGATGCCGTGGAGCTGCACACCGGTGAATATGCCGACGCCAGCGACCCACAACAGCGCCAGGCGGTGCTGCAGCGCCTGGCGCACGCAGCCAGTCAGAGCCAGGCGCTGGGGCTGGGCGTGCACGCCGGTCACGGGCTGACGCTGGACAATGTCGGACCGATTGCCGCGCTGGCAGAGGTGACCGAGCTAAATATCGGCCATGCCATCGTTGCTGAGGCGATCATGCGCGGCCTGCCGCGTGCCGTTGCCGACATGCGTGCGGCGATTGACCGGGTGCTTGACTAAACGCCGTCAGCGCGACCGCTGACACAGCGCAGGCGGCCTCATGCGGGGCTGTCAGTGCCAGACGTCTGTTCAGTGGCCGCTGCCAGCTGCAGTGACTGATGCATCAGTGCCAGCGTCTGCAGGGCCTGTTCGCGAAACTGCAGATGTGCCAGCTGTTTTTTTGCTGCTGTGGCTGAGACACTGGCTTCCAGCTGCAGGCAGGCTTCGGCGAGCATTTCGGCACCGGTGTAAGCCGCTCCGCCAGCAATTTTGTGCGCCAGTTTTGCGGCCTGATTCCAGTCGCCGACATGGCTGGAGTGGTTGATGCGGTTGATGCTTTCCGGCAACTCCTGCAGCAGTTGCTGTCGCATGCTGCGCAGCAGCTCACGGTTGTTGTCCAGACGCTTCAGCGCCTGTTTGTCGTTCAGCTGTTCGCTGATGTGGCGCTGACTGCGCGCATTGATCAGCGGGTGTCCGGGGTGTTCATTGATCAGCTCAATGTTGCTGAGCAGCTGGGCTGCGGCAATCGGTTTGGTCAGAAAGCCGTCGAAACCGGCCGCAAGCAGCCGGTCCTGTTCGGTTTTTCTGGCATCCGCAGTGAAGGCGATGCACAGCGGTTGCAGCAATCCGGGCCACTGCTCGCGGTAATGCTGTCGCACAATCTGCAGCACCTGCAGGCCATCGTGGCCGGGCATGTGCTGATCCAGCAACAGCACATCGTGGTGATCAGCGCAGGCCGCAGCAACTGCCTGGGTGCCGTCCGCAACCACGGTCAGATTGGCCACGTTCGGCCCCAGAACACCGAGCAGAAACTCGCGATTGATGTCATTATCGTCGGCAGCCAGCACTTTCATCTGTGCCACCGCTTTATCGATATGTGCCATATGCCTGCCCCACTCAACCGCTGCCAATCATTCGATGCTGACCCAGTTTAGTCGAAAGCGTCGAGCTTGTGAAAGCCCGCCTGCAGGCGCGGCGGTGATCTGCACGGCGGGTTGCCAACGCTTGCTGCTGGCGCTGCTGCTTTATGCGCCCGGATTGTGGGCAGAACTGCAGCTTGATCTGCAGCGCCTGCAATGGGGTGAGATTCGTATCGAGAGTGTGCAGTTTCACCAGACTGATGCCAGGCAGCCCCCGCCCGGACCAGACTCAGTCAGGGCACCGCTGTGGCGGCTGCAATTGCAAGGCGTGGCGCTGGCCGAGGCCGTGCAGCTGGATGTTCTGCTGACGTGTCGACAGGCTGCGGCGCAGCCGACTGCGCCTGCATCGGGCTCGCTGGGGCGGCTGTTGGATTCCGGATTGCCAGTTGCTGGCATGCCGGATTCCCTGCCCACAGTTCTGCGTGCATGCGCGGATGGTGTCATCGAGTTGCGAGTGCCGCTCACAGACCTGCAGGTCGCAGGGCGTTTCAGTTATGACCTTGCCCGCGCTGTGCTGCAGCTGGAACTGCCGACAGTGACATTCGACCTGCAGGCGGACGCGAGCTGGTCATTGCGGCTGCAGCGCACCCCTTTGCACTGGCTGCAGCAGGTGGTGGATGTCAGCGCATTGGCCACGACACTGGCTCGATGGACCGGGCTGGATACCCAGCAGACACAGCGCATGCCCTGGCCACGTCAGGGGATGGTGGATGCCGTGCTCAGCGGTCAGCTGCCGCGGGCCGGAGAAGGCACCGCCGGCAAGCCTGCCTGGCAGCTTGAGCTGGCGCTGGAGCAACTGGCTTTTGACAACGTCAGCGGCGACATCGCGGCCGATGGAGTGCAATTGCAACTGCAGGCCAGCGCCGGATTGGTGGCCGATCAGCGCTGGGATTTTGCCGCTGATCTGCAATGGCTGGCCGGAGAATGGCTGCTGGCAGCGTTTTATCTGCCGCCGCCGCAGCAAGCGGTGCGGTTTGCCGTTGCCGGCAGCTGGCAGCAGGGGAGCGATGCCGGGGCTGCAGCGCTGCGCCTGGATCGGCTGCAATGGCTGCATGAGGGGGTGGGTGAGTTGTTGGCGTCGGCCAGTTGGCAGTGGTCGGCAGCGTCGCAGAACCCGGCAGCAGAGCAGTCAGCGCCAGCTGTCGCCATGTTGCCGAGCGCATGGCGACTGGAGCAACTGCAGGTGGCGCTGCCGGCATTCCAGCAAGCCTATCTGAATGGCTGGTTGCAGACGCACAATCTTGCCGACAGCATCCGTTCGGGCAACGTGCGCATGCAATCGGTCGGTGGTCAAGGCACAACGGGCCTGCAGCATGCCACACAGCTTGTCATCAGTGAGCTTGACCTGCTCGATCCAGGCGCACGCCTGGCCGCCAGCGGACTGCATGCCGACATCCACTGGCGTTATCGGCAGGCTGAGGAATCCGAGCCGGCAACGTCGCGGCTGGGCTGGGACAGCCTGCGTGTCGGCAGGCTGCCGGTGGCGGCCACTGCGCTGGCATTCGAGCTTTCGGATGCCCAGTTGCAGCTGCAGCGCGACAGCCTGATTCCGGTGCTGGACGGCGGCATTCTGCTGCACGATCTGCATCTGGAACGCATGTTTGCCGACGATGCCGAACTGGTGCTGGATGGCGAGATTGTGCCGGTGTCGCTGCGGCAGCTGGGCCAGGTAATGGGATGGCCTGAGTTCGGTGGCCAGATTTCCGGCAGCATTCCCGGCATCCGTCGTGAGCAGGGCGTGTGGGCACTGAATGGTCAGATCGAGCTGGCGCTGTTTCAGGGACGCGCGGTGATCAGCGGGTTGCGCCTGGAGCGGCCGTTCGGGGTATTGCCGGTGCTGCAGGCCGGCATCTGGGTCGAGCGGCTGCAGCTGGAACCACTCACAGCAGCCTTCGACATCGGACGCATCACCGGACCGGTGGATGCCTATGTGCGGGACTTGCGCCTGCTGAACTGGCAGCCGGTCAGTTTTGATGCCTGGCTGCGCACCTCGACCAGGCCGCAGGTGCCGTTGCGCATCAGCCAGCGCGCGGTGGACACGCTGTCCAGCGTTGGCGGTGGCATCGGCAGCGGCCTGCAGGCCAGTGTGCTGCGGCTGTTCGAATCATTTCGCTATCAGCAACTGGGCGTGTCGTGCCGGCTGGGCAATGGCGTCTGTCAGATGGATGGCATCGATCATGCTGCCGACGGCAACGGCTTTGTGCTGGTCAAGGGCGGCGGGCTGCCGCATCTGGATGTGGTCGCGTACAACCGTCAGGTGGACTGGCAGCGTCTGCTCACCCAGTTGCGCGCTGCGATCGAGTCGCAGGGCGCAAAGGTACGGTAAGCCAGCAGGCCGAGCCGATCCGTGATCGGCCCCGCAGGGCGAGTTGCCCCATTGCTCAGGGCAGCAGATCCTCGAAACCATCGATGAGCATGATTTCCGGACGCGGACAGGCCTGCACCTGCACATCGTCGATGAACCAGCCATCGTTGGCACGACCGACGGTGCCGTCCGTGCCAAGGCGGAAACGGAAGCGCACGGTCTCGCCCTGGAACGCGGACAGATCAACAATGGAACGGACGAAGTCCTCCGGATCGGCACACCAGCCCTGTAATCCAGCCAGTGGATTGGGGCCGGTGGCGAAGTTGTTGACCGTGCCGTCGTAAGGATCAGTGAGCAGTTCGGGGTCGTTGATCTGTGTCCAGTTGTTGCCGTCGTCGGTACTGATTTCAAGAATTGCTGCATCCCAGCAGGCGTCCGGAGCGTCGTCCTCAATGGTCTGGCTGTTCTGAAACGACAGCACCATGGGCAGTTCGCCGACCGGCAGTTGTACCGCTGGGGACACCAGCAACTGGTCGGAAATGCTGGCCAGGTTTTCGGCAAACCAGGCGAAGCTGCCGCTGCTGGTTTCCAGTCCGGAGCGCTGCCAGGTGTTCTGTGTGCCACTGCTGGTCCAGCCGTTGTCACCGTTTTCGATGTCGTCGGCAAACAGCACATTGGGCGTGATGCCTTCGGGGCAGTCGCCGGGTGCCGGCTGCGTGGTGAAGGTGAAAGTTGGTGAATTCTGGCTCAGGCCACAGGCGTTGGCAGCGCGCACACGCCAGAAGTACTGCGTGCTGGAAGCCAGGTCAAAGCCGATGGCGGCGTTGTTGCCGCTCACCGTGGTGCTGAACACGATGTTGCTGAAGCCCGGATCGGTGGCCACTTCCAGTGTGCTCTCAACGGCATTGAGGGCGTTCCAGGCGAACGCCGGACGGAATTCAACATTGTTGCTGCCATTGGCCGGGCTGCTCAGTGTCGGCAGTGGTGGCACATCGGCAAACGACTGCAGATTGAGGTCAATGCTGCGATTGTCCGCCCCTGCCGCGCTGCCCTGAACCTGGAACAGGATGTCGCTGTCACCCAGGCCGGCGGTGTTGCTGATGGTCAACTGGCTGCTGCCAGGCAGGCTGGGTACCGGATTGGGGGCGAAACCGGCATTGGCCGGAGCCGGCAGGTTCTGCGTAATGAGTGTCACCGGGGCGTCGAATTCGGCGATGGAACCCAGATTCAGATCGTACACGGCCGGGTCGCCGGCACAGATGGCGAGGTCGGCATCGGCTGCACCCAGCGTGAACCCGGGGGTGCCACACTCGTTGAAGCGGAACGCGCCGATGCGCAGGCGCCAGTCGCCGCCATTGCTGGTGTAGTACTCGTTGGTGTACCAGAATGTGCAGTCGTCGATGGGGTCAACATTGAGCGAGGAATAATCACCCCAGCGCTGGCCGGTGGTCTGCGCGCCGGTGCCCTCGACAATGCTGTCTTCGCCTTGTGGCATGGTGCCGGGCGCATCGCTGGCAAGGCGACCGCTGTAGCGCAGGCTGGGGAACACGCTGGTGGCATCGGAGGCACTGTAACCCAGTGCGATGTTGCCGGCTGAATCCATCGCCGCCGAACCCATCCAGCGGTGGATGCCGTCGGTCGCACCGGGTGAGAAGGTGCCTTCCTGATGGATCACCGGGGTGCCGGCAGGCAGACGCAGTTCCCACCAGCGGGTGCCGGCCACCGCATTCGGGCCTTCCACCGACTGGCTGGTGACCAATGATTCATGGCTGCCGAAATTGCGATAGGCGAGCCGGTGTATCGGTCGCTGCCGATACGACAGGATGTCCACCAGGTTGCCGGTGCCGGGCTGTGGAATGCAGCTGCGGCCGCCGCCAGGGCAGGGGAAGATGGTGTCAATGGCGGCCATGGGAATGGTTTCGGTCAGGGTGAAGCTGGACGCCGGCGGATTGTCGAAATCGGCCTGAAAACGCCAGAACGTCAAGGCATCCTGCGGCGCGCCGTAGGGTCCGCCATCGTCCATGCTGCCGACAAAGTAGTTCGGGCTGCCGGCAGGCGGTGGCGTAAAGCCGTCCAGATCAGCGGGCAGCAGTCCATCGCCGGTGTTGAACGGCTGTGATCCCGGCGGGATGACAAATCCGAGTATGGTGGCGTTGGGATCGCCGTTGAGCACCGCCTGCTTGTCCATCGCATAGGCACCGATGCCGGCAAAGGCACCGCCGGCGAATTCTCGTGTGCTGATGTAGTAGCCATCGTCCCAGACGCCGGCTTTTGGATAATCCGGAAAATTGCTGCCGGTGCTGATGGCATAGCGGAAATAGGTGCCGGTGGGGTCGGGCGATGAAGAGATCGCGACACAAAAGAAAAACTCGGGTCCGGCCGAGGTGAACTGGCTGAGAAACCAGCGATCGGCGACCTGGTCATGCAATACCACCGGATCGCCGGAGTTCTCGTTCTCGCAGGCTCCGCCAAAACCGTCCCACAGCGTGTTGTTGGCGGCGGGGCCAAACACCGACACACCACTTTTGTCATAAATCTGGAAAAACAGATTGCTCATGACAACGTAGTGGTTGGGGCCGACATCTCCGATCGGATCCGGTGGCGACACCCCGGCGATGTTGTTGGGACCATCGAAACTGATCAGCGGAGCCGGAATGCTGCCGAAACCCAGCTCGGTCTGGGCGGCGCGATCGGGCGTTTGCGGTCCACCCTGCAGTTTCTGCGTGTTGCTGCCAGGCGGGTCAATCATCGAGCCGCCACGATCTTCCTGGCGTGTGATCGGTTTCGGCGTGATCGAGCGCAGCGGTGGTGATTCATCGAACTGAACCACCGGCTTGACGCCCTGATAGACAGCCCCGCCGACGGTCTGCGCCGTGATCTGGGTTGTGCTCAGCAGCAGGCAAAGACAGGCCAGCCAGCAGGCCGACAGCGGGTGCGCGCGAAACGAATGATGCATGGGAACCTCAAGACTGCGGGGGCTGACGTTCTGCCAGCGTTGTTGTTATCGACAACGAAGTATTGATGATGCCTGCAGTGACGTCAAGCCTTGGTTCAGTCTGTCATCTGCTCCGGGCGGCTTTCGTTGCGCATTTCCCGCGCGTGCTGCAGGCTGCTGGCTGTGATCTTGCCACTGAGCATGCGGGCCAGTTCTTCAATACGCTGGTCAGCGTTCAGATAAGTGTGGCTGGTGCGGGTCACTTCACCCGTGGCGGATTTGCTGACCAGAATGTGGTGATCGGCAAACGCTGCCACCTGCGCCATGTGGGTGACACAAAATGCCTGCCGACCCTGTGCCAGCTTTGCCAGCATGGCACCCACGGTGGCTGCGGTGGCACCGCCGATGCCGGCATCGACCTCATCGAAAATCATTGCCGGCAGGCCATCGTGCTGTTGCGTGGCGACCATCAGCGCCAGCCCGATGCGTGACAGCTCACCGCCCGATGCCACTTTGGCCAGGGGCCGCAGGTTTTGTCCGGGATTGGCGGAAAACAGGATGTCCACCCGGTCCCTGCCACTGGCATTGGGAGAGCGTTCGGCGTGGTGACTGACCTCGATCTGCAGCCGCGCAGCATCCAGCGACAGGCTGTGCAGCAGTGCTTCCACCTTGTTGCTGAGGGTGGCGGCCACCGCCGCACGTGCCGCATGCAGTGCTTTCGCGGCCTCATCATATTGCTGCTGCGTGCGTTGCAGATCCTGCTCCAGTTGCTGGCGGGTGTGCTCGGCATCGGCACCGCTTTGCCATTGCTGCTGCAGCTGTCGGTGGTGTTCTGCAAGCCGGATCGGATCAACGCGATGCTTGCGCGCCAGGTCGTGCAGCCGGGTCAGTTCCGCCTCGACCTGCTGCAGGCTGTGCGGATCGAGCTCGATCTGGTCCAGTTGCTGCTGCAGACTGCTGATGGATTCGCGCACGTTGATGGCGGCTTCATCCAGCATGACACGGATGTCGCCACAAGCCTGGTTGAATTCGCTGACCTCGTCCAGCTCGCTGATGCACTGGCGCAAGAGATCCAGCGCACCGCTGTCGTCTTCGTCCAGCCTTTGCCGGGTGGCAGCCAGTGCCTGCTGCAGCTGGTCTGCATGGGCCAGCTGTTGCTGGCGCTGATACAGCTCGTCCAGCCGGGTGATGCTGTCGGCGGCCGCATCCAGTTCATCCAGCTGATAACGCAGCAACTGGCGCGCCTCATTGCTGACCGTGCCGCTGGCCGCAGTCAGTGATTGCAGTTGCTGCTGCAACTCGTGGTGGCTGGCTGCCAGCTGGCTGACCCGCTCACGCAGATCGCTGGCCACACCGGCGCTGTCCACCAGTGCCAGGCAGGCGGCCGGCTGCAGCAGCCGCTGTTGCTCGTGCTGACCGTGGATGTCGATCATGTGCTCGGCGAAGGCCTGCAACTGCTGCACGGTGACCGGGGTGCCATTGATCCAGGCACGCGATCCGCCGCTGGCGCTCAGCGTACGCCGCAGCAGGCATTCGTCTTCGGCATCCAGTTGCTGTGCACGCAGCCAGTGGTGTGCTGCCGGAGCCTGTTGCAGATCAAAACTGGCGCTGAGTTCTGCGCGTTCGGCGTCCGTGCGCACCAGGTTGCTGTCGGCACGCTGGCCGAAAACAATGCCTAGCGCATCCACCAGGATGGATTTTCCGGCACCGGTCTCACCGCTGATCACGGTAAAGCCGGGCTGAAAAGTCAGTTCCAGATCGTCAATGATGGCGAAGTGGCGAACCCGCAGTGATTGCAGCATGTCATCCGTTGAATGGCGGTTTCCAGGGTGCCAGTTTAACCTGATGCGCCGGGTTCACAAAGATGTTGACGCTGTGCACCGAAGCGGCGCGCGCTTGAATCAATTGTGGCCAACCCAATATCGCAGCCAGTAATGAAATGCATTCGGATCACAGCCCATGAATGACAAACGCAATGAAGATGTCGGCCATGACCGGCCGGCAGATCAGCCGGCAGCAGACAGCGCTGACCAGGCGGCTGCAGAGACCCATGAGTCAGCGCCAGAACAGACCGTCGAGGTTCCGGCCAGCCAGTGGCAGCAACTGCAGCAGCAGCTCAATACCCAGCAGGAGCAGGTGTTGCGCATCAAGGCCGAAGCCGACAATCAGCTCAAGCGCGAGCAGCGGCAGCTGGAGCGGCATCGGCAACTTGCGCTGGAGCAGGTCATGCGGCAATTGCTGGAAGTGCGCGACAGCATGGAAATGGGGCTGCAGGCCAGTGCCGCAGCAGAAGCAGTCGGCAGCGACTCCGAATCGGTGGCGGCACAGCAGCTGCAGGCCCTGCGCAACGGCATGCAGATGACGCTGAAGCTGCTGGACAAGACCATGGCCGATCACCATGCCGAAATCATTGATCCGCAGGGCCAGCCGTTTGATCCGGAGTGGCACGAAGCGGTGTCCATGCAGGCGGGCAGCGAGTTACCGGCGAATACCGTTGTTACGGTGATGCAGAAAGGCTGTCGGCTGCATGACCGCCTGCTGCGCCCGGCCATGGTTGTGGTCGCTGCCGCCTGAATCGGCATGCAGGCGGTGTCATTTGAAATGCATTGCGCGCAACCCCACTAAGAGACTATCGAAGCAGCCGCTGCCTGCCACACCGGCACCGGGTTGCAGCACGGACCATCATGGTATCCGTGCAGAAAATTTTATTTAATTGAATTGCAAGGATACGGAGTATTCAACAATGAGCAAAATCATCGGAATTGATCTGGGCACCACCAATTCCTGCGTTGCGATCATGGAAGGCGGCAAGCCGAAAGTGATCGAAAATGCAGAAGGCGACCGCACCACACCATCCATCGTTGCCTTCACCAAGGACGATGAGGTGCTGGTCGGACAGCCGGCCAAGCGTCAGGCGGTGACCAATCCGGAAAACACCCTGAATGCGGTCAAACGTCTGATCGGTCGAAAATTTGATGAAGATGTGGTGCAGAAAGACAAGGGTCTGGTGCCATTCAGGATCATCAAGGCCGACAACGGTGACGCCTGGGTCGAGGCCGGTGGCAAGAAAATGGCACCGCCGGAGATTTCCGCGCGCGTGCTGATGAAAATGAAAAAGACCGCAGAGGATTACCTCGGTGAAGAAGTGTCTGAAGCAGTCATCACGGTGCCGGCTTACTTCAATGATTCCCAGCGCCAGGCGACCAAGGACGCCGGCAAGATTGCCGGACTCAACGTGCGCCGCATCATCAATGAGCCGACCGCCGCCGCGCTGGCCTATGGCATGGACAAGAAAGGCGGTGACCGCAAGATCGCGGTGTACGATCTCGGTGGCGGCACCTTCGATATATCCATCATCGAAATTGCCGATGTGGATGGCGAGCACCAGTTTGAAGTGCTGGCCACCAATGGCGACACCTTCCTCGGTGGTGAGGACTTCGACAATCGCCTGCTGGACTACCTGATCGAGCAGTTCAAGAAAGATCAGGGCATGGACCTGCGCAATGATCCGCTGGCCCTGCAGCGTTTGAAGGAAGCTGCCGAGCGGGCCAAGATCGAGCTGTCATCCAGCCAGCAGACGGAAGTCAATCTGCCCTACATCACCGCCGATGCCTCCGGCCCCAAGCACCTCAACATCAAGGTGTCACGGGCCAAGCTGGAAGCGCTGTGTGAGGATCTGATCAAGCGCAGCATCATGCCGTGCCGTACCGCCGTGGACGATGCCGGGCTCAAGGTCAGCGACATCGACGATGTGATTCTGGTCGGTGGCCAGACGCGCATGCCGAAAGTGCAGGAGGCGGTGGCCGAGTTCTTCGGCAAGGATCCGCGCAAGGACGTCAACCCGGACGAAGCCGTGGCCATTGGCGCCGCAATCCAGGGCGGTGTGCTGGCCGGCGATGTCAAGGACGTGCTGCTGCTGGATGTGACTCCGCTGTCGCTGGGTATCGAGACCCTGGGTGGTGTCATGACCAAGCTGATCGAGAAGAACACCACCATTCCGACCAAGGCCTCGCAGACCTTCTCCACCGCCGACGACCATCAGGGCGCGGTGACCGTGCATGTGCTGCAGGGTGAGCGTGATCAGGCGGCGGCAAACAAGTCGCTGGCCCGGTTTGACCTGTCCGGCATCCGCCCGGCACCGCGCGGTGTGCCGCAGATCGAGGTGACTTTCGACATTGATGCCAATGGCATCATGCACGTCTCGGCCAAGGACAAGGACACCGGCCAGGAGCAGAAAGTCGAGATCAAGGCCGGCAGCGGCCTGGATGAAGCCGAAATCGAACGCATGGTCAAGGATGCCGAACTGCATCGCGAGGAAGACAAGAAATTCCAGGAGCTGGTCACCACGCGCAACAGCGCCGATGCCCAGGGCCATGCGGTGCGCGGCATGCTCAAGGAACACGGCGACAAACTGGCCGACAGCGACAAGGCGGCACTGGAATCCGCGCTGGACAATCTGGACGAGGCCATCAAGGGCGACGACAAGGCAGCCATTGAGTCTGCTGTCGAAGCCCTGCAGAAGGCTTCCGAATCACTCTATCAGCAGGCTTCCCAGAGCGCCCAGCAGGATGCTGGCGGCAGTCAGCAGGATGGCAGTCAGAGTGGGCCGTCGGCAGACGAGGATGTGGTCGACGCCGAGTTCACCGAAGTCGACGAAGACGACAAGAAGTAATCACAGCGGTTACCTGACCACACGGATGCGCTGTGCGCATCCACTTTCCGCAGGCGGGATGTGCACAGCACATGCCGCCTGCCACTCACTTGATAAGGGCGCCAGCAAGCCCAATCTCCAGCACAACCCCGACGCAGCCCGATACCCATAACCATGGCACGAGATTACTACGACATACTCGGCGTGAACCGTGATGCCAGCGACGCTGAGCTGAAGAAAGCCTATCGGCGGCTGGCCATGAAATACCATCCGGATCGCAACAGCGACGATGTGGATGCCATGGATCGATTCAAGGAAGCCAAGCAGGCCTACGAGATTCTCAAGGATCCGCGCAAGCGCGCCATGTATGATCAGTATGGCCACGATGCCGTGAGTGGTCAGACAGGTGCCCAGGGGGGTGCCGGATTTGCCGATTTCAGTGATGTGTTTGGCGACATTTTCGGTGACATTTTTGGTGGCGCACGCGGCGGCAGCAGACGCAGCAGTCGCGGTGCCGACATGCGCATTGCCATTGAACTGGATCTGAAAGAAGCGGTGCAGGGTGTTACCCGAGAATTGAACATTCCCAGCATGGTCAGCTGCAAGCGCTGTAACGGCTCGGGATCAAAGAGTGGCCGCATGGAAACCTGCGGCACCTGTGGCGGAGCCGGTCAGGTGCGCATGCAGCAGGGTATCTTTTCGGTCATGCAGACCTGCCCCAGCTGCCGTGGCAGCGGTCAGCGGGTCAGCGACCCGTGTGGCGATTGCAATGGTCAGGGACGGGTACAGGAACAGCGCACCCTGTCGGTGAAGATTCCGGCCGGGGTGGACACCGGAGACCGCATTCGCCTGGCCGGAGAAGGTCAGGCCGGTGCGCAGGGCTCTGCTGCCGGTGACCTGTATGTCGAGGTGCAGGTACGGCCACACAAACTGTTCGAGCGCCATGGTGATGATCTGCACTGCGAGATACCGATACCGTTCACCACCGCCGCACTGGGCGGTGAAATCAAGGTGCCGACACTGGATGGTTCGGTGATGCTGAAAGTGCAGGCGGAAACCCAAAGCGGTAAAGTGTTCAAACTGCGCGGCAAGGGCGTGCGCTCTGTGCGCAGCCATCACACCGGTGACCTCATGTGTCACGTGGTGGTCGAGACCCCGGTTAAACTGAGCAGCAAACAGAAGCAGTTGCTGCGTGAATTTGAAGAGACCTTTGATCATGGCACCACCGACCACAATCCGCGCAGCCGTGGCTTCATGGACAGTGTGCGTGAATTTTTTGAGCGCGTCACCGGCTGAGCCGCCATGCCACTAGCCCGGAATCAGCGCATGCTGAAGCTGGCACTGCAGGGGCGCAGCGGGCGCATGGGGCAAACCCTGCTGGCGCTGATTGCGCAGTCGCCGGAGCTGTCGCTGGTGGATGACATCGGTGATGCCACGGTGGTGATCGATTTCAGTTCAGCCGATGGACTGTTGAAGCTGCTCGATACTGCGCTCGTGCGCTCCACCGCCGTGGTCAGCGGCAGCACCGGTCTGCAGGCCAGGCATCACCGTGCCCTGCAGCAGGCAGCGACTGAGATTCCGGTATTGTGGTCGGCCAACATGAGCGTGGGCATGAACCTGCTCTATCAACTGGCGGCCAGCGCCGCGCGCCAGCTTGACGTCAGTGCCGATGTTGAGATTGTCGAGTCACATCATCGCGACAAGCGCGATGTGCCTTCCGGATCGGCGCTGGCACTGGCCGAACACATTGCCGGCGCACGCGGTCAGCTTTTGCAGCAGGTCATGCAGATGCGCACAGCAGCGCCTGACGCAGCGCGCCGGCAGGGCGAGATCGGAATCAGTTCTGTGCGCGGTGGCAGCATGCCTGGAGAGCACAGTGCGCTGTTTGCCTTGCAGCACGAGACCTTGACGCTGACGCATCGGGTGGAGCAGCGCACGGTGTTCGCCCAGGGTGCCATCCTGGCAGCCAGATGGCTGCAGGACAAGCCGGCCGGTCTGTACGCGTTTGCTGACGTATTGCAGCCGCTCTAAGCGGCGGATCACTCAGCAGAATCAATGTAGACTGATTCGGCGCACCATTCAGCTAGCCGGCTAGCCGCCGGTGGCGTACATCTCGTCGGGAATGAATTCGCGTTTCACACTGACACTGCGCAACAGGTAGTTGACATAGGTCCAGGTGTCTTTGGCGATGACGGTACCGATGCGGCCGCGACCGTCTATGGCGCGTGATTCGGTGCTCATGCTGATGGCACCGGTGCCGCCGGGTGGCATGTGCTCCGGGCTGCCAGTGAGTCCCGGATCCACCGGCATCAGAGCCGAGTCAACCACGTCGTTGCCTTTGACAATGGCAATGGCAACTTCACCGGACTCGGTGGGCTGGGTTTTGATCAGGCAGTCGTCATAGCAGTCGGCAATCAGCTTGACGCTGGGCTGCTGTTGCAGATTGACGGGCAGGTTGATGCCCTGCCGGGAATACGCGGGTTCAGCCAGCGTCACCTGAGCAGTGAACGCGGTCATTGCAACGGCGATAAAGACAGAGACGATGAGCTTGTGCATTGGAACCTCCATGTTGCCAATCCATACTGATTGTTTAATTTTACGGATCGCCCGAAGGCAACCTCTGACATCTCCCTGATATCCTAGACCCATGCTATTGCAAAGTTCTTACAGACATAATGCGATTCGCATCGCTCATTGTCAAGTGCGCATAAAGTATTAACCTGTATGGGGTTTTTATCTTCGGAGTGAATTTGTCATCACTTTGGTCGATGCTTTGTCGAGTCGCGCGCGGTGGCCAGGCATCGGCCGCAGAATTGATCTGGATCAAGACTCTGGCCGGCGGAGTTCCCTAGCATGATCACCGTAACAGTGGAAAGCACGATGCTGCGGGTGACGACATGGGCAACAGCCGACCAGAGATTGATGATCAACTGATTGCGAAGTACGGTGGCCCGGGTCCGCGCTACACCTCTTACCCCACGGCGCTGGAATTCAGTGTCGAACATCGTGCCGAAGCTCTCATCGCAGCGCTGCATGCCGGCAATCATGAGCTGATACCGGCAGATCTATCGGTCTATGTGCATGTCCCGTTCTGCGCCAGCCCCTGCTTTTACTGCGGCTGCAACAAGGTCATCACGCGTTCGAGCAGCATTGGAGACGAGTATCTGCGTCACCTGGCACTGGAGGTGCAGCGGCTGGCCGCGCATGTGGCCAGCGATCGCAAGGTGCGTCAGATCCATCTCGGCGGCGGCACGCCAACCTTTCTCAATCTGGAACAGATCGAGCAGCTGCTGACGCTGATCAGTGATCATCTGGTGATCGCGCTGGATGCCGAGATCAGTCTGGAGATCGATCCGCGCTCGGTGACTGCCGATGGCCTGCACAGGCTGGCCGGGATGGGCTTCAATCGCCTGTCCATGGGGGTGCAGGATCTGGACCAGCGCGTACAGCAGGCAGTGAATCGGGTGCATGGTGAGCAGCTTATCGATGCCCAGATCAAAGCGGCGCGCGCGGCAGGATTTGCCTCCATCAGCGTGGATCTGATCTATGGTCTGCCGCATCAGACCAGGCAGAGCTTTGCCGACACCATGGCGCGGATGATTGCCATGCGACCGGACCGCTTGTCGCTGTTCAACTATGCGCACATGCCGCACAAGTTCAAGGCACAGCGGCAGATCAAGGCGGTCGATCTGCCCGATGCTGACACCAAGCTGGCGATTTTTCATCAATCCATGGATCAACTGCTGGCGGCTGGCTACGAGTACATCGGCATGGATCATTTCGCTCTGCCCGAGGACGCGCTGGCCAGGGCGCGTCAGGATGGCAGCATGGTGCGCAATTTTCAGGGCTACAGCACGCTGGGTGATCTGGATCTGCTCGCCTTCGGTCCCAGCGCAATCAGTCAGGTTGGCGACACGTTCAGCCAGAACCTGCACGAATACCGGGCCTGGTGCAAGGCGCTGGCCGCAACCTCGACAGACAATGCCGGACTGGCGGTGATGCGCGGGCTCACCCGCAGCGCAGAGGATCGTCTGCGCGCGGACGTCATCAATGCCATCATGTGTCGCGGGGCGCTGGACTTTGCCAGCGTGGAAGCCGCCCATAATATTGATTTTGAGCTGCATTTCGCCGCTGAGCTGGAACGCCTGCAAACACTGCAGCACGATGGCCTGATCCGTTTCAGCGGGCGCGGATTGCGTATCACGCCGGTGGGGCAGCAGCTGCTGCGCGCCATTGCCATGGTGTTCGACAGCTACATCCATGCAGCGCGATCGCGGCAGACCGACAATTCGGTGCAGCGCTTCTCGCGCGTGATCTAAGCCCGGATTATTCATGACTCAACCGTCTAAGCAGGTTGGGTCAAGAATAATCCGGGCCAAGCAGCCTGTCGGACTTATCCGATCGTCGCGAGGGAAAGCCGGTTGGTGCCAGATTTTTCGGTCTTTTAAGGCAAATAGTTCGCCTATTCAATGCAAAAGAGCGGGAAAGCTGGCCCAATCCGGCTTATCCGCAGTAGATCAGCGTTAAGTCCGACAGGCTGCTATGCATTTTGCTGCCTGCGCTGTCGTCGCAGCGAGTGGCAGCAAACGCGCGTGTCAGTGAGGCCAGTGCGGTCTGATCCGTTACAATGCGGGCACCACAACACGCGGCAACCATGCCATGCCTGAATTGAATTTTGACAACGCCTTTGTGCGCGAACTGCCTGCCGATCCCGAACGCAAGCCCAACCCACGCCATGTGTTTGGCAGTTGTTACTCCCGGGTCATGCCACAGCCGGTGCCGGCACCACAGCTGATCGCCTGGTCTGCGGAGATGGCTGCAGAACTGGGGCTGGAGGCGCAGGATCTGCAGTCACCGGCATGGGTGGAAACGCTGGCTGGCAATCGGCTGTTGCCCGGAATGCAGCCCTATGCCGCCTGCTACGGCGGGCATCAGTTTGGCAGCTGGGCAGGACAACTTGGCGATGGCCGCGCATTGTCGCTGGGCGAAATCGTCAATGCCCAGGGACGCCGCTGGGAACTGCAACTGAAAGGGGCGGGGCTGACCCCGTATTCACGCACTGCCGATGGCCGTGCCGTGCTGCGCTCCTCGCTGCGCGAGTTTCTTTGCAGTGAGGCCATGCACCATCTGGGTATTCCGACGACACGGGCCTTGAGTCTGGTGTTGACCGGTGAGCCGATCGTGCGCGACATGTTTTATGACGGTCATCCGGAAGCGGAGCCTGGCGCCATCACCTGTCGCGTGGCACCGTCGTTCATCCGCTTCGGCAATTTCGAGATTTTCGCCGCGCGCAGCGAACACGACATACTGCGTCAGTTGGTGGATTTCACCTTGCGGCGGGATTTTCCGGCAATGCTGGGACCCGACGATGAGCTGAATGACGAGTTGCTGCTGGCCTGGTTTGACGAGATCGCCAGGCGCACCGCTCTGATGGTCGCGCACTGGATGCGCGTGGGCTTTGTCCATGGCGTGATGAACACCGACAACATGTCCATCCTCGGCCTGACCATCGACTATGGCCCGTATGGCTGGCTGGAGGACTTTGATCCGGAGTGGACGCCCAACACCACGGATGCCGCCACCCGCCGCTATTGCTACGGCCAGCAGCCGCGCATTGCACAATGGAACCTGATGTGTCTGGCGAAGGCATTGTCCGCATTGATGCAACAGCCTGAGTCCCTGCAGCAGGGCCTGCAGACCTATGCCGATGCTTACGCCGAACACGCCTTGCGCATGACCACCGACAAGCTGGGTCTGGCGACCTGGCAGGATGGCGATGAAAAGCTGATCGAGACGCTGTTTCCACTGCTGCAGGCAGCCGAGCTGGACATGACGCTGTTCTGGCGCCTGCTCGCCGATCAGGACAGCGAACAGGCTGACGCCAGTGCGCTGCAGTCAGCCAGCTACAATGAACAGGCCTTTGCCGCGCAGCATCAGGCACTGCAGCAATGGTTGCAGGATTACCTGCGGCGGCGTCATCAGGATCGTCGTCAGCTGGCAGAGATCAGGTCACAGATGCACGCCGCCAGCCCGAAGTACGTGTTGCGCAATTATCTGGCACAGCAGGCGATTGATCAGGCCGCAGCCGGTGACTACAGTGAAATCGACCGGCTGCTGCAGATCATGCGCAAACCCTACGACGAGCAGCCCGAGCATGCCGAATACGCGGCCAAGCGGCCGGAATGGGCGCGTGACAAGGCGGGCTGCTCCATGTTGTCGTGCAGCTCCTGAACGGCTGCAGGCATGGTCTGCTGCCATGCCGCTTGCCGCTGCCGCTCAATCACTGCGCAGTCCACACCACCGGCAGTTGCATTTCCCACCATTTGTCCGCCGTGGCAGTATCGGGACCGTTGTAGCCGAGCAGACGAAAACCGCCGTCGCGCTGCCAGCGACCCGGCGCAGCATCGGGTTGCGCCCGTAGCCAGTCCAGCAACTGCCGCTGCATCGCCTGCAGTTGCCGCTGGCTGTCGCGACCCTGAAAGCCGATCGCAAGCACCGTCATGGGTGGCTGGTCCGCAACCACCACGCCACGCTCGCTGACACCGGTTTGTCCCTGCGTGGTGCTGCGATAGAGAAATGCCATGCTGCCCGCCACATTGTCATCGCCGGCCATCTTGCCGCTCATGATCACCGGTGCGGTCATGGCGATGTCGGCATCCTTGATGTGGCGAAACAGCGTGAAAAAGGCTGAGCCGCTGCGTTGACTGCGGTCGAACAGAGCCTGACGCAGGCTTGGATACTGTTTCAGCTCGATCGCGCCCGGTGGCGTCGGTGCAGCAAAACCTTCCGGCAGTGCTGCGGAAATGCGCGCACTGCCCACCGTATAGAATGGTGCCGATTGCTGCTGGTTGGTGATGCCCGGCTGCTGCAGCACACGCGTTTCCAGATTGCCGCCGACACGCAGTACCTGCCAGTTGCCGGGTGTGGCTGCCGTCGTCGTTGCGGCAGCAACCGGTACCGGCGTGCCGTCGCTGTCAGCAGCGGGCTGAATTTCCGGTTGCACGCAGCCACCCAGCAGCAGCAACAGAACCGGCATGGTTATGGATAGGTTTTTCATGATCATCAATCACTCAGTGGTTAGAGCGCAGTTTCGTGGCTTTGCGGCAGTCGGGTGCAGGCGCGATGCTGGTGAGTCTGTGCTAATCTCAGTGCAAACCTTGCCTGAGGAGATTGCCGTGAACCATCACCTGCTTGTCACTTTATCATTGCGCAGCGCGCTGTCGGGCATGCTGCTCATGCTGCTCGCCGCCTGCAATGCCGGTCCTCAGAGTCCTGTGCGCAGCGCCACGCCACCGCAGGCTGCCGCGCACCACGATGTGTTGATCAGCAATGGCCTGGTGTTCGATGGCGGCGGCAGCGAACCGGTGCGCGCCGATGTGGCCATAGCCGGCGATCGCATTGTCGCCATCGGCAACAACCTGGGCACCGCCGACACCGTCATCGATGCCAGCGGCAAGGCCGTGGCGCCGGGCTTCATCAACATGCTCAGTTGGGCCACCGAGTCGCTGATCGTCGATGGCCGCTCGCTCAGCGACATCCGTCAGGGGGTGACGCTGGAAGTGTTCGGCGAAGGCTGGTCGATGGGGCCGCTGAACGCGCAGATGAAGCAGGAGGCACTGCGTCAGCAGGCCGATATCCGCTATCCGATCGACTGGACCACCCTGGGTGAATACCTGCAGATGCTGGAGGATCAGGGCATCTCGCCGAACGTGGCCTCGTTTGTCGGTGCCACCACCGTGCGCATGCATGTGCTGGGTGAAGACGATGTCGATCCCGATGCGCAACAACTGGCGCAGATGCAGGAGCTGGTGCGTGCCGCCATGCGCGAGGGTGCGCTGGGTGTCGGTTCATCGCTGATCTACGCGCCGGCGTTCTATGCCGAAACCGATGAGCTGGTGGCCTTGATGCAGGCCGCCAGTGAATATGGCGGGCGCTACATTTCACACCTGCGCAGCGAAGGCAACCGCCTGCTGGAAGCGGTCGACGAGCTGATCGAGATTGCCGAGCGATCGGCGGCTGGCGCGGAGATTTATCATCTGAAGGCGGCGGGGCGCGAGAACTGGGCAAAAATGGCGGAGGTGTTCCAGCGGGTTGAGCAGGCGCGCGCACGTGGACTGGACATCAGCGCCAACATGTACAACTACACTGCCGGTGCCACCGGGCTGGATGCAGCCATGCCGCCGTGGGTGCAGGCCGGCGGCGAAGCGGCCTGGATCCAGCGCCTGCAGGACCCCGCCATCCGGGCGCGCCTGCGCGAGGAAATCGCCACCCCCAGCGATGCCTGGGAGAACCTCTACCTTGCCGCTGGCGATGCCAGCAAACTGCTGTTGATCGACTTCAAGAATCCCCGCCTGAAGCCGCTCACCGGCATGACCCTGGCAGAGGTGGCGGCGCAGCGCGGCACGTCGGTGATCGACACCATGATGGATCTGGTGATCGAGGATGAAAGCCGCGTGGGCACGGTGTATTTTCTCATGTCAGAAGACAACATCCGCGCCAAGATCGCCAGGCCCTGGGTCAGTTTTGGTTCCGATGCCGAATCCTCGGCCCCCGAGGGCGTGTTCCTGCAAAGCTCTACCCATCCGCGCGCCTACGGCAACGTGGCCAGACTACTGGGGCAGTATGTGCGCGATGAGCAGGTGATATCACTGGCCGAGGCCATCCGGCGTTTGACCTCACTGCCGGCGCAGAACCTGAAGCTGCGCCAGCGCGGCAGCCTCAAACCGGGTTACTTTGCCGACGTGGTGGTGTTTGCTGCCGACAGCATCCAGGATCATGCCAGCTACGCGCAGCCCATGCAGCTGGCCACCGGCGTCAGCGAGGTGCTGGTGAATGGCGAACTGGTGCTGCAGCAGGGCGAACACACCGGTGCCATGCCCGGCCGAGTGGTGCGTGGTCCGGGTTATGTGGAATAAACCTGGCAGCATCAGCATCCATGGATTGAAGACATGAATGAGGTTTCCCACTCACGACGGCGTTTTCTGCAGATCGCCGGTGCTTCGGCGCTCAGCGCCGGCCTGCTGGCGAGCATCAATGATGTGCGTGCGCTGGTGGATGAACAGGCCAGTGCGGCGGCGCGTCTGGATTTTGATCAGCTCGCTTCAGCCTACTCGCTGGCAGACAATCTGAGCTATCTGAATCATGCCTCGATCGGCACCATTCCGCGTCTGGTGCAATCTGCGCATGGCGATTATTTGCGCCTGTGTGAAAGCAATCCATGGCTGTATGTCTGGGGCGGGGGCTGGGACGCAGGAGTGCAGGCGGTGCGTGCAGCTTGTGCTCAGGCATTGGGTTGTGATGCAAGCCATGTGGCGCTGTCGCACAACACCACTGAGACCTTCTCGATGCTGGCCCAGGGTCTACCCATGCAGGCCGGTGATGAAGTGCTGTTTTCCAATCTTAATCATGATGGTGCCAGCATCTGTTGGGAGCAGCAGTCCTCACGGCGTGGGTACACGGTGAGAAAATTCGAGATCCCGCTGGCTGATATTCCGGGTCTCAGTGAAGATGATGTGGTGGCACTGCATGCTGATGCAATCGCCGACAACACCAGGGTGCTGGTCTTTCCGCATGTCGATAACATGGTTGGCCTGCGCCATCCGCTACACAGGCTGGTACAGACAGCACGAGCAAAAGGCGTGGAATTTGTCTTCGTCGATGGTGCACAGACCCTGGGTATGTTGCCGCTGCAGGTGGCCAGCAGCGGGGTAGATGTTTATGCCTGCAGTGCGCACAAATGGCTGCAAGCGCCCAAGGGGCTGGGCGTAAGCTATATTCACCCGCGCCTGATTGAGATCGTGCAGCCGATGTGGATGACCTGGGGGCAGCAGCGCTGGCAGGGCAGTGTGCGAATTTTTGAAGACTATGGCACGCGCAATTTTCCGGAATTGATGGCGATGGCTGATGCCTTGCAGTATCAGTATCAGTTGGGTGCTGGGCGCAAGCTGGATCGCTATCTGCATTTGCGCAAACAGGCCATGGCCATGGTCGATGCTGACTCCGCGCTGGCGTGGCGCTCGCCGCGCAGCGAACAACTTGGCGCATCATTGTTTGCCATCGGTCTGCGAAACGGCCAGGCTGAAGCGACAGCACAGCGTCTGTATCAACAGCATGGCGTGGTGGTGCGGCCATTTGCCACGCCCGGTCTGAACAGTCTGCGGGTGTCACCGAACGTGTTCAACACCACGCGTGAGTTGCGGCGATTGATGCATTTGGCGGTCAATTAGCAGGCCATGGAGATGCCGGGGATGGACCGCACGCCGCCACATGGTGTCAGGCCGCAGTTTGCCAGCCGCATGGGCATGCTGCTGACCGTCATCGGCGTGGCGGTCGGCCTGGGCAATGTCTGGCGCTTTCCCTACATGATGGGCAGTTATGGCGGCAGCGCCTTTCTGCTGGTGTATCTGCTGTTCACGCTGTTGTTGGCGGTGCCGGTATTGAGCGCCGAATGGGCGCTGGGGCGCAGCCTGGGGCAAAGCCTCCCGACGGTTTATGTGGCCAGTTTCGGGCGGCGCTGGGGTGGCTTGGCAGCGCTGCTGCTGTTGATCACGGTACTGGTGGCCGATTCCTATTACCTGCTGGTCATCGCGCAGATCATCATCACCGCAGGTTGGGCCGTGCTGCCGGGGTTCAGCGGTGACAATCTGCCGACGTTCCAGTACTGGCTGGCACAGGGCTGGCTGCAATACAGCGTGGCCATGCTGCTGTTGCTGTTGAGTTTGTGGATCATTGGCCGTGGACTCAATCGCGGCATCGAGGCAATCAGCCGCATCATCATGCCCGCATTTGCGCTGATCATGATTTATCTTTTGACGGTGGCGCTGGCGTTGCCCGGTGCCGTGTCGGCAATGCAGGGATTTCTTAAACCTGATTTTGCCGCCATGAACACGGGCGATGTTTTTGCCGCACTGGGACAGGCATTTTTTTCGCTCGGCCTGGGCGGCACCTTTCATGTGGTCTACGGCAGTTATGTGCGCCAGGCGCAGAACCTTCCACTGACGGCCATGGTGACCGCCGGTGGTGATGTGCTGGCAGCCTTGCTGGCGGCGCTGTTCATCGTGCCGGTGGCGCTGGTGTTCAGCCTGGATCTGGCACAGGGGCCGGGTCTGATCTTCGACACCTTGCCGCGCCTGTTCATGCGCCTGCCCGATGGCGGTATTGTGGGCGCGATCTTTCTGCTGGCGCTGGCGGCGGTGGCACTGCTGTCCAACATTGCGGCACTACAAGTGGCCGCTGCAGCGATGCGCGAACAGTGGCCGCAACTGGCCGGGCGGCAGCGCTCGCGCATGCTGCTGGTGCTGCTGCTGATCGAAGCTGCATTGATGTTGCCATCGGCGCTGGATAACAGCCTGATTGGCACACTGGATCTGCTGTTTGGCTCTGGCATGCAATTGCTGGGTGGGCTGTTTGCGGTGCTGGCGCTGTTGTGGGGGCTGCAGCGGCGTCATGCTGTCATCGCACTGTTTGGATCGCACACACGCCGCTGGCATGGGCTGTATCTGTGCTGGCTGCGCTGGGTGGTGCCGCTGCTGGTGCTAGGCATATTGGCAGGCTGGCTGTTGCAGCAATAGACTCAAACAGCGCACAATGGTGGTGGTTAATGATGACAGGATCAGGTCATGCACAAGGCAGATGACAGCGGCATCAAGGCGCTGAATCAGGAATACCGCCGTTACGAGCAGGTGGACAAACAGCAGGTCTATGGCCTGTCTGAAAATGACAGCGTGGACAGCTACGACGAACATGCCGGTATCCAGGTGTGTGACATGCAGCCGTACTTTTCTGGCGGGGAGCCAGGCAAGCGCGAGTTCGCCGCTGCGCTGGGCCAGGCCATGGCGGACATCGGCTTTGCCGTCATCATCAACCATGGTGTGTCAGAAAAGCTCTACCGTGACACCGAAGAGCTGGTACTGGCATTTTTTCAATCCACGCCGGAACCGGCGCGCCAGCCCTATCTGGCGCAGCGGCATGGTTCGGTCAATCAGGGGTACTTCCCGGTGCGCGAAACCTCACAGATTCATCCGGATCTGGTGGAGGGCTGGGTGTTTTGCCGACGTGCCTTCAATATGCTCAATGATCCCGGATTTGATGCACGCAGATTCTGGCCGCAGCCGCAGTTCGAGCCGCAATTCCGTCGCCTGATCTGCGCCCACGAGGCGCTGATACTGCCGCTGATGCAATCCATGCTGCGCTATCTGGGCTGTGATCCGCAGCTGTTCGATGAGCGCTTACAGGCGACCAATTTCGGTTTTCGGCTGAATTACTATCCGCCGCTGGAGGCTAGCGACCACAGTGGCGGTGGTCGCATGCTGGGGCATGAGGATGTGGATCTGTTTACGCTGCTGCCAGCGCCCAGCGTGGAAGGTCTGCAGGTGCTCAACCGCGCCAACGGCAAATGGATCAGGTTGCAGGCACCGCCTGGCTCACTGATCATCAATACCGGTGATTACATGCAGCGCATCAGCAACGATCGCTTCCCGTCCACCACCCACCGCGTGGCCCGACCACGCGACACCGCCGCCAATGGCCTGCCCAGGGTCAGTTTTCCCATGGCCATCTACCTGTGGGAAGACGAGACACTGGAAGTGCTGCCCGGACTGGGCGAGCCCAAATACCCGCCCATCCGTGCAGAAACCTTCCACACCCGCATCACCAGCAAATACTATGGCGACGATTATGCTGCTGGCTGATTATTGCGGTTGCAGACTTATTCCACTTCCAGGCCGTCGCTGAAGAACACTTCGCGCAGCCGTTTCGCGCCGCCCTGGAACACGATGATGCCGTCGTCCGGGGTGGCGTCACCGGCGGCACCGTCGGTCAGCGGGAAGGTCCAGACATTGCCGACACGGCTGGCGGCGATGGTCAGATCCCAGCCGGTGGTGTTTTCGTCCGGGAACTGCAGGCCGTAGTTGCGCAGCTGGTAGCTGGCGTCGCTGAAATCGGTGTCGTGATAGATCAGTTCCAGCTCGGCCTGCTCGCAATCGGGGATGCGCAGATGCACGCCGTTGAAGGGCATCTCGTAACTGGCCTCGATCGGTATCGAGCTGAGCAGATCCAGTCCAAAGCTGTTTTCCAGCCGGTCACAGGTGCCGCTGATCGGGGTCAGTGACAGGGTCATGAAGCTTTGCGTGCCGCGATTGGCTGGATCGTTGATTTCCGGCGAGGCCACCTGTGGCTGGGTGCTGTCACCGCTGCCATCCAGATTGCCATCGCCACTATTGGGGGCAGCGTTTTCGGTCGGGTCGGTGGCACCGTCGATGTCGCCATCGGGAATCACCTCGAAGCTCTGCACGCCCTGTGTGGTGCCGGCATGAATGAGCAGGTTGCTGCCGGTGTTGTCCAGCGCCAGTTTGGTGGCCACGGCGGTGTTGGGAAAGCCGGTGCTCAGTGACGACCAGTTGGCACCGCCATCGCGGCTGACGAAAACGCCACCGTCGCCATTGCCCAGCGGATCCGCCACCGCGGCGTAGACATCACCGGTAAGCGGATCCACCGCCAGATCGCGCACATCGCGATTGGTCAGGCCGGTGCCGGCAAAGCTCCAGTTCAGCCCACCATCGGTGGTCTTGTACACCGTGCCCAGCACGCTGTTGTCGAGTTCGTTGGTCGAGGCGTACAACGTCTGTCCGCTCGGGTCGCTTTCATCGAATTCCAGCGACAGCACGCTCTCTGCCGTGCTGCCGGCGATGCCGTCCAGCCGTGGCAGACCGTTGCTGGCATGCACCCAGGTGGCACCGCCGTCGACCGACTTGAACACGCCGTTCTCGACCACGGCCGGTGCGCCCGCCAACTCATCAAAGCCGGATAAAAAGGTCGCGGCATACAATGTGTTGCCGCTGACATCGGTGGTGTCCAGCTCGATCTGCACCACCGAAACCCAGATCGGAAATCCGGCCACGCCGGGTTCGGTGCCATCCAGGCCATTGTCCATGGGCACCCAGGTGGCACCGGCGTCGGTGCTTTTGTACAGATTGGCGGCATCCTTGACGATGCTGCCGCCATCCAGCCGGTAGCGGCCACTGCCGCCGGCATACAGTGTCTGCGAGGCACCCGCGCAGGGCGGGCCACCCGCACAGCTGAACGGGTCTACGGTGATGGCACGCACCGTACCGAACAGGGAAAACGAAAATGGTGCCGGGGTCAGTGGGATGCCGTTGTCGATGGTGGACCAGGTGGCACCCCCGTCGATGCTTTTGTAAATGGCACCGTCGCCGGGCACCACGGAACCGGTACCGTCATCGTGCGGACGGCTGCTGCCGCCGGCGTAGACGGTGTTGATGCTGTTGGGATCCACCGTGATGTCGCGGAAATGGTCGGCACCCAGGGCACTGTTGGCCTGGCTCCAGGTCAGGCCGTTGTTGTTGCTGATGAAGTGCACGAAGGTGGGGTCGAAGGCATCGCCGATGGCCGCGTGCACACGATTGCCCAGCGTGCTGGTTACCGCGCGGATGTTGGCGGCGCTGAAGCCGTCGACGCCAGGCACAAAGTTGTCCAGAGGCGGCAGCGCGTTGCGCCGGTAAACGCCATTGCTGATCGAGCCGGCCAGCTGGATGGTGGGGTTGAACGGATCGTAGGCCACCACCGTGGAACTGGTTGGCAGCAGGGCAGCGTTGCCGACAAAGCCGCCCTGCACCTCGGTCCAGTTGGCACCGTCATCGGTGGTGTAGGCCAGCCCCAGTCTGCCGGCCAGATACAGCTGGTCAGGATCGCCCGGATGCACGTCCAGGTCGGTGCCGCCACCCACCGCAAAAGTGCCGAACGGTGTCCAGGTGTTGCCACCATCGGTGCTGCGATGCACGCCCTGAAAGTTCACCGCCCACAGCTTGCCGGCAGCGTTCGCGTGTTCGATGTCCTGCAGGGCATCATCCTGCCACGGGCAGTCGACGGGACAGGCTATGGCAGTCCAGCTGGCCCCGGCATCGGTGCTGCGAAACAGGCCGTGATCACCCCCGAAACCGATGTTGTCTTCGGTGGCCAACAGCAGGCCGTCGCCCAGCACCGGATCGGCCAGCAGCCGACGCGGTTGAAACGCCACCGCCGAGGGCACCGCAGTAGTGGCCAGCCAGCTGATGCCGGCATCGTCACTGCGCAGCACGGCACTGTTGGACAGCCCGACATAAATGCGACCGGGCACCACCGGAGAAGCATCCATGCTGACGATCAGCACATCGGCGGGCAGCAGCGCCGGCGGCGGCGTGCGATCCTGCCAGGTCAACGCGGCATCGTTGCTGAAGTACAGCTTGCGGTTGCCGGCCACATACAGCCTGTTGGGCGCGGTCTGGCTGTGTTCCAGCGCAAACACCCGCCGATTCAGCCCGGCATTCGCCTCCGTCCAGGTCACCCCGCCATTGACGGTCTTGTAAACGCCACCATTGCCGATGGCATAAAACACATTGGCGCTGTCGGGCGAAGCCACCAGGTCGAAGACATTGCCGGCCTCCGGCCCGGACGAAGTCCACAAACCCGGCCCGGCCTGTGCCTGTTGCAGAACCAGCAGCACCCCGAGCAGGGCAGAGAATCTGGCCATTCGGCGCAGAGATAGACGTAAACTGGACATGCTAACCACCTCAATTGGAGTTTTGTCGCTTTGATTGTTGTTATAACGCGATCGGTTTGTTTTCCGCGCCAGACGGCGCAGGTTTTTGAATTGTAACATTATGTTTGTTACAGCCATGCAGGTGAGCTGATGAATCCCGGTGAACTGCTGCCTGCATGAGGCACTTTGACAGAGTAGATTACTCAGAATGGATGATGGGTAAAATGGGTATTCACAGCCTGTCGGGCTTAACGCTGATCTACTGCGGATAAGCCGGATTGGGCCAGCTTTCTCGCTCGTTTGCGTTAAATAGGCGAACTATTTGCCTTAAAAGACCGAAAAATCTGGCACCAGCCGGCTTTCCCTCGCGACGATCGGATGAGTTCGACAGGTTGCTAACCTCTGCTTTTGGCAACTGCGTTTTTGGCATCCGGAGTGGCAGCACGTTGCGACCACAGCTGCAGCCCATGCAATACCCCTGCGGCCAGCAGGCAGCCAGGCAACCAGTACCAGTCGGCAGCAGCCAGCACGCTGCGCAATGCCAGCATCAGCATGGCTCCGGCGGCGGCATTCAGCAGCAGGCTGCGCCGTTGCAGGATCAGCCCCAGCTGTCGTTGCCAACGCAGCAGCAGCGCAGTTTCCAGCAGCAGAAACAGCAGCAGTGCATCGGCCAGATGCGGTGAGCTGAACAGGGCTTGCAGGTGGGCGGTCATGGTGCGTTGCGGTGACTGGCTGCTGTCACTGGCAGGGCTTGTTGTGCATGCCGTTCAAGCCGTTGGCCCAGTGTGGTGTTTGCCAAACGGGCCGTTGTAGCGCACCACGGCCAGATTGATGGTGGAGGCATAGCCGACCCAGATCAGGTATGGCAGCAGCAACAGGTGATTGACCGGTAACACCGGCCGTAGCAGCAGCATCAGTGCGAGCACGGAAAGCCACAGCAGCACCACTTCCAGCAGCGCCCAGTCAGGCCGGCGCAGGGTGAAGAACAGCCAGCTCCATGCGATGTTGAGCACGCCATTGAGCACCACCAGCATGATCAGCCAGAAGCGAAAGTCGCCCTCGGTGCCGAGCAGCCAGCCACGCACGCAGGCGATGGCGGTCAGTGTGAAGATCAGTGTCCAGGCCGGGCCGAAAGCCCAGTCGGGCGGTTTCCAGAACGGCTGTTTGAGATTGAAATACCAGTCATCCAGCGTGGTCAGCACCGCACCGGCCACCGCCAGCACGATGGCGCCGGCGGTGGCCACGGCAATGGGTGTCCAGGGCAGGTTGGACCATTCGATGTTCAACATATCGCGGACCTGTGGTCGCGCGCGATGGATGTTGCCGGGGGTGAATGCATGCCTGCATGATACGTGACTGCCGCAGGCTGTGTACAGGAGCGCGTATCAGCGAATGTCTGTGCTTGAGTGCTGCTGGCAGGCTCACAGCGAGCGAGACGGTGAAATCTGAGTAAAAATTCGCGTGCCAGCACGCTGCGATTTCACGGCAGCTAGCTGGTGTGTTGGCAGCCTGAGATCAAGTAAGCAATGGCTCTGATTGTAGGAGATTGCTAGCCTGCATTATTCACGAAACCGACTACTGCGATGCCGCCAATACCCGCATCTGCGGCGTTTCGCTCGGTCACGAATCCTCAACGTACTGTCAAGTACGCCTGCGGTTCGTTCGGTCGTGAAACACCACAGCTACAGGCCCCCGGATCAAGTCCGGGGCAGGCTCTGGCAGCATCTCGCGACGTCGACTCA
>JAHJQV010000068.1 GCA_018819105.1 Gammaproteobacteria bacterium
TCTACTGCAGAAAATCCGGATTGGGCCAGATTCTCCGATCTTCATCGTTGCATAGGCTCACTATTCGCCTCAAAAGATCGAAAAATCTGACTCCAACCGGCTTTCCTTCGCTACGATCGGTCAAATCCGACAGGCTCCTAGCCCGCATATGCCCGGGAGTCATATGCGGCCGGCATAACTCACCATTGCTGCAATCGCCGCCATGTATAATGGCGGGATGTATCAGATGCGCAACCGTTTTCGCGGTTTTCTCCCGGTCGTGGTGGACATTGAAACCGGCGGTTTCAATGCCGAAACCGATGCCGTGCTGGAAATCGCCGCCTGCGTCATCACCATGGATGAAGACGGTCACATGGCACCCGGCGACCTGGTGTCGCGGCATGTGCAGCCGTTTCCCGGTGCCAACCTGGACCCGGCCGCGCTGGAGTTCAACGGCATTGACCCGGATCACCCGCTGCGACTGGCCAAACCCGAGGCCGATGCCTTTCGCGACATCTGCAAGCCGGTGCGTCAGGCCATGCGCGACACCGGCTGCAAGCGCGCCATCCTGGTCGGGCACAATCCGGCTTTTGATCTGTCGTTTGTCAACGCACTGATTGCCCGCACCAGCTTCAAGCGCTCGCCGTTTCACCCCTTCAGCAGCTTTGATACCGCCACTCTGGGCGGTCTGGTGTACGGCCAGACGGTGCTGGCGCGCGCAGTCCAGGCGGCCGAGTTGGCGTGGAACCAGGACGATGCCCATTCCGCACGTTATGACACCGAGCGCACCGCCGAACTGTTCTGTCGCATTGTCAATTACTGGCATGAGCTGGCCGGTGTGCCGGAAAGTGTGCCCAGCAAGTGATCCCGGCAGGCCAGTGATAATGCAGCCCAACGACAACGCGCAAAGCAGCGGCGAAGCTGCCGGGCAGGCCACCTGGCAGCCGGACATACCGTTTGCCACCATTCGCGGTGAGGCAGTGACCCATCTGCCGGAAGATCTTTACATCCCGCCGGACGCGCTGGAAGTCATTCTGGAGGCCTTTACCGGGCCGCTGGATCTGCTGCTGTATCTGATCCGGCGCCAGAATCTGGACATCCTCGATATTCCGATCGCCTCGATCACGCAGCAGTACGTCGAATACATCCAGCTGATGCAGGACATGCGCCTGGAGTTGGCCGCCGAATATCTGGTCATGGCCGCGATTCTGGCCGAGATCAAGTCACGCATGCTGCTGCCGCGCCCGAGCAGCGATGACGACAGTGAGGAGCAGGATCCGCGCGCTGAACTGATCCGCCGATTGCAGGAGTACGAGCGCTTCAAGCAGGCCGCCGAGGACCTGGATCATCTGCCTCAGGTGGATCGCGATGTGTTCCTGTCGCACGTGGATGCCAGCGACATGAAGCCGCAGCAGTCGCAGCCGGAGCTGGACATCCGCGAACTGCTGCTGGCGCTGGCTGAAGTAATGCGGCGGGCCGATCTGTTCAGCCATCACCGCATCCAGGGCGAGGCATTGTCGGTGCGTGAGCGCATGGGCAACATTCTGGAACTGCTGCGCGACAACCGCCAGCACCGGTTTGAATCGCTGTTCACCGTCAGTGAAGGTCGCCGTGGCGTGGTGGTCTCGTTCATGGCCATGCTGGAACTGCTGAAGGAACACCTGATCGACATACTGCAACAGGCCGCGGGTGCGCAGATTTATCTGCGTGCCGCCAGCCAGTCCCAGACCGCAGATGCAGCGGCTGAAGCATCCACTGAATCGTTAACCGACCCGTCACCAGAACCATCATGAACACTGAACAGGACCCTGAAACCCGTGCCGACGAGCACGCCAACGACGCCGACGCTGCAGCGTTGAGCGATGCTGCGGAGCGCGCGCCAGAGCATGCAGCCGACGCGCAGCCAGAGGCGCAGCCAGAGGCGCAGTCAGAGGCGCAGCCAGAGGAGCAGGTCGAGTCCGGCAGCAGCTGCGCCAGCGTCGCGCCGGAGTTGCTGCAGCAGATCATCGAGGCGGCACTGCTGGCGGCCGATCAGCCCATGAGCATTGCCCAGCTCGGTGCCATGTTCAATGACGACGAGCGCCCCGGCAACGGTGAGTTCCGCGAGGCACTGGCGCTGCTGGATGAGAGCTGCAGGCATCGTGGTGTGCAACTGAGTGAAGTGGCCTCAGGTTTTCGTCTGCAGGTGCGGGCCGAACTGCAACCATGGATCAGTCGTCTGTGGCCGGAGCGGCAGCGCAAATACTCGCGTGCACTGCTGGAAACGCTGGCCCTGATTGCCTACCGGCAACCGATCACGCGCGGTGAGATTGAAGACATCCGTGGCGTCAGCGTCAGCAGCAACATCGTGCGCACGCTGATGGAACGCGACTGGATTCGTGAACTGGGTCATCGTGATGTGCCGGGACGACCGATCCTGTACGGCACCACCAAAGGCTTTCTCGACCACTTCAACATGAAGAGTCTGGAAGAACTGCCGTCACTGGCCGAAATCCGCGATATCGAAACGCTGGAACCCGAGCTGGATCTGCAGGCCCCGCAGGACACCACCCCGGTGGCCAACATCGACCCGGCACTACAGGATGACGAGGATCAGGCCGGCAGCGCGATCAGCGACCATGAAGAAGAGTAAACCCATGACCAAACCGGCCTCAGGCACAGGCACACGCAAGACTCTCAGCGTGGGCAGTTCAGGCGAGCGCCGCAAACCATCGCGCGCCAGCGAAACCGCGACACGCGACAGGCCGCCGGTGGCCAAACCCCGGAACAACAAGCCGCCCACCTCGGCGCACAAGAAAACCCGCTCACGGCGCTCATCCGCGCCTGCCTCGGCAACAAGCGGAAACGCTGCCGCGCGCAGCGGCGGTAAAGCCAACAAGGCCGGGCCGCCGGTGCGCCGTGGCCGCGTGGACCCTGCTGCGGTGCCGGATGCCGAGCGCATCCAGAAAGTCATGGCGCGCGCCGGCCTGGGCTCGCGTCGGCAACTGGAACAGGCGATTGCGTCAGGCCAGGTGCTGGTCAACGGCAAGGCCGCCAGTCTCGGTGATCAGCTCAAGCTGGACGACCGGTTGGAATACAACGGCATCAGCTATAGCGCAATTCTCAATGAGACCCTGCCGGAAACGCTTTTGTACAACAAACCGGTCGGCATCATCACCACGCGCAGCGATCCGGACGGCCGCAAAACCGTGTTCGACAAGGTGCCTGCTCCGCAAAGCGGGCGCTGGGTGGCTGTGGGTCGACTGGACATCAACACCTCGGGCCTGCTGATCCTGACCACC
The DNA here is from genome assembly GCA_018819105.1 of Gammaproteobacteria bacterium. Classification (GTDB taxonomy): domain Bacteria; phylum Pseudomonadota; class Gammaproteobacteria; order Xanthomonadales; family Wenzhouxiangellaceae; genus JAHJQV01. The sequence goes on from JAHJQV010000068.1 coordinate 3,261, forward strand.
GACGGTGAGCTGGCCAATGCCATGATGCATCCGTCCACCGGTGTCGATCGCGAATACGCCTGCCGCATCCACGGCCAGGTCACCGAGGACATGCTGCAGGCCCTGCGCGCCGGCGTGGAACTGGACGATGGCATGGCGCGCTTTACCGACATCGCCCGCGCCGGCGTCGGCGAAACCAATCAGTGGTTTCAGGTCACGCTGATGGAGGGCCGCCAGCATGAAGTGCGTCGCCTGTGGGCCAGTCAGGGGGTGGAAGTCAGTCGCTTGCAGCGGGTGCGTCACGGCGCGGTGTTTCTGCCCAAGGGCCTGAAACGCGGCGAGTGGCAGAAACTGGGGCCGCGCGAGCATCGCGTGATGCGCGAGGACGTCGGCCTGAAGCCGCTCAGTGTCGAACTGATGCTGAAAAAGGCCGGTGTCAGTGCTCGCTCTTCGCAGTCACAGAGCGCCCGCCAACAGAAGTATCGGCAACAGAGTCATGGTCAACATGGCCACGGGCAGCAAAGCCGCAGCGGCCAGCATGCCGGCAAACGCGCAGGCACCACTTCTGGTGCCGGCAAAAAAACCGGCGGTCGGCAACGCTGAACGCCATCATGTCCTCTTGCCAAAGCGGTCATGCAACCCAATCTGAAAACACCATCAGACAACAGACCAGGAATTCGACATGAGTGACAATCTGCCCGACTTCAGCATGGACAGCCAGGCGCTGTATCTGGAAGAGCAGTTCACCGACCACAAGGTTGGCAGCATTCGCCGCATGACGCCGGTCGACGCCGACGGCAGACGCGATCCTGCCCGCGAGGTGGAATACTGGGGTCAGACCCAGGTCATGACCCAGGTCGGGCCATTGCCGCTGTCGTTTGAACTGCAGGGCGACAACCTGCAGCAGGCGGCCGAAGGCTTTGCCACAGCAGCCCGTGAGGCACTGGAAAAAACCATGGATGAGTTGCAGGAAATGCGCCGTCAGCAGCAATCCTCGATTGTCACGCCGGGTTCGGCCGGTGGCATGGGCGGTGGGCCTGGCGGTGTTCCGGGTGGCGGCATGCCTGGTTCAGGTTTTCACTTGCCATAGGCCATGTTTAGGTGATTGCCGCTATCAATGATGTGATTGCAAACTTCCAGCACGCCATCAATGATTTCAGCGCTGCTTTTTTGCTCAAAGCAGCGCCCTTTGTAATTAAATGCTGAAAACCTGAACCCGTCCCATTGATTACTCACATTGAAATGCATCTCGATAAGTTGTCTGTGTTTGATTGTATTGGTAAAGCTAACCATATACTGATACCAGTCAGAGTTAAGCAATTCATCCAGCGAATTGACAAGCCCAGGATTGTTGCTTCGATTTTCGGCCAGCATCTTTGTAACCTTATTCATATCGACCGTGTGAATCGGCAGCTTTTGCTCAATGAGCATATCGTGCACCAGAAACGCAAACTGTTCCCACAAACTCCTGACATGATAAATGGCACCTAGTGTAGTGTCCTAAACTGCAGCATGAAATGCTGCGTTTTGACGAGCACGATTTACTTTCTCTAAGATGGTTTCAACTGATTTCGTCCAAGTAAATGGTTTGGGATTATCATTGTGTCGCTTAATGTATTCATAAA
>JAHJQV010000007.1 GCA_018819105.1 Gammaproteobacteria bacterium
TTGCAACGCCGTAATGCAGCCTCAGGGGCGCTCCCACAGGGCGAGGCGGAAAGCACTCATCCGCTGTGTTATGGCTCTTGGCCATGGAATGGCCATGACCTGCGAGCCATGCCTTGCGGCTAAGCGCTTTCCGACTCGCTGTATGTTACAGTATTTCCGGCGGGGTACACTAGGGCGCGCTGCTGAGGCCAGCTCAGATGAGCACAGCCTGACCGGGGGGGTTGGAGATCGTTCCGCCCGGCTGTGCTGCCAGCATCATTCTGCCGAAGCGGCTGCCTTGTTCCGGTGTGCCTGGATCTGCTGCAGCATGGGGGCGATCATCTTGAACGGCGCGGCGATCACTTCACCGCTGCGCAGGTAATCGTCACCACCGTCAAAATCCACCACCACGCCACCGGCTTCACGCACGATCAGTGCCCCGGCGGCCATGTCCCATGGCTTTAGACCCGGCTCGAAGAAACCATCCAGCCGGCCGCAGGCGATGTAGGCAAGGTCGAGACAGGCGGAGCCGCTGCGGCGGATGTCCTGCGCCTCGCTCATGAAGCCGGTGTACATCTTCATGTAGCTTGGCATCATGCGCCGCTTGCGAATCGGAAAGCCGGTGCCGATCAGGGCATCCTTGACCGCGCTGGCGCGGCTGCAGCGGATGCGGCGGTCGTTCAGCTGGGCGCCCTCGCCACGGGTGGCGGTGAACAACTCCTCACGCAGCGGATCGTAGATCACCGCATCCTGCATGACACCGCGCACACGCAGTGCGATCGAGACACAGAAATGCGGATGCTCGTGCAGGTAGTTGGTGGTGCCATCGAGCGGATCGATGATCCACAGATGATCGCTGTCCTGATTGCCCAGTTTGCCGCCTTCCTCGGCCAGAATGCCATGCTCGGGGTACATGTCCTGGATGGCGCGCACGATGGTGGCCTCGCAGGCGCGGTCGATCTCGGAGACGAAATCGCCTGGTGCCTTGGTCTCGATGTGCAACTGATGCAGCCGGTTGCGCTCGCGACGCATGATGTCGCCGGCACGCATGGCGGCGCGGATGGCAATGTTGAGGTGTGCTGAGCGGGTCATACTGCCGCATAAGATACAGCAAAGCGCTGTGCTTGTGTCAGCCGGCGTGGTGCACCGGGCAGTGCTGCTGTGCGCAGTCGCTCAGGCTGCAGCATGCTGCAATCATCAGCAGCATCTTTGCCTGGGTCTTGTTCAGGCTGATACAGCGAGCATGACACAGACTGGGCAGGCACAGCAGGTGCGTGCTGCGTGGATGACTCAGAATCGCCGCCGTCTGCGCGCGATTCCAGCTGCGCAACTCACGGCCGCAGCGGCGCTTGAGCAGCAGACAGGGCTCGGCGGTGTGGCGATATTCCAGTTGCCAGTCGCCTACAGTGGTGACGGCGGCATGATCGCAACTGTCGCCGGCAGGGAAGGTGATGGGTGATGACTTCAGGCTCATGAATCAAATGATAATCATTCTCATTTGATTGTCAAGCCTGAAACTCATAAAACCTCTCGCTGAATCAGTTCAGCATGAACGTTTCTCGCAGGAGATGTCGCATTGTGTGGAGTGTTTTTTGTGTGGTTTTTGTGGGCAGGCAGACCAGTGGCACCCTATTGCACGGTAATTGCTTTGTATTGAGGCTCTACTAGACTAAGTGCACAAACAACCTCGGTGCTCGCCCCAATGGATAAATCCGGCCGGGTGAATTAAACTACACCCCCGTTGCACTTGCTACGGATTCCCAGCTTCATGTCTCGATTCATATTTGTCACCGGCGGTGTGGTCTCGTCCCTTGGTAAAGGCATCACCGCTGCCTCGCTGGCTGCGGTGCTGGAGGCGCGCGGGCTGAAGGTGACGCTGATGAAGCTGGATCCGTACATCAATGTCGATCCCGGTACCATGAGCCCGTTCCAGCATGGGGAAGTGTTCGTCACCGAGGATGGAGCCGAAACCGATCTGGATCTGGGACATTACGAGCGCTTCGTGCACACGCGCATGACGCAGAACAACAACTTCACCTCTGGCAGCATCTACGCCGATGTCATCGCCCGCGAGCGTCGTGGCGAGTATCTGGGAGCCACCGTGCAGGTGATTCCGCACATCACCGATCGCATCAAGGAGCGCATTGTGCAGGCCGCCGAGGGCTTCGACGTGGCCATGGTGGAAATCGGTGGCACCGTCGGTGACATCGAATCGCTGCCGTTTCTGGAAGCCATCCGCCAGCTCGGCAGCGAGCAGCGCGGGCGTTGCGTGTTCATGCATCTGACACTGATCCCGTATCTGGCTGCGGCCAACGAGATCAAGACCAAGCCGACCCAGCATTCAGTGAAAGAGCTGCGCAGCATCGGCATCCAGCCGGATGTGCTGGTGTGTCGCAGCGAACGCCCGGTGGAGGAGTCCGAGCGCAAGAAAATAGCGCTGTTCACCAACGTGCGCGAAGAGGCGGTCATCGCCGCCATGGATGTCGGCAACATCTACCAGATTCCGCTGGAGCTGCACGCCCAGCAGCTGGATGACATCGTGCTGGACAGTCTGCAGCTGGAGTGCCCGGCGGCCGATCTGTCGGCCTGGGAAGCGCTGGTACAACGCATGGCCACCACCCGTGCTGCGGTCACTGTGGCCATGGTGGGCAAATACGTGGAGCATTCCGATGCCTACAAGTCGCTCACCGAGGCGCTGGCCCAGGGCGGCTACATTCAGGGCATCAAGGTCAACATCAAGGCCATTGATTCCGAACAGATCGAACAGCATGGGGTTGGCATTCTGGCCGATGCCGATGCCATTCTGGTGCCGGGTGGCTTTGGCGAGCGCGGTTTTGAAGGCAAGATCGCCGCCGTGCGCCATGCCCGCGAACAGCGCATTCCGTATCTGGGCATCTGCTATGGCATGCATGCGGCGGTGGTGGAGTTTGCCCGCCATTGCTGCGGCCTCAACGATGCCAACAGTACCGAGAACAATCTCGCTACACCGGCACCGGTGATCGCCATGATCTCGGAGTGGTTGGACCGCACCGGAGCGATCGAGCAGCGCGATGCCTCCTCCGACATGGGCGGCACCATGCGTCTGGGTGGTCAGCAATGCCAACTGCAGCCAGGCTCGCTGGCGCATCAGGTGTACCAGGCCGACAGCGTGGTCGAGCGGCATCGGCACCGTTATGAACTGAACAACGCCTACCGCGACATCCTGCAGCAGCATGGATTGGCCATGACCGGCTATTCTGCAGACGAAGAACTGGTGGAAATCATCGAACTGCCGGAGCACCCTTGGTTTCTGGCCTGCCAGTTTCATCCTGAATTCACTTCCTCGCCGTTGCACAGTCACCCGCTGTTCGACAGCTTTATTGCTGCGGCGCTGGCGCACCAGCAGGCGCAAGCCACACCGGCCGCATGAGGCTGGCAGGTCGCGCCATCGGAGCCGATCAGCCACTGTTTCTGATCGCCGGACCTTGCGTCATCGAATCCGAGCAGCTGGCCATCGACACCGCCGGTGCGCTGGCCGAGATGACCGCGCGGCTGAACATGCTGTGCATCTACAAATCCAGTTTCGACAAGGCCAACCGCACTTCCGTGAACAGCTATCGTGGGCCCGGTGTGGACGCCGGCCTGCGCATTCTGGCTGAGGTCAAGCGCCAGACCGGCCTGCCAGTACTCACCGACGTGCACGAAGACAGTGACATCGAGCAGATCGCCGCTGTGGTCGATGTGCTGCAGACACCGGCCATGCTGTGCCGGCAGACCAATTTCATTCAGCGCGTGGCCGCCGCCGGCAAACCGGTGAACATCAAGAAAGGCCAGTTCCTGTCGCCCAGCGAAATGCAACATGTGGTGGCCAAGGCGCGCGCGGCCGGCAATGAGCAGTTGCTGGTGTGTGAGCGCGGCTTCAGTTTTGGCTATCATGATCTGGTGGTGGACATGCGCAGCCTGCAGATTATGCGTGAGACCAGCGGCTGCCCGGTGGTGTTTGACGCCACCCACGCCGTGCAGCAGCCCGGTGGCCGGGGTGAATCGTCCGGCGGCCGACGCGAGTTTGTACCCCTGCTGGCCAGAGCCGCCGTGGCGGCTGGCGTCAGTGGTGTGTTCATGGAAACCCACCCGCATCCGGATCAGGCGCTGAGCGATGGTCCCAATGCCTGGCCGCTGCAGTGCATGCCGGGCTTGCTGCAGACCCTGCAGCAACTGGATGCGGTGGTCAAAGCCCCCACCGCAACGGCAGCAGCGGCTGCCGGCTGAGCGCAACCCGTCAAACCACAGGTACTGAACAGGAAACATGAGCATCATCAAACGATTACATGCCCGCGAGATACTCGATTCGCGCGGCAACCCGACCCTGGAAGTGGATGCCTTGCTGGAATCCGGTGCCTGGGGCCGCGCGGCGGTCCCGTCCGGTGCCTCCACCGGTATCCACGAAGCGGTGGAGCTGCGTGACGGCGATCAGCAGCGCTATGCTGGCAAAGGTGTGCTCAAGGCGGTGCGCAACGTCAACGGGGTCATTCATTCGGCATTGAAACATGTGGAGGCGGCCGATCAGCGGGCGCTGGACCAGCGCCTGCTCGACCTGGATGGCAGTGACAACAAATCCGAACTGGGTGCCAACGCGCTGCTCGGCGTGTCGCTGGCGCTGGCGCGGGCAATGGCCGATGAACAGGGCCAGCGCGTGTATGAATACCTGCTGCAGGGCGACACCCGGCCGCTGCTGCCGGTACCGATGATGAACATCATCAATGGCGGCGCGCATGCCGACAACGCGGTGGATTTTCAGGAGTTCATGATCCTGCCGGCAGGCTTGCCCAGCTTTACCGAAGCTCTGCGCTGCGGGGTGGAGATTTTTCATGCCCTGCGCAGCGTGCTGAAGCAGCAGTCCCTGAGCACGGCGGTCGGTGACGAAGGCGGCTTTGCGCCTGAACTTGCGTCCAACCAGGCGGCTCTGGACATGATCATGACCGCCATCGAACTGGCCGGTTATCGCCCCGGTGAGCAGGTCTGGCTGGGGCTGGATGTTGCCAGCAGCGAATTCTATCGTGACGGCAGCTATCATCTGGCTGGCGAAAACCGCCAGCTGGATGCCGAGCAAATGGTGCAGCTGCTTGCGCAATGGGTCAACGATTACCCGATCCTGAGCATCGAAGATGGCATGGCCGAGGAAGACTGGCCCGGCTGGCAACGGCTCACCGAGGTGCTGGGCGAGCGGGTGCAACTGGTCGGCGATGACCTGTTTGTGACCAACACCGAGATGCTGCAGCGTGGCATCGACGAACACATCGCCAACGCCATTCTGATCAAGTTCAACCAGATCGGCACGCTGACGGAAACCCGTGATGCCATCGCCATGGCGCAGCAGGCCGGCTATGGTGTGGTCATCTCGCACCGCTCCGGCGAGACCGAGGACAGCATGATCGCTGATCTGGCTGTGGCCAGTGCTGCCGGACAGATCAAGACCGGCTCGCTGTGCCGCTCCGATCGCACTGCCAAATACAATCAGCTGCTGCGCATTGAAGAGCACCTGGACGATGCCGCTCGCTACGCTGGCCTGGCGGCGTTTGCGGTGTTGCGCGGGTAGCGTTTTGCAGCCAGACCAGCATGGTGTAAGCTTGCTGTATGAGTCATCCGGGGTGCGATCTGCCGGCTGGGTGGACAAGGGCTGGGTGTTGCGGCTTGCCGCTGGCGCAAGGAGACTGCTGTGTATCGACTGATCATTTTGCTGTTGGTGATTCTGCTGGTGATCATGCAGCTGCAGTTGTGGCAGCAGCGCGCTGCGGTGGCCGAGATCACCGACATTCTCGCCCAGCAAAGGCAAAGCAGTGAACAGATGCGCAGCAGCAACGAGGCGCTGGCAGCCGAGGTCGAAGACCTGCGCCAGGGTATGCAGGCGGTGGAGGAGCGCGCGCGCAGTCAACTCGGGCTGATCGCCGAAGATGAGCAGTTCATTCAACTGATCCCGGCACCTGCCGAGCCCCGGGCCAGCACCGAACGTGATTGATCCGGCACAGGTCTGATCAGATTGCATAGCAATGGAATCCGAGTGCATGAGTGAGCTTGACAGCAAACACGGCAAAACCATGATCTGGGCGCTGATACCGGCCGCAGGTGCCAGCAGCCGGCTGCGTGGCGATCTGCCCAAGCAATACCGCCTGATCGATGGCCAGCCGGTGCTGCTGCACACACTCAAACGCCTCGCCCGACATCCGCGCATTCAGGGCTTTACCGTTTGTCTGGCCGCCGATGACCCGTGCTGGGCGTCCATGCCGGCGGCCGATCTGGGCAAGCCGGTGAACACCTGTGAAGGGGGGGCAAGTCGTGCTGCCAGTCTGCTGCAGGGGCTGATCGCCATGCATCAGGCCAGCGAGGATCATGGCTACGTGCTGGTGCACGATGCTGTGCGACCCTGTTTTACCCTCGCCAGCATTGATGACCTGATCGCCGCCGGCTGCCAGGACGAACACGGTGCCATCTGTGCGTTGCCGGTCACCGACAGCCTGAAACAGGTCGACGAGGTCAATGCCGACCGGGTGTTGTGCAGCGTCAACCGCAAACAGCTGTGGATCGCACAGACCCCGCAACTGTATCGTGCCAGCGTGTTGCAGCAGGCGCTGCAGCAGGCGCTGCAGAAGAAACCCGATCTTTATGACGAGGCCGAGGCGATGGAAATGGCCGGATATCATCCACATCTGGTGCATGGCTCGCCGGCCAATTTCAAGCTGACCTTTGAGGATGACCTGAAAATTGCCCGCCGCCTGCTGGAGACCTCGGCATGACGGCAGCAAGCCAGGCTCCAGTACTTCGTGGCATGTCGGCTGAGGTCAGGGAACTGCGTCTGGCGATCGCCGATGAGCTGACTCTGGGCAGCAACACCGCAGCCGATGTCAACCTTTCAGGTGCCGGGGTTGCCGCCGATCATGCGCGTCTGCGCTGGGATCAGCAGACCCTGCTGGTTGAGCGCGGCAGCGAGCAGGCCGAGCTGTTCGTCAACGGCAAGGCAGTCACCCGGCAGCAGCTCAATGCGGGCGACGAACTGCGCATCGGTGCCCACCGCTTCGTGGTGAAAATGCCGGCATTGCGACCACAAAGCGTGCTGCGCGATGTGCCGGCCGAACAAGCTGCCAGCAGCCTGCGCTGGTGGCTGCTGGCAGCCGCATTGCTGGCTGCTGCGGCCAGCGTTTACTGGTATGTGCTGCGTTGACATGGACACGCGATGAGGCACAACAGACTGCTGATGGTCGCGCCGATGATGGACTGGACCGACCGTCATTGCCGCTATTTTCACCGTTTGCTGGCACCTTCGGCGTGGCTGTACACTGAGATGGTCACCACCGGGGCACTGTTGCATGGTGATGTGCCCCGGCACCTTGCATTTGACCGCAGCGAGCATCCGCTGGCGCTGCAGCTGGGCGGTTCCGATCCCGATGATCTTGCGCGCTGCTGTCAACTGGCGGCGCAATGGGGCTATGACGAGATCAATCTGAACGTTGGCTGTCCCTCAGACCGGGTGCAGCGCGGCGCTTTTGGTGCCTGCCTGATGCGCGAGCCGGAACTGGTGCGCGATTGCCTGATCGCCATGCGCGAGGCCAGCACAGTACCGGTCAGCATCAAATCACGCATCGGTGTGGATGAGCTCGACAGCTGGGCATTTTTTGAGAACTTCTACCGCATTGTCGCCGGGTCCGGCGTGCAGCGCGTTATCGTGCATGCGCGAAAGGCCTGGCTGCAGGGGCTGAGTCCGAAACAGAACCGGGAAATCCCCGAACTGGATTATGCCCGTGTGTACCGGCTGAAAACCGAATTCCCGCAGTTCGAGGTGATCATCAATGGCGGCATCACCAGCGTTGCGCAGATCGAACCGCACCTGCAAAATGTGGATGGGGTCATGATCGGCCGGGCCGCCTACCAGACGCCATGGATGCTGACCGCCTGCGAGCGTCTGCTGGGAGCTGCCGGGCATCGGCCTGAGCGCGATCAGATTCTGCAACAGATGATCGACTACGCCTGCCGACAACAGGCCGAAGGCGTTCCGGTGCGCCACATCGGCCGACATCTGCTTGGTCTCTATCATGGTCAACCCGGTGGCAAACAGTGGCGCCGGCAGATGAGCGAGTGTCTGCAGAATCATGCCGCCGGGCCGGAAAGCTGGCGACGGCAATGGCAGCAGCCTGGTTCGCTGAGTGCTGAGGTGGCCTGATTCATGGCGAAGAGCAAAGCGCGACGATCCCCACTCAAGGCTGCACCGCTCCGGCACGCAGGACAATCGGTGCAGGCCTATCGATGGAAGCTTCTGGAGAAGACTCTGTGGTGGCCATTTGTGATCTGGTCCGGGTTATTGATCACAACAATCAACGCATGGCAATACACCTTCTTTGGTACAGTTCCGAATCCATGGTTGCTGTCCATGCTGTTGCTGCTGTCATCCATCTATCTGCTGTATAAGGTGCTACGGCTGAAACCGACCATGTCCAGGCTGAAAATGGCCTACCAGGGTGAGCAGGTGGTCGGTGAGTTTCTGGATCAACTGCGCGCAGAAGGTTACCGGGTTTTTCATGACATCGTGGGTGATCAGTTCAACATTGATCACGTGTTGATTGGGCCGACTGGCATCTATACCGTAGAGACCAAAACCTACTCCAAGCCGGAAAATGGAAGAGCGGAGCTGCTGTTTGATGGCCATTCGATCAGAATAGGCCAAGGCCAGCCAAGTACCGATGCTGTCATTCAGGCACGAGCGCAATCGGGATGGTTGCGTGCTTTGTTGCAGGAGAGCAGCGGCAAGGATTTTGATGTTTTCCCGGTGATCTTGTTTCCCGGCTGGTATGTCAAATCATCCGGGAGACCAAAACGCCCGATCTGGGTGTTAAATCCCAAGTCATTGCCTGTGTTTCTCAACCGCCGCCAACCGGTGTTGACGTCTAGTGACATCAGCCTTTCCAGCTATCATTTGTCACGCTCTATTCGGGCCGACGAAAAGTGGGACTTGGCAAAGACATGATGAGATGCAGGAACTGTGTCTTATTTAGATGACGCCCAGAGCCTTGCCGACTTTGCTGAACGCGGCAATGGCCTGATCCAGCTGCTCGCGGGTGTGTGCGGCCGACATCTGCACACGGATGCGCGCTTCACCCTTGGGCACCACCGGAAAGAAAAAGCCGATCACGTAGATGCCCTCGGCCAATAGCAGGTCAGCCATCTGCTGAGCGACTTTGGCGTCGTACAGCATGACCGGGACGATGGGGTGCGTGCCCGGCTTGATGTCAAAACCTGCGGCAGTCATCTGGTTGCGGAAATACTGTGTGTTGGCTTCCAGTTGGTCGCGCAGTTCGGTGCCTTCGCCAAGCAGCTCAAACACTTTCAGTGCCGCCCCGACCAGCGGCGGTGGCAGGGTGTTGGAAAACAGATAGGGCCGGGAGCGCTGGCGCAACAGATCGATGATTTCCTTGCGCCCGGTGGTGTAGCCGCCGGATCCGCCACCCAGCGCCTTGCCCAGGGTGGAGGTGATGATGTCGATCCTGCCCATGACCCCGCAATGCTCGGGTGAGCCGCGACCAGTGCGGCCGAGAAAGCCGGTGGCATGGCAGTCGTCGATCATCACCAGGGCCTGGTATCGCTCTGCCAGAGCGGTGATCTCGTCCAGTTTGGCAATGTAACCATCCATCGAGAACACGCCATCGGTGACGATCAACCGATGGCGACAGTGTTGGGTTTTCTCCAGCGCTGCTTCCAGCGCCTGCATGTCACTGTTGGCATAGCGATGTCGTTCGGCCTTGCACAGGCGAATGCCGTCGATGATTGAGGCATGGTTGAGGGCATCACTGATGACGGCATCCTCCGACCCCAGGATGGTTTCGAACAGACCGCCGTTGGCATCAAAACAGCTGGTATATAGAATCGTGTCTTCGGTGCCGTGGAACTCGCTGATGGTCTGCTCCAGCTGTTTGTGCAGGTCCTGAGTGCCACAGATAAATCGCACCGAAGCCATGCCGAATCCGTGTTCGTCCAGGGCGTCGTGCGCGGCCTGCACAATGCGCGGATCATCGGCCAGACCGAGATAGTTGTTGGCACAGAAATTCAGCACTTCGCCGCGGCCCTGAACGTCGATGGCGACGTTCTGCGGCGTGGTGATCAGACGCTCGCGCTTGTACAGGCCGTCGTCCTCGATGCTGTGCAGGGTGTCTGAGAGTTGCTGATAGAAGCTGTTGTCGGTCATGGTGATGAATATTGGCTTTGGTTCAGACAGTGATGATAACCAGATTGTCAGCACGGCAGTTGTTCACTTGGCGTGGACTGATTTTGCGATCCAGTGTCGCCAGGCGGCCGCCATGGCGACAGACCAGTGCCAGCAGATAGGCATCGGTGACCTGCCTGGCATGCAGCAGTTCCGGCCACTGCAGCGTGTCATCCTCGAGCGGATCGACATCGTCTGCCCAGAACGTATGCTGCGGCGTCTGCATCGCCAGCTGCAGCCGCTGCACCACTTGCTGCAGAGGCACTGCATTGGGATAGGCTGGCTGTGACATGATGCGCAGGCAGCCATTGATGGTGATCGGACATGAGGCCCAACCATCGGTGATGTTGTTGCGCAACCATTGTTGGCTCAGTCGGTGATGTACATGCTGGGCGTCCAGCAATGCGATCAGTACATTCACATCCAGCAGCGCGCGCACTACACGTCTTCCAGTTCTCGCAGCGATGCAATCAGTTCATCGGTGACAATCCCGCCGCGGGAAGGAAACGGCACAAAGCCGTGACAAGCATTGGTGAGGTCAGCCCCGACTTCTGCGGGCACACCCGTGATGGCTCGGCGTGCCAGCTCAGACAACACCTCGCCGGTGGTTTTGCGTTGCTGGCGGGCCAGCGCCTTGGCCGCCTGCAGCACTTCATCATCGATGTTGAGTGTGGTACGCATGATGTATCTGCATCTGATGTTATGATGACATCTTATCATGAAACCGGATGCTGAAATGATTTGCGCTCAGGCGCCAACCCATGCACACTTCATGACATGAACAAAAGCGCATCTGACCCCCACCAGCCATTGCGCGCTGACGTCAATCTGCTCGGCACGGTGCTGGGCGAGACCATTCGTGCCCAGGCCGGTGAGGCGGTGTTTGCCTGCGTGGAAAAGATCCGCGAGCTGGCCAAACAGGCACGTGATCATCAGGCACGCGAACACGGCGATCATGCCCCGTTGCAACAGTTGATTGCCGGGCTGGATGCACCAGAGCTGGTGCAGATCGCCCGCAGCTTCAGCCAGTTTCTCAATTACGCCAACATTGCCGAGCAGCACCATCGCATCCGCCGCCGACGCCAGTACGCCTTGACGCATGCTGAGGACAGCGTCGCCGAGCCCGGCTCGCTGGACGAGCTGCTGCCCCGATTGCTGCAACGAGACATCGCGGCCGGACAGGTCATCGACTGTCTGCAACAGATGAACATCGAGCTGGTGCTGACGGCGCATCCCACCGAGGTCACCCGCCGCACTCTGCGGCACAAATACGGCGACATCGCCCAGGTGCTGGCATTGCTGGATCGCCCGGACATCACCGCCGAGGAACGTCGTGCGCAGATTGCCAAGCTGCGTCGGCGCATCATTGCCGCCTGGCACAGCGATGAGATCCGGCGCGCCAAACCGACCCCGATGAACGAGGCCAAATGGGGCTTTACCACGGTCGAACGCACATTGTGGAATGCGGTGCCGGCGTTGCTGCGCAAACTGGATCGCAAGCTGCAGCAGCATCTTGGTGCAGCGCTGCCGGCCACAGCCACGCCGATCCGTTTTGCCAGCTGGATGGGCGGTGATCGCGATGGGAACCCCTATGTCACCGCTGCGGTGACCCGCGAGGTGCTGTTGTTGGCGCGCTGGAAGGCGGCCGACCTGCTCATCCGCAACGTTGCCTCTTTGCGCCATGACCTGTCCATGCTGGATGCCAATCAGCCCCTGCGCGCGGCGGTGGACGATCACCCGGAACCTTATCGCGCGCTGCTGCGCCGGGTCCGGCAAAGGCTCGAAAACACCCGCGACTGGGCCGAAGCCTGTCTCAACGACAGCGCCAGGCTGGAGGCCGGCGTGCCGGACGACATCTATTACGAGGATCAGCAGCTGCTGCAGCCACTGCTGCTGATCCGGCAGTCCCTGCTGGATTGCAACATGGCCGAAATCGCTGATGGCACATTGATCGACATCATCCGCCGCGTGCAGTGTTTTGGCCTCACCCTGCTGCGCCTGGACATCCGCCAGGAGGCCGCGCGGCATGCGCAGGCGGTGGCGGCGATCGCGCGCTGTCTGGAAGATGTGGACTATGCCGCGCTCACAGAAGCGCAGCGTCAGGCCTGGCTGTTGCAGCAGCTGCAGCAGCCAGAGCGCAGCGGCGAGGAAATCCGCGCACTGCTGGATGCGCTCGACGACGATGACCGTGAAGTGCTGCAGACCTTCCAGTTACTGGCGCAACAGCCACCGGCAGCGTTGGGTGCCTACATCATCTCCATGGCGCGCGAGCCTTCTGACATTCTGGCCGTGCGCTGGCTGCAGCAGCTGGGTGGCTGTCGCCAGCCGCAGCGCATCGTGCCATTGTTCGAAACCCTTGATGATCTGCGTCACGCCGAAGCCTCACTGCGGCAGCTGCTGGCGCTGGACTGGTATCGCCGGGATTGTCGACAGCACCAGGAGGTGATGATCGGTTATTCCGACTCGGCCAAGGACGCCGGTTTTCTCAGCGCCGCGTGGGCCCAGTATCAGGCGATCGAGAATGTCGTCGCCGTGTGTCGCGAGTTTGCCGTCGAGCTGACCCTGTTTCATGGTCGTGGCGGTTCTGCCAGTCGTGGTGGCGGGCCCTTGCACCCGGCGCTGCTGGCACAACCGGAGGGTGCCATACCGGGGCGGGTACGCATCACCGAGCAGGGCGAGGTGATCGACTTCAAGTTCGGTCTGCCGGAAATTGCCCTGCGCAACCTGGAGCTGTACACCAGCGCCACTCTGGAAGCCAGTCTGCTGCCGGCGCAGCCGGTTGCGCCGCAGTGGCGCGAGTTGATGGATCAGCTCAGCGCCACCGCCTTGCAGGCTTATCGTGCCACGGTGCACGATGATCCGCGCCTGCCGGAATACTATCGTCAGGCGACGCCGGGTCCGGAGCTGGGTCTGCTGCACCTGGGCAGCCGTCCGGCCAGCCGCAAGCCCGATGGCGGTATCGAGAGTCTGCGCGCCATCCCCTGGGTGTTTGCCTGGACCCAGATTCGCCTCATGCTGCCGGCCTGGTACGGCGTTGAAGCGGCGCTGGGGCAGGCACTGCAGCAGGGTCAGCAGGATGCGCTGCGCGAGATGGCGCAGCAGTGGCGGTTTTTCCGCATGCTGCTGGACATGCAGGAGATGGTGCTGGCGAAAACCGATGCCGCCGTGGCGGCCTGTTATGAACGCTCGCTGGTTGATGCTGCCCCGCTGCACGATCTGGGTGAGCATTTTCGCCGGCAGCTGGCTCAGGCCATTGCCGTGATCGAACAGATCAACGATCGCCGTCTGCTGGCGACCCAGCGCGTACTGCGCCGTTCTATAGCGGTGCGCAATCCCTATGTTTATCCGCTGCACATGATCCAGATCGAAACCATGCGCCGACTGCGTGGTGGCGACGACGATGCAAACGGCCAACTGCAGCATGCGCTGCAGGTGGCCATCACCGGCATTGCTGCCGGTTTGCGCAACACTGGTTAGTCAGCCGGAATTAGCCTGGCCAGCATTACTCTGCTGATGCGGTGCCAATCTCACCAGTCCAGTCGCACACCACCTTGCCGCATTCGCCGGCGGCCATCAGGGCGAAGCCGGTCTCGTAATCATCGATCGGGATGTGATGGGTCATGGCCTTGTGCAGCGGAAAACCGGTGAGCACCATCTGGGTCATCTTGTACCAGGTCTCATACATGCGCCGGCCGTAGATGCCGTGCAGTTCCAGCCCCTTGAAAATGATCTGATCCCAGTCTATACCGCTGCCATTGGGCAGAATGCCGAGCATGGCGACCCGACCGCCATGAAACATGGCTTTCAGCATGTCATTGAAGGCGGTGGGGTTGCCGGACATTTCCAGGCCAATGTCGAAACCGTCGATGCCCAGAGCCTTGACTGCACCGGCGATACTTTCGTGTCTGACATTGATGGTGTGGCTGGCACCCATGTCGCGCGCCAGCTGCAGCCGGTAATCGTTGAGATCGCTGATCACCACGTGGCGCGCGCCGACGTGCCGGCATATGCCGGCGGCGATGATGCCGATCGGGCCGGCACCGGTAATGAGCACATCCTCACCGACCAGGTCGTGCTGCAGGGCACAGTGTGCGGCGTTGCCGAAGGGGTCAAAAAAAGCAGCCAGTTCCGGCGCGATGGCATCGGGAATCGGCCACAGGTTGCTGGTTGGTACGACCACGTATTCGGCAAATGCGCCATCGCGGTTGACGCCGATGCCAACGGTATTGGGGCACAGGTGCTGTTTTCCGGCTCGGCAGTTGCGGCATACGCCGCAGACAATGTGGCCCTCGGCAGAAACCCGCTGACCAGCCTGATAGCCGCGCACGTCTTCGCCCATGGCGACGATGCGGCCGACAAATTCATGGCCGATCACCAGCGGCGTCCGGATATTGCGCTGTGACCAGTCATCCCAGCTGTAGATGTGCAGGTCGGTGCCACAGATGGCGGTTTTCTCAACCTTGATCAGCACCTCGTTGTTGCCGGGTTCGGGGACCGGCACGGCGAGCATGCTGATGCCTTTGGCTGGCTGATCCTTGACGAGGGCGCGCATGGTGGTGGTCATGGTGGGCTCCGGGGAAGGTAGGGTGAATCTGTTGCGCAATTATAACGCTACACCGACTGTGCCCGCTGTTCAGCAACAGTGTGTCATTGCGACCATCAATGTTGACAAAGGTTGGCGCTATAATCTGTGAAACAACGATAAGCATACCAACAATCACTAATCACAGAGCTGAGGTTCACCATGTTCGATTTCACCAAAACCCTGGAACTGATCAAGGGCGGTTTGCTGCAGCCACAGGCCACCTGGGATCGCTTCCTGGGTGAAAACCCCGATCTCAAGACCACGCTGATCCAGCTGACCGGGCCGTTGATTGTGGCCAATGTGCTGCTTAGCGTGATTTTTTCGCGTCTTGTCGGTGGCTTTTATGCCTATGGCATGGGTGGCGGTTGGTTCATGGCAATCATCATGGGTCTGATCATGGCAGTGATCGGATTTGCCATCGCCACAGTCGTCATCAACGCGCTCGCCGGCGCATTTGGCGGCAAGCCTGATCTGAACCGGGCGTTTGCTGCATTGTCACTGGCATCGATACCTGGCTATCTGGCGTCGATCGTCGGCGCATTGATTCCATTTCTGGGTTTTCTCATCATTCTGGCCGGTGCCATCATGTCGCTGGTGTTCCTGTGGCGTATCCTGCCGCAGGCTTTGGCCATCCCGAATGAAAAGAGAGCGCTGCACTATATTGTAAGTCTGGTGAGCATATTCATCGTCAACATGATCATGGTCACCATTCTTGGCATTGGATCTGGCACCAGACAGTTCGGCTCAGCCGAATTTGGCGACATTGGTGATGGCGCGTCGGGCGGTATGTTTTCAGGCATCATGCGGCAGGCCGAGCTGCAGGACGCCGCTGACCGTGACCGCTATGATCCGCCGGGCAGTGGCAAGGTCAGCGAAGACCAGGTCAAGGCATTGCTGCGGGTGGCGGAAAAGGTCGAGACGCTGCAGCAGCGCGAGAGTGACAAACTGAAGAAAATGGCCGAAGAGATGGAGAACAAGGAGCAGCCATCATTCGGTGATATCGCCAAGGTGTATCAGAGTACCGGCAGCATGATGGGTTTGGCCAATGCCGAGATGGAAGTGGTCAAGACCGGCGGCGGCAACTGGGCCGAACATCAATGGGTCAAGGAGCAGTTGCGCATCGCCATCGTGCAGCAGGATGGCAGCGACGCCATCGAGCACAACCATCGCCTGTATCAGAAATACCAGGATGAGCTGGACAAGATCATCGATTGACGCAGCCTCTGTCTGCGATCAGCGCGCTATTCCGTACAACAGCCGATCCGTGCCGTCGCGGCTGGACAGATAAAGGTCGGGCAGGCCGTCGCCATTGAAGTCGGCCTGCTGCACGTCAAAGCCGCGACCGATGGCGCTGGCCGGCAGCAACTCCCCGGTGGCGTCGGTAAAGTGACCGCCGCCATCGTTGCGGTAGGCGCGCCACGGAGTGGTGTCAATCCATGACTCGGTGCCGCGATTGGCATTGCAGGTGATGATGTCAAGATCGCCGTCGCCATCGAGGTCCAGCAAGGAGCCATCAAAACTGCGGTCCTGATCGGGCGGCAGGTGGCTGGCGGTGATGTCGGTAAAGCGGCCTGTGCCATCGTTGCGCAACAGCCGGTTCTGGGCATCGGCGTCGTCGACAAAGGCCTGCACGTTGGCGAACAGGATGTCCAGATCGTCATCGCCATCAATGTCCCCGAAATCCGCTTCGCGGGTTTCCTCAGCCGCTGAGCGCAGCGGCAGCGCTTCGCTGGCGTGGACAAACACGCCCTGGCCATTGTTCAGCAACAGCCGGTTGGCGTCCTCGTTGCCGAACAGCAGGTCAATGTGACCATCGCCGTTGGCATCGCCAGAGACCACGTCCTGGGTCACATCAGCAAAGCTGGGCAGGCGAGCTGAGGTGACATCGGTAAAGTTCGCCGCGCCGTCGTTTTCCAGCAGCACGTTCTGACCGTTGTTACCGATCAGGATGTCGGGGTGACCATTGCCGGTGAGATCCATCACCAGCACGGCGTTGGAAGTGCCGGTGACCGGCAGGCGTTGCGAGGCATCGCTGAAGAAACCCCGACCGTCATTCAGATACAGCTCATTGGTCTGGTCGTCCTCGCTGACCACGACGATGTCCAGATCGCCATCGCCATCAAAGTCGGCAATGCCGATGTCCTCGCTGTCGTGCTCGCCACGTGGCAGGCGCGCAGCGCTGGCATCGCTGAATCTGCCGCTGCCGTCGTTGAGCAGCAGAATGTTGGCGCGGTGCTCGTTGGCAATGATGATGTCCAGATCGCCGTCGGCATCGGCATCCAGCGTGCGGGCATCCATGCTCAGACCGTCGGTAACGCCAGCCGGCAGATGCGTGGCGGTGACATCCTCGTACCAGTCGCTGCTGGTGGTGGTGGCGGCTGCGGCAATCGCTGGTTGCTGTGCCGTGACGTGGCTGGCCGACCACAACAACAGCAGTGCAGAGAGCGGGCCGAGGTATTGGCGTTGGTTGGCGGTGGATTGCTTAAACATAATTGATCTCGCTGTGGTTTGTGGTGGTCACCAGAGAGTCTGTCGGATTTGACCGATCATAGCGAGAGAATTCGGTTGCATTCAGATTTTTGCGTTTTTTCAGACACGAACCAATGAGCAAATATGACAATCAATGCTCGGAGAATCTGACGCAACCGGCTATTCTGCGGTAGCCCAGCCTTTAGCCTGAAAGGCTTCTAAACCATTGATCAACAGCCATTGTCGCAGATCCATTATCATGGTAGGAGTTCGTGCCAGACGGTGCGTGTCCCGGCGTATGTTGCTGCAACGGTAATCCCATGGCCAAAGTCAATCCCGGCAAAAGCGTTTCATCGATCATCATGCTGGTGCTGCTGCTGGCAGTGGCCTGGCAACAGCAGTGGCTGCCGCATGCGCCGCCTGCTGAATCGGTTACTGGTCATGACAGCGAGGCCGGGCCGTCTGGCAACGCCGCCATCCTGCGCGCTTTTGCCGAGCAGCGCAGCAACGTGCAGGTACGCGGTGAGGGCACCGTGCAGCGCGTGCTGCCGCCGGACAACGACGGCAACCCGCATCAGCGCTTTATCGTGCAGATTGAACCCGGACACACCGTGCTGGTCGCGCACAACCTGACCCTGGCACCAGCGATCGACCGGCTTGCCCGTGGCGACCGGGTGGCGTTCTATGGCGAGTACGAATGGAATCCGCGCGGCGGCGTCATCCACTGGACCCATGACGATCCGCAGGGCCGCCATGCCGATGGCTGGGTCGAGCATGCTGGCAGACTTTATCAGTAGTCTGCCGTGGCCAATGCAAGCAGGATTCACCGTCTTGTGCAGTCAGCACAATCAGGAGGTGCTGGCGGCAGGGCGTAACAGTGACCCTGATGCAGATCACCCGGCGTATCTGCTACCATCGACAGCCGCTTACACTGCCTCTGGATACACAACATGCCACACCCACTGATTGCCCGTGTCGGTCTCGTCTTTGTGCTGTTCCTGCTCGTTTTGCCTGCTCCGGCGCAGGATGATGAGCGTCTGCTGCAGCAGGCCCGCGAGCTGGCCCAATCGGCCCTGATCGTGGACACCCACGTCGATGTGCCGTATCGCATCCACGGGCAATGGGCCGATGTGACCGCAGCCACCGATGACGGTGATTTTGATGCCCCCAGAGCCAGGGCGGGTGGCTTGAATGCGCCGTTCATGTCGATCTACCTGCCCTGGCACAGCGAGCACGATGGCACCGCCACGGCGCTGGCCAATGCCCTGATCGATCAGGTCGAGGCGATCGCCGCGCGCGCGCCCAGGCAGTTCACCATGGCTTATTCCAGTGCCGATGTGAGACAGGCTTTCAAGGACGGCAAAATCGCGTTGCCGCTGGGCATGGAGAACGGTGCCGCCATCCAGGGTGATCTGGACCTGCTGGAACACTTCCATCGCCGTGGCATCCGCTACATCACGCTGACCCACTCGCGCGCCAATCACATTGCCGATTCGTCCTATGACCCGGTGGCCATGTGGCAGGGGCTGAGTCCCTTCGGCCGTGAGTTGGTCAGCGCCATGAACGATCTCGGCATGATCGTCGACATCTCACACGTGTCTGATGCCGCCTTCCACGAGGCGGTGCAGATCAGCCGTGCACCGCTGGTGGCGACGCACTCCTCGGTGCGACATTTCACCCCTGGGTTTGAGCGCAACATGAGCGATGCCATGATTCAGGCGCTGGCGGAAGGCGGTGGCATCATCATGATCAATTTCGGCTCCAGTTTTCTCACCGCAGCGGCGAATCAGTGGCAGCAGCAGTTTTCTGCTGCCCGCGACAATCTGCTCAGTCAACTGGGCAGCGATAACGACGACGATCCACGCGTGCAGGCGTTTACCCAGAGCTACCGCAGCAAGCATCCCTATCCCTATGCCACGGTGGCAGACGTGGCCGATCACATCGACCATGTGGTGAAACTGGTCGGCATTGAGCATGTCGGCATCGGTTCCGACTACGACGGCGTTGGCGATTCACTACCGAGCGGGCTGAAGGACGTGACCACCTATCCCAACCTGGTGGCCGAGTTGCTGCGGCGTGATTACAGCGAGGCCGATGTGCGCAAAGTCCTTGGTGAGAATTTCATGCGCGTGTGGGCGCGCATCGAGGCGATGGCCGGCGCTGACTGACCGGCGCTTAGTGCCAGCTTATGCCTGATCTGCGTTAGAATACCCTGTTCAGAAACATCAACATCAACGCTATGAGCGGCAAGCTGTACATCAAAACCCACGGTTGTCAGATGAATGAGTACGATTCGGCCAAGATGGCCGACGTGCTGGCGGCTTCGCACGGGCTGGAATTGACCGATCAGCCGGAGCTGGCCGATGTCATTCTGATCAACACCTGTTCCATCCGCGAAAAAGCCCAGGAAAAGGTGTTTTCGCAGTTGGGGCAGTGGCGTCCGTTAAAACAGAAAAACCCGGCGCTGATCATCGGTGTCGGTGGATGCGTGGCCAGCCAGGAAGGCGAAAACCTGGTGCGGCGTGCGCCGGTGGTCGACATGGTGTTCGGTCCGCAGACCCTGCACCGGCTGCCGGAAATGCTGGACGCCACGCGTGCCCAGAACAAGCCGGCCATCGACATCAGTTTTCCCGAAATCGAGAAATTCGATCGCCTGCCCGAGCCGCGTGCGGAAGGCCCGACCGCTTTTGTCTCGGTGATGGAGGGTTGCAGCAAGTACTGCAGCTTCTGTGTGGTGCCGTATACCCGTGGCGAGGAAGTCAGCCGGCCATTTGAGGACGTCATCACCGAAGTGGTCAGTCTGGCAGGCCAGGGCGTGCGCGAGATCAACCTGCTGGGGCAGAACGTCAACGCCTATCGTGGCCGCATGGGCACGGGCGATGAGCTGTGCGATCTGGCGCTGCTGATCCGCTACATCGCCCAGATCGACGGCATCGAGCGCATCCGTTTCACCACCTCCCACCCGGTCGAGTTCAGCGACACGCTGATCCAGGCCTATGTCGATGTGCCGAAACTGTCCAGCTACCTGCATCTGCCGGTGCAGTCCGGTTCCGACCGCATCCTGGCGGCGATGAAACGCGGCCACACGGTGCTGGAATACAAGGCCAAGATCCGCGCGCTGCGCCAGGCGCGACCGGAGCTGGCACTGTCCTCGGACTTCATAGTCGGATTTCCCGGCGAAAGCGATCGCGATCATGCCGCCACCATGCAATTGATCAACGATCTGCGCTACGACCAGAGTTTCAGCTTCATCTACAGCCGCCGTCCCGGTACACCGGCCAGCAATCTGCCCGATGGTGTGCCGCTGGAAGTGAAAAAAGCCCGACTGCAGGAACTCCAGGCCACCATCAATGGCTTCGCTGCCGACTACAGCCGGGCCATGGTCGGCAGCAGCCAGCGTGTGCTGGTGGAAGGCCCCAGCAAGAAAAGCGCCACGGAACTGGCCGGTCGCACCGACAACAACCGCGTGGTCAATTTTGCTGCCCCGGCGCGATTGATCGGTGAGTTTGTCGATGTCATCATCACCGAAGCCATGGCCAACAGCCTGCGTGGCCGCGTGCAACGCCATGATGAGCCCAGGCCCGATGCATCCAGCAGCGTCGCGCTGCAGAACCAGCAGGTAGCATGACCACCACCACGGCGGAAGCCTACCAGCTGCCATTCTCCATCGACGCCGCAGACAGCCAGCGTCTGGCCAATCTGAGCGGGCCGCTGGATGCGCATCTGCGCCAGATCGAAAAGCGTCTGGCGGTGCAGATTGCTGCCAACGGTGAGCATTTCCTGATCTCCGGCGAGCGCAAGGCCACGCGTGCGGCGCGGCGCATTCTGGAGGAACTGTATGACCAGACCGCCAGCGAGGTGCTGACGCCGGCCCAGGTCAATCTGCATCTGCAGACTTCCAGCCGCATGGAAGCAGCCGACGCCGAAATGGCGCAGATTGCTGCTGCCAGCGAAGTCATCATCAAAACCCGCACCGGTCTGATTCGCGGTCGCGGCCCCAGCCAGAAAGCCTACTTGCGTGCCATTGGCGAACACGACATCAATCTCGGCGTTGGCCCGGCCGGCACCGGCAAGACCTATCTGGCGGTGGCGTGTGCGGTGGAAGCCCTGCAGACCGAACAGGTGCAGCGCATCGTGCTGGTGCGTCCGGCGGTGGAAGCGGGCGAGCGGCTCGGCTTTCTGCCCGGCGACATGGCGCAGAAGGTCGATCCCTACCTGCGACCACTGTACGACGCGCTTTATGAAATGCTCGGTTTTGACCAGGTCGGTCGACTGATCGAACGCCACGTCATCGAAGTGGCTCCACTGGCGTTCATGCGCGGGCGCACGCTCAACGACGCCTTTGTCATTCTCGACGAGGCGCAGAACACCACCAGCGAGCAGATGAAGATGTTTCTGACCCGCATTGGTTTTGGATCCTGTGCCGTGGTCACCGGCGACATCACCCAGATCGATCTGCCCGATCAGCGCCGCTCCGGGCTGGTGCATGCGCTGAAAATCCTGCAGCATGTGCCCGGCATCAGCGTGACCCGCTTCACCCACGAGGACGTGGTGCGGCATCCGATTGTACAGAACGTGCTGCTGGCCTATGAGCGCGACGAGCGGCGCCGCCGGGAGCAGCAGCAAACTTCCGAAACATAAGCCGTGCCAGCGCAGATTGCCGTGCAGTATGCCCTGGCCAGTCGCCGCGGACTGCCTGCGGCCAATCGCTTCCGCGTCTGGGCCAATGCCGCGCTGCCATCGCGGCAGGCCACGAGCAGCCTGACCATCCGGCTGGTCGAGACGGCCGAAATCCATGCGCTCAATCAGCGTTTTCGCCAGCAGGACAAGCCCACCAACGTGCTGTCGTTTCCGCTGCCTGCTGCGCTGCAGCAGCAACACGATGTGCTCGGCGATGTGCTGATCTGCCCGGCGGTGGCGGCGGCAGAAGCCCAGGCCCAGCACAAGACGCTGGCCGATCACCTTGCCCACCTGACCGTGCACGGGGTGCTGCATCTGCTCGGTTTTGACCACATCCAGGCCGATCAGGCCAGGCGCATGGAAGCTGCCGAGTGCCGCATACTTGCCACTTGTGGCATTGCCGATCCCTATCTGTTGCGTTGATGCGGGCCTTGCTGTTGTGACGCTGGTCTGACTATGCTGGTATAGGCTTGATTCTGCTCTCGCTGGCTTGATCTTGCTATCGCTGTCTTGATTCTGTTGCTACGCGCTTGCCCATGCAGGCGCTGGCAGGCATTGGCCTGACCATGCTGACGCCCACCTGAATGCGCAGACCTCAAGTGGCCCCCACCCCAACCCTCCCCCGCGCACGGGGGAGGGAGCAGTTCACCTTCACAGGCATGGATCCCGCCCACAGGCTGGTCAGGACAACTGACAATCCACCGCAGCACAGCCTCGAATATCCCTTACTCCAGCACGCGGTGATGGGTGGGAGTGGAGGCAATATCAGCCAGCAATACAACTGAACAAAGCCTCGGATACCCCCTCCCCCGTGCACGGGGGAGGGTTGGGGTGGGGGCAATATCAGCTGGCAATTTAATCGAGCAATGCCTCGGAAATTCCCTTCCTCAGCATGCGGAAGTGGGCCGGGGATGGAGGCAATATCAGTCAACAATACAACCGAGCAAAGCTTCGGAAACCCCCTCCCCCGTGCACGGGGGAGGGCTGGGGTGGGGGTTCTATCAGCCGACAATTAAACCAAACACAGCTTCGAATATCCCTTACTCCAGCACGCGGTGATGGGTGGGAGTGGAGGCAATATCAGCCAGCAATACAACTGAACAAA
>JAHJQV010000008.1 GCA_018819105.1 Gammaproteobacteria bacterium
AGCAAAACCAAGCCCAGGATCGCCAGTAACAAGCCGTCCCACCACGCGGTCATCCCGAGCGGGCCAAGTGATCTTTCATCAACTGGACACACTGCCACCATTGAAGAACGAGATCTCTCCACGTTGGTCGAGATGACAGCCTAATTTATGAGAGGGAGCAAAACCCTGGGCTGTCATCCCGACCGAACGCAGCGAGTGGAGGGATCTCACCTCACACAACTCAGCAACCACCAATCACTCCCGGCTATCACTGACGCCAAACGCAGCCCATCCCCCTCCCCTGCAAAGCAGGGGAGGATCGGGGTGGGGGCAGAATTCAGGCCGTTTTCCGGCCGCGTCCGGCAGCTTTGGCTTGCGGCAGCATTGCCTGCAGAAACCGTCCGGTGTGGGATTTTTTGCTGCGCGCCACCTGTTCCGGGGTGCCGGCGGCAATGATGCGACCGCCACCTGAGCCACCTTCCGGACCCAGATCGACGATCCAGTCGGCGGTCTTGATCACATCCAGATTGTGCTCGATGATGACCACGGTGTTGCCGTGGTCGCGCAGTCGCTGCAGCACCTTGAGCAACTGCGCGATGTCGTGGAAATGCAGGCCGGTGGTGGGCTCATCCAGTATGTACAGCGTGTTGCCGGTGTCGCGTTTGGACAGCTCCTTGGCCAGCTTGATGCGTTGCGCTTCGCCGCCGGACAGGGTGATCGCACTCTGCCCCAGGGTGATGTAACTCAGTCCCACATCCATCAGCGTCTGCAGCTTGCGCGCAATCACCGGCACCGGCTCGAAAAATTCCAGCGCATCTTCCACCGTCATGGCCAGCACTTCATTGATGTTCTTGCCCTTGTAGGTGACGGTCAGCGTCTCGCGGTTGTAGCGCTTGCCGTGGCAGACATCACAGGGCACAAAGATGTCTGGCAGAAAATGCATTTCCACCCGGATCATGCCATCACCCTGACAGGCTTCACAACGGCCACCCTTGACATTGAAGCTGAAGCGGCCTGGCTTGTAGCCGCGCATGCGCGATTCCTGGGTGCCGGCATAGAGTTCGCGAATCGGCGTGAACAGGCCGGTGTAGGTGGCCGGGTTGGAGCGCGGCGTGCGCCCGATCGGGCTCTGGTCGATGTCCACCACCTTGTCGAACAGCTGCAGGTTGTCGATGCGCTCATGCGGTGCCGGGGTGGCGCTGGCATTGTTCAGAGCCACCGCCGCCGCCGGGTACAGCGTGTCGTTGATCAGTGTCGACTTGCCCGAACCGGACACGCCGGTGACACAGGTCAGCGTGCCCACCGGAATCTCGGCGGTGACCTGCTGCAGATTGTTGCCACTGGCACCGACAACACGCAGCATGGCGCCGTCGCGAGCTTTGTGGCGCTTCGCAGGCACGGCAATGCTCTGCTTGCCGGACAGGTATTGACCGGTCAGTGACGGCTTGCACTTGAGCAGGCCGGGCAGGGTGCCGGAATAGACAATTTCGCCGCCATGCACGCCCGGCCCCGGGCCGATGTCGACAATGTGGTCGGCGCGACGGATGGCTTCCTCATCGTGTTCGACCACGATCACCGTGTTGCCCAGGTCGCGCAGGCGAAACAGCGTCTGCAGCAGGCGCTCATTGTCGCGCTGATGCAGACCTATGGACGGCTCATCCAGCACGTACATGACACCCACCAGCCCGGCACCGATCTGGCTGGCCAGCCTGATACGTTGAGCCTCACCGCCGGACAGCGTCTCCGCCTGGCGATCCAGGGTCAGGTAATCCAGACCGACATTGACCAAAAACTGCAGCCGTTCGGTGACCTCGCGCACGATGCGCTCGGCGATGTCCTGACGCCAGCCGCTCAGGCTCAAGTCGCGGAAAAAGGCCAGACAGTCGATGATCGACCAACTGGTCACGCTGGGCAGGTTGTGCTGATCGATCTGTACATGGCGGGCGGCGCGGTTCAGGCGCTGCCCCCCGCAGGCCGGGCACGGCCGTGAGTTGATGTAGCGGGCCAGCTCCTCGCGCACCAGCCGCGACTCGGTTTCGCGATAGCGCCGCTGCAGATTGGGGATGATGCCAGGGAAGCTGTGCTCACGCTGGTGGCGACGACCATCGGTGATGTAGGTGAACCTGATCTTGTCCTTGCCGCTGCCGTGCAGGATGATGTCGCGAAACTTCTGCGGCAGTTTTGCAAACGGCATTTCCACATCAAAACCATAGTGCGCCGCCAGCGACTGGATCATCTGGAAGTAATAGGCATTGCGGCGATCCCAGCCGCGCACGGCGCCGCCGGCGAGGCTAAGCTCGGGCTTGCTGACCACGCGCGCCGGATCAAAAAACTGCGTCACGCCCAGGCCATCGCATTCCGGGCAGGCACCATTGGGGTTGTTGAACGAAAACATGCGCGGTTCCAGTTCCGACAGACTGTAATCGCACACCGGACAGGCGTAGTTGGCAGAAAACGCAATCTCGCGATCCAGCGCCTGCCCGGCTTCCATCGGCGCAACGATGGCCACACCCGAGGCCAGGTTGAGCGCGGTTTCCAGCGATTCGGCCAGACGCTGTTCCAGTCCCGGCTTGACCTTGAAGCGATCGACGATCACCTCGATACTGTGTTTCTGGCGCAGGCTCAGGCTGAGGGCCGCGTCCAGATCCACCACCTCGCCGTCGATGCGTGCTCGCACAAAGCCCTGGCTGCGCAACTGATCCAGCAGCTGCTGGTGTTCGCCCTTGCGGTTGCGGATCACCGGCGCCAGCAGCATCAGCTTGCTGTCTGCGGGAATGGCCATGATGTGATCGACCATCTGGCTTACCGTCTGCGCGGCCAGCGGCTGATTGTGATCGGGACAGTACGGCGTGCCCACGCGCGCGTACAGCAGGCGCAGGTAGTCGTAGACTTCGGTGATCGTGCCCACCGTCGAGCGTGGGTTGTGCGAGGTGGATTTCTGCTCGATGGAGACCGCTGGCGACAGCCCTTCGATGTGATCCACATCCGGCTTTTCCATCATCGACAGAAACTGCCGGGCATACGCCGACAGCGACTCCACATAGCGACGCTGACCCTCGGCATACAGGGTGTCAAACGCCAGCGACGACTTGCCCGAGCCGGACAGGCCGGTGAACACGATCAGCTGATCGCGCGGAATCTCAAGATCGATGTTGGCCAGATTGTGGGTGCGGGCACCACGGACGGTGATAGATTTCATGTTTCCGTTGTTGCCAGAGGAAGCAACCGGTTATATTAACCTCTTATGCAAGCGATAGCGATTACACCTCGACGGATTCGCCGGCCATGCTGAATCTGGATGCAGTCAGACAGGCATTTGCGCCGGGCATACTCAATCCCGCCATCGACCTGGCGGCCTGCCAGCAGACGCTGCAGCACCATGGCTGGGTAGTGATCACCGACGCATTGCGCGCCGACGTGGCCGATCTGCTGCGACAGACGCTGACCATAAACATGCCCTGGTCACTGGCATACAAGGACAGCACCGGCGTCAGCCGCAAGATCTGGGCCGAGGAACTGGCGCAGATGAGCGCCGGACAGATCGCCTCCTGTGCCCAGCAGGCCATCGAGCGCGCCCGACAGGGCGAGTTCTCGTTTCTGTATCACACCTACATGATGATCAGCGCCTACCAGCAGCGCCGCAACCCGGAACTGGCCGCACTGCACAAACTGACCGAGGCGCTGAACCAGCCACCGTGGCTGAACTTCATGCGCGAGTTGGCCGCCGATCCGGCCATCATCAAAACCTCCGCTCAGGCCACCCGCTACACTGCCGGGCAGTTTCTCACCACCCACAACGACTCCGCCGAAGGCGAATTGCGTTACCTGGCCTACGTGATCCAGTTGACCCGTGACTGGCATGCCGACTGGGGCGGCCTGCTGCAATTCATGGACGACAACCGCCGCATCACCGACACCGTCACCCCGCAATACAACTCCATTGCTCTGTTCAAGACACCGCGCCTGCACTGCGTCTCGCCCGTGGCCAGCTACGCCTCAGGCGAGCGGCTGACCATTACTGGCTGGCTGCGTGGGGATGATCTTGCTGCAATGGAGTGAGCTGCAATGGCTGGGCGAGTGTGATCCGCATACGACGGTCGAGTAAAGCACAGTGTTGCGGTGTTGGGAGTTGTTGCGGAATATCTATGATCTGCAATTAACACCAGACCCTTAAACGAAGCAGATCGGCAGAATCTTCGGGGCAACTTAATCATTATCAATGGCGAATTAATTTGCTTGAAGTCATTCGCTGATTTCAGGTTCTCTCTGAAGTCTAAATGAATGCCGTCATACCGGCGCAGGCCGGTATCCAGTCAAAATTATAGGCTTCATTATTAGTATTTCAGATATTCAACAACCAAAAATCAACGCACTGAGCTACACACAAGGATCACATCGGCAACATCGATACCATTACCGAAGGCGACGACAATGCCTTGCAAGGTCAAATCACCGAAGCCATGTCGTTTGGGGCCTGGGGTGAGCGCAGAGATGCCATAAACTGGCGTGACCCGGTTATGGGCGTGCTCGCCAGCCTCAGAAACATCACTCCCAGTGGCTTCACCGGACATGAAAAAATGGTCAGAAACCTTTTTTCGCGACAGCCCCGTCAGGGGTGAGCCTCATGGATGAGGTGAACAGATTGTCGACCAGCCGGCATCATTCATATGACTAAACCTGCCCGGAGCAGGTTTGAACAGCAGCTCTGCTGCTGGCCCGCAGGGTGAGCGCCATGGATGGCGCGCATAATGGTCGAATCTACGACAGCAAACTGGGCAGATTCCTGCAGGCCGATCCCAACGTCCAGGCGCCGGACAACAGCCAGAACCTGAACCGATACAGCTATGTGCTGAACAATCCGCTCAGTTATACTGATCCCAGTGGCTTTTTCTTCAAGGCCATAGGCAACTTTGTAGGCAAGTATTGGCGACAGTTGGTCGCGGTAGGTATTGGGATAGTGACAGCGGGTATTGCATCCGGGGCCATCTGGGCGTCGCTGACGCTAAACAGCGCAGCAGCCTTTGGGGTGGCGGTGGCAGGGGGTGCTCTGGCTGGGTATGTCAGCACAGGAACACTCAATGGCGCATTGATTGGTGCCTTCAGTGCGGCTGCGTTTTATGGAGTGGGGTCGTATTTTGATGGATTGTCACATTCGAACGGACTCAGCGCGGCCAAAGCAACAGCAGAAGCCGGTGGTGGCGCTTTGGATATCGTGGGTTCCTATGCAGCTAACGCGAGTCTGAATTCGGTACAACAGATTGGAAAGGTTATCGCGCATGGGGTGACCGGA
>JAHJQV010000009.1 GCA_018819105.1 Gammaproteobacteria bacterium
CCCGCAGGGCGAGCCGGAAAGCACTCATCCGCTGTGTTATGGCTCTTGGCCATGGAATGGCCATGACCTGCGAGCCATGCCTTGCGGCTAAGCGCTTTCCGACTCGCTGAACGTTACAGTATTTCCGGCGGGGTACACTAGATGGCAACAAGCTGAATGTGTTCTGTTTCACCGGCGGGTCTTGAATGAGCCACGCAGTCGCTCTTTAACGGACTGATCACGTCGGTCCGTTATGATGCCGCCAGGGTAGTTGCGATGAAGTGGTTGCAAACAACAGGAGGACATGATGAGCAGCGCGGCCTGGATAGCAGTCTTGATTGCCATACTGGCAGGCACCGGTTTTGGTTACTGGCTGGCGCAGTTGACCCAGCGCAAAACCAACGGCGGCAAAAGTGTGACCGAATTGCGACAGGAGCATGAGCAGTTCCGCGATCAGGTCACCGAACATTTTGCCGAAACCGCGCAGCTGGTCAATCAGCTGACCGACAGCTACAAGGCGGTGTTTGATCATCTGTCAACCGGCGCGCAGCAACTGGCCGATACCGACAAGCTGCAGCAGCGCCTGCCGCCGATGGATGCCAGCGCGGTCTCCATTCAGCGCGTGGGTTATGGTCCGACCAGCGCGGCACCGGCATCGGCAGGCGATGCGGCTGCACGACCGCCGCAGGCATCTCAGGCACAGACTGCGACCGGTGCACAGCAGGGTGCGGGAAGCGCACCAAGGCCACAGCAGAAACCCAAACCGGCAGACGGCAGCGCGCAGTCGGCCAAGAAGGGTCAGCAAGGCAGCGCCGCTGCCCGGTCTGCGGCAGACAAGCCCGGTACAGGCAAAACAGATGATGCCAAGGCAGGTGCCGGCAAGGCAGGCACAGCACACAGCGGGACCGGCCAGCCGCCGGCCAGCCATACTGACCCGGTGCCATCAAAAAAGCGTTGATCCACCCATTCACGGCGGTGCGCGCAGCGCGATTGGCCTCGCTGCCGCCAGTCATCACATTGCCTGGCAGTAGTGGCCTCACCGTGAGGGATTTACTGTATAATGATCGGCTGACCGCAGCGGCATTGGATGCCGCTGCAATTGTTTAGAGACAACCCAGATAGCAGTTATGGCAGACCTTAGCAAATACAGAAACATTGGCATTTTCGCGCACGTGGACGCTGGCAAGACCACCACCACGGAGCGCATTCTCAGCCTCACCGGCAAAATCCACAAGATGGGTGAGGTTCACGATGGTGAAGCCACCACCGACTTCATGGATCAGGAGCGTGAGCGCGGTATCACCATTCAGTCTGCTGCCACCAGCTGCATGTGGAAAGACCATCGCCTGAACATCATTGACACCCCGGGTCACGTTGACTTCACCATTGAAGTCTACCGCTCGCTGAAGGTGCTGGATGGCGGCGTGGGCGTGTTCTGCGGTTCAGGCGGTGTGGAGCCGCAATCCGAGACCAACTGGCGCTATGCCAACGAGTCCAAGGTGGCGCGCATCATCTTCGTCAACAAGCTGGATCGTCTCGGCGCCGATTTCTACCGCGTCGTTGAGCAGATCAAGAAAGTGCTGGCGGCCAAACCGCTGGTGATGACTCTGCCGATCGGCACCGAAGACAACTTCAAAGGCGTGGTTGATCTGCTGACCAAACGTGCCTGGGTGTGGGACGACACCGGCAATCCGCTCAACTACGAAGAGCAGGACATTCCTGCCGACATGGTCGACAAGGTCGAGGAATATCGTCAGGAGCTGATCGAAACCGCGCTGGAACATGACGACGACGCCATGGAAGCGTACCTGGAAGGTGAGGAGCCGACGCTTGAAACGATCAAGGCCTGCATCCGCAAAGGCACCGTCGAGCTGGCCTTTTTCCCGACCTTCTGCGGTTCGGCGTTCAAGAACAAAGGCGTGCAGCTGGTGCTCAATGGTGTGGTCGACTATCTGCCGTCACCCACAGAAGTGCCGCCACAGCCGGAAGTTGATCTTGAAGGCAACGAAACCGGCGAGTTCGCCATCGTCGACACCGACCGACCGATGCGCGCACTGGCATTCAAGATCATGGACGACCGCTATGGTGCCTTGACCTTCCTGCGCATCTATTCCGGCAAGATCGCCAAGGGCGACACCGTACTCAATACCGCCAGCGGCAAGACCGAGCGCATTGGCCGCATTGTCGAGATGCATGCCAATTCGCGCGAAGAGCGTGACTCGGCTCATGCCGGAGATATCGTCGCGGTGCTGGGCATGAAAACGGTTCAGACCGGTCACACGTTGTGTGATCCGAAAGCGCCGGCCACGCTGGAGCCGATGGTGTTCCCGGATCCGGTGATTTTCATGTCGGTGGCACCGAAAGACAAGGCCGCCTCGGAGAAAATGGGCGTTGCACTGGGCAAGATGATTGCCGAGGATCCGTCGTTCCAGGTGGAAACCGACGAGGAAAGCGGTGAGACCATTCTCAAGGGCATGGGTGAGCTGCATCTGGACATCAAGGTGGACATCCTGCGCCGCACCCACGGGGTTGATGTGATCGTTGGCCAGCCGCTGGTGGCTTACCGTGAAACCATCACCCAGACCATCACCGACAGCTACACGCACAAGAAGCAGTCCGGTGGTTCCGGTCAGTTCGGCAAGATTGACTACACCATCTCTCCGGGCGAAACCGGCAGCGGGTTTACCTTCGAGTCCACCGTGACCGGCGGTAATGTGCCACGCGAATACTGGCCGGCGGTGGAAAAAGCGTTCCGTCTGATGATGGATCAGGGCGTGCTGGCGGGTTACCCCTGTCTGGACGTGCACGTGAATCTTCAGGATGGTGCCTTCCATGCGGTAGATTCATCTGCCATTGCTTTTGAGCTGGCTGGCAAAGGCGCGTATCGGCAGTCCATGCCGAAAGCCGGTCCGCAGTTGATGGAACCGATCATGAAGGTGGATGTGTTCACCCCGGACGATCACGTTGGTGATGTCATCGGCGACCTCAATCGCCGCCGTGGCATGATCAAGTCGCAGGAGCCTGGTGCCACCGGAGTACGCATTAAAGGTGATGTGCCACTGTCGGAAATGTTCGGTTATATCGGCGATCTGCGTACTATCACTTCCGGTCGTGGCCAGTTCTCTATGGAGTTCTCGCACTACATGCCTTGCCCGCGCAACGTTGCCGAGGAAGTCATCAAGGCCGCCAAGGAGCGTGAGGCACTGCGCCGCGCTTCCTGATCAGCTTCTGATCAACAGTACGATAACGGGTCGGCATTGCCGGCCCGTTTTTTTTTGCGCGTGATCGGGCACACTGAAGTGACCAGCGGGACCGCGCAGAAGGTAATCAGCAGACAGCGATGAGTCCTGCCGTTTGCATGGGGGGTGCAAACCGGGTAGATTGGTGACAGTCCATTGCGGTGAAATCCATGCTCCGATGTATCGTTTTCTGCATTGCCATGTTGTTGCCTGCTGCATCGGGGTTTGCCCTGCAGACAGCAGGCGAGGGTACTGATACCATGAATCAAATCACGAATTTTCTGCAAGACAAGGCAGGCTCCCGCTGGCAGGGACAGTCGGAACTGTGGCTTGATCCGCTCGGCAACGAAGCGCTGGAAAGCCCGGCCACCCTGGTCATCCATGCCGATGGCATCGACTACACCTGGCAGTACCAGGGCAAAGATCACGCTGGTCGCCTGGCATTCACAGATACCGAGGCCAGCTGGCATGACAGCTGGCATCAGCCCGACACCGTCAAGCTGCAATACTCGTCGGACAACCACGGCATTTTTTCCGCCTGGTATGCTTATCCGGCACCACCGGGCGAGGACTGGTACTGGCGCATCCAGCTGGCGCAACGACCTGACGACACACTGGTGTTGCAAATGACCAACATCGCGCCGTGGGGAGAAGAAACCCGTGCGGTCAGAATGCTGTTGACCCCATTGGCGATTGCATCAGAAGACTGATTGTTGTTCGGCGATCCGTCGCGTGGCAGCTTAACAACTTGAATTGGCGGGCTGCTTGCACGCTGACCTGCCCGCATCATCCCGGCTGCAGCATGTCCTGCACCCGCTGCAGTATTGCTCTATCCAGTTGCAGTTCGCTTGCCCACTCGGTCTGTTGCAGCCACTCGGCAGCATCCTCGGGCAGCATGCCGTAGCGCGCGGCGAGCATGGCCGGAGCCTGCGGATTCTGCTTTAGCGCTGCGGCGGATGCGAACACGGAATCCAGCAGATCGCGCAACACAGCGAGCTGTTCATCGGACAGATCCCCGCGCGTGGCAATGACAAAACCCGGCCAGGGCGGGGGGAAATCCTCCAGCCAGTGAAACTGACCGGCCTGTACCCGCGGTTTGGTCGTGTAGTGCTCCCAGAAGAACACCTCGGCGCGCCCCGAGCCCAGCGCAGCAGCGGCACCATCCAGATCGTCGACGATGACAAATTGCATGTGCTGTGTGTCCCAGCCCTGTTGTCGGGCGTGGATCATGGCCATCAATTGTGAACCGGAACCTTCCCGGCTGATGGCATAGCGCCGATCCCTGATCTGCGCCACGCGCTGGATACTGCCATCAGCTGGTACATGAATGCCCCAGCGCAGCGGCGAGCGCGTGAAAAAGCCGAGCAGTTGCAGTTGCTCGTGTGCGGCAATGGCGCGCACGCCGCCTTCGGTCACCAGCAGCGCCACATCCAGCTCGTTCTGCAACAGCGCCTGCACCATTGCGCCAGTGCCCGACGGCCAGTCGCTCCAGCGTACCTCTCGCTGAGGATTTCGCCGCTGCCATTCCGGCAGAGTCAGATGCCAGGGCAGGTTGAAGTGCTCGGGTACGCCGCCTATGTTCAGTGTGGTCTGATCGGTCATGCTCACAGGATAATGCAGCTCACACTAGCTTGCTGTGCCAATTGGCATGACCGCAAGCTGGAACAATGCAGTCGGTGCAAATTCAACATGGCAATATTTCATCCACCATGCGCCAGCGCATGGTTTATGCTGTGCGCATGAACAGCAACACAAACTCGAACGACACCTTTGATCTCATAGTCTGGGGAGCCACTGGCTTTACCGGGCGGCTGGTGGCGGAGTATCTGCTGCAGCAGTATGGCGTGGACGGCGAGGTGAGGTGGGCGGTTGCGGCGCGCAGTCAGCAGCGTCTGGATGAACTGGTCAGATCCCTGGGCGATGCCGCCAGCGGTCTGCGCAGCTTCACTGCCGACAGCGATGATCTGCAGTCCTTGCTGGCGCTGACATCACGCACGCGGGTGGTACTGACCACGGTGGGACCGTACGCGCTGTATGGCAGCAAGCTGATCGAGGCCTGCATCAGCTCGGACACCGATTATTGTGACCTCAGTGGTGAGGTGCCGTGGATGCGCCGGATGCTGGATGAGCATGGTGCTGCCGCTGCCGCCAGTCAGGCGCGCATTGTGCATTGCTGCGGGTTTGATTCGATTCCGTCAGATCTGGGCGTGCTGTATCTGCAGCAGCAGGCACGGCAGCGCTTCGGACAACCTCTGCAGCGCATCAAGATGCGTGTGCGCGCTGCACGTGGTGGCATCAGTGGCGGTACCTATGCCAGCATGCTCAACATCGGTGAGCAGGCCAGACAGGACAAGGCCGTGGCCGCGATTCTGAAGAATCCGTACTCGATCTGTCCGCCGGATCGGCGCAAAGGCGTGCGGCAACCCTATGTGGCCGGGGCCGAGTACGATGCCGATTTCAAGGCCTGGACCGCGCCATTTGTCATGGCGGCGATCAATACGCGCATAGTACATCGCAGCAACGCCCTGCAGCCAGCCGGGACTTACCTGCCAGAGCTGGTCTACGACGAGGCGGTACTGACCGGGCGCGGTTTTGGTGGGCGCATGAAAGCCTTGTCGGTCAGCATGGGCATGGGCGCGTTTCTGATTGGTGCGGCGATTGCCCCCACGCGCGCCCTGCTGAAACGGTTCGTGCTGCCCAAGCCCGGCGAAGGGCCGAACCAGCAACAGCGCGAGCAGGGCTTTTTCAAGCTGCAGTTTTACGGGGAAACCGCTGCAGGTGAGGTGCTCAAGGGTGCGGTCAGTGGCGATCGTGATCCCGGTTACGGTTCCACCAGCAAGATGATCAGTGAAGCAGCGGTGGCGCTGAGCCGCCTGCCGAAAGCGCAGCTGCCGGGCGGGTTCTGGACGCCATCCACGGCACTGGGTGAGGATTTGCTGGAGCGCCTGCAGGCCCATGCCGGTTTGACGTTTTCGGTACAGGACTGATCAATCTGCAGATGACGGTCTGTCATGCGCTGGCATCAGCATTGCTCCACAATGAAAAAAACCCGCCAGTGGCGGGTTTTTTGCATCCGGCCGGTCAGCGCTTACTGGCGCACACCTTCAATGCTGAGGATCAACTCGACGTTTTTAGCTGCCGGGCCCAGATTGTAGTCGATGCCGAAATCAGCCAGTGTCAGCTCGGTGGTTGCCTCAAAGCCACGACGGTAGCCACCCCAGGGGTCGTTGCCGGCACCAATGCCTTTGACTTCCAGGGTCACCGGACGGGTATTGCCTTTCAGGGTCAAATCACCGCTGATGGTGCCGTTGCCGGTGCTGTCCAGATCAACGCTGGTGCTGGTGAAGCTGGCGGCGGGAAACTGGTCGGTGGCGAGGAAATCATCACTGCGCAGGTGCTTGTCGCGTTCGGCGTGGTTGCTGTCGATGCTGGTGGTGTCAATGTTGACGCTGACGCTGCCGGCATCCGGGTTGTTTTCATCAAAACTGAATTGCCCGGTGAAATCGCGGAACTGCCCATACAGCCAGCTGTATCCCAGATGCTGGATGCGGAAATTGATCGCGGCGTGCATGCCTTTGGTATCAATGACGTAATCGGCAGCCGTTGCGCTCAGGCTTGATGCTGCGATAAGTGTGATAAATCCTGCTTTAATAATGGTTTTCATGCTATTGATCTCCTTGATAAAAAAATTGACGTTGCTTTGGATTTACTTCTTGCTCAGGGGCTGGAAACCTTGCGTCCCAGCATGCGTGACAGGGTGCCGTCGGCATCCAGCCACTGATGTTTGATGGCGGCACCGATGTGCAATACCAGCAGTCCGATCAGCGTGTAGGAAGCCCAGCGGTGCCAGTCACCCATCAGGTCGGCCTGCTGATTGAAAGCCGCCGGCAGTGCCGGGATCTCGAACCAGCCGAACACACTGATGGCCTGGCCTTCGGCGGTGGTCATCAGATAGCCGGTGATGACAATGCCGGTGAGCAGGGCGTACACCAGCCAGTGACTGATCTGGGCGATGCCGATCTCCCAGCGCTTGCCGTGTATTGCTGGCGACGGATTGCTCAAACGCCAGATCAGGCGCATCAGCAGCAGGCCGGCAAACAGCATGCCCACGGATTTGTGCAGCTGCGGGGCCGGGGTATACCAGCTGTCATAGTAGGTCAGTGTCACCATCCAGATGCCCAGTGCCAGCAGGCCAACGACCAGCACGGCACTGAGCCAGTGCAGCATGATGGCCAGCCAGCCGAAGGCATCGTGGCGGTTGCGCCAGTGGCTGATCCAGCCGCTGCTCGGGTTGGTCTTGTTCATGCGGTCATCCGGGTTCATGCTGTCATCCGGGTCAAAGTGCCATTGCGGTAATCGGCAATGGCCTGCACGATTTCCGCCTGCGTGTTCATCACAAACGGACCGCCCTGCACAATCGGTTCGCGCAGTGGCCGGCCTGACGCCAGCAGCAATCGCGCCGATTGTTGTGAGCTGAGTACAAGCCTGTTCGTCGCCGGCAAAGGCAACAGATGTCTGGCCGGCAGCGTTTGTCCCGCCAGCGCGACATTGCCTTCATAACAGTAGGCAAAGCCGGTGTGGTCGCTGCGCCAGGGCAGCACCAACTCTTGCTGGCTGCCTTTATGCGGATCTGCCCCATGCAAATCGCCCAACCGCACATCCAGCAGCAAGGCATCGGTGTGCGCATCCTGCACCGGTGCATGATGGCCGGCATGACTGCCCAGCAGCAGGCGCATGGACCAGTTCTGGTTGCCATCGCGCTGCTGCCAGTACGGCAGATCTGCAGCCTGATGCTGGCTGTAGGCGGGGGCAGACAGCTTGGCTGCGGCCGGCAGGTTGAGCCAGAGCTGAAACCCCAGCAGTTCACCGTCGTCGGGCTGCGGCATTTCTGCGTGAATCACGCCGTGGGCGGCCTGCATCCACTGGATGCCACCGGCATGCACCGTATCACGGTGGCCCATGCTGTCGCGGTGCTGCATGCTGCCGCGCAGCATGTAGGTCAGCGTGCACATGCCGCGATGTGGATGGTCGGGAAAACCGGCCACCCGATCGGTACCCGTGCTGTGCAGATGATCCAGCAGTAGAAATGGATCCAGATGGCGCAACGCCGGTGTGCCAATGGCACGGTGGATGTGTACGCCGGCACCGTCTGTGGTGGGCATGGCGGCAACCATGCGAGCTTGTGCTTGAGTGTTCATGGCGAGCATAGTATATTCATTTTTGGTGAATGTATATTGAATAAAAATCAATTTAATGTTTATAAAATATGAATAGAACCACGCTGGATCAATGGCGCTGTCTGCTCGCCTTTGCCGAATCGGGCACCTATGCCGGTGCCGGTGCCATGCTGCACAAGACACCGTCATCGGTGTTTCAGGCCATGACCCGACTGGCGGCACAACTGGGGGTGGAGCTGGTGCAGGTCGAGGGCCGGCGCTCGCACCTGACCGACCAGGCCAGAGCGCTGTTGCACCGGGCAGAACGGCTGGTCAATGAGTTCAGTGAACTGGAATCCATGGCCACCGATTTTGCTGCTGGCTGGGAGGCGGAAATCGGGCTCGCGGTAGAAAGCATTTTTCCCGGGCTGTGGCTGGATCGCATGCTGGCCGATTTTGCCGGACAGGCGCGCGCGCTGCGGCTGCAGGTCTATGAAGGCGTGCTGAGCCGCATTGATGACCTGTTGCATCGCCGAAAAGCCGATATTGCCATCTCGCCTCGCATTCCGGCCGGGTTTATCGGTGAGCCGCTGCTGTCGATGGAACTGCTTGCGGTCAGTCATCCTGAGCACCCGCTGCAGCAACAGCCGCAGCCGATCACGCTGCAGCAGCTTGCCGCCCACAGGCAATTTGTCATTCGTGATGAAGGCTCACAACCCGACAGTGCCGGTTGGCAGCAGTCCGAGCAGCGCTGGACAGTGAGCAGCTTTACCCGCAGCAAGGCGGCGGTGGTGGCCGGGCTGGGGTTTGGTCGTTTTGCGGCGGCCAGCATCGCCGACGAACTGCGCAGCGGACAGCTGCAGCTGCTGCCGCTGCGTGAAGGTGCACGCATGCCGGTACAGATGTTTCTGGTGTACGCCGATCGAGATCACCTGGGGCCCGGCGCCACGGCGCTGGCGCAGAGCATTGCCCGCGTGGCCGCAGCGGTCAGTCCGAAAGCTGCTGTCGCTGACGCTTGATCTGCACAGGCTTCATAAGCATGGCCGTTCTGGTCCAGAGCCGATGCGCAGCCGGTGCCTGTCCTCGCACTGTGTAGTGATCTGCTTCAATCTATGGTTTTGGCCAGCAGCAGTCTGACGCTGTGGATGCTGTCTTCCAGCGTCACGTTTTCTGTATTCTGCCAGTCGCCGCTGGCGGCACTGGCGTTGCCGCTCCAGGACAGACGGGCGACGAGTTCCACGGCCGCCCCCTGACCGAGACTGCCCAGATCGTTGCCCGGCACCATGGCTTGGGCATTGCTCAGCGTCAACTGCAGCGGTGCCTGCGGGTTTTCCACGCGCTGGATAGCCAGCGGCGGACCGGGACTGTCTGGACGGCGGGCAAACAGAAACAGCACCGGCGCCGGGCCGCTGTGTTGCTGCAGCCTCTGCTGCAGCGCAGTGTCGAACTCGATGGTGACATTGATTTGCGGTGCAAACGCAGTGGCCGCAGTGTCTGTGGCTGGCGCAGGAGTGCTGTTGTCGGTGGCATTCAGGTCGGCGCCGACTTCACTGTGCAGCGCGGCCAGTGCCTGGTTGAGTTGCTGCTGTATGCTGTCGCGGATGCCGGCATCGTCCACCAGCGGCAGCAGCGTCTGCCAATGGCCGATGGCGGCGCTGTAATCGGCCTGCTGAAAGGCGACCGCACCAGACAGCCACAGCGCACGCGGATTGTCGGCATCGATCTGCAGGGCCTCTTGCAGGTTGTTCAGCGCAGTGGCGGGAATGCTGCCGGTGGCGGCAAACAGCTGATTTTCGGCCAGTGATGCCAGGATGTCGGCGCGTTCCGGGGCGTCACTGGCAGTCAGCGCCAGCGCCTGCTGCAGGGCGTCGGCAGATTCCTTGAACCGGCTCTGGCGCGTCAGCGCGGAGGCCAGCCGCATCCAGTGGCTGCGATTGTCGGGTTCAGCACTGGCCAGCGCCTGCAATGATTCGATGTCATTGCCCGGGTTTTCGGCGGCAACATTGTTGCGCGCGCCGGCGGGCCATTGCAGTGCATCGGGCGTGCCCAGTTGCTGATACAGCCAGTATCCCGCCAGCGGCATGAGCAGCAGCAGTGCCACGGCCAGCACGCTGTTGCTGCGGCGAGGACGTGCATGCGCGTGTCCGGCCTGATCCTTGATGGCCTGAAATTTCTGCGCAAACTCTTCGGCCGTGAGCAGGCCATCGCGAAATGCCTTGTGCAGTCGCTGATGCTGCGCCAGCACTGGCGAGCGAAACAGTGGCAACAGGACAATGGCAAGGGCCAGCAGCAGCAGCAGCAGGCTGGCAACAAGAAATAGGGTCATAACCTTGGGCTGTTGTCAGGGGATTCGGTAGCGTGGTCGTCATCTTGTGTCGCTGCCGGGGCCTGCTGTTGCAGTCGCCTTACGCTGCGCCAGACCAGCAGCACGCCGCCCAGCAGCAGCAACACCGGACCCAGCCAGAGCAGCAGCGTGGCAGCGGTGAAGCGTGGTCGATAAAGCACGAAGTCACCGTAGCGATCCACCAGGTATTGCCTGATCTGCTCGTCACTGTTGCCATCGCGCATCAGCAGCAGCACTTCGTTGCGCAGGTCTTGCGCCAACGGTGCACTGGAATCGTCCAGACTCTGATTTTGACACACCAGACAGCGCAGCTCGGCAGACAGAGCACGAAACCGCTGCTCTTCGGCGGCGTCGCGGAATCCGATCACATCGATGGCATTGGCCGCCAGGCTGCACAGCAGCAGAGCTATCCACAGCAGCGCGCGCATCAGCTTTCGTCGCCAGGCAGTGACTGAATCAATGGCCGCAGGCTGGTTTCCCAGGTGCGCTGATCCAGGATGCCCACCTGTTTGAAGCGGATGATGCCGTCGGCGTCGACGAGAAAGGTTTCCGGCGCGCCGTACACACCAAAATCGATGCCGACCTTGCCGTCGGCATCGACAAGGATCTGCTGGTAGGGGTTGCCGAATTGGTTCAGCCAGCGTCTGGCATCGTCTTCGGCATCCTTGTAGTTGAGTCCGATCACGGGCAGCAGGCCGGATTCGGCGATGGCGGTGATCTGCTCGTGTTCGACCCGACAGCCCGGACACCAGCTGGCCCAGACATTGAGCAGGTAAGGTTGCCCCAGCAGGTCATCGCGACGGATTAGCTGGTCACCGTCCAGTGTTGACAATGCGAACTCGGGGGCCGGTTTGCCGATCAGTGGCGACGGGATGATGTCTTTCTGGTCGGCCATGCGCAGTCCGACAAACAGCAGCACGCACAGGGCCATGAACACCGCCACGGGCAGTATACGGTTAAGCACCGGCGTTGGCTCCAGCCGGGGCAGCGGGCGTGGTGATAACGCGGGCGCTCGCGGTCTGCTGCAAGCGATAGCGGCGATCACTGGCCGACAGCAGTGCCCCCAGCAGAATCAGCAGTGCACCGCCCCAGATCCAGCGCACGAACGGCTTGGTGTAGATGCGCACGCTCCACACCTGGGCCGGGTTCTCGCCGTCCAGCGGCTCACCCAGCGCCACGTAGAGATCGCGCGTCAGGCCAGGTTCAATGGCGGCATCGGTCATGATGCTGCCACCGGCGGCATAGCGCCGCTTTTCCGGCAGCATGCGGGCGACCAGTTCAGTGTCGCCGCTGCGTCTGACCTCGAACACGCCTCTGGCTGCCAGATAGTTCGGCCCCTGCACATTGCGGCTGTCGGCAAAGTGGTAGTCATACTGGCCCACGGTCACGGTGTCGCCGACTTGCATGCGCAGATCCTTCTGGATTTCGCTGGATTCGACCATGCTGACACCGACCACAAACACACCAACACCGAAATGCGCCAGTGCCATGCCGAATTCCCAGCGTCTGGGAGCGCCGTCGCGACTGCTGCGGCTGCGCTGCCACAGGTACCAGACACTGCCGATCATCAGCCAGGCGGCAACGATCACGCCGAGCCAGCCGCGCACTCCGGCCGGATTCAGCAACAGCAGCAACAGCACGGCGATGCCAGCCGCAGCCAGCGCCATGTTGCGGGCATGCTGACGCAGTTCCATCCAGTTGCCCTGGCGCCAGCGCGTCACCGGCCCCAGCGGCATCAGCAGTACCACCGGAATCATCAGCACAATGAACAGCGTGCCAAAGTAGGGCGGGCCAACCGAGATCTTGCCCAGCTTGAGGGCGTCGGCCAGCAGCGGATAAAGTGTACCCAGCAGTACCATGCCGGTGGCGGCGGCGAACAGCACGTTGTTCAGCAACAGCATGGTTTCGCGGCTGTACAGGCCGATGCCGGTGTCCGGTTTCAGCGTGTGTGCACGCAGCGCGAACAGGGTCAGCGCACCGCCGGCAAAAAAGCCCAGCATGGCGAGGATGAAAATGCCGCGGGTGGGGTCACTGGCAAACGCATGCACCGAGGTCAGTGCGCCGGAGCGCACCAGAAAGGTGCCCAGCAGACTCAGTGAAAAGGCAGTGATGGCCAGCAGCAGGGTCCAGTTCTGGAACACCTTGCGTTTTTCCGTCACTGCCAGCGAGTGCACCAGTGCAGTGCCAATCAGCCAGGGCATGAAGGAGGCGTTTTCCACCGGATCCCAGAACCACCAGCCGCCCCAGCCGAGTTCGTAATACGCCCACCAGCTGCCCAGTGCGATGCCAGCGGTGAGAAACGCCCAGGCGGTCAGCGTCCATGGCCGGCACCAGCGCACCCAGCCGGATTCCATGCGCCCGCCGAGCAGGGCGGCGATGGCAAAGGCGAACGGTACCGCCATGCCGACGTAGCCCATGTACAGCATCGGTGGATGAATGATCAGGCCGGGATCCTGCAACAGCGGATTCAGATCGGCACCATCGGCCGGCGTCGGCAGCAGCCGGCCAAACGGGTTGGAGGTGAACAGGATGAACAGCAGAAAGGCGGCCGCCACCATGCCCAGCACCGCGCTGACGCGGGCCAGAAACTGCAGCGGCAATGCAGCACTGAAGCGGGCCACGGCAGCAATCCAGATCGCCAGCACCAGGCACCACAGCAGCAGGGAACCTT
The DNA here is from genome assembly GCA_018819105.1 of Gammaproteobacteria bacterium. Lineage (GTDB taxonomy): Bacteria > Pseudomonadota > Gammaproteobacteria > Xanthomonadales > Wenzhouxiangellaceae > JAHJQV01. The sequence goes on from JAHJQV010000009.1 coordinate 13,390, forward strand.
CATGCCCGCCCCAGACGGCGGAAATCCGGTACTGCATGGGCAGCAGCGAGTTGCTGTTGCGGGCGACGTACTCGACGGAAAAGTCCTGGGTGATGAATGCGCTGGTGAGCAGCACGAAGGCGAGCGTGATGAAGCCCAGCATGCCGTAGGACAATGGACGACTGAGCAACTGCAGTTGCTGGTTGCCGCTGTAACTGCCCCACAGTGGCAGCACAGACTGCTGCAATGCCAGCAGCAGGGCCAGAATCAGGCTGACCTGGCCGAGTTCCGCCAGCATCAGCGACCCCCTGAGGCGACGGTTTCGCTGTCCGACAGCTTTTTCTTCACCGGATGGCCGGCCCGCTCCAGGGCATCGGCGACTTCCGGTGCCATGTAGGTCTCATCGTGCTTGGCCAGTACATCGTCGGCGACAAATTGACCGGAGCCGGCGAGACGGCCATGGGCGATCACACCCTGGCCTTCGGCAAACAGATCCGGCAGGATGCCCTGATACTCGACGCGGATGGTTTCCTTACCGTCGGTGACGTCAAAGCTGGCGAGCAGGGTTTGCGGATCGCGCTGCACGCTGCCACGTTCGACCAGACCGCCGAGTCGAAATTTCTGTCCGGGCTCGATGTTGCGGGCGATCACGTCGCTGGGACTCTGGAAGTAGAGCAGATTGTCCTGCAGCGCGTAGATGGCGATGCCGACAGCCAGCGAGACACCGGCGAGAATGCCAAGGAACAGGGTAAGGCGTCGTTTTCGGGTCGGGGTCATGATTCACTCATCCGTAGCCAATGTGCTTGCGCGGCCAGCTGGTCGGTCGCAACAGTGATTTATTGTCTGCTTATTTTTTCGGCCCGCTGCTGTACGCGGATGTGCCTGAGCAGGGCGCGTCGACGCAGTACCGGCTGCAGGGCACAGTACAGCACGATGAGCGCAGAGATGCCGTAGGCGATCATGATGTAGTGACTGTGCGGGCCATGTATCCATTCGATGTTCATGATAAGCGTCTGTTCCGTGTTTTGCTGGATTTTGATGGCTGCATTTGATCCAGATCAATCGGCCACGAGCAGTTCACGTGGCCAGTTTTTATGCTGATCCTGATGCAGCAGCATGCTGCGGCTGCGTGCCAGCAGCACCGCCGCATAATAGAACTTGGTCGCCACCACCAGCAGCAGCAGCGGCACCAGCATGCTGGTGTCCATGCTCGATTCCGCCAGGTTGAGCCTGATCGTGTTGCCCTGGTGCAGCGTGTTCCACCATTGTACCGAGTAATGGATGATGGGCAGGTTGACCAGCCCGATCAGCGCCAGCAGGCTCGCCGCCCGCGCTGCCTTGCGCGGCTCCTCGATGGATTCGTACAGAGCCAGCACACCGACATAGAGAAACAGCAGCACCAGTTCCGAGGTCATGCGCGCGTCCCATTGCCAGTAAGTGCCCCAGGTGGGCTTGCCCCACAGGCTGCCGGTGATCAGCGTGATCAGCGTGAACGCGGCACCGATCGGTGCGCTGCAGATGGCCATGGTTTCGGCCAGACGGATGCGCCAGACCATGCCGATCAGTCCAAATATGGCCATCAGCGCGAAGATCATCATCGACATCCAGGCGCTGGGCACGTGAATGAAGATGATGCGGTAGCTGTCACCCTGCAGATAGTCCGGTGGGGCCACGAACAGGCCCAGGTACAGCCCCGGCAGTGCCAGCAGTGCGAACCCGGCCCACAGCCAGGGAATCATGTGGCCACTGGCGGCATAGAACCAGGCCGGTGAACCCCAGCGATGGAACCACACCTTGATGCGTTGCCAGCTTGTCGTTGCTTCACTCATGTCATTCCCGCAAGTGTATGTTCAGGGCCACCGCCACCGCCGGTGGAATCAGTGTCAACGCCAGCACCAGCATGGCGGTGATCAGCAGCAGCTGCATGTCCACCTGCGTGCCGGCCTGGGTTTCGCGCACCGCAGAGGTGGCAAAAATCAGCAGCGGCACATACAGCGGTGCTACCAGCAGGCTCATCAGGGTGGAAGCCTGGCGGCTGCCCAGTGTCAGCGCGGCGGCCAGCGCACACAACATGGTCATGATGGGTGTGCCCAGCAGCAATGACAAGCTCAATACGACCAGCGCATCGAGCTGCAACTGCAGCCAGATGCCGAGCAGCGGGCTGATCAGCACGATCGGCAGACCACTGACCAGCCAGCGTGACAGCAATCGTGCTGCAATCAGTTTGAGCATGCCACAATCGGCCAGCAGCCACTGTTCCAGCCGGCCGCATTTGTCGTCGTGCTGGAACACCGCCTCCAGCCCCAGCAACGAAGCCAGCAGTGCGGCGATCCAGATCACCCCGCCAGCCAGCTGTCGCAACTGCTCGGCTTCCGGGCTGATGCCCAGCGGGAACAGCGCCACCACCAGGGCCATGAACCACAGCGGCTGCAGCAGCTCGCCGCGATGCTGAAAGGCAATGTTCAGATCGGTTCGAACCAGGCTGATGAACAGACTCATGCGACATTCCGGCTGTGGCCAGATGGTGAGCGCAGAGGCAGTCGCAGATGGCGACTGTCGGGCAGATCGGCCAGGCCGAGTTCATGACTGGCGATGATGGCAATGCCACCTTGCTGGCAGTGTTGACGAATCAGTTTCAGCATCAGATTGATGCTCGCCTTGTCCAGATTGACGAAGGGCTCGTCCAGCAGCCACAGCGGGCGCGGTGTCAGCAGCAGCCGCGCCAGCGCCGCGCGCTTGAGCTGCCCGGCGGACAATTCACTGACCCGGCGCGTGGCCAGATCGGCCACATTCAGTGCATGCAGGGCCTGCAGGCAGAGCGTGTCGGCATCCACCGTCGTGGCCGCTTGGCCTGCAGTGGATGCACCCTGTAAATGCAAGTAATAACGCAGGTTGTCCAGCACGGTGAGCTGCCACTGCAGGCCATGCTGGTGTCCCACGTAGTGACAGCGGGCGAGCTCGATGTGACCATGGGTAGGGCGCAGAATGCCAGCCAGCAATTTGATCAGCGTGGTTTTGCCGCTGCCATTCGTTCCGCTCAGCACGACGCTGTCGCCGGCCTGCAGACTCAGGCTGAGACTGCCGAACACGCTTTCATAATGCCGTTCATAGCTGACATTGCTGGCGCTGATCAGGACTTCTGACATGCGGTAAACAGACACTGCAGGAAGTGGTTGGATGCCGGCATTATACTGCCTATGCCTCGGCCTGTGCCGGGGCTCAGCATGGAATTCAGCCATGCACTGGGCGCATTATTCATAGAGCCACAGCAGCCGCACCACAGCGGGTGACTTGCTGTCCTCGCTTGCGTGCTCGCAGACCAGCAGTGCCAGTTGCCCGAACTGCCGCCCCAACTCCAGTAGCTGCGTATCCAGTCCGGTTTGCGTCGCCGGTGGATCAAGCAGGACCAGCCAGCCATGCTCATCCGGCCACTGACCTTTTGCATCGACATGGCGGGTCGGCAGCATGGGCAAAGCAAGCTGTTGCAGCGCGTCGCGCAGCGCCGCGCGGCGACGTCCGTTGTCATGCTCGGCCAGTTGTTGTGCCTGCGGGTTGTCGGCGGTGATGACCAGCCAGCTGCATTCCTGCAGCGGTGCAGGTGGTGGCTGTCCGACGCGCACGGTCAGGCTGCCTTCGGCATGTGCCACCAGATAGCGGGTTTGCTGGAATGCTTCTGTCAGTGCGGCCGATGGTCTGTGCCTGGGCATGTTCGCGGCTTATACTGGTATGGGTGTATTCATGGTAAAGGAAAGCTGAATTGATGTCTGAGGCTGAGAAATTTGATCTGCTGGTGATCGGTGCCGGGTCGGGTGGCGTGCGCGCCGCGCGCATTGCTGCCGGTCATGGCGCGCGGGTGGCCATATGCGAGGAAAGCCGGGTCGGTGGCACCTGTGTAATCCGCGGTTGTGTGCCGAAAAAACTGCTGGTGTATGGCGCGCATTTCGCCGAGGATTTCGAAGACGCCAAAGCTTACGGTTGGTCGTTCAGCGATCTCAAATTCGACTGGAATCGTTTGATCGCCAACAAGGACAAGGAAATCGACCGCCTAAACGGCATTTACCACAAGCTGCTCGACAACGCCGGTGTCACCACAATCATGGGCCGGGGTGAGTTCATTGATGCCCATCGCGTGCGCATCGGTGAGCGCGTGGTACAGGCCGATCGCATTCTGGTGGCCACCGGCGGGCGACCGTTCGTGCCGGATTTTCCCGGCAGCGATCTGGTCATCACCTCGGACGAGGCGTTCCATCTGCCCGAACTGCCGGGACACATCGTCATCATCGGGGGTGGCTACATCGCGGTGGAGTTTGCCGGGATCTTCAACGCGCTGGGCAGTCGGGTCGATCTGGTTTATCGCCGTGAGCTGATCCTGCGCGGTTTCGATGACGATCTGCGACGCAATCTGGAGCATGAACTGGAGCAGAAAGATATCCAGATCATGCATCACTGCAACATTGCCAGCATCGAGCGGGATGGCCAGCGCCTGCGTATTCGTTACGACAACGATGAACAAACCGTGACCGATCAGGTGATGTTTGCCACCGGCCGGCATCCGCACACGCGTGGACTGGGGCTGGAGCAGGCCGGTGTGAAAACCGCCAGCGACGGTGCCATTTGTGTGGACAGCCATTCACGCAGTTCGGTGCCACACATCTTTGCCGTTGGCGATGTCACCAATCGCGTCAACCTGACCCCGGTGGCGATCCGCGAAGGGCATGCCTTTGCCGACAGTGAATTCGGTGGCACAGACCGCACTGCCGACCATGCACTGGTGCCGGCAGCAGTGTTTTCGCAGCCGCCGATCGGCACCGTGGGTTACACGGAGGCACAGGCGCGCGAGCAGTTTGGCACCATCCGGGTGTATAAGTCAGCGTTTCGTGCGCTGAAACACACCCTGTCCGGGCGGCAGGAAAAAACCTACATGAAACTGATCGTTAACGACAGCGATGATAAAGTGATCGGCCTGCACGTGCTGGGCATGGATGCAGCTGAGATCGTGCAGGGCTTTGCCGTCGCTGTCAAAGCCGGCCTGACCAAGCAGCAGTTTGATGCCACCGTTGGCATCCATCCGACCGCCGGTGAAGAACTGGTAACCATGCGCGACTTTGAACTGATTGGGTGAAACCATGTGCCATAACAATAACGATATCCGCAACAACCCTTATCACAGAAACGCTGGCGGTCCTGCCAGCTCCACCATGCAGATGCTGTCAGGACTGTTTCTGACATTGCTGGTCGTCACTGCGCTGTCGGCCAAAACGCCATTGCCAACACAGCAGGGGCAACAGGCGCTGGTCGATTACATTGTCCAGCTGGAGCAGCCCGGAGCCGCGCAAGCAACGCGTTTCAGCAGCCTCTACGGCAGCCAGTCCGGCAGCAGACAAGTGGATGCCGCCGCTGAACTCGAGCGCAAACTGTACCTGCAGCAATTGCGGTCACAGCGTGCGCTGCTGCTGCAGGCAAGCGCTGCGGAACTGGGTCACGGCCTGCAGGTCAAGCATGAATACGAACATCTGCTGAACGGCTTTGCCGTCACCTTGAGCGCCGAGGAGGCGCGGCGCATGGCCGCCATGCCCGGTGTGCTCAGCGTGTTTGCCAGCCGCAGCTATGCGCTGCATCTGGATGCAGGACCGGCTCTGATCGGTGCGCCCGACATCTGGAATGGCGTCAACGGTCTGCCCACGCGCGCTGAGGGCATTGTCATCGGCATCATCGATTCCGGCATCAACTGGGAGCACCCGTTTTTTGCCGGTACGACTGAAGACGGCTTTGTCTTTACCAACCCGCGCGGCAGCCAACTGGGTTTGTGCAGCAATCCGCAGGTGCAGTGCAACAACAAGCTCATCGGTGTGTACGATTTCACCACCGAGGGCGAGCAGATCGGTCGCGATCTGAATGGTCATGGCAGCCATGTGGCCAGCATTGCGGCTGGAAACCTGCTGACGCGCACGCTGACCATCAATGGCCTGGCACCGATCACTCTGGAGATGGCCGGCGTGGCGCAACGTGCCAACCTCATCAGTTACAAGGCCTGCCAGGCACCTGATGATGCTCCGGTCGGCTCGCCACCCAGTTGTGAGGGGCAGGCCATGGTGGATGCGCTGGATCAGGCGCTGGCTGACGGCGTCGATGTGTTCAATTTTTCCATCGGCGGCGAGGTGCGGGAGGATCCGTGGCTGTATCTGCGCACGCCGGGCATTCAGGATCTGACCGAAATTTTTCTGGAGTTGCGCGAGGCCGGTCTGATCGGTGTGGTCTCGGCCGGCAACAGCGGCCCTGGGCCCGGCACCATCGCCACCCCGGCCAATGGCCCATGGTCGCCGGCTGTCGGCAACATCAGTCATGGCCGTGAGCAGGCGAAAACCCTGGACAACCTCACTGGCGGAGCGACCACACCGCCGGGCAACATCATCGGCGTCGGTGCCACCGCAGCCAGTGCCACATTGCCCATTGTGCATGCCAGGGATTTTGGCAATGCATTCTGCGGCACCGGCCCGGCTGAACTGGGCCCGGCCTGTGGCAACAACAGCGGCGCCAGCAATCCGTTTCCGCCGGGCACTTTCAATGGCCAGATTGTGGTCTGCGATCGTGGTGTTTACGGGCGCGTGGAGAAAGGCCGCAATGTGCAACTGGCCGGTGCTGCCGGCATGATTCTGGCCAACACCGATCTGGAAGCCGAGGACATTGTTGCCGACCAGCATTGCCTGCCGGCCATGCACATTGGCGACACCGCTGGTGACGCCCTGCGCAACTGGCTGGATGCTGGCAGCAATCACCGCGGTCGCATCGGCGCGACCGAGATCATCAACGATGCGTTTTTTGCCGGCGTGCTGCGGGCCAGCAGTTCGATTGGGCCGAATGCTGAAATACCTGGCGTGCTGAAGCCGAACCTGGTGGCGCCGGGTGCCAACATCCTGGGTGCCTCGTTCGAAGATGATCTGTTTTTGTTCCTGACCGGCACCTCCATGGCCGCGCCGCACATCACCGGTGCCTATGCTTTGCTCAAAGCGGCCAATCCCGACTGGAACAGCAACCAGATTCTGTCGGCGCTGGAAACCACCTCGATCTGGCCGCTGCCGGGCAGTTCCACGCCGTCCGGCGTCAGTGCCGATCAGCGCGGAGCCGGTGTACCGGTGCTGGCAGATGCCGTGCGTGCCGGACTTTATCTGGACATCAGCGGAGAGGATTTTCGCGCTGCCGACCCCACCACTGGCGGCAATCCGCAGGATCTGAATCTGCCCGGCATACAGCTGCTCGATTGTCAGGACAGTTGCCAGACCACGCGTCGTGTCACCGACATGCAGGGTGGTGGGCAATGGACATTGAGCACAGACCAGTCATTTTTGCAGGTCAGTCCGACCAGCATCAATCTTGCAGACGGTCAGTCTGCCGTGATCACCGTAAGCGCCACGCTGAATAATCCCAATCTGGTTGGAACGCCGCAATCCGCGCGCGTCACCATGACCAGCAACAGTGCCCAGGGCGGGCCGCTGACACAGACATTGCCGGTGGCGGTGCAGTTCAGCGGCGGAGAACTGCCGGATCGATTGCAAGTGCAGACCGCAGCGGGCAGGGACAAGGCCAGCTTCAGCCTGTCCGGTCTGGTGGCCTTGCCACGAGCCAGCTGGCAACCATCGCGGCTGGTACTGCCAACACGGCTGAGTGCCAACCTTGGTGCTGATCCAACATCTGGAGACCCCTATGACGACGACGCCGGTGCCCGTACCCAGTTGATCACTGTTGGCGGCAACTCATTGCGTCTGCGCGCGGTAACACTGGCTTCCACAGCCCAGGACGTGGATCTGTTTGTGGGTCAGGATCTGAATGGCAATGGGCAAGCCGAAATTGAAGAAGAGCGTTGTCGCAGCATCACGTTTACAGATATCGAAAGCTGCGTCATCGATAACCCGCAGCCGGGCAACTGGTGGATACGTGTGCAGGTGTTCACCGGCAGCGGCGCTGCCAGCGATCTGGTCGAGGCCGATTATGCTGTGCTCGATGCGGTCGCAAACCCTTCACAGCAGAACCTGTTTGTGCGCGCGCCGGGCATCACCCAGAGTGGCGAGACGTTTGACTTCACGCTGGCCTGGGATGTGGACAATCTGCGTGCGGCAGAAACGGCCTGGGGCGTGATTGGTGTCGGCAGCTCACCGGACAATGCCAACAACATCGGTCTGATTCCGGTGGAAATTACCCGCACCAGCCTCAGCCAGCAGCAGGCCACACCGTTGTTCGATGGTCGCGAACGCATCATCACCCTGCCGGCCGGCGGCCAGCATGAGCGGCTGTTCATTGACGTGCCTGACAATGTCGTTGGTCTGCAGATCAGTGTTGACGGCAGCGACGCTGAACTGGATCTGGTACGGCAGCCTTTCGCTCAGGCGTTCGCCCAGCAACCGGCGGTTCAGGCGGCACCGGCCAATGCGGAATTTTCGCTGACAGCGGATGCCGATGGCCAGATTGAGTTCAGTGTGCCGGCCGCAGCGGTGCAGGCCGGGCGCTGGTATCTGGTCGTGCGCAATGCTGGCCAGCAATCGCGCAGCTACAGCGTTCAGGCGGTGCTGCAGCATGCCAGCGGCGAGCTGCTGGCAGCGCGTGAAACCGCCTATACCCGCGATGGCAGCACCCGCCAGGGGGTTGATTTTGGACGTGTGAATGCCAGCTACGGATTGCTCTGGTACACCTTTGATGAGCAGCAGCAGCCGATTTTCTACAACTTTGCCGGGCCGGTGCCGATGGGGCAGGGCAGTGGCTTTCAGGGGCGGCTGGTGACACCGGTGAGCGATGGCATTGTGCAGCAGACCCAGCCTGTTGGCTGGGCTGCAGTCACCTTCCTCAATGCCGATGAGTTTGTCATGAGCTATGATCTGCTGGGCACGTCCGGCAGTGAGTTGATGCAGGCCAACGCTGGACAACTGACTTGCCCGCAGACACCGCAGGGTGACTTCAATGTGCATGGCGTCTGGGATATTGTGCCGAAAGGCAATGGCGGCATTTCCATGCTCGCGCTGGCGGCAGCACAGGGTTACATTCGCTACTTCTTTGACGACAGCGGCGTCTCACGCTGGCTGTTCGGCACGGCCAGTGGCAACGTGGTGTCCAATCCGGCCGGCAATCTGGTGCAGATCCGCGGCGCTTGTCCGGACTGTCCACCGATCACACCAAGCCTGACCACAGTCGGCAGTTTCGCCCACAGTTTTTCATCCGATCAGCAGACCGGTGAACAACTCATTGAATTCGATCTGTTGTCACCGTTGTCAGCCAGCCGTAACGGCATTGATCCGATCTTCCGGCTCAGTGATGCAGTGGTCTGTGAAAACTGATCAGGACTGAGGCAAACCAGGCCAACGCGATGCAAGCCGGTGGCGGGCAGCGCCAGCTACCGGGGAGATCGTCAGCTGGTCTTGGTTCAGGTAAACTGGCCGCCGTTCCATCCCATGTGCTTGCGCGGTTTGCTACTGCGTGTGCACGGATTTGCCATTCGCTTATCACAGAAAAGGACTGATTCATGATACCTGTCACCTGCAACATATGCATGCGCATGACATTCATGTTGACCGCTGCAGCAATCGGCTGCAGTCAGCCAGCGCTGGCGCAGCAGAGCGCTGTGCCGGATGCCGGCACCGCCATCGGACTGGACGAACTGGTGGTGATCGGGTCTCTGACGCAGACCCGTTCGATCATGGATTCGCCGGTTCCGGTGGACGTGTTCTCGCGCGAGGACCTGCTCGCCACCGGTGCACCCGGCAATCAGCTTGGCCTGGCGCTGTCCATCCTGGCGCCATCGTTCAATTTCCCGCAGCAGTCCAATTCGGTCACTTCCGATCACATCTCGTCACCACAGTTGCGCGGCATGAGTCCGGACCAGATTCTGGTGCTGATCAATGGCAAGCGTAAACACACCTCGGCAGTGGTCAACGACAACACCAAGATCGGTCGTGGCACCAGTGCGGTGGATCTCAACACGATTCCGTTGAGCGCGGTAAAGCGGGTGGAGATTCTGCGTGACGGCGCCAGTGCGCAGTACGGCACCGATGCCATTGCCGGGGTCATCAACATCATTCTGGATGACCGCCTCGGTGGCACCGACATCATGGCCAGCTATGGCGTCAATCACAGCGATGTGGCGCCGATTGATCGCAGTGTGACCGACGGCCAGACCGTCACCGCCTACATCAACCACGGTTTTGACCTGCAGCAACAGGGCTTTGTACGTGTTGGGGCAGAGTTTTACCATCGCGAGGCCACCAATCGCGCCGGGCTGGACCTGGTGCCACCGTTTTTCATCATTCCGCAGACCCCGGACAACCTGGCGCTGGCCGGTCAGCGCACGCACCGTGTCGGTGATCCGGAAACCGACGACATCAGGCTGTGGCTGAATGCGGCGCTGCAGACTGGCGCGGTGGAGTGGTACGGCTTTGCCAGCTACGCCTGGCGCGATACCGAAGGTGCCGATGTCTACCGCTATCCCGACGATGATCAGAACGTGCGCGAGATATTTCCCAACGGCTTTCTGCCGGTAACGCTGGGTGAAAACCGCGATCTCAGCGCCACCGCCGGTGCCCGCTACCAACTGGGCGAATGGCAACTGGACAACAGCATCGGCTATGGGCGCAACGAGTTCGATTTTGGCGTACGCAACTCGCTGAACGCTTCGCTGGGGCCAGCCAGTCCGACTGCATTCGATTCCGGCAGTTTCGAATTCGAGCAGTTCATCGTCAACCTGGATGCCGGTCGCGCCTACGCCATGGCCGGGCTGGCCGGCCCGCTGGAAGTCGCCGTCGGTGCCGCCTACCGGCGGGAGTCGTTTGCCAGCAGCGCCGGTGATCCGGCGTCGTTTGCTGCCGGCGATTTTCGTTTTCCGCCGGAGTTGGAGGCGCTGGTCGGCCTGCCGGCGATTGGCTCACAGGCCGCCATCGGTCTGAGCCCGGAGGACACGGCCAACGACAACCGTGATGTGCTGGCGGCCTACACCGAGCTGTCGGCGCAGCTCACGCCGCGCCTGTTTGCCAGCGTGTCCGGTCGATTTGAGGACTATGACGATTTCGGCAGTACCGGCAGTGGCAAGCTGGCCCTGTCCTACGCCGTGGTGGATACGCTGCGGTTGCGTGGTTCCGTCTCCAATTCGTTTCGCGCCCCGGCGCTGAGCCAGATCAACTGGCAGCGCCGCACCACCAGTTTCGGTCCCGACGCTGATCGCATTGCCGCGCTGCTGGCGCGACCCGGTTCCGCCATCGGCCAGGCGCTGGGTGCCAGCGAACTGGATGAGGAAACGGCGTTCGATCTCAGTTTCGGGTTCACCGCCGATTTGTCAGAACAGCTGGATCTTACCGTGGATGTGTACCGCATCCGGGTGGACGACCGCATCACGCTGTCGGAATTTCTGGAAGACGATGGCAGTGGCAACACCAGCCTCAGTGAGCTGGTGCAGAATCTGCCCGGTGGTCAGGATGTTGAATCCGTGGCGTTCTTTACCAATGCCGTGGACACGCGCACGCTGGGCACCGATGTGGTGCTGACCTGGGATCGTCCGCTGGCCTCAGGGCAGCTCAGCAGCAGCCTGGCCTACAGCTATGCTGAAACCGACATTCGTCGCATCGCCGAAACGCCCGCTGAGCTGCAGGCGATCAATCCTGCCCTGACGCTGGTCGGGGTGGAGGAAATCAATACCATCGAATCTGCCACGCCGCAGCATCAGCTGATCATCAACAACAGCTGGCGCAAGGCCGACTGGCAGGCGCTGGTCAGAATGCGCTTTCACAGCAGCGCGGTGCGTGTGTTCAGCTTTGCCAGCCAGCGATTCGGACCAGAAACTGCGTTTGACGTGGAGCTGGGGCGTCGGTTGGGCAATGGTCTGAATCTGGTGCTGGGTGCCCGCAACCTGTTTGACAATGTGCCGGATCTGTCCAACCCGGCGAACAATTTCTTTGGCAATTTTGCCTTTGATGTGCTGTCGCCGATCGGCATCAACGGTCGCTTTGTCTACGGGCGGGTGGAACTGGCGTTATAGCGATGGCCTGATTCAGGGACTGAGCTGATCGCCCAGCGCCTGTTTGAGCGGGCCAAGCCAGGCATCGTAATGCTGCCATTGCGGCACCTGTTGCTTGCGGATTGGTTGCCGCACCTGCTCGGAACTGGCGGTGCGCACAGAACGTCGGGTTTTGTGGAATTCGATGCAGGCGGGGTCAAACGGCAACTGTAAAAAGTCCAGCATGCGCCGTACCTGACCCTCCAGGTCATTGACCACGTCTTCGTAATCGACCTGCAGTATCTTGCCTGGCAGCAGCTGCTGCCAGTGCGCCATCAGATCGACATAGCCGGCATAATAGCGGCCGATGTTCTCCAGGCTATAGCTGAACTCCTGACCTTCTGCAAACAACTGCTTGTAGCCGCTGAAGCAGCAGTCCAGTGGATCCCGGCGGGCATCGATGATGCGCGCATTGGGCAGCATCAGGTGGATCAGTCCCAGATGGCGGAAGTTGTTCGGCATCTTGTCAATGAACAGTGGTGCCTGTTGCCGGTGAATGCGCGTGTCCTGCAGGTACTGCTGACCGAACTCGGCAAACTTTGCCGGGTCCAGTTCGCCCAGAACCGTCGGGTATCTGGGTTCCTCATGCAGATGCCGGCGACCGTTCAGGCGGTGCACCAGTGCCAGCACGTTGGGCAGCTCAAGGGTGCCGTCGATGTGCGGGTGAGACGCCAGAATCTGTTCGATCAGCGTGGAGCCGGCACGGGGCAGGCCAACGATAAAAATCGGGTCGGGTGATGGATCGCCCGGCTGCTGCGCACACAGCTGCTGCATCCGCGCGACGCTGAAAAATGCCTTTTGCCGGGCAAATTCGGCATCAATCTGATCCGGCTGATAACGAAGCTCCAGCTGTTTCAACTGGTTGCCCTGCTGATAATGCTGAAATGACCCGGCATACTCCTGGCGGTCTTCCAGCGCCTTGCCCATGGCGAACTCCAGGTGATAGCGATCGGCGCGCAGCAGATCTTCGCGCTGCAGCTGCTGGCGCATGATGTTCAGTTCCTCATCAGTGAAGCGATAGGTTTTCAGATTTGCCAGTGACCACCAGGCATCTCCGAGTTCCGGCTTGATCCGGGTCGCCTGGCGGTAGGCCGCAACCGCTGGCTGTTGCTCGCCGATGGTTTTCAGCGCATGTCCGCGCAACAGATGAATGCCGGGGTTCTCAGGCATCTCGGCCAGCACCTGATCGTACAGCGACAGGGCCTGCTGATGCTGGCCAAGTGCCACGCACTGATTGGCATAGATGGTGACGAAGGCAGGATTGCCCGGGGTCGAGTCGCACAGTTTTCTGGCCTCGGCGTGTGCCTGAGCGAATTTCTGTCGCTTGTGCAGCACCTCGACGTATTCATAGCGCGCCTGGGTGAATTCCGGCTGCAGCACCAGCGCTGATTCGAGCAGAAACTCGGCATCGTCATACACGTGCAGCTTGCAGCCGATGCGCGCCAGCAGGCGCATACCCTCGACGTGCCTGGGGTTTTGCTTGAGAAAGTGTCGGCACAGCTTTTCTGCCTTGTACAGCTTGCCCTCATGCAGCATGCTGGTAACGCTGATCAGTTCGCGCGGCAGCGCAGCAAGACGCTGATACTGCAGGTCGGCCTGCTGACCGGCGCTGTTCTGTCCGGCCCGATGCTGCAGCGTGCTCAACCAGCGCCAGCTGGCAATCAGGCCAGGGTTGTGGCGCACGGCCTGCGCAAATGCGGTGATGGCAGGCTGTAAATGATCCTGCACACGGTGCAGGTGGCCCAGTTCCTGCCAGGCACGGCCATACTCCGGATCAACCTGCCGCAGCTTCTCCAGGCTTTGCTGTGCCTGCTGATATTGTTTGAGATAGCGTTGTGAGACCGCCTGCAGGTACCAGGCATCCTTGTTTTTTGGATCCTCATTGAGCACCCTGCGACATAGCCGAATGGCGCCGTGAAAATCCTCGTGGCGGACCAGTTCTCGAACCCTTGTCAGCTCGGATTGAGCATCGCCCGGCACCGAGCGCCTGGTGCTTTGCGTTACAGTCTCATTCATCAGCGCTGTCTGCATGAGCATAGGGCGTGCTGACAGCAGACAGACAAGGCGGCTTAGCCACCTTGTCTGGTGTACGTTGTCTCAGCACGTGAATGCCATCGCCTACAAGGGCAGGAAGCGGTAGGTCACATTAAGCCCGACCGTGCGCGGTCGGTTGGTGGTGATGCGCGGAATGTCATCCTGGTTGTTGATGAACAATTGCGCCCGTTTGTCGAAGATGTTTTCGGCAAACAGTTCCACCCCCCAACTGCCTTTTTTCACGCCGATGGAACCGTTGAACAACTCGTAGCTCTCCTGTTTGCGGCGTTCTTCCGCCACCAGCGAGCTGAACGAGTTGCCGGTATAACTGCCTGCCACCTGCACATAGGCACCATCGGCAAACTGCCAGTCCGGCGCCCAGTCATAGCGTACTCTGGCGGTGGCCTGAAACTCGGGCACCAGCGGCAATCTGCTGCCGACCGGAGCCAGCTCGATCACCTGGGCGTCGACCTGTGTCAACTCGGTGTCGTTGTAGGAAAAGGCTCCATAAACGGTAAGATTGCGGGTGGCGCGCCAGGTCAGGTCACCCTCGATGCCCATGATCTCGGAGTCGGCCGAGTTTTCGATAAAGGTGAGGATGGAGACGTTCTGCGGGTCAAAGCGTGACACCTGCATGTCATCCCATTGGATGAAGTAGGCGCTGCCATTGAAACGCACGGAGTTGTTGAAGAACATGCTCTTCCAGCCCAGTTCCCAGTTGGTCACGTCATCGGTATCAAAGGTGACCGATACGGTGGGGAAATCCGGGTTCACCGAGGGCAGCCCACCACCACGGTTGAAGCCGCCGGGACGGAAGCCTTCAGAATAGGTGAAGAAGAACAGGGCGTTGTCGGTGGGTGTCCAGGCCAGATTGAATTTCGGCACGATGTCATCGATTTTCAGCTTGTCGGTACTGTGACCACCGGTCCGATCAAAGTCACGGCCGCCGGCACCGCCGCTGTCGCCCTCTACCACAGAGTCGATCGAACCCTGAAAGATGCCATTGGCAAAGTTCGAGGAGCCCTCGAAGTTCTGCGCGATGTCGTAGTAGCGTGCGCCGACGGTCAGGGCCAGGGTTTCCGGGATCAGGTCGTAGGTGACCTCACCGAAAAAGGCGATCTGCTCTTCGGTGCGGGTGATGTCATTGAAAAAGGCAACACCGGCTGGTCTGGTTTCAGGGTTGATCGAGACTGCGGTCTCGATCGGCGCATTGGGGGCAAAGCCAAGATCCGGCGTGGCCTGATAGAAGAAATCGTCCTGGGTTTCCAGCTGGTAGTAATCATAGAAAACACCGGCCACGGCACGCAGGCGATTGTCGACCGGGGTGGCAAACCGCAGTTCGTGGGTGTGACGATCATGATTCTGGTCGCCTTTGAATCCCTTGGTGGGATCCAGGCATTCGCGGTTTTCGGTGATGAAACGCGGATCGATGTTGTAGTTGGTGATGTAGTCCGGGTTGTCGTAGGTGCAGGTGTAGTAGGCGATGAAGGCCCCGGCGTTGTTGTAGCCGGTGTAATCCACCGACTGCTGTACGTCACGATTCAGATAGGCACCGGTGTAGAGCATGTCGAGCATACCCAGACGGCCATCCAGGGTCCACGAGATCTGATTGAACTGATCGTCCAGTTCGTCCGGGAAGAAGCGGCTTACTTCCAGGTCGCCGACTTCCGGGTCGAAGTCGAAGACACCATCAGCACCGAGTTCCTGGAAGCTGTTTTGCACCAGCAGGTTCCAGTCCTCATTGAACTCGTAATAGGCACCGATGCGGATGCCGCGGTAGAAGCTGTCGTTGAAGTTGTCTTCTGCCAGATCGGCATTGTTGGCGCTGCGGAACGTGGTGTCGTCGGGCAGGCTGCCGGCAACGGCAGATTCGGGGTTGACGTCCGGATCCAGCGTGAACTCGCCCGGCACATTGTCGATGTAGCCGCCATAGTTGATGTTGTAGAAGGTCAGGCGGGTGGCAAGCTTGTCGGTGATGGGCAGGTTCAGATAGCCTTCCATCGAATTGTTGAACTCGCCGTTTTTGGTGAACGAGCCGCTGGCCTTGAAGCCGGCATCAAAGCCGTACAAGTCAGGCTTCTTGGTGATGTAGCGGATCGTACCAGCCTGCGAACTGGCTCCAAACAGGGTGCCCTGAGGTCCCGGCAATACCTCCACGCGCTCGAGATCGGTGGCATAGATATCCAGATTGCGACCAGGCGCGGTCACCGGCTGTTCATCCAGGTACAGCGCCACGTTGGGCTGGGTACCCTGGGCGCCAGACAGCAGAACAGTGATCGGCTGCACCGCCATGCCGCGGATGTAGATGGTTTGCTGACCCGGGCCGCGACTCGCTGCGGTGACATTGGGCAGGAAGGTGCGCAGGTCATCAAAGTTGCCGATGTTCAATTCTTCGATCATGCGGTCATCCACGGCCTGAACCGTGACCGCCGCATCCTGGGCATCCAGCGCATTGGTCTTGGTGGCTGTGACCACCAGTTTGGGAATGACTTTGCTGTCCTCCTCGTCCTGATTCTGTCCGGATTCACTGTCCTGTGCGTGCAGCAGTGTGGCGGTGGAAGATGCGGCCAGTGCACAAAATACGGCGTGACTCAGCTTGTTGCGAATGAACATCGATTGACCTCGTTGTTGATGATGATTTGCTGATTGTGTTGCTACAGATCAGCGTGAAGACGCTGAATAACGCTCACGATGAGCGCAGAGACGCTGCGTTTGCGACGTGACGTCTTACCCGAAAAGAAATCGGCCTGACGCGAGTCGCTAACGGCTATGACTGCTGCCTGTGGCAGCGGGCTCTCAAATATTGTTCTGAATTATTCCTAAGACTTCCCACTAAATTAACATATCTGAATTAAAGTTCAACCCTTAATCAGGTGCAAAATGTTGAAGGGGCTGCGATTGATATTATAAAAGTCATTTAATATCAATATCATATAGATGATACGGGGGCACAATAACGTTGTCAATTTTGGGTAAATAGTTAGGAATTAATATGGAATTATGTTAAATAAAGCGATATTTAAGATAATAATGAAAGAATAATCCGCGCATATTGGCGGCTGTGATGTTGGGTCGCGCCGGGAGGCTGGTGGCAGGCGAGAGGCCAGACCTGCGGCTCGCATATGCCGGGTCAGCAGTCAGTGTATCTCTATGAATGGCTGGGATTGCAAGGTCAAGATGCCCTCTCTAACACGCGCTCGAGGATCTGGTGGGGCTATTTCAGAGCCGCTCCAGCCGCACCAGTTCATCACTGATGGTGCGTCGTGCGCCGGCGTCGCGCAGCGCCAGTGCGGACAAAGCGCTGCTGATGCGCTGATTGATTTCCCTGATGCTGGTGCCGTGTGTGCGCATCAGCTCATCCTGTGTGGTTTCCGGCAATGAGCGGATCCTGTTCACCAATGGGTTGATCTGGCTGCTCAATTCGGCGATGCGCCTGGCGGCAGTGATCGCGCTCTCCTGACTGCGGGTGCTCTCAATGATCACCGCCACTTCGGTCATATGCTTGAGGTAACTTTGCATGACATCCTGCTCGGACTCACTGCAGGCAGTGGCCATGAAGCAGGTGAGGATGACCAGGAACGATACGCGGATCTGTCGATGACTGATGTATTTCATATGGATGTCCCCATGCAGTTGCCCATGCATTGCTTATGCTGGCAGCACCGATGTTGACTTCCCTGTCGTTAAGCAGACGACTCGTCTGTGACTGTGACCCGAAATGACGCGTTGCAAGTACCTGTGCAGTGGCCAATGCCATCAGGCTGTCATCCCGCGATCAGTGATCTTGCCCCATGATACGCTTTTTGACAGATTTTGACAAAACCTTCACTCACTGATACATCTTCAGTTGCCGCCGTGTGGATCATCCATGCCCGCAACGAAGTGTCCAATGGACATATGAGCTCAGTGTGCAGCTGCCATAATCGGCATACTGCACGCTGATCCTGCAGCAGTTTTGTCCAGAACGAACACATCGGCGCTGCGGCCGTGCTGATCAATCATGTTGGCTTGCAGACAGTCGCGGTCAACATCGATGATCAGCGAACCGGCGGTGGCGGTGGCCACGGCCATGGCCGGGTGATCCAGCGGAGCCTGATCGATTTTGCTGGAACTGCCCAGTACCAGATACACCGTGCCACACTGGGTGTGACAGTCGCTGTCCTTGCGGTAAATGTCTCCCGGACCCTTGCCGCGCTGGCGCAGCATGGCTTCGGTCAGGCTGGGTGAGCTTCCATAATGTCCAGCCAGGAGATGGCTGCGTTCGTAGCTGTGGCTGTGCCCGGCCAGCACCAGGTCGACATCGGCCTGCTCCAGCAGCGGCACAATGTCTTCGCGCACCACGCGCTGACGCCAGTCGCTGCCGCTGGCGGCATCGGAATCGTTGCTGCCTTTGCTGTAGGGTGGATGGTGCAGCACGACAATGGTCCAGGGCAGCGTGTTGTGTTGCAGATCCCGCTGCAGCCAGTTCAGCATGTCCGGCTTGTCCAGACGCAACGAGGACTGGCTGTCAAGCATGACCACATGTACCGGGCCATAATCGAAGGCATAGTAACGCTGGCTGCCTGAGGCTATCCCGCCGGATTCAGCATTGGCGGGAAAAGTGAACAGTTTGAAGAATGCCCGTCGCCGGGCATCGTGATTGCCATAGGCAGGCCAGAACGACGTTCCTGTCAACTCGCTGGCCAGTGGCTGCAACAGGGCCTCGCGGTATTCATTGAAGCGACCTGACGTGTAGGCATTGTCACCACTGGTAAGCAGCAGATCTGGCTGGCCTGTTGGCGATCGTGTCGCGTCTGGCACAACATGCGTGGACAAAACATGCGTGGACATCCATTGTCTGGCGGCAGCCTGAACCCGCTGCGCAATCTCACCGTCTCGACCGGGATCGCCCAGCAGCCACAGCCGCACGCTGCTGTCAGCACCCGCCGGCGGGGTGCGAAACGCATGCCGCGTGGCATCGGTCGTCGCCGGCCATTGCAGTACATACTCATAGCGCGACTCCGCCTGCAGGGCGTCGAAGGTGATGCTGTGGCTGCGGCGGGTGCCGTCCAGACGCACGCTTTGCACCACCTGTCCGGTGTCGGCGGCGAACACGGTGGCGGCAGTCGGACTGGCTGTGGGGGTGTGCCAGTAAACCCGCATGCTGGAGGCCTGGCCGTGTTGCAGCCAGGGGCCCGCTGCAGCGTCGATTCTGCTGTCCAGCATGATCTGCAGCTGTCTGCCCAGTACCGCCACGATGATAATGATGAATATTGTTTTCAGTAGCTTACGCATTTGTTCACCGTATTGATGCAGGTTTGGGCGCTGGGCTCATGCGATCTGCTTGCGTCAATTATGTCGCGCCACCCGGATGCAGCTGACGCAGATCCGGGAACTGACTGATGTAGTCGCTGATCAGGCCAGCAATCAGATCCTGCAGCATGGTGTGCAAACCCTGCGATTGCTCAGTGCGGTCTGCGTCCGAGGCTGCAGAATTAATCACGGACTTGCGAAATCCGAGCCCGATCTGACGATAAGGTTCCTGCGCTGCCAGTCGCAGCATGCAGACATCGTTGCGACCATCAATCTCTGAATGCACATACAGTGCCGGCAGAAAGGCCATGCCCAGACCCATGCCGGCCATGTGCCGCAGCGTATCCAGGCTGGTGCCCTCGAAATCCCTGAGCAGCTCCGCCTCGTAGTCATCACACAGGGCCGCGACCTGCTCACGCAAATGAAACCCGCTTTCCATGGCCAGGATGCGTTGTCCTTTGAGCTGGTGTTTTTGCACTTTCTCCTGTCCGGCAAGTGGATGATCCGGTGACACGGCCAGCAGCAGCGGTTCTTCGAACAGCAGTCTGGTCTGCAACTGGTGGCCATTGATTGGCAACGGGGCGATAACCAGGTCCAGATCACCCTGGCTGAGCCTGGTTTCCAGTTGCGCCGGGGCATGCTCGCGCACGGAAAGTTTCAACTCCGGCCATTGACGATGCAGACTGGCAATCAGACTGGGCAGCAGGTAAGGGCCCAGCGTCGGCGACACGCCGAGATGAAACAGACCGTTGCCCAGTTTGTCTCCGGCTCGCGTCAGATCCTGAATGCGACGCACTTCGGCGATGGCATTGCGTGCATGCGCGAGCACATTGCGCCCAATCGGTGTCGGCTGCACCCGTTTGCCCAGCCGCTGCAGCAGCTTGCTGCCCAGTTCACGCTCCAGCTTGCCCAGCTGCATGCTCAGGGTGGGCTGGGTGACATGCAGTTTTTCTGCCGCTTTGCCGAAATGTCCGGTTTCCGCCACAGTAATAAGATAGGTGAGTTGACGCAGACTGGGCACGACCATCCTGACTGAACAAATATAAATTTAATCTATCAAACATTGTTCATAAAATCAATTTGATAATCAGCATGCGCGCACCATATCGTGCTAAGGTCTTGCCATGAGTGCACACATAGTGATCAAAGGTCAGAACAAAATTACCATGGGTACGGCATTCAGCCTGGTGTGGCTGATACTTGCCCCGGAGAAGCAGTACATGGTGCTGGCCATGGTCTATGGTGTGGCCATCAGTCTGCTCACGCTGGCGGTGCCGATATCGGTGCAGATGCTTATCGATACGGTGGCCAACACGGCCATGATCCGGCCGGTGATTGTGCTCTCGGTGGTGCTGTTCATTCTGCTGTTGATCTCCGGGGTACTCACGGCGGCACGCATTCACGTCATGGAAATGTTCGGTCGCCGCATCTATGCGCGGCTGACCGGCGACATTGCACTGCAGTCTGTGCATGCCAAGGCGGCTTTCTTTGACGGCACCGATCGTGCCGATCTGATCAACCGCTATTTTGACATCATGACACTGCAGCGCCGCGTGCCGCTGGTGTTGAGTGGGGCGTTTGCGATCTTCCTGCAGTCCATCATCGGCTTCATTGTCGTGTCGCTCTACCATCCGGCGCTGCTGGCCTTCAACATTGCCCTGATTGTGCTGCTGACCCTGACGGCACTGCTCTGGGGGCCGCGCGCGATTCGCCGGGTGATTGAATTGAGCCATGCCAAATACAACACCGGTGCCTGTCTGCAAGGCATTGTTGCCGCTGGTGATTTTTTCAAATCCAGTCGGCATGTGGACTACGTCTACAATCGGGTCGAACAGCAGACCAGCAACTACATTGATGCCAGCATCCGCTTCTTCGGGCCCAGTTTTGGCCAATCGCTGGCCTTGCTGCTGCTGTATGCATTGAGCAGCGCCACCCTGCTCGGGCTGGGCGGTGTGCTGGTGATCGAAGGCCAGCTGACGCTGGGGCAGCTGGTTGCCGCCGAGCTGATCATGTCAGCGATTTTTGTCGGCATTGCCCAGTTCACCTCATATCTGGAAGCCATTTATGACATTTTCGCTGCCTGCGAGGAGCTGTCTCTGGTGTATGGCATTCCGCACCAGCGTGCGCGGGAGCGCACTGAGCTGGATGACGGTGGCGAGGAACTGTGCTTTCATGATGTGACCATGCCCGGCACCAGCAAGCAGTTGAGCCTGCGACTGCCCGGTGGCAGCATTTCCAGTCTGGTGATGGAAAAATCGGCAGACCGTCGCCGCATCATCAATTATCTGAAAGGCTATCAGCAGCCGGAGCAGGGACACATCACACTCGGCGGGCATGATCTGCGCGAGTTCGACAGCCATGATCTGCGCGACCGCATTGTTGTCATCGATCGTCAGAGCCTGATCCAGTGCCGCATCATAGATCTGATGAAGCTGGCTGCACCGGACGCGGATCGTGCCGATTTCTGGGACATGCTGCAGATTACCGGGGTCGACAAAGTGATCCGGCAGTTGCCTGACGGGCTCGACACCTGGTTGACCAGCCGCGGCAGACCGCTGTCGGGTTTTGACACCATGCGCCTGAAACTGACCGCCGCCATGCTTGCCGGTGCCAAGGTCATTGTGCTGCCGGAACTGGACGATCTGCTCTCCGATGAGGATTATGAAAACATCGTCAGCTATCTGCGCACACGCGGTGACATCAGTCTGGTGTGCCTGACCCAGAGACGCCGGAACATTGATTTCGACGAGATCATGGATGTCGATGCCTACAAATCCGAGGCCGCGCAGTGATGGTTGAGCAACGTCCCTTTGCGGCAGAAAAAGTTTCCCACTTCAACACCCTGCACAGCCTGCGTCTGCCACGCCCGCTGCGTGCACTGGGCTGGATCATCGTGTTTGCCGTGAGCATCACGGCGCTGGTGCTGGTGTTCACCCCCTGGGTGCAGACCGTGCGCGGCGAGGGTGTGGTCACCACCCGCAATCCGCAGGATCGTGTGCAGCAGATCAATGCGCTGGTCTCCGGTCGCATTTCCGAATGGTTTGTCACCGATGGCAGCACGGTGCGGGCAGGCGACCCCATTGCCCGCATACTGGACAACGATCCGTTGTTGCTGGACCGATTGCGTTCCGAACGGGAGGCGGTGGCCAGACAGCTGGAAGCGATCGAGCAGGCGATTGCCACCGCCACACTGAATTATGAACGTCGCAAGCGACTGTTCGACCAGGGGCTGGGTTCGCGTCTGGATTTTGAAAACGCGCGACTGCAGGTGGAAAATTTGCGCGCGCGTAAAGCCTCGGTACAGGCTGATCTGAATACCGCAGAGATCAATCTGTCGCGGCAATCCACCCAGCTGGTCACCGCCCCACGTGACGGCACCATCATCAGCGTCAATGCCGGTGATTCTTCAACCTTTGTCAATGTCGGCCAGGCACTGGCCACGTTCATGCCGGCCGATGTGAATCTCATTGTGGAGCTGAAAGTGCCGGGACGGGATGTGCCACTGATCGAGGTCGGGCGGAAAGTGCGACTGCAATTCGAAGGCTGGCCGGCAGTGCAGTTCAGCGGTTGGCCCTCCATCGCGGTGGGCACATTCGGCGGCGTGGTGACCTTTGTCGACCCGGTGGCGGGCCTGGACGGTCTGTTCCGGGTGATGGTCAGCGAGGACCCCATGGATGAGCCCTGGCCGGACAAGCGATTCACCATGTTCGGTGCCCGCGCGCATGGCTGGGTGCTGCTGGAGACGGTGCCGGCCGGGTATGAGCTGTGGCGACGCCTGAACACCTTCCCGCCACAGTTTCCCCAGAATAATGGCCAGAGCAATGGCCAGAGCAATGGCCAGAGCAGCGGGCAGAATGGCAGCCAGAGCAATGGCTGAAGCCGGCGCAAGGGTGGTCGCAATGCGAGTGAGCCGGCACTGGCTGCAGTGCATCGGCTGTGGCCTGCTGTGTCTGCTGTGGTGTGTCACAGGCACCGCAGCGGCACAGTCGGACTCGGATCTGGCAGCGCAGCCACAGACACCACTGCAGGCCGATGAGCTGTTGCAACGCTCGGCCGAGCACGTGCCGCAGATTCTGGCTGCCAGCGCCGATCGGCAGGCACGGCTGGGGCTGATACAGCAGGCCGATGGTGCCTTTGACACCACCGTCAGCGCCGACAGCTACAGTCGCCTCAGCGGGTTTTATGATGGCCAGCTGGCCACGGCAAAAATCAGTCAGCCGCTGGCCGAGTACAGTGCCGAGGTGTATGGATCCTACCGCATTTCGCGCGGCAGCTTTCCAGTCTACGAAGACATCAACTTCACCAATCTGGGCGGCGAACTGAAGCTGGGGGTGGCCTTGTCGCTGTTGCGTGACCGCGATCTGGATCGCCGACGTTTTCAGCGCAATGATGCCCGCCTGGCACTGGACGTTGCCGACTATGCGTTGCAGGCGGTGTTCCTGGATGTGCAGCGCAATGCCCTCAAGGCTTACAACGAGTGGCAGGCATTCGGTTTGCAGCGGCAGGTTTTCGACAATCTGCTGCAACTGGCATTCGAGCGGGAAAAAGCTTTGCGCATCCGCATTGATGAAGGCGATGCCGCTGAAATTCTGCTCACAGAAAATCGCCAGAACATCATTCGCCGCCAGTCGTTGCTGGTGGAAGCCGAGCGCGATCTGCAGCGGGCGGCGATTGCACTGTCGTACTATTATCGCGATCAGAACGGTCAGCCGCTGCGGCCGCCACCGCAGCGACTGCCACCAGCTGCCAGCTATTTCACCCTGGAGCAGGATCTGCCGGTGCTTGACGATGCACTGCAGCAGGCGCTGCAACAGCGGCCCGAGCCGGCGCGCCTGAACACCGAAATCCAGCGTGCCAGACAGCGCATACTGCTGGCCGAAAACGACATCAAGCCGAATCTGGATTTACGCTATGAGCTGGCCCGCGATCTGGGTGATCCCGGCCAGGGCGGTTTGTCGCGTGAAGGCGTGGACAACATTGTATCGCTGAATTTCAGCGTCCCCCTGCAGCGCAATGCCGCCACCGGCCGTCGGGTGCAGGCGCAGGCAGAAATGGAGGCGCTGGCGCACCGGCGACAGAACATCGAAGACTCCATCGCGGTGGAGCTTGAGCGGGTATTTCAGACCCTGCAGGCAGCGGCCGAGTTGCGTCAGCTGGCGGAATTGGAGATCGAACAGGCTATCGCCATGCGCGACGCGGAGCAGGAACTGTTTCGCAGTGGCGCAAGCAATTTCTTTCTCGTCAACCAGCGTGAAATCGTTGTGGCCGATGCCCGCAACCGGCGCATTGCTGCGGTATTGCAATATCGTCAGGCATTGGCCGATCTGGCCGTGATCACGGCTGACTTTGACAGTCTGCAGATCGAACTGCTCAGCGCTGCAGAGCGCAACACTTTGCCTGACCTCGGGCGTTAGTGTACCCCGCCGGAAATACTGTAACGTTCAGCGAGTCGGAAAGCGCTTAGCCGCAAGGCATGGCTCGCAGGTCATGGCCATTCCATGGCCAAGAGCCATAACACAGCGGATGAGTGCTTTCCGCCTCGCCCTGTGGGAGCGCCCCTGAGGCTGCATTACGGCGTTGCAA
>JAHJQV010000010.1 GCA_018819105.1 Gammaproteobacteria bacterium
AAGCCCTTGACAAGGATTGCAACGCCGTAATGCAGCCTCAGGTGCGCTCCCGCAGGGCGAGCCGGAAAGCACTCATCCGCTGTGTTATGGCTCTTGGCCATGGAATGGCCATGACCTGCGAGCCATGCCTTGCGGCTAAGCGCTTTCCGACTCGCTGAACGTTACAGTATTCCCGGCGGGGTACACTAGCCATTATGCCACGCAGCCAGGCATGGCAACGGCTACGGTCAGCAAGTCGCTTCAAATCAGCGGCGGTCCGAATCCGCAGCGGCTTGAATCTGAGGCTGCCATGGCCATTTGTTACCATGACCTCTGTTCTAAACTGGTATTACCATGCATGCATACAATCCTGATTTCACTCTCAGCGCGCCGCGCAGCGGCAAAATCGCCCTGCTGGGTTATCTGATCGAGTCCTTTGAGGCCGCGCACAAGCTGGGGCTGGATTTTGTCGCCGTGGTGCCACCTGGCTTCGAAACCGCCCTGCAGCAGGACGGCATTGACGCCATCGCCTGGGACTTCGACCGCATCAATGAACATTCCGATGAACTGCTGACCCAGTGTCTGGACAAAAATGTCCGGGTGGCGGTACCGCTGTACGAGGAATGCGTCGAGTGGGCCGGTGCCCTGAATGCAAGGATCCAGGACAAGCCGCGTCTGTTCAACCGTGGTCTGCTGTTTCGCGACAAGGCCATGATGAAGCGCAAGGCGCAGATGAGCGGGCTGCGCGTTGGTGTGTTTGAAGAGGTTTCACACCGTGACGAGGTCAAGCGCTTTTTCCGCCGCGTCAACGAGGCCTTGATGAACGTTGCTGGCGATGTCGAGGATCCGGTGCATCTGAAACCGACCCGCGCCGCCGGCAGTGTCGGCCATTGCATCATCCGCTCGCTGGCGGACATCGACGCACTGCCGGACGACGTCTTCCCCTGTATGGTTGAGAGCCATCTTGATGGCCAGGAATTTTCCGTCGAGGCGTTCATCCACAACGGCAAAATCTGGTTCATGAACATCAATGAGTACGTGCATCTGGGCTATTCCCAGGTGTTGCCGCCCGGGCCTGAACTGGAGGCCGAGCGCGCCAAGATCCGTCTCGCCGTGGAGAAGCTGGTCAGCGCCTTCAACATGGACAACGGCGTCATCCACCCGGAATACTTCATAGACAGCGCAGGCGAACTGAACTTTGGCGAAGTGGCCAACCGCATTCCCGGCGGCCACATCTTCGACCTGATCCAGCGCGCCTATGGCTTTGATCCGTTTGCCGCCCAGTTGCTGTGCGCCGACCCGCAAACCAGCGATGAAGAGCTGCAGGCGTTTTTCCCGGATGAGGTGCGCGACATCCAGGGCCATGCCGGCAATGTCATGATCTATCCGCAGAAACCCAGGGTCAGCAAACTCGAGGTGCCGGATGAACTGTTGCAGGATCCACTGTATGAAAAGCACGACATGTTTGAACCTGTAACCCAGAAAGTTGCCGAACGCGTTGGCTTTGGCAACCATTACGGCAAGATCAACTTCTTCGGCGACGACGCCGAAGCCATCAAACAACGCCTGATCAGGTGGGAAAAATTTGACTTCTATCAATGACAGCATGGTCAGCCCGACCGACGCCACGCCCCCAACCGACCCGGCATCGCTTCCGGCCCGCACCGCCAGTGACTTCACCAAGGCGCTGACTGCGCTGGAGCAGGCAGCAAGCTTCGCCAAGGCGCGCTATCAGACCGATGTCTACCAACTCGCCGGACAACTGCTGAACAGCGCCGAGGGCATGCAGGAGGTGGCACAGCATGCGCATCGCTTTGATAGCGCTGGTGTGTTTCACAATGGCCCGTGGAACCAGCCAGAAAAGCTGATCCCGCAACTTGCCGGCGGCGGGCTGCTGGGAGAAGGTGTCTACCCGACGCTGGAAACGCTCAGCGAGCTGCGCATGCTGGCGATTGCCACCGGGCGGCAACAGCACGATCAGGTCAGCGCCGAGCAGGCGATCCAGTTTCTGCGCGATGTCATTATCCAGAATCTGCATCTGCTGTTCGCCGACAGCAGTGAGGCCTCGCGTCAGCGACCGCACATCTACACACGCGCCCAGCGGCTGCTGGCGCTGATCGCCGAGCAGATCCCGATGGCCGGGTTGCGCGATGAGGTGGTTGCCGAGATCGGCTTCATCCAGGCGCAGCGTCCGATCCTGGTGCAACGCAGCATCGAGTTGATCCGCTATGCCGAGCGCCTGCCGGCAAGCGGTACCAGTGCGGCCAGTGACGAACTGCTGGAAACCTATCGGCTGGCGATTGACCAACCTGCCCCGCTGGCACAACGCTGTGACAGCCTCAGCGAATACCGCAATCGGCTGCGCGATGCCAGTGCGGAGCAGATCGAGGACGAATGTCACGCCTTTGCCTACACTCTGCAGGAAACCGGGCTCAGCAACCCCTGGCATGCGGTGCTGTTGCGCTTTCTCAGCCGTCGTGAACCTCGCCTGCTGGCGAATGCACTGGGCGTCAACGATTACGGCATGGCCAGCATCAATGAAGATCAGGAGCTGGTGGTGGATCTGCTCAGGGTCGGCATCACGCCAGCCACGCACCACGCCATTTACGGCTTTGCCGGTCTGCTTGAGCGCGGCCTGCTGAACCGTCCCGCGGTGACCGCAGGGCTGCGTCGGCTGGTGGATCTGGACATCCATCCGGAGGTGGCGAAAGTCCTGTTGAGCAATTACCCCAAAGGTCATGGCCTGACCGCCAACATGGTGCTGCTGGCCGGCATGTTCAGTGTGCTGGGTCAGCCGCTGGGCATCGGCCAGGGCCACAATCCGACCTGCCAGGCAGCGCGAGGTATCAGCCTGTGGAGCCGGCACGAACCCAATTATCTGCTGGAGCTGGTGGCCACAGCTGCGCGCAACAATCTGGTGGAAATCGAGTTTGAAGGCGTGTCGCTGAACTCGGCGGAACTGCTTGGCGGCGTCGCTGGCGGTCACATTGATGAACGTCTGGATCCGGTCTCCAGACTGCTGGTACCGCATCTGGACCGACTCTACGACGAGTTCATGCGCCGCGCGGCGCTGCGCGGTGAGGACGGGCATAAATGGGTGAACCGGGCACTGTATGGCCGCCAGATCGCCTCCGGATTCGCCGCCGCAGTGGATGCTGCCGGTATGGTCAGTGCTTATGAGGATTTCGTGCGCCTGTTCTATGCCTCACACCATCCCGATTACAACGACGATCACGAGATGATCTACCCGAATCCGGTAGGCCTGCTGATCACCGACATTCATGGCCGCCTGCTGGGACCGCATGCGGTCTCCATCCTGCGCATCGCTGCTGATGATCTGCATGCGCTGCGGGTGTATTTCTACAACCCCAACAACGAGGGCCGGCAGGACTGGGGGCAGGACATACGCCCCACGGTCAGTGGACACGGTGAGCTTGCCGGTGAATCCTCGCTGCCATTCGAGCAGTTTGCCAGCAGACTGTATGCGTTTCATTACAGCCCCTACGAAACCGGCGATGCCTTCGCGGTGGACGCCAGAGTCATCGCGCGCATCGAAGCGCTGGCGCGCAACAGCTGGGGTGAATCCTATACCTGGCTGTAAGCCATTGATATTGCTGGACTCAGCAGCGGTCTTCGTTTTATGTTATAATAATCAGTTAGTTATATCTTGAAGGTGAATCATGAACACAGCTGCTGAGCCCGTGAAAACAAGCGCGGACAAACCCCAGTTGACCATCAGTCCGGCAAAACTGGAACACATGGAAGATGTGGTCGACATCATCAGTTCCTCGGCAGAATGGTACGAGGGCTTTGTCGATCCGGAAGACATGACCGAGCACCATGTGGACGCGCAATGGGCGCGCGAGAATTTCGGCAAGCGCGATTTCTATGTGGCGCGGGTGAACGACGAAATCGTTGGCACCATCACCATGCAGGATGTCAACGAAGCTTATGTCTATCTAGGCTACGTGTATCTGCATACCGATCATGTCGGCCAGGGCTACGGCGGCATGAAGCTGGATTGGGCGGCCGATGAAGCGCGCCGGCGTGGCAAGAAAGCCATGGTGCTGATCGCCCATCCGGAAGCCGAATGGGCCATCCGCGCCTATGAAAAATTCGGTTTTCGCCGTGTCTTTACCGAGAAAAAAGACATTCTGAACTGGTGCGATGGCTGGATGAAACCCTACTACGAGGAAGGTTTTCACTTCTACCAGTACGACCTCTGAGCGACTGCATCAAGAAATAACCGCTCGCCCATCGGCATCGACCTGTTAATGTACCCCGCCGGAAATACTGTGACATTCAGAGCGCGTCCTGTGGCTGCAGTACAAGACGCGGATCGTAGTGTCTGGGCAGTGAATGGCAAGCCCTTGACCAGGATTGCAACGCCGTAATGCAGCCTCAGGGGCGCTCCCGCAGGGCGAGCCGGAAATCACTCATCCGCTGTGTTATGGCTCTTGGCCATGGAATGGCCATGACCTGCGAGCCATGCCTTGCGGCTAAGCGCTTTCCGACTCGCTGAACGTTACAGTATTTCCGGCGGGGTACATTAGCCCGGACAGGTCGATGCTGCTGCGTTATTCTGGCAGACGTTTCTTGCGACCGCTCAGCATCGATTTTGGCAGATTCTCACGATGCCGCCAGGATGAGGCCAGCACACCTAGAATGTGCAGTATCACCAGCGCCAGACTGATGTTGACGAACAGCTCGTGCAGCTCCTCCCAGAATTCTTCCGCAGCGTCTTCCTCTTCCTCGTCTTCGTGGTCATGCTCGTGACTGCTCTTTGTGGAGGCATCGGGCTGAGCACTGTTTTGTGCGTCCATCACTACTGCCAGCGGGCCAGCGCCATGCACACCATGCAGGGCCAGTCCGGTGCCCAGGGTCACACTCAGTGTCAGCACCAGAGCCAGGCTCATGCATGCTCCGGCCGGATTGTGACCCAGATAGCGTCGTCCATCACCACGCAGCAGGCCGCCAAGATAACCCACAGCCTGGCGTGGCGAACAGAACCAGCCGCGCAGGCTGGCAAAGCCTGAGCTTAACAGGCCGAGCCCAATGCGCAATAGCAGCAGGGCAATGATCAGATAACCCGACCAGACGTGAATCTGACGATAATCGTCGCCGGTCAGATAGCTGATCAGGAATGCCGCCACCAGCAGCCAGTGAAAGCAGCGCAGCCACAACGGCCAAACCTTGATGTCATCATTGCGGGATAATGTATTGGGCATGATCTGTCTCCATTGGCGCAGAACGAATTGCTCTGACCAGCAGCATGCGGCAAGCAGGCAACCAGGTCATCGGGCAGTTGTCTGATCGTCATCACAATGGTACAAATGACCCATGAAAAGCCATCTGCGCCGATTCCCTGAACACCTGCTGCTGCTGACGCTGCTGATCGTGATCATCCTCGCCAGTGGCAGCGACATTGTGCTGGATCTTGGTCACGGCGCTGACCGCATGCACATCCTGCAGGAAGTGGCCATCACACTGCTGGCCATCGTGGCATTGATCTGGGTGGCGTATTCCCTGTATCAGAAAATCCAGGAAATCCATGCTCTGCGGGCCAGTCTGGTGGCGCAGCATCAGGCCAGCGCCGACCATGGTGCTGCCATCAATCGCCAGCTCGCCGGTGCGCGGCACGAGCTGGCACAGGAGATCGAGCGGCAATTCCAGCGCTGGGATTTGTCACCCAGTGAACGCGAAATAGGCAAGCTGCTGATCAAAGGCCTGAGCCTGAAAGAAATCGCGCTGCTGCGAGAAACCACCGAAAAGACCGTGCGCCAGCAGGCTTCCAGCATCTATCAGAAATCCGGACTCAATGGCCGACACGTATTCAGCGCCTGGTTTATTGAGGATTTGTTGTAGAGTGTAGCGATGCGACGCTTCGGCTTTTTACTGGCAATGTGCATACCCGGACTGATGTTTCTGGCCCTGTGGCTGGCGGCGTCGCTGCACGCACGGGGGCTGGCAGGCGGGGCCGCGCTGGCGCTGTGGCTGCCGCTGATTGTGCTGTACGTGCTGCTGCCGCTGGCCGATCTGGCATGTGGCCGCGATCGGTGCAACCACCCGGTCGCCGGTCCAGCATGGCTGTATCAAAGCCTGCCGGTGGTCTGTGCCATGATTCAGTTTCTGCTGCTGTATGCTTTTCTCGACTTCGCCGCCAGCGCCGACTGGCTGGGGGCGGCGGGCTGGCTTGGCATGATTCTGTCCATGGGCGTGGTCAGTGGCATCAATGCGATCAACGTGGCACACGAACTGATCCATCGCAAAAACCGCTGGCTGGCCAATCTGGGCGGTGTGCTGTTGTGCAGCGTGGCCTATGCCGGCTTCAAGATCGAGCATGTGCGCGGACACCATGTCTGGGTATCGACCCCCCGGGACCCTTCTTCAGCCAAGGCCGGACAGAGCGTGTTTGCCTTTCTGCCGCGTTCGGTGTTCAACAATGCCCTCAATGCCTGGCGACTGGAAGCCCGCCGCTTGCAACTGTTCGGCCGGCCGGCGTGGCACTGGCGCAACGAGATGTTGTGGTGGACTGTGTTGACGCTGGCCATGGCACTGCTGGCATGGAGCTGGGCCGGCAGCCTTGGTCTGCTGGCCTGGGCCGGCCAGGCCCTGATGGCCATCGTCTCGCTGGAGATCATCAACTACGTCGAGCACTATGGACTGCGCCGGCAGCAGCTGCCCAATGGCAGGTTTCAGCGCCCCGGTCCACAGGATTCATGGAATTCGGATTTCTGGCTGAGCAACCAGCTACTGCTGCACCTGCAGCGCCATTCCGATCACCACGCCCGACCGCGAGTGGATTATCAGAACCTGCAATCGGTGGCCACAGCACCGCAACTGCCGGCCGGCTATGCCACCATGTTTCTGCTCGCGCTGTTGCCGCCGCTGTGGTTTCGCGTCATGCACGCGCGCTTGCCGGACACGACAGCTGCCGCAGGCGATCCGATAATCAGCTGAAAAACAACTGCTTACAGCTGCACATGCTGGGCCAGCAGCTGGCGCAGTCTGTCCACCTGACGGCGGCTGCGCTGCAGTTCATCCAGCAGGCTCAAAGCCATCGCCAGGCCGGCCGCATCGAGTTCAAAGTCGCGTTGCATGCGGGCTGCGCGTGCCAGCAAGCCCAGTGCATCGGCACTGAACAGCCACTCGTCACTGCTGGCCGGCACTGGCTCGATAACGCCATGCGCCAGCAGATGTTGCAGATCAGACAGATTCAGTCCGCAGCGCTGGCAAACTTCGTGCAGGCTCAGCGTCAGTGTCTCCGTAACCACCTCAACCCTGGCGGCATGGCTGTCTGTCGGCAACCGCTCGTTCATGGCTTGGCCCAGTCTTTGCGCGCATCATACTGGCATTCGTCAGCCAGTTGCTGATACAGTTCCCGCGCCTTGTCGCTGTGCTGTCGCGGCATGCTGATGCGCAATATGACGATCAGATCGCCGCCGGCGAGTCCCTTGCCGGCCAGACGCAGCTTCTGACCGCCGCTGGAGCCGGGCGGCACTTTGATGTTGATTTCACCATCCAGAGTGGGAATGCGGATGGACGCGCCCAGCACCGCCTCCCAGGGGGCGACCGGCACCGTCAATTGCAGGTTTTTGCCATCCACCACAAACAGCGGATGCGGCGCCAGATCAATCTCGATGAACAGATCGCCGTTGTTGCCACCGCCACTGCCCGGGCCACCCTGACCCTTGAGGCGGATCTGCTGGCCGCGGGTCACACCGGGCGGAATCTTGATCTTGAGGGTCTTGCGGCGGCTGCGCAGAAAGCCCTGTGCATCAGGCTCATGCACCTGAAACGAAACTGACTTCTCGCCGCCTTTATAGGCCTCGTCCAGCAGCAGCGCCAGCTTGCTGTGCACATCTTCACCGCGCTGCCGGTACGGCTGGCGGGCACGCTGCCCCTGCTGGCCGGCACCGCCGAAGCCACCGAAAATCGAGGAGAAGAAATCACTGAAATCGCCGGCATCGGAAAAGTCGGCCTGGGCACCACCGCCACGTGCCTGCCAGCCCGGTGGCGGCCGGAAGCTGCCGTCGCGACCGCGCGCACCCAGTTTGCGCAGCTGATCGTACTCGGCGCGCTTGTCCTTGTCCTTGAGCACCTCATAAGCCTCGCCGACTTCCTTGAAGCGCTGTTCGGCATCGGCCTCCTTGCTCACATCCGGATGATACTTGCGCGCCAGCTTGCGATAGGCCTTGCGGATGGCATCGCTGTCAGCGTCTTCGCTGACGCCCATGATCTTGTAGTAATCCTTGAACTCCATAAGCGCCAATATAGGCCTTTTTGTCGCCGATAAAATAGCGCAGACAAAAAAATCCCGCTGCGATAGTGGCAGCGGGATGATGCAGCAAGCCAGCCGGGGCCGGCCAGACTGTTTAGCTTTTACCCACGACAGCCCCGAGCACGGCACCAAACACCACGTGTCCGATCAGACTGCCCATGATCAGCTGCATGTTGCCGCCGGAGAACACACCATTGCCCATCATCGGCATCACCAGCAACTGCGCCATGAGGAAAATCACTAGGGCATACAGCACGCCCTGCACGATGCTATTGCCAGGCAGCCTGCCGCGCACCACCGCTGCAAACACCAGCGCCATGACGATGCCGACGACAAAATGGATCATCCAGCCAGCGGCATAGGGCATGGCCATCATCGGGTTGCCGGTGCCCAGCATGTGGCCGAAATCCATCTTCGGCATGCCCATCATCGGCGCGACAAACATCGCCACCACCGACATCACTGCGGTGGCGGCAACGCCCGCCACGATTGTTTTGCTTGTATTCATTGGTTTTGCTCCCGCAAGAAAGGTTTGTGTTGCCAGTCAGTGCTCAATCGCACTGTATGACATGAATGTTTATACACCTATACACGGGGCCGACACAAGCAATGAGCTGCCTGCGCTGTCACACTAAATCGCGCACGTCCAGGTCTGCGACAGTGACCACTTTCTTACTTGCGCACTACATCTGTCATCGAATCAATACCTTGCAGCAGATGCGGCAATGTGCGCAGGCCGCCGGGAGCCCCGGCAGCCAGGTGGTCACAGATTGTCACAGCTGGCCGCGCCGGGCTGCGATGACGAATCTGTTCCGGATTTCAACCTTCTGCGCTCACGCGGTGGCATTGTCCTGCATGGAATCAACCCAGTCGCGCACCACCCGTTCCAGCAGGTACATCGGCAAGGCACCATGGGTCAGCACCTGATCGTGAAAGGCTTTCAGATCGAAGCGCTCCCCCAGTGCAGCGCGGGCATACTCGCGCAGCTCAAGTATTTTCATCATGCCGATCTTGTAGGCCAGCGCCTGACCGGGGTTGACCAGATAGCGCTCGATTTCCGCCGTGACCTCATCGACCCCCATGCCGGTGTAATCGAGCATGTACTGGATTGACGCTTCGCGACTCCAGCGCTTGTGGTGCATGCCGGTGTCCACCACCAGCCGCACGGCCCGGAACATCTCTGCCTGCAGCCGACCGAGATTGTCCAGCGGATCATCCTGATAGCCCATTTCGAAAGCCAGCTGCTCGGCATACAGCGCCCAGCCTTCAGAAAACACGGTCATCGGAATCAGGCGCCGGAACATCGGCAAATCCTTCAGTTCCTGGGTCAGTGCAATCTGGAAATGATGGCCGGGAATGCCTTCGTGGTAGGCCAGCGTGCGCATGCCGAATTTGGGGATCTCGCCGACATTGCGCAGATTGGCGAAGAACACGCCTGGCCGCTCACCATCCAGCGATGGTCCCTGGTAGTAGGCTCCCGGTGCCGTGTCCTGGGAGAATTCCGGCACCCGACGCACTTCCACGCCGGTATCCGGGCGCAGATTGAAGGCCGCATTCATGCCGGCATCGATCTCATCCAGGATGGTCTGATAATCGGCCAGAATCTGCTCGCGACCGGCCTCGCTGTCGGGATAAAGCTGATCCGGACGTTTGGCCAGCTGCTGCACGCGCTCGCCGATGGTGCCTTCTGTCAGCCCCTCGGCGATCAGAATCGCATCCATTTCTGTGGCAATGCGGGCCACTTCCTGCAGACCGATCTCGTGGATCTGCTCCGGCGTCATGTCGGTGCTGGTATGGAACGCCACCTGGTTGGCATAGTATTCATCACCGTCCGGCAGACGCCAGACACCGTCGTTGCTGGTGGCTTTGGACTCAATCGATTCCAGATAGGCAATCAGCTTACGGTAGGCCGGGTAAATGCTGTCGGCCACGGCCGCGTTGACTGCGGCAGACAGCTGTTCACGCTCGCCGGCGTCCAGCTGATCGGAAAGTGCATCCATGCGTTCGGCAAAATGCGTCGCCAGCAGATGCTCGGACGCTGGCTTGTCGATGAATTCACGCATCTGCTTGAGCACCTTCTGCACGGCAAACTGCGGTGGCAGGATGCCGCGCTGCTCGCGCAGCCGCAGCCCTTCGACGACCTGGGCAAACACCTCATCGAACTGCTGCAGTCTGGCCAGATAGTGTTCGGCACCGGTCTGGTCTTCGATGACGTGCTGATCCACCATGAAATTGGGCAGAGAGCTCTGAATGCCGAACATCTGGTTGACCGGGAAGCTGTGATAGAGGAAGCGCTCGCCATCGACCACATACTGCGACATGAAATAATCAAACACGTCATAGGACAACAGCGCTTCGTCGCTGTAATCATCGCGATCATAGCGCTGGAACACCTCGTATTCGTTCGCGAAAGTCTGCAGACTCTCCAGCTCCGCCTGCGGCGAGGCATCACTGAGCCTGGCATTGTGACCACGGATGCCGATGCCATCGAGCAGGCGCAGTGAGGTCAGCAATTCCGGCGAGTCCAGCGCCACCTTGAGAAACACCCGGCCATAAAACAGGTCGATACTGACCGGTTTGAAGTACCAGACGTTGACGAACAGCAAACCGGCCAGAATCACCAGCACGGCCAGTCCGCCGCCCAGCCATTTAAGTACTTTTTTCATTGCATGGTCCTGTCATGTGAATGCGAGCAAACAGATATCATAGTGGCATTGTCTGCCATGCGTATGCGCCATAGGTCACGGCCCCGTGCAACTGTATCTGAGCATCAAAGCCATCCATGTCGGTGCTGCCAGCCTCAGCATCGCGCTGTTCTGTGTGCGCCTGTACTGGTCGGTGCGCGGCATGGCCGTGCTGCAGCAACGCTGGGTGAGGACCGTTCCGCATGTGATCGACACGCTGCTGCTGGCCGCCGGCATCGGCCTGATGCTCATGCTGCGGGCCTGGCCGCAACAGCAACCCTGGCTGGCGGCCAAGCTGGTGGGGCTGTTGATCTACATTGCATTGGGCAGCGTCGCGATCAAGCGTGGTACCACGCCTGCCAGGCGCCTGTTGGCCGGCGCGCTGGCCATAGGGGTGTTTGCACTGATCGTTGGGGCTGCCAGAATGCATTCGCCGTGGTCGTGGTGGGGAGCTTGACGTCAATCAACTGCAACGCGGTGATTGAAGCTTGCGTGCGGCAATCAACTGACAGCAAAAAGCCGCGCTGGGCGCGGCTTTTTTATCGAGCTGGAACAGCAGATGCCTATTTGATCTTGCCTTCCTTGTACATCACGTGCTTGCGTACCACCGGGTCGTATTTTTTCATTTCCATCTTGTCCGGTGTGTTCTTCTTGTTCTTGTCGGTGGTGTAGAAATGTCCGGTGCCGGCACTGGAAATCATGCGGATCTTGTCTCGTCCTGACTTGGCCATGTTGTCTCTCCGTTAAACCTTTTCGCCGCGCTTGCGCATGTCTGCGAGCACAGTGTCAATGCCGCGCTTGTCAATGATGCGCACGCCTTTGGCCGACACCCGCAGCTTGACCCAGCGGTTCTCGCTGGGCACCCAGAAGCGGTGCTCGTGCAGGTTGGGCAGAAAACGTCGTCGCGTCTTGATGTTGGAATGGGATACATGGTTGCCGACCGCGGGTCGCTTGCCGGTAACCTGACAGATTCTGGACATGCTCAATTTCCAAATGTGTTTGTTAAAGCTAGCCGCCTATTATCGCCAACTCAGCGTCAACAATCAAGCGCTGGTGATGCGCAACCTGTGGCGCTGACCGACACGATCATCACTGGCCCAACTCGGTGGGCAGCGGTGGTGCCGCTGGCACCGGGTCCTGCCAGCTTTCCAGATCGGCCAGGATTTCACTGATCGCCGCTTCCAGCTGGCTGTCACTGCCGGCATTGGTGGCCAGCGGATCCAGCTCCACTTCGATGTCCGGTGCCACGCCCTCGTTTTCGATGCTCCAGTTGCCATCGGCGTCGATAAAGCGGAAGAACGGCACGGTCAGAAAGCCGCCATCGACCAGCTGCGGGTTGGCGGAAATGCCGATCAGACCACCCCAGGTGCGGGTGCCCAGCAGCTTGCCGATACCAAGCTGGCGGAATGCATACGGCAGGTAATCACCGCCGGAACCGGCGTCCTGATCAATCAGCATCAGCTTGGGACCATGCATGGCACCAGCCGGGGTGTTGGTGTTGAGCCCATCGCGATCCTGCCAGCTGGACAGATGCCTGCGACTGAGCACTTCGACGATGTAATTGGCCGCCTGGCCACCACTATTGGAGCGCTCGTCGATGATCAGCGCCTGCTTGTCCAGCTGCGGAAAGAACATGCGATTGAAGAAGGTGTAGCCGGCACCGGCCGTGTTGGGCAGATAGATGTAGCCGACCCGGCCGTCGCTGGCCTCATCCACCTGGCGGCGATTGCGCTCGATCCACGACCACAACCTGAGTTCACGCTCGCTGGCGACCGGTTCGATGACGATGTCGCGGGTGTCTTCACCAGCCGGGTTGTCAGCCAGCGTCAGCGCCAGCTGCTTGCCGGTGGTGTTCTGCAGCCGCTGGAAAATGTTTTCGGTGTGATCCAGCGCGACTGCGTTGACCGCCAGAATGTAATCACCGACCCTGGCCTCGTTGCCGGGCACCGCCAGCGGACCCCGCAGGAACGGGTTCCATTGTTCGCCAGAGTAGATGCGGGTGATGCGATAGTGGCCATCTTCGATTGCCAGGTTGGCACCCAGCAGACCGACATCGACAGCGTTCTCCTGGTGCACATCACCGCCACCGGCGCGGTTGTGACCGGCCTCCAGCTCACCGATCATCTCCACCAGCAGTGTGTTCAGATCCTCGCGCCGCCCCACATGCTGCACCAGCGGCTGATACTTGGCATACACCGCATTCCAGTCCAGACCATGCAGGTTGCCGGCGTAGAAATACTCCTGTTCCATGCGCCAGGCTTCAGCGAAAATCTGCGCCCACTCCTGGCGCGGATCGATGAACATGCGCAGCGCGGACAGATCCAGCGGCTGCAGATCCAGTTTCTTGTCGATCTTGCCGGCCGACAGTTTGCCGCCGGGCTGCTGCAGCAGGATCTGCCTGCCATCCGCGCTGATGCGAAAGCCGCTGACATTGCGCATGGCGATGTCGCTGTCGAGTTCATCGAAATCAAACCGCCGCAACAGACCGCCTTCGGGTTCGGCATCCGGCGGCGGCACACTGGCACCGGGCTGCTCGTCTTCGATGTAGAACAGCATGCCGTTCTGGGCCACCTGCAGTGAGCGATAGTTGCCCTCCGCCACCGGCAGCCCGACCATGCGCTGGCTCAAGCCGGCGAAGTCTATGCGCACCGGCTTCGGCTTGTCTTTCTTCGACTTGTCCTGGCCATCATTCTGCTTGTCTGCATCCTTATCGTCTGCAGCGTCCGCGGCTTCGTCACCCGGCTTTGGGGTCAGCGGCGAGTTGCCGTCAGCAGCCAGCACCAGCGCATACAGTCCGGCCCGATACGGCCGCTCCTGACTGGTCATGTTAAGGCCGAACTGGATCGGCCCGGAGTTGGTGGATGCGGCAAAGTACAGGTATTCGCCGTCGGCACTGAACGCCGGTGCGGCGACATCGGCCTGACCATCGGTGACGATGCGACTGCTGGCGTCGTTGAAATCATGCAGCACCAGGTCGCTGTGCAGATTCGGCTGCTCCAGCGTGTGCGCCAGCCAGCGGCCATCCGGCGAGATGGCGATCTCGAAGCCGGCGCGGCGGGCGTTGGTGGCGATTTCGGTGCGCTCACCGGACTTGACATCAATGCTGTACAGGCGCAGGTGATTGTCGCGGTAAATGATCAGGCCGCGCGGTTGGTTCCAGGCCATCAGCTCGTAGAAATGCGGGCCCAGCTTGAGCGTGCGGGCGATGGCAGCGCCCTGCTGATCGGCAATTGCCAGCTGCTGACCATCCAGGCCATCGATGATCCATGCCACCTGATCTCCGGCCGGTGACCACAGCCCGGTGTATTCACGGCTGCCGTCGGTGTTGCTGAGGTTGCGCAGCGAGCCGTCCTCTACCGGCACCGTGAACACCTCACCGCGGGCGGTGACGATTGCGCGCTTGCCGGTCGGGGAAATGTCGATGTTCTGGATGTTGCCGGCTACCGACTTCCAGCCCGGGCGCAGCTGCGGCAGATCGGGCGCAATGTCGATCGCCAGCGCCTGGCTGTTGCCGGTGGCGAGATCCAGCATGGTCAGACGGCCACCGGCTTCATACACGATGCTGTCACCATGCCCGGCGGCGGCGCGGATGTCCCAGTCTCCGGCGCGGCCATCGTGGCGGGTCAGTGCCGTGATCGCAGCGCTGGCCGGGTCATAGCGATACAGGTTGAAGGTCTTGCTGGCATCTCGATCGGAGAGGAAATACAGCTGATCACCCAGCCAGAAGGTGTTGAAATCGTTGACCCGTTCACCGGGCACTGCGCTCACCTCGTCGGTGTGCAGATTCATGATGCGGATCGACGGGATGGTACCGCCGCGATAGCCCTGCCAGCCGGCGGTGCCACCGAACAGGCCGTTGTAACCGGAGCCATGATCGATGTATGCCAGCAGGTTGCCGCTGGCGTCATAGCTGCCGCGATAAAATCTGGCCGCCATCTGTTTTTGCGGCAGACCACCAGCGAGGCTGACATGGTAGAGTTGGCCGGAACGGCCATGGTCGGTTTCGCGCGCCGACACCAGTGCCACCGCACGGCCATCGCGCTGCCAGTCCACCGGAATGTCCTCACCCGGATGCCAGGTCAGCCGCTGCGGCTGCCCGCCGGCGGCGGCAACCACATACACATCCACATTGTCCTCGTAGGCGGCGGCAAAGGCGATCTGCGTGCCATCCGGCGAAAACATCGGCGTGTTCTCCTCGGCGGCGGCCGTGGTCAGCCGCCGTGGCTGGCTGCCATCGCGATTGGCAACCCAGATGTCACCGGCGTAGACAAACGCCAGTTGCTCGGCCGACAGCGCCGGCTGGCGCAGCAACAGGGTTTCCGAACTGGCCTGACCAGACACTGCAGTCAACAGGAGGATGCTGGCCGTACGCAGAAAATTCATAACAGTCACCGAAGAACGCAATGAGTATCCAATGGATACTAGTTTATCAACCGACCACAGGTATAGGCCAAAAGACACAGCGCTATGCTGGTACGTCAGATGCCCCGGAAGCCTGTTGGCTTTAGCGCAGCAGCTCCGTGCAAAGGATCCTAGACCATCCCCATCTCAGCCATCGACACCGGCTCGCCGTCGCCAACAATGAAATGATCCAGCAGACGGATGTCCACCAGCGCCAGCGCATCGCGCAGTCTGGTGGTGATGGCGCGATCGGCAGCGCTGGGCTCGGACACTCCGGAGGGATGGTTGTGGGCAATGATCAGTGCCGCAGCCCGGCACGACAGCGCCTTTTCCACCACCACGCGGGGGTACACAGCGGCACCGTCGATGGTGCCATGAAACAGCACCTGCCACTGGATCAGACGATGACGATTGTCCAGAAACATGCAGCCGAACTGCTCGTGCACCTGATCGCGCAGCTGGCTGGTGAGAAACCGGCGTGTGTGCTGCGGGCTGGTGATGGCGTCGCCACGGCTCAGGCTTTCGCTGAGATGGCGCCGGCTCATCTCCAGCACAGCCTGCAGTTGCGCGTACTTGGCCGGGCCCAGTCCCTTGTGCGTGCAGAACTGCTGCAGATCAGCCGCCAGCAACTCGCGCAGACTGCCGAATTCGTTGAGCAACTGGCGCGCCAGATCCACCGCCGAACAGCCACTGAGCCCGGTGCGCAGAAAAATCGCCAGCAGCTCGGCATCGCTGAGCTGTGCAGCACCGTGGCGCAGCAGCTTTTCGCGCGGCCGCTCGCCGGCTGGCCAGTGTTTGATGGACATGATCTGGTTGCTCCTTGCAGCTTGCGTGTACAATTCATGCAAGCATAATCAACGCGCTACAGCGCAGCTGTAGGAAATGTCCGCAGCCAGCTGTCAGCCATTCACCTGACTTGACACCATGAACAACCCCGGCCAAACCAGGCAACACGGCGAACCCAAACTGCTGCTGGGCATCAGTGCCGGCATCGCCGCCTACAAAAGTGCCGAACTGACCCGCCTGCTGGTCACCGCCGATGTGGCCGTGCAGGTGGTGATGACGCGCTCGGCGCAGCAGTTCATTACCCCGCTCACGCTGCAGGCCCTGTCCGGGCGTGAGGTGCGCAGCGAGTTGTTCGATCCGGCTGCAGAAGCCGCCATGGGGCACATCGAACTGGCGCGCTGGGCCGATCTGATCGTCATCGCACCGGCCAGCGCCGACCTCATGGCAAGGCTGGCGCATGGCATGGCCGATGATCTGCTCAGCACCCTGTGCCTGGCCAGCACCGCGCCGTTGTGGCTGGCACCGGCGATGAATCAGCAGATGTGGCAGCATGCGGCGACCCAGGCCAATGTTGCCACGCTGCAGCAACGTCAGGTGCGCATGCTGGGGCCGGACAGCGGTGATCAGGCCTGTGGAGAAACCGGTCCCGGACGCATGCAGCAGCCGGCTGACATCGCCAGCGCGATACTGGCCCATTTCGGCGCAGCATCTGATGCAACCAACGGCTGGCCGGGAGAGCGGCAATGACTGAGCTGCCGCTGTCCGGGCGCAAGGTGCTGGTCACCGCCGGGCCCACTTACGAAGACATTGATCCGGTGCGCTATCTGGCCAACCGCAGTTCCGGCAAGATGGGCTTTGCCATTGCTGATGCGGCGGCGGCAGCCGGTGCCGAAGTGCAGCTGGTGGCCGGCCCGACAAACTGCCAGCAACAGCACGCCGGCATTGTCCGCAGCGATGTGCGCAGCGCACTGCAAATGCTCGACGCGGTGCTGGAGAAGCTGCAAGGTGTGGACGTGTTCATTGCCTGCGCCGCCGTTGCCGACTACCGCCCGGCCAGGCTGGCCAGCGAAAAAATCAAGAAATCCGGCACCCGCATGCAGCTGGAGCTGGTGCGCAACCCGGACATCCTCGCCACCGTTGCCGCCCTGCCACAGCCCCCGATGACCGTGGGTTTCGCGGCCGAAACCTGTCAGGTCGAAGCGCACGCCCGGCGCAAGCTGCAACAGAAAAACATCCACCTGATTGCCGCCAACTGCGTCGCCGGTGGCCAGGGTTTCGATCGTTGCGACAACCGCCTGCTGCTGCTGTACGCCGATGGCCGGCAGCAGGATCTGGGCCTGCAATCCAAATCCGCACTGGCAGACGAACTGATCCAGGTGATCGCCACCGAACTGCGGGCCGGATTGCTCGCCACCGCCACCCCTTGAGCCTGACCCGGACACCATGAGCGAAACCCGAACCAAGCTGCAAGTCCGCATCCTCGATCCCCGCCTGGGCGATGAGTTTGAACTGCCGCACCACGCCACGCCAGGCTCGGCCGGCATGGATCTGCGCGCCATGCTGGATGCGCCATTGACACTGCCGCCGGGCGCTGCCGAGCTGATCCCCACCGGCCTCGCCATACACATTGCCGACCCCGGTCTCGCCGGCCTGCTGTTGCCGCGTTCCGGGCTTGGCCACAAGCACGGCATCGTGCTGGGCAACCTGGTCGGTCTGATCGACAGCGATTATCAGGGGCCGCTGATGATCTCATGCTGGAATCGCAGTGCCCACAGTCACATCATCGAGGTGGGTGAGCGGCTGGCACAACTGCTGCTGGTTCCGGTGGTGCATGCCGACTGGGAGGTGGTGGACGAGTTTGACCGCTCCGATCGCGGCACTGGCGGTTTTGGCCACTCCGGTCAGCACTAGCACGTCAACAGTCATTTCCCGAGTCAATCATGCAGCAGCCCATTGATCCCAACATCTTTCGTGCCTACGACATCCGCGGCATTGTCGATGTCTCCCTGACCGAGGCCACCGTCGAGCAGATCGGCATGGCCGTGGCCCAGCAATCATTGCAGGCCGGTGTTGCCACTGTGGCGCTGGGCCGTGATGGCCGTCTGTCCGGCCCGCGCCTGATGGCAGCACTGGAGCGCGGCATCCGCGCCGCCGGTGCCGAAGTCATCGATGTGGGCATGGTGCCAACGCCACTGCTGTACTTCACCGCCCAGCGCTATGCCGGTGGCAGCGGCATCATGCTCACCGGCTCGCACAATCCGCCGGAGTACAACGGCTGCAAGATCATGGTCGCCGGCAACACGCTGGCTGGCGACGAAATCACCGCACTGCATGCGCAGATCAGCGCCGGCATGGCCGTGGCCGACCAGCCTGGCAACAGCCAGCGGCAGGAAGTCATCGACGACTATCTGGCCGAAGTCGAGCGACTCAACACAC
Source organism: Gammaproteobacteria bacterium (assembly GCA_018819105.1). Lineage (GTDB taxonomy): Bacteria > Pseudomonadota > Gammaproteobacteria > Xanthomonadales > Wenzhouxiangellaceae > JAHJQV01. Next base: position 18,568 of record JAHJQV010000010.1, read on the forward strand.
TGCAGCGGCCGCTGCGCGTGGTGGTCGATTACGGCAATGGCGCGGCCGGCGCGGTGGGGCCGGCTTTGCTGCAGCGTCTGGGTGTGGATGCGATCAATCTGTATGCCGAAGTCGATGGCCATTTCCCCAACCACCACCCCGATCCCAGCAAACCGGAAAACCTGGCCGAGTTGTGTGCTGTCATGCTGCGCGAAAACGCGCCGCTGGGGCTGGCGTTTGACGGCGATGGAGACCGTCTCGGTGTGATCGCCGCCCGCCACGGCCAGACCGAAATCATCTGGGCCGACCGCATCATGCAACTGCTGGCCGAAGATGTGCTGCAGCAGCAACCCGGCAGCAACATCGTGTTCGACGTCAAATGCAGCGGCCGGCTGGCCCAGCGCATTGCTGAACTGGGCGGCCATCCGATCATGTCACGCACCGGTCACTCGCTGATCAAACGTGCCATGCGCGAACACCACGCGCCACTGGCTGGCGAGATGAGTGGCCACTTCTTTTTTGGCAAGCCCTGGTATGGCTTTGATGATGCGCTGTTTGCCGCCGCCAGGCTGCTGTGCATCCTCAGCCGGGTCGATGATCCGGCTGCGCTGCTGCACGCCATCCCCACCGGCATCAGCACCCCGGAGCTGAACATCGCCACCGCCGAGGGAGAAAACCACGCCATTATCGAGCTGCTGCAGCAGCATGCCGAGTTTCCCGAGGCGACGCTGAACACCATCGACGGCGTGCGCGCCGATTACGCCAATGGCTGGGGACTGATTCGCGCGTCCAACACCACCCCCGTGCTGGTGCTACGGTTTGAGGCCGATACCGAGGCGGCGCTGGCACGCATCCAGCAACAGTTTCGTCAGCAGCTGCGTCGGCATGCACCGCAATTGCAGCTCACTTTCTGAACGCAGCAATCATAATCTGATCGCCGACGATGGTGCCTGCGCACAGACCTTTGCCGGCATTTTCAGCGCGATCCAGCTGACCAGCGCATAGCGGGTGCCTGTTGCCACTGGCAGGGCAGTATGCATGTAACGATGATCCGATGGAAAAAACACCAGCATCCCGGCTTCCGGCTGTAGCGTGTAATGGAAATTGTCGAAGCGCAGTGCGCCGCCACTGTAGCCCTCATTGAGGTAAAGCAACATGCTCACATCGCGATCCAGGGTCTTGCTCCAGGTGCCTGTTTGCGGATCCATATGCTGGCTGTCTGCATGCATGTGGTAATAACCACCCGGGGTATATTTCAGCACATGTGGCTTTTCAAACCAGGCCGCCTTGTCTGCAAACTCCGGCTCGATAAAGCGATGCACAACCTGCTGCACAAGCCGATTCAGTTCCGTCTGGTGAGCATTCATATCGACCCGTTCGGTGACCCGTCGCGGATCAGACATGTATACCGTTTTGGCTGCGGTCGAGCGCTCGGGATCCACCACCTTGAGCCAGGTTGAAGTGCTTTTTTCAGCGCTGGCGACAAATTGTTTGCAAGCTTCGGCTGACAAAAAGTCGCGGATCACATGCACACCATGCGGCGGTTTGCGGTCATCGGCAAAACTGCCACAGCAGTGCTTGAAACGCAGACCACTGCCGCAGAAACACGGCTCACGTCTGTCTGGCTGGAAAGGCTTTTCTTGCATCAGTCAATCAGTTTGACTTGTTACTCAAACGATTATGGTAACAAAGCTGCGGGTCTGCTTCATCCGCAACAATGACCGCGAATCATCTATCATGGCATCTGTCACCGGCAGCATCCACAGAGGTACACCATGCCCATCAGCCCAGGTCGCAGCAGGACACACTGCAGCAACACCATCCACAGCATGATCATACTGCTGGCGATGGCATTGTTCAGCCCCATCAACAGTTTCGGAGAGCAGCCCATGGCAAGCAGCAACAGCTACCAGGATCTGGTGCAGACCTTCGGTGCATGGCGCGAATTCGAACAACCGCCGCTGCGGGACGGCGCACCGGATTACACCGCACAGCGCATGCAGCAATTGCGAGCCGGCATCGCCGACTTCCGCCAGCAGCTGGCCGCTTTTGACATCGATGACTGGCCGGTGGAACAGCAGATCGACTGGCATCTGTTGCGCGCCGAAATCAACGGACTGGACTTTCATGTGCGCGTACTGCAGCCCTGGGCGCGCGATCCGGCCTATTATCAGACAGTCTGGACCTACCAGAGTGATACCCCGGCCCATGAAGGCCCCACTCATCACGCTCTGCTGGAACTGTGGACCTACGAGTTTCCGCTCAGCACTGCTGCACAGCAGCGGCTGATCAGTGAGCTGAACGTCATTGCGCCGCTGCTGCAGCAGGCACGCGGCAATCTCACCGGCAACGCCCGTGACCTGTGGCTCAGCGGCACCTACAACATGCGCCAGCAACTCACCGACCTGAACAGTCTGGCGCAGCAAACCAGCGTCACCGACAACCCGGCATTGCAGCAGGCGGTAAAGACTGCCATCACTGCCACCGGCGAATTCATCACCTGGCTGGAACAGCAGGCCAGCAGCAAGACCGGTCCGTCCGGCGTCGGCATCGACGACTACAGCTGGCATCTGCAACAGGTCTGGTATGTGCCCATGGACTGGGCCGATGAACAACGCCTGCTGCAGCGGGAACTGCACCGTGCCTGGTCGGCGCTGAAGCTGGAAGAACACCGCAACCGCAGGCTGCCCGAACAGCAGGCCGCAGACTCGCCAGAAAGCTATGCCGCCCTGGCCGATGCCTCGGCCACACGGCTGATGCAGTTTCTTGATCAGCAGGACATCCTCGAGGTCGAAGCATGGATGGAACCGGCGCTGCGCGAGCATCTGGGCGAATACATCCCGCCGCACCAGCGCAACTTCTTCACCATCGGCGCGCACCTGGATCCAACCCCGCTGTACACCCACTTCTACCACTGGTTCGATCTGGCGCGCATGCGCGAGCAGCCGCACACCAGCGTGCTGCGCCAGCAACCGCTGCTGTTCAACATTTTCACCTCACGCGCGGAGGGCATGGCCACTGCCTTCGAAGAGCTGACCATGCACGCCGGTCTGCATGACGCCCACCCACGCACACGCGAGATTGTCTGGATCCTGCTGGCCCAGCGCGCTGCCCGCGGCCTGGGCTCACTGCAGGCGCACGCCAATGAGAAAACCATGACCGAGGCGGCCGAATTCCACGCCCGCTGGACACCCAGACAGTGGATGAACCGCGATCTGGAACAGGTCAACGCCGGCAACCCGGCCGGTGAGGAAGCCGGCGGCTACATCGATCACCTGAATCTGCTGGCCTTCGAGCAGCAGCTCTACCTGCGTCAGCCCGGCTACGGCAGCAGCTATGTCACCGGCAAATACCAGCTGGATCAGCTGCTCAGCGTCTATGCACGCCAGAAGCTGGAACGTGGCGAGACCTTTGAGTTGTCCGAATTCTTCCGCGAATTCAACGACGCCGGCATGATCCCGATGTCATTGATCCACTGGCTCATGACCGGTGATCGCAGCGGTGTGGATGTCATCATGGCGGCAGCCGAAGAATGAGCCACAGCAGCGCCGGCTCTTGTGCCGACGCCCTGCAGAACCCATTTTCTGCTGCACTGACCGGCCTGTTTGCCGTCACCATCAAAACTGGAGATTGACTGATGTTGCGACTGCTGTTGTTTTTCGGAACCAATATCGCGGTGCTGCTGGTCATCAGCATCGTTTTCCGTGTGCTCGGACTGGAGGAAATGCTGACGCAAAGCGGCAGCGGGATCAATCTGGGTGCCCTGCTGATCTTTTCTGCTGCCTTCGGCATGATCGGCTCATTCATCTCGCTGGCCATGTCAAAGTGGATTGCACTGCGCAGCACCGGTGCCAGGGTGATCAAGGAACCGGCCAACGACACCGAACGCTGGCTGCTGCAGACGGTCAAGCGCCAGGCCCAGGCGGCCGGCATCGGCATGCCCGATGTGGCCATCTACCAGGCCCCGGAAATGAATGCATTTGCCACCGGCATGAAGCGCAACAGTGCGCTGGTGGCGGTGAGTACCGGACTGTTGCAGGGCATGCGCAGCAACGAGGTCGAGGCGGTGCTGGCGCACGAAGTCAGTCACGTGGCCAACGGCGACATGGTGACCATGGCCTTGCTGCAGGGGGTATTGAACACCTTTGTGATTTTCTTCTCGCGCGTGGTCGGCATGCTGGTCGACCGGCTCATCTTCCGCAATGAGCGCGGCTACGGAATCGGCTTCTGGATCAGCTCCATCGTCGCCCAGGTGGTGTTTGGCATCCTCGCCAGCATCATTGCCATGTGGTTCTCCAGATACCGTGAGTTCCGCGCCGATGCCGGAGCGGCCAGGCTGAACGGTCGCGAATCGATGATCTCGGCGCTCTCCACGCTGGGCCGGACTTATGGGCAGAGTTCGTTGCCGGAATCGGTTGAGGCGTTCGGCATCAGCGGCCGCGTCGGTGCCGGCATGAAAAAACTGTTCATGAGCCACCCGCCGATCGAGGAGCGCATCCAGGCTTTGCGCCAGGGCTGAGCGTCGGCCCCAGCCGACTGCTTGCTGATTTCAGGCAAATCGCTCGCGATCGTGCGGGCGGGCCAGGTCCAGCGCCGGACCCACCGGCACCACTCCGGTGGGGTTGATGGTCTTGTGACTGCGGTAGTAGTGATCCTTGCACGACACCAGATCCACCGTCTCCGGCACGCCCGGATGCTGGTACAACTCGCGCAGATAATTCGACAGGTTGGGATAGTCATCAATGCGACGGATGTTGCACTTGAAATGACCGACGTAGACCGCGTCAAAGCGCACCAGGGTGACAAACAGGCGCCAATCGGCCTCGGTGATCTGCGCGCCGACCAGATAGCGTTGCTGTCCCAGCCGCTGTTCCAGCATGTCCAGCGTTTCAAACAACGGCAGTACGGCCTCCTCGTAGGCTTCCTGACTGGTGGCGAAACCGGCTTTGTAGACTCCATTGTTGACGCGGTGATAAACGATCTCGTTGATTTCGTCAATTTCAGCGCGCAGTGCCTCAGGGTAGTAATCGCCGGGCGCGGCACCTGCCTCGTCGAACGCCGAGTTGAACATGCGCATGATTTCTGACGATTCATTGCTGACGATGGTGTTGCGCTGGCGATCCCACAACACCGGCACCACCACGCGACCGCTGTAATCGGATCTGGCAGCAGTGTAAACCTGATGCATGTAATCGGCGTGGTGGATGATGTCCTCGACCACGCCGCGTCCCGGCGCGAAACTCCAGCCCTGTTCGCCCATGTAACTGTTGACGATGGAAACGCTGACCATGTTGATGAGTTTCTTCAAGCGGCGCATGATCATCACCCGGTGACACCAAGGGCAGGCCAGTGCCACATAAAGATGATAACGACCCGGCTCGGCCTTGAAACCGCCTTCGCCTGATGGCCCGGGGCTGCCATCGGCGGTCACCCAGTTGCGAAACGCGCTGTCCTGTCGCTTGAATCGACCGCCGGTCTTGTCCGTGTCATACCACTTGTCGTGCCACACCCCGTCAACCAGTAAACCCATCGCAATAACTCCTGTCATCATGAAACAATGCAACAGGGCATGATAACACTGCCGTGCTCAGGACTCGATGGATGAGCACGCCGTGATCAGCACAGAGACACTGGTCATGTCCTGCGCAGCTGCGCATCACAAGCATGCGTTCAGCCAGATATTTGACTTACAGTTACTTATGATATGCTGGCAGCACCATGAAACAGATCACAAACAGGGCACAACAGACATGAAACAAACCATCTTACTGGCATTGGTGTTCGCGGGCATGACCGGAACTGCTGCACAGGCACAAATACACGATCTGGGAACCAACCCAGAGATGCCCACAGCCAATCAGCCGACTGAATTTGTCGCAACCTTTTCCGGCTGTCCAAACCAGCCGGTGAACAACATCGATGGTATGCCCTATGATTTGCGTGTAAATGGTTTTGAGATTGATTTATTTTTCGTCATAGCTACCGGGCAGGTCTGCGGCGTTCCACCGGAAGGACCGACCATAGCCTTCAATCTGGGTACACTGCCACAAGGTGATTACATTCTGCGTGCTGCCAGCATATTTGACGTAGAACCATTCCCTGATGACATGACTGGGCTTGACCCGCAGATATTCGAATTCAGCGTGGGCGCACCGACGCCGCAACCGGTTCCAGCACTGAATTCGATTGCAGCGCTGGTACTGGCCTTGCTGATGATGAGCGGCGTGCTGCTGTGGCGAAACCATTCTGTAAGAGGCACCACCAAGGGCATCAACAATCTGCAACCATGACGCCTGGGACATCATCATCAGACCCGCCACGGCAGCATTGGGGTAAAAAAAATCCCGACCATTGCTGGTCGGGATTGCCGATCACTGATTTATGTCAGCAAAAACGATTAAATTGCATCAACTGTTCAGTGTGACGATGGTGTCAGCCTGCAACTCCTGATTTTCAAACAGGCCGGTATCAATGTCCCCGGTGACACTGACCAAATCACCTTCCTCAATCTGTTGATAGCCTTCATCATCCAGCGGATCGTAGATCATGGATGTCACATCGACAGTGATCTCTCTCGATCCTGAATTGATGGTAAATTCGTTGACCGCAGGGGCAACACTGGTAACCGTGCCACGCAGCTGGGTTTCAGCTGGCACCACAGGCGTGGTGATAACATAATTGTCCACCCAGTCTTCTTCATCAGCAGTGCTGGCATAAAAGGTCGTGCCAAGCTTCTCGACATGAACACTGCTGGCTTCAATCTTCGTGGCTTCCATAAAGTCATCATCAATCAGGCCACTGACTCTGACTTTGTCACCGTCAATCAGCGCATAGGCATCAGCATCCCTGTCGCCATCATCCATCTCTACCGTGACACTGCCCTGACCGTAATCCAGCTCAAACCGATCGGCCATCACATTGGCCACGGTGCCACTGATGCTGATCCAGCTGTCATCCGGCATCATATATGGTGAGCTGGTGTCAGACGAGCTATTGTCCGACTTGTGTGAATCAGCGACTGCAGCCAGCGGCAGGCTCAATGCAGCTGCGATGGCTACGGTCAATGATTTCTTCATCAGTGATGTTTGCTTGAATAATTTCATGCAAATACCTCCTGTTTATTGAATTGCTCACAGTCAGCACTAGATCGCAAGCACTGACCGACTCACAGGTTTATCTGGAGATATAAATAGATATTTCAACACTTTGCAATGTTTTCATTGCTGGCATGAATTGTTTCACGCAGCGCCAGGCCGCATGGCAATGGGCCATGTAACGACTTTAAAATCAATGTTTCACGGCGCCATGATCCTTGTTTACACACTGATTTGACCTGGTTTATTCCGCCACCAATACAACCCTGCCTAACTCACCCACGAGACCAGAGGATGTGCTCATTCTTCCGACATCGTCAGCCGGAAACGCAGCAGTGGTGCCATGCGCGCCCGATGGAGAGACAGTTCACCGCCAGCGATGCTGTAGTTGTCGACTTGCTGCAGGGCAGCGGTAAACTGCCTCGGTGTTTCCATGTCCGGACAGGCCATCATCGTTGCCGCCAGATTGTCGCCGATGTGCAACCGGTGCATCCTGCCAAGACGGTAATGGCCCATCAGGCGGTTGCAGCCGTCACTGCCACTCAGCCGTCCGGTGGCACCATCAAAGCGCAGCGTGGGCGGTCGCTCGGAGGCCACCGGCTTGCCCAAAAGTTCAATCAGCACCCATTCGCGATCCTGCAGATCGGGATCGCCCGGCATCATGGTCAGGCGGTAGTTTGCTGCCAGATCATCGGTGATCACATCACCGTTCTGATCCAGATGCAGCAGCACATTCTCACCAACCCGGTAGCGCTGTTGTGGCTTGCCAGCCACCATCAGGGTGATGATGCCACCGGTTTCATCCCACTCGAATTCACCCTGATCATGCTGTGGCCTTTCGTCTCTGTCCTGATACATCACGCTGCGCCAGAAAGTACCGTCTTCCAGCAAGGTGATGCTGATGTCGATGCCGGGGCAGTCTGCACAGGGCAGGGTGCCGGTGTAGACACCGGGCCAGTCCAGGCTGTTGCGGCTGTTGTGGGCCGGGTCCGGGTTTTGCAGCCCATTAACCGGTGAGGTCATTTCAGGTGCTTCGCCGGTGACCGAACATGCAGCCAATACCAGCAGCAACCAGCCTGTGAAATGCCGTTTTCTGATCATGGTGAAACTCCTGTGTGAGCATCGATGCGGGAGTTGGCATGTATAACATCGCAATATAGGCCTATGTGAGTGACGCCCCCACCCCAACCCTCCCCCGCTCGCAGGGTAGGGAGCGTCCGAGGCCTTGTTCAAGACGAGATCATCACCGCACCACCATGGTAACGCGATAGTCTCGCTGTTCGCTAGTGAGCAGTCTCTTCCCCCTTTCACGAGGGCAGAATAGGATGGGGGAAAGCGTAGCCCGGCATATACTCAACTCGCAAATTCTGCACACATTCTTGACCATTGCAACACGGCGACTTTGGCTGCCAGACGCAATAGACTACGAGTTCAACGCTGCCTGTGAGCAGTCCCTTCCCCCGTTCGCGGGGGAAGGTTAGGATGGGGGCGCTGAAGTCCTACAGGATTGTATGTGCTAGTGAATGGCTTTGTCCTCATAGACAGCGGAATCGGACATGCATTATATATACCTCTGGCATATGCAGCGTACAATGCCGTCGTGGAAACGAAATTGTTTAAAAACAACCGGACGCAAGCGGTCAGGCTGCCGAAAGCCGTCGCCTTTCCGGACTCTGTAGACAAGGTAGACATCATAGCCATACGCCAATCCAGGCTGATCAGTCCTGCCGATGCATGCTGGGACGAGTGGTTTGAAGCTCCTCCGGCAAGTGCCGACTTCATGACTGATCGGGATCAAGACATCGAGCAGCAACGCGAAAGCCTCTGAATCGGACTCTGCATGCTCAAATACCTGCTCGATACCAACATCGCCATCTACACCATCAAGCACAAACCCGTCAGCGTGCACGCGCAGTTCAGGCGCAACCATGGTCGCATGGCGATATCAACCATTACCGTGATGGAGCTGGTCTATGGCGCCGAGCACTCCACCCATGTAGAGCGCAATCTTGCAGTCATCGAAGGGTTCACCGCCAGACTGGTGGTGCTCGATTATGATCACGCTGCGGCCTGGCACAGTGGGCAGATCAGGGCCGAGCTGCGCCGCAACGGCCAGCCCAAAGGGCCGTACGATCAGATGCTGGCCGGGCACGCGCGGTCACGTGGTCTGACGCTGGTGACCAACAACACGGGAGAGTTTCAGCACGTGCCGGGACTGCTGCTGGAGAACTGGGTCTGAGTTTCTGTCTCATGCCCCGTCGCTGCTAAACCAATGCTTAAACAGGCGCTCTGCTGCCTGCATACCCGGCCCGGTCAGCTGTACCGATTTCGCCTTGCTCGCCGGATTACTGATGTAACCGTTTCCATGCAGTCTCTGCATGGCATCCCAATCGAACGACTTCCACACCCTGCAACCATCATGCAGGTTCAACCACAAGAGTGCCAATACCACCTGATCTATCTTCTCTTCATCAATGTTCATTCAAACTCTCCTCCGGCAGCAAGGTCAATGAATGTGTCTCCGCACCGGGCACAAACGACGTCGGTACGCCATCCAGCCAGTCCTGATGCATGCTGCGGTAGAACGGCGACAAGGGATGACCGCTCTGACCGCCGGGCATGCTCAGATAACTGTCTGCCTCCATTCCCGGGGCTATGGCCATGCGCTGTGACTGGCCAAAGTCGCTGGTGTGCACCCTTGGCATGTTTTCGTCTCCAGCCATCGCAGTGGCTGGCATGTTGAGCAGTCTGCCCAGCGGCCCCAGTGCCGAGGCCAGCGGATGGCGCATATCCAATCGATTGTATTCGCCCCAGGTGTGCTCGGCCAGTGTGGGGGTTTCGCTGTCTGCCGAGGACAGCAGAGCATCCACCTGCGCCAGCAGGAAACTGTCCCAGTCGGCATACGCCGCATCCAGCAGATGCTGTGGCCGCTGCTGCAAAATCTGCCACACCGGTGCTTCGGCCTGGCGCGTGCCGCTGAAGTTGTCCGGCAGCGCGTCGCAGGCACGGGTCAGGCTTTGCATGATGGCGGTGATGACGCGCAGACGATATTCACGCAGCCATCGATAACCCGCAGATGCAGCAGCGGCATGACTGGCATCGTTGGCCAGCAACTCCGCCAGTTCGTCATATTTTCCGGTATTCTGTGCGCGCAGCAGGGGCAGCAGCAGATCGCGCCAGTGTTGCAGGAACAGCGCTTCGTGATCGAGCTGTATGGCATGCATGGCTTGGGCCGTCACCTTTTGGGGCAACTGCTGCAGACGCTGCTCAATCTGTTTCGCGCGGGCACCCAAGGCGGGATGACCATAGCCGATCTGTTCCAGCACGACGCCATTGGCCTGGCGCTGGTTGGCGGTGAACAGCACGCCATTGTCGGGATTGATCAGACGCGGATAGTCTGTTGCCGGCAGCCAGCCGGGCCAACCCACGCTGGCCGTGCGCCAGTCCAGCGGCGTGCGCGAGCGGCGGCTATCCTCACGCTGCGGCATGCGTCCCATGATGGTCCAGCCGATGTTGCCGGCGTCATCGGCGACCAGCAGATTCTGCGCAGGTATGCTCATCAGCGGTGCCAGCGCCAGCGCCTGACTGACACTGGTTGCGGTTTCCAGCGGCAGCATGCCCGGCGGTGTGAACCACTTGCTGCTGTGCACAATCCAGCGCCAGGCCAGCGGCTGGCCGGCATGATCGCTGCCGATTACCGGACCCCAGCGCGAATGTCTGACCTCGATGCTTACCGGCTCGGCACCGGCCACCCGAATGGTTTCCTGCTCAAACTGCAGGCGTTGCAGCCCGGCAGGCACACGATACCAGTCGGGCTTCCCGGCAAGCGGCTGCAGCGGGATCAGATCCAGCCAGTCACCGTAACTGTTGGTAAAGCCCCAGGCAATGTGGCCATTGCTGCCGGCAACAATGAACGGCATACCCGGCAGGCTGACGCCGCCCACGCTAACCCGTTCCTCGTCATTGCCATAGTCCAGATGCAGCAGATACCAGATGTGCGGCATGTCCAGGCCCAGGTGCATGTCGTTGGCCAGCCAGGCAGAACCCTGATCACTGCGTGCCCCGCTAACCGCCCAGCTGTTGCTGCCTGGCAACGTCTCGGTGTGCAGCAATGCCGTGGAGTCACTTTGTGCGAGCGGCGGCATGTCGCGAATGTTCAGCGCCGCGGCATCGGGCAGTGCAGCAAGAGGCCAGGGTTCGCCACGCAACGGCGCGTCCCACGGGGTGCCGACCGGGGCGAGAAAATCGAACACCGCCGGCGCATAACACTGTTGCAATGCGCCCAGATCAAGCTCATGGCGGGCATCACTGAGCTGCAGCTGAAAATACATGCCAGCCAGCACCAGCGCGCTGTCGGCCATCGCCCAGGGCTGCGGTGTCTGCCGCAGCAGCTGATACTCGAACGGCTTGCCATCCAGCTGCGCCAGGCCGGCATTGACGCCATCAACATAGGCCTGCAGTAACGTCTGATAGTTTACCGGCAGATTCTGCAGCGCACGCTCGGCACGTCGCCGCATCTGATGCTGACGGCGCTCGCGGTCAAATTTCAGCGCGCGGCTGCCGAACAGTTCGGCCAGCTCACCGGCAGCAAAGCGTCTGGCCAGATCCATCTGAAAAAAACGATCCTGGGCGTGTACAAAGCCGCTGGCGTAGGCCGCATCACTGCGATCATCCGCCCGGATGGTGACGATGCCGCGAGCATCGCGCCGGATGCTCACTGGAGCGTTTACCGCAGCAACCACTTGGCCATCAAGCTGCGGCAGACTGCTGCGCAACAACAGCCACAACGACAACCCGGCGACAGCGGCGAGAGCCAGCAACAACAGAGAAAGTCTGGACAGCGCAGATTTGACAGTCATGACAGCTCTTCAACGGATAGTCGACGCTATGGTATCAAGTGCTGGCGGTAGTGTTGTATCTTCCATACGAGTCAGCAGTCTGAGTGATCGCCGTCAGGCGCTTCGCTTTTAGGACCGGCGTCTTGACAGGCTTCATCATAAAAAAGGCGGCCAGTGGCCGCCAATATCAAGGAGTGCTTGCAGATTAGCCCGTAGTCTTCCGTTCTTTCACGTCTGTGTCATTTCACTTTGAAGTGCAGACTAAGCCCGCTGCCGTGGGTTCCAGAGCGGTAGCCGATCCCGACCCGGCTGCCGTGACCGCGATAGCGTCCGTCATGGCCCTTGTCGTAGCCGCCACGACTGTAGCTGGCCAGCTGCCGCTGATAGCGCTGATAGTCGCGCTCGACATCGTGGACAACATGGCCAAGCTGATTCAGGGCATGGCTGTTGCCGTAGTAGCAGTCACGCAATGCGTAGTAGGTATGTCGCGCCTGCCTGTATGCACGCTGCACCTGATATTCCGAGCCACCGTGTTTCAACTGGTAGTACAGATCGTCGGCCGCCGTTTGCATCGCACGACCAGCCTGACGCACCTCCCGCGAATAGCTGTACTTGCGGGCATAGCGGCGAAACGAATCGGCTTCCTCACTGAGCCGGTAACTGCTGGCCAGCAACTGCTGGTGGCTGTACTGATAGCCATCATCGCCATAGCCATACTCAGACCCTGCCCAACTGCTGGTTGCAGGCAGCGCCGTGGCAAGCAGAATCGCGAATAGACTGACAAGTTTGCGTGTGTTCATGGCTTTGCTCCTGTGGTTGACGCAGGTGCAGATTAGCAAGGCGGGGTTGAACCGGTGGTGAACCGTTGTTGAACGTTAAATGAATGGGTTGGATAGCGTTTTTGGAGTTTGCCCAGTCTCACTGCTTACTTGCCTGACTGGGGTTGGACTGGCTTGGTCGGGGTTTACATATTCCAATGTCTAGCGGCTATAGTCTAAGTTAGGCGCGCCTGGAGTTTGGGTAGTGCAGCCAGACTGGCCGGTACGGGGTGCTATAAGCGTGGTCGATCTCAGAATTTTTTGAGACCACGATTGCCAGGCGGTGTATAGCTTTCACCATTCGGGTCGTGGGTGTCTTGAGCTACCCTCCTATGCATCGACCTCATCCATGTGTCGAGCCAGGTGATATCTATTCACGTTACACGACCTGACCCCATGGTCTTTACACATGGTCTTTACACGACCTGACCCCATGTTCTCATGTCAAGACTCTATTGGGGTTTTATTATTAATCCTTTTCAGGTATATTTGCAAGACCTGCCCAAAATGGAGGATTACGCTTTGGCAGCATCCATTATCCGGCTTCTGCCGATGAGCTTTCCGGAGCGACTGACCCAAACCCGCAAATCGCAAGGGCTGATCCAGCAAAGCCTGGCCGATGCATCTGGCTTGCATATCAATCAGATCCGACGCTACGAGGCAGGGACAGCACAACCAACCCTGGAAGGGCTGATCAAACTGGCCAAGGCGCTGCATGTCGGCCTCGATGAACTGGTGTTCGATCCCGACGAGCGCGGCCCGACCCAACCACGGCTACGGCTGCTGTTCGAGGCGATTGAGCGGCTCGACCAGAAGGAACAAGCCGTGATCCAGGAACTGCTCGAGGGCATGATCGTCAAGTATGAAGCCCGGCGCTGGACGGCGACCGGTTAAATGGCCGGGGAATTCCACTATCATTTCGAGTGGGACCCGGCCAAGGCGGCCACCAACCGCCGTAAGCACGGCGTCGGATTCGAGCTGGCCGCTACTGTGTTCAGAGACTCGCTGGCGCTTTCGCGCTTCAACGAAGACCATAGCGAAACTGAAGAACGCTGGGTCACATTGGGACAGGCTGACAACGGCAATCTACTGGTGGTGGTCCACACCTTCCAGGAACTGAACGAGCACAACGCCGTCGTGCGGATTATTTCGGCGCGTGCGGCAACTAAACACGAGCAACGCGACTACGAGAGCAAGCCATGAAACAGGATTACGACTTTTCCAACGCCGAACGCGGCAAATTCTACCGGCCTAATGCCACGCTGAACCTGCCCGTATACCTCGATGAGGACGTGCGCGATTACCTGGCCGGCAAGGCCAAAAGCAAAAATGTCGAGATCAACGACATTGTCAACGACCTGTTGCGCAAGGATATTGCCCTCATAGAAGTGATGAAGTGATACGGCTAATCGACGCCGTATATACCGCGCGGCCTGAAGAAAATGAATGGCCGATCACAGTCACAGTTGATCGATGCAGCAAATTCCTAAGCTTCGTCCTCCGACACAACCCCTCTTTGCTGTCTTTGCGCTCGTAGAGTTTGTCGATGTACAGGGTTTCTGTGCCTGAGCTGTCTTGCCGGTAGCGCTGCAGATCAGGGCCGTAGTTGAATGCCTGGGCGATGCTACCACGCTGGATGGTGGTCGGTAGGTTGTAGGCATCATAGCGCACGGTGAGATTG
>JAHJQV010000011.1 GCA_018819105.1 Gammaproteobacteria bacterium
CCGCTGAACTGGCCAAGGTCAATGAGTTTGTTGAGCTGTATCGCAGCAGACTGGTGGATCTGTCCTGGTTTATGCGCTGTCTGAACGAATCTATTGCCAGAATGGCGAATGAAGAAGACAACTGTACCGGTAGATTTTGGGAAGGAAGATTCAAATCACAGGCTTTGCTTGATGAAGCGGCATTGATAGCCTGCATGGCGTATGTGGATCTAAACCCGATCAGAGCAGGTATGGCCGATACGCCGGAGAGTTCTCATTTCACGTCGATTCAGCAACGGATTGCTGCTGTTGAGCGCTCTGACAAGACCAGCACCGTAATCAACACCGAAACTGAAGACCTGTCAGAGGTAATCCCCAGGCTGATGGGCTTTTCCGGAAGGCTGGACGACGATCATGGCTTGCCCTGCGACCTGAAAGACTACCTGGAACTGGTGGACTGGTCTGGACGTGCGATTCACCCGCACAAGCGGGGCAGGATTGCAGACCAGCAGCCGAAGATTCTGCAGCGGCTGCAGATAGAGCCATCGGCGCTGCTGAGTTATCTCAGTCGCAAGGAAGACAGTTTTCATCATGTCATTGGCAGCAAGAGCTCTATCAGGGAGGCAGCGGCCAAGCTTGGCAGAACGTTTCTGCAGGGCATTGCTGCGGCTGAGCGATTGTTTCCGCAGCGAATCTAGCTGAATCTGCATTATTCGATGATATCGGCCTTGGCCGAGGTTTGGCGTGCCTGGATTTTGTGAATTGCAGCCAAAATGACCCGTTCAGACAGGCACCAGCGTAATCGACACCTGAAATTAATTGACATTGAGTTTGCTGGGTACTGATAGTCGTCACTGGTTGGAGTTTGGGTGTCCAACATATACTTTAGATTTCAAGCGGCGTTCACCAAGTTTCCGGACTCATAGAACCACAATCTGCTTTCTGCTGACGACAGATGACAACCTCCGATCCATTCGTCGATAGGATTAGCCGGGTACGAAGACCTTTCGCCGCTGCATACTTCTCGCCCCGCATCAGTGAGCGATGCTGTAGTCTCTCGAATCCGTAGTTTGGTTCCGCCTAGATCAACTAACGGAACTGGGAGATTCTCATTTCCTAAACAGCGCATGCGGTAAAACAAATATCCGTCCCCTACGCAATCTGGATCGGCGAGATCGCCGCACATCGTATAACCGATGACTCGGGCTGCGGACGGCCCCTTTTCGAGTATATTGGGTAGTAATTGACGATCCCAGAATGTCAGTCCCGATTGAGCATCAGGGTACCGCCGACACATTGTCCGGAGACCCGCCTGCACATGTGGTAAAGGCGCTGCTTCGGCGGTAGCGAGTGCAGATAGCATTTCTGGAGATTTGTTCGTGACAGCTCGCCAAGCGTCCCGGCAGTAATCAAGTGAATGGACCGTAAGTGGTTTTGGTTGTGGGTGGTCTAGCATCTGTTGAGGACTTAATTCGCCGGTCAAACGGATCGGAAACTTTCGCGTAGAAGCGCTTTCGTATTGCACCAAGTTGATCCGTGAGACGTCGGTGCCGACGAGCGCTGCGACATGAACCAAGAACAAGAGCAGAAGCTGATCCTCGAGCCCAGTGCTCATCCAAAGATAGATCCTCGGTGCTTCGGACAGCCGCGCTATATTTCGAAGAAGATCGTTATCGAAACCTTGGAAATCCATCTCCGGCCAATCTGGATACAGTTTCCTAATGAATTCGATGCGCGTTTGCTCCCAGATATGCAGGTCGGAGCAATATGGTGTAGGCCCGCAGGAAAATATGTCTTGATTGACCAATAACCGGTTGGTCATGTGGTGCGCTTGATTCCAAGTACCAGCGGCTGACAGGCCATTGATGACATGGATTCCCTCGGCGGCAATGGTCATTTTGAAATCTAACGTCTATGCTAAGCGGCGCGGGCACAAAACTTGCCCGGCTATGCCAGCCCGAAAGTTACCCCGCGTCCGCTTGAGCATTTTGTTGGGCCGCGATGCCGGCATGGAGTTGAAGACCCAAAGCTCGAGTGACCTTTAGAATAGTTTCGAACTCGGGCGAGCGCTCGCCGGATAGCGCTTTATATAAACTTTCCCGTGACAGGCCCGCATCCCGGGCGACCCTGCTCATGCCTTTGGCTCGAGCTATGTCACCCAAGGCTTTTGCAATGAATGCGGCGTCTGTCTCTGGATCTTCAAAACATGCTTCCAGATACGCTTCGATTTCTTCGTCAGTGCGAAGATGCTCGGCTACGTCAAATTCAGAGGTTCGTGTTTTGCTCATGGCTGGTTACAACTCCTGAGCCAATGAAATGGCCCGCTTGATATCACGATTTTGGGACTTCTTGGTTCCTCCGGCCAGAAGAATCACCACCGAGTTTTCCTGGCGGGTCAGGTATATCCGATACCCGGGGCCATAATCGACTCTAAGCTCGGAAACGCCGCTACCGATAGACTTCCAATCACCAAAATTCCCAAGTGACAGTCGACGAAGCCGGATGAGAATCCGGGCCTTGGCCCGAGCATCCCGCAAGCCATCCAACCAATCGGCAAATACCTTGGTTTTTCTTACCTCTACCACCAGCATAGTGTAGCCTGGCGGCTACGCCCTGTCAATCTGCCTATTCTGAGGCCCAACTAATAAATATACAGCAAATTGACATTTTAGCGAATAAAAACGCATTTTGCCTCGATATTACACTATACGATGTTTTATCTGACCTTAACTGTCTGATTAACCTAATATTATTCTGTATTGGAATTGTAGATACACAGCATATCTGCCGCATATCACCGCGATTTCCTACAAGAAATCGAGCACTTTTCCTGTTCATATCAAGTTGCTTTGATGGTCTTATATGCATGATATTACTGGAGATTGAATGATGCCTGAGAAGCTGCTTGATCGAATGCGCAGGATTATTCGCCTGAAGCATTACAGTCTGCGTACTGAGAAAGCTTATCTGCACTGGGTGAAGCGATACATTCTTTATCATGGCAAAAGGCATCCCGAGATCATGGGCGCCACTGAGGTCACTTCGTTCCTGAGCAGTCTGGCGATTGATCGGTACTGTGCGCCGGCGACACAAAACCAGGCTTTGAACGCCATTTTGTTCTTGTATCGGAATGTGCTGGAGATTGATTTGCCTTGGCTTGATGAGGTCATTCGCGCGAAGCGTTCGGCCAAAATACCCGTCATTCTGAGTGTGAGTGAAGTACAGACAGTTATCAGTCATCTGCCTGCTCAATATGTGCTGATTGTGAAGTTGTTGTATGGATCGGGTTTGCGCATCAGCGAGGCTGCCCGCTTGCGTGTCAAGGACGTTGATTTTAATCGGCGATCGCTGCTTGTCCGCGATGGCAAGGGGGCGAAGGACCGGGTGACAGTTCTGGCTGATGTGTGCATTCCAGCGATGCGGGATCAGATTGAGCGCTCCCTTGTCATCGCTGCTGAAGACAGGCGTACCAGGCGGGGAGGTGTTTTGCTGCCTTACGCTCTGGCCCGAAAGTATCCGAACGCGCGCTTTGAGGAAGGCTGGCAATACATTTTTCCTGCGCGTAATCTGAGCAAAGAACCACGTACCGGTGAACTTGCACGCCATCATATCTTCAACAGTTCCGTGCAACGGGCGGTGAAAGCCGCAGCCGTTCGTGCAGGCATTCGCAAACCTGTGACTTGCCATGTGTTCAGGCACAGCTTTGCCACGCATCTGCTTGAATCCGGTTCGGATATCCGCACCATTCAGAAACTTCTGGGACATGCTGATGTGCGCACGACGATGATCTATACGCATGTTGTCGAGCGCGGTGCGTTGGGTGCGTGTAGCCCGCTCGACAGAATAGATTGAATTGGCGTTGTATCCCTGCAACGGTATACCCCTGTCTAATCCTGATTCGATCATAGATGCAAATCAGACTGGTGGCAAGGGTTTGGTGTTTGTAGCTGCGGAGATTGGTGTTTTGTCAGATGCGCTGCGCTTCTCCGACCCGCGTGGTGCTATGCAGGGTTTGGTGTATGGTTTGCCTGCAAGCAGGATTCTGCATGGCACTGATTTTCTTGTCTTTTTGAATCGTTCGGCTGCCAGCATGCTCTTACGGGCTTCCGGTAGTTAGTTTGAGTGGCTTAGGACACCCACACCCATAGCGATTATCCTACAACATTTTCAGAAATTTGCTATAGCTTTCGTGCCATCGGCTGGTGCATGCTGGAGTCTGGTTCCATCAGGTTTAGCCATGACTCTGCCCCGTTCAGCCCTGGTTTCCGTTCAAGTCACGCCTTACTATCACTGTATCGGGCGCTGTGTGCGCCGGGCCTTTCTCTGTGGGGAAGATGCTTACACCGGGCGCAGCTTTGAGCATCGGCGTGGCTGGATTGTTGAGCGTCTGGCGCTGTTGTCTTCGGTATTTGCCATCGATGTGGCTGCCTATGCGGTGATGAACAATCATTACCATGTGGTGCTGAGGATCAATGCTGATCTGGCTTCATCCTGGTCTGTGGATGAAGTGCTTCGTCGCTGGTGTGCTTTGTTTGCCGGCAATCCCATTGTGCAGCGGTATCTCGCCAACCCAGCAATGGATGCCGCTGAACTGGCCAAGGTCAATGAGTTTGTTGAGCTGTATCGCAGCAGACTGGTGGATTTGTCCTGGTTTATGCGCTGTCTGAACGAGGCCATTGCCAGAATGGCGAATGAAGAAGACAACTGTACCGGTAGATTTTGGGAAGGAAGATTCAAGTCCCAGGCTTTGCTTGATGAAGCGGCATTGATAGCCTGCATGTCGTATGTGGATCTGAACCCGATCAGAGCAGGTATGGCCGATACGCCGGAGAGTTCTCTTTTCACGTCGATTCAGCAACGGATTGCTGCTGTTGAGCGCTCTGACAAGACTAGCACCGTAATCAACACCGAAACTGAAGATCTGTCAGAGGTAATCCCCAGGCTGATGGGCCTTTCCGGCAGGCTGGACGACGATCACAGCTTGCCTTTTGATCTGAAGGACTACCTGGAACTGGTGGACTGGTCTGGACGCGCGATTCATCCGCACAAGCGGGGTAAGATTGCCGAACATCAGCCGAAGATACTGCAGCGGCTGCAGATAGAGCCATCGGCGCTGCTGAGCTATCTGAGCCGACAGGAGGACAGCTTTCATCATGTCATTGGCAGCAAAAGCTCAATCCGGGAGGCTGCGGCAAAGCTTGGCAGAACGTTTCTGCAGGGCATTGCTGCGGCTGATCGATTGTTTCCGCAGCGAATCTAGCTGAATCTGCATCATTCGATGTTATCGGCCTTGGCCGAGGTTTGGCGTGCCTGGGTTTTGTGAATTGCAGCCATATTGGCCCGTTCAGGCAGGCACCAGCGTAATCTATCTCTGAAATTAATTGACATCAAGTTTGCTGGGTAATGATAGTCGTCACTGGTTGGAGTTTGGGTGTCCAACATATAGTCGATGGACACATACGACCAGGCAGCGCTGCAGCTGGCGGCTGTGAAGGTGGAATACGAGCACAACCCGCGGCTGCGCATGGACTATGGCGATGCCTGCGCACGTGGCCGGGTGTGGCGCGAGGATGCGATCATCACGCCCAGCAACACCAAAATTGAGGCGCTGGGCAGCGGCATGAAGGTGCGCGGGCGACGTCACGGCCCGTATCGACCTGACCTGGTGATTCTGGACGATATCGAAAACGACGAGAACGTGCGCAGTCCAGAGCAGCGTGACAAACTGGAAAACTGGGTGGACAAGGCGGTGATGCAATTGGGCTCTGCCGATGGCAGCCTGGATGTGATTCTGTCCGGTACGATCTTACACTATGACGGTGTGCTGGCCAGAAAGCTGAAGAACCCGCTGTGGCGTCACCAACGCCACAAGTCGATCATACAGATGCCATCGGACATGGCGCTGTGGGATCGGTGGGAAGAGATACTGCTGAACGAGGGCATCAAGGCGGCTGACCTGTTCTACCGTGCCAATCGCAACGCTATGAACAAAGGCGCGGTGGTGAGCTGGCCAGCAGCCAGGCCGCTGGTCAAGCTTATGACCATTCGCGCTCGGGACGGGCATGCGGCGTTTGATTCAGAACATCAGAACGACCCGATCAACAGTGAAGAGGCGACGTTTTCGAACATCCGTTTCTGGGTAGAGGACTGTGCGCGCTGGGTGTTTGCCGGCGCGGTAGATCCCAGCTTGGGCAAGTCTGGTAAAGGGCGTGATCCGAGCGCGATACTGGTCGGAGGCTTTGATCGCCAGACGGGTGTGCTGGATGTGATTGAGGCGCGCATCAAGAAGCGCCTGCCGAGCCTGTTGATCGCAGAAGTGATTGATCTACAGCGGCAGTTCGGCTGCCACATCTGGGGATTTGAAACAGTGCAGTTTCAGGAATTTCTACGCCAGCAATTGGTGGACGAATCCATCAAGGCAGGGGTGCCCGTACCGACCGCACCATTGATACCCAACACGGACAAGTTACTGCGGATTGAGTCGCTGGAGCCGTATGTGCGTGACGGTAAAATCCGGCTGCACTCCAGTCAAACGACACTGTTATCGCAGATGCGCCACTGGCCGAAGGCCGATCATGACGATGGCCCCGACGCGCTGCAAATGCTGTGGCATGTGGTGTCAACCCGGCTGGCCAGCCGCGGCGGCATCCGCATACCACAACGAATCAAACGCCGGGCAGTGGCACCCGGCTACTTAGCGTGAGAGCACCATGCCGAAACTGAACAGCCTGACGAATGAGATTGCCAGCCGGCGCATTGATTTACTGACGTTGGGCGCGTTTGGAATACTGCCCAATCCTGATCCAATTCTGCGCCGTCTTGGACGAGGACAGGAGGTTTATGAGGCGATCGGCTATGACGCGCACGTGATCAGCGAGATCCGCCCGATGCGGGCGGCGTTGCTGAAGTATGAGCACCGCATCAATCCAGCCAGCGACCGCAGCCCGGATATGCAGGCGCAGGCGCTGTGCGATGAGGTGATGCGGCGCCCGCCCGCACCGGGCATGAGCTGGGGCGATGCCCTGTGGCAAATGCAGAAGGCGGCGCTGATGGGTTTCAGTGTGCATGAAATGATCTGGGCGCGGGATGGAAGTTACCTGTTGCCGGATCGGATTCTGGATCGAGAGCAGCGTCGGTTTGAGTTTAACCCCGACAACGAGCTAATGCTGCGCACCGCAGGGCACCGGCCGGTGCTACTAGACCAACCGCACAAGTGGCTGCTGAGCCGACACATGCCGAGTGCTGCGAACCCCTATGGGGTGGCGTTGTTCAGCGCCATATTCTGGCCGTGGACCTTCAAACATCAGGGGTTCCGCTACTTTGTAAAGTTCGCTGAGCGCTTTGGTATTCCTTGGACGATCGGTCGATACCCTTCGGGTACTGGCAAGGAACAACAGGACGAGTTGGCCGATGCTCTGGCTGAGCTGGTCGAAAACGCGGTGGCTGCCGTACCCGACAGTGGCGCTGTGGAATTGATTGGCGCTAACGCTAAAGGCGAAGGCCCTCAAGAACGTCTGATCGACCTGTGCAACAGTGAGATAAGCAAGGCGCTGAGCAGCCAGACGCTGGCAACGGAGATTCAAGGAGAAGGCAGCCGGGCTGCCAGCGAGACCCATGCAGCTCGCGGTGAGGGTGTGGCTGAGTGCGACCGCAGAATTCCAGTGGATACCATGAACGCACTGTTTCGCTCGATTACCGAGTTGAACGTTCCTGGCGCGAATCCGCCGACATTTGAGTTTTACGAGGAGGCCAAGGCTCGCCAAGAGTGGGTAGATGTGCTGGATGTTGCACGAAAGTTTATCCAGGTACCGGCGTCGTTTGCGCACGCGCGATTGCAGATCCCCATGCCTAAAGATGGTGAGGACTTATTACCTGGCGATAATGTGTCGCCCAGCAGACAGCCGGTCGAATTCGCGCGCCGCCAACCATTGCCTGAAGAGGATGCGCTGGAGGATCTGCTAGACGCGGTGACCAATGAGCAGCTACAGGCGATTGGCGATGACGTGGTCAATCCCCTGCTGGATGTGATACGTCGTGACGGCCCGGAGCTGGCGCTGGAATCACTGGGTCAGGCCTATCCGCAGATGAGTGTGGTGCGGTTGCAGAGGCTGCTGGCGCAGGTGATGTTTGTTGCTGACACATGGGGCCGGTTGGTCGAGCAGCAGCGTGACCAGGCCGACTGATGCCAGAGCCGGTCAATCTGGGCTATGCGTTGCGGTTGCCTCCGGAGGAGGTGATTGAGTACTTCAAATCGAAAGGTTTTGAGGTAAGCTGGAACTGGTTTGATGTGCTTAAAGACCAACATACTCGGGCATTCACCGTAGCAAAAGCAACGCAGGCACAGGTTCTACAGACGATTTATGGCGAGGTTCGGGACGCACTGCAAGAGGGCATTACCGAACGCGAGTTTATTCGGCGAATGACGCCCAAGCTGAAGGCACTGGGCTGGTGGGGTCGTCAGGAGGTGGTGAATGAGGTTGGCGCTATCATCGATGTTCAACTCGGATCGCCGCATCGCCTGAAAACCATATTCAGAACAAACATGCGCACGGCCTTGAACTCTGGCCGGTATAAGCAGCAGGTCAGAATGGCCGAGCATCGACCCTACTGGCAGTACGTCACCATTCAGGATGAGCGGGTGCGCGCCAGTCATGCGGCGCTGCATGGGAAGGTGTTTCGCTGGGATGATCCGGTGTGGGAGTATATCTATCCGCCGAACGGATTCGGATGCCGCTGCCGGGTTCGGGCGCTATCGCAATTCCGCCTGGAACGTGAGGGGTTGAGCGTCGACAGCAGCGCTGGAAAACTGCACAGAATCACGACCGAGATCGGTGTGGATGCGCAGACCGGTGAGGTTGTCTATCAGGACGCGGTGGTGTTTCGCGGTCAGGACATTATCGGCCGAGACATCACCTTTCAGCCAGACCCTGGCTGGGACTACAATCCGGGCGCGACAGTGCTGTGGGACAAGCTGGGCGGTCTGGATGATGTGGTGTCTGATTCGCTCGACAGAAAGAATACAGGAAAATTCCTCAAGGCGGTGCCTGCTCAGCGTACCTGGCAGGATCATGATCTGCCCGATTTGAGAGACCTTCCAGACAACGTGTTTATTGATGCCCCGGACAATCTTGAGACACCAGACAACTCTCAGCAAGCCCTGGATCTGTTTGCTATGGCACTGGGCATAACTGACAAGACTCCAGTTGTCAGCGTGACTACACCGGCCGGTGTTGTTCAGTTTGATCGCGAAAGATTGGCGCATCTGGCGTTGCCTGACCGTCTGGAAAGGGCGCGGTTTGCGAACTACTTGCTGCCAGCGTTGCAACAGCCTGCGGAGATCTGGCAAGTGGAGTATCAGGATGGTGTGCCGCGTCAGCGTTATATTAGCCTGTTCAGAGAGCCTGGCTCAAAGCGGGCCACCATGATCGTTACGCGGTTTAATGCTGACGGCTCGATATTTTGGACATTCTATCGATCCAGACTGCAGAAACTAAACAGGGAAAGAGTTGGTGTTCTCATTGGCTAGAAGCATCGGCAGGTTGTGGCTGCTCGCTGAGAGATCGGTCTCATGCAACCTTGCTCACATCATATGCGCCGTCCGCTGATGATCGCCCTGCCGATTAGCTGAGATTATAGATGCAATTTGACATCCAAATCAATGACGAGAGGGTTCTCGATGCGTTAGATGGCTATCTGAAACGCAGCCAGGACCTCGCGCCAGCAATGGAAATTATTTCCGGCGTCTTGGCCGATGCCACTGACCGAGCATTCATCAACCAGCAAGACCCTGAGAGCGATGCCCCTTGGGCACCACTCAGCCCGCATACAGCAGATCGAATCGTCAATGGGAAGCGCCGGGGTGAGACGCCGATCCTTCAGGTCACCGGCATATTGGCTCAATCATTCCGGCCTGAGTGGGGCAGCGATTACGCGCTCGTAGCAACCAATGACATTCGAGCTGGCACCCATCAATTTGGAGCTGCGCAGGGAGAGTACGGCCAAACTGAGAATGGCCGCCCGATCCCGTTTGGTGACATACCTGCCCGCAGAATGCTCGGAATAAGCTCGGAAGACGTGTCAGAAATACTCGAAATATTCGCCCTACACATGTCGAATTGACCCCAAAACAGTAGAATATAATACAAAATCTACTGTAATTGTCATTTCTACCCAATCACCCCCAAATCCACCACCCGTGCGTTTTTTAGCCCAAAACTCGCGCAACCCCTCAGTACAAAACTATATACTCCCCTGGTCCTCGCCTCCGCCCATGGCCTGGTTCATCTTGTCGTGGGCAAGGCCGCTCTGACCACTGTGGGCCTCGTCGATGATCACGGCAAAGCGGTTATCGCTCATGTCCGCGATGCCGTCGATGATGAAGGGGAATTTCTGGATCGTTGTGATGATGATCTTCTTGCCGTTCTCCAGCGCGGCTTTCAGATCAGCGGATCGCATCGCGGGCGCAACGATGTTTTTCACTTCCGAGAAATCGCTGATGTTGTCGCGCAACTGCTTGTCCAGCAGGCGGCGGTCCGTCACCACGATCACGCTGTCAAACAGCGGCGCATCCAGCGCCCGCGCGCCTGGCAGGTCCAGACTTGCTGGATAGCTCTCGATCAGCTGATAGGCGGCCCATGTAATGCTGTTCGACTTGCCCGACCCGGCCGAGTGCTGGACCAGGTAGCTGTGGCCCACGCCATGCCCGGCGGTGTGATCCAGCACCTTCCGAACGACATCAAGCTGTTGATAGCGTGGAAAGATCAGGGACTTCTTGGCCAGAGGATCGGTCTTGCCCCCTTCCAACAATACGAAATGCTGGATGATCCCAGCCATACTGGCGGGCTGGAGGACCTCTTCCCACAGATAAGCGGTCTTATGACCGTTCGGGTTCGGCGGATTGCCTGCGCCCTCGTTGTGACCCTTATTAAATGGCAGAAACCATGTAGCGACGCCCGCCAGCTTGGTTGCCATCCAGACCTCGTCGGTATCGGCGGTCATGTGGACCAGCGCGCGCCCGAAGTGCATCAGCGTCTGTGAAGCATCGCGATCCCGGTATTGCTTTTGCCCGTGATAGCGGGCGGTCTGGCCGGTCCAGGCGTTCTTCAGCTCCAGCGTGACGATGGGCAGCCCGTTCACGAACAGCACAATGTCGACGGATTCATTGGGGTTCGAAAGGGAGTGGTGAACCTGGCGTGTGACGCTCCAGATATTGGCGGCGAAGTTGTCGTGGACCTTTTGCGCCGAACTGGCCAGCGGTGCGGGATACATGAGCGTCAGATGCGCGTCATCGACTGGCAGGCCCTTTTTCAGCAGGTGCAGCACGCCCTTGCGCTTTACCAGTTTGTCTAACTGGCCAAGGATCTTTGCCTGCCAGTCGGCGGGACTGCGAGTTTTCAGTTTTTCGAGCGCCTTACCTTGGGTGGCCTCAAGGAACTCCCAGAACAGGGCTGTGTCGAGCGCGAGTGCAGCATCGAAGTCGGTGGAGCGGCCGATGCGATACGGGCCGGTTTCCACGCCACCCTTTTTCAGGTCTTCTGTCGTGGTGCCGGTCAAGTGCCGTTCAATGGCCTGTTCCAGTGCGATTTCCTTGGTGTTGCTGACTGTGTAATTCATGACCGCCCCCTCAAATGACCTTGATCTTGCCTGTGACCGCCGCGTTGATCAGGCTCGTTTTGTATTCCTTGAGCGCGGCGATCTGGTCCTCCTTGATGGAAATGGCATTTCCAATTCTTGTCTTCGTGTTCTCAATGAGTGCCACAATTGCCAATTGCTCCGAATGTGGCGGAACGATCATAAAGCGGTGAGCCAGGTTATTGTACCTAATCCGTACTGCGCGCTGTCGAACAGCGTTACAAATAACCTGAATGTATCGAGCAAGCGCCATTTCCCGCAATAGATATGCAAAATAATGCTGAGAAAGCCCGTGTTCGATTGGGTCACAGATGACGTATTCCGGCGTGCATTTTCCATCGGATTCTGAAACCCCGATGGCTCCCTCGAAGGCATCCATAGAATTTAGGACAAGCTGCCCCTTGCGGATACCTTGGTAACCACCTTCGATAATGGCTTCAGTAAAGCCTTCAAGACGTCGATTTGATCGAAGTGTTACCTGACCATCACGGAAAGAGGTAACGACACCATCATCAGGTCTGACAGGCAATCGGCTTTGCTCGAAAAGATACTTGAAGCGTTCTACCTCCCAATGCACGGGGATTTGGCCGATCCAGTCTATACCGCTGTCTTTCATGGGGGCGTCGGGGTTCAGGCCGCGGGTGACGGCCTCTTGGATCAGGATCTGCCTGCGCTCCGCCAAAAGCTTGATCTGCGCCTCCTTGATCCGCACCGCCTCATCAATCGTCGCACATTTCCCATCCAGAAACGCCGCGATGGCACGTTGTTCGGGGAGTGGCGGGGCAACCAATTGGCTATTGGCGATGTGATTGAAACTGATCGTCTGACGGACGCCGGAACCGAGGAGCTTCATATTTGAAACGTCGTAGCGGTGAAGCAGGTAGTTGAAATACCGCTTGTCCATTTTGGTCTTGGCCTGAAGGACGATATATCCCGCGCTGACGACAACATTTATGTTCGAAAGGCCGATACGAAGACTTTTCAGATCGTAATTGAGGTTCAGCGGGTTGACGAGAAATTCGCCCGATAAAACTTCCTGATAAGACGCCTTGGTTGCAAGAGGGACGCGTTCGTCATCCTTCTCGACTACCTCGCCAAAGCTGATCGACCCACAGTTCAGGTCCATGTTGGCCCTGTGCTTTTTCTCCTGAAAGAGTTGCTTTAGCTTGCGGCCTTCCCAGTGGCTCGGAACGTCTTCAAGCCAGCCCTCACCGCTATCCCTGTAGCTCTCATACGTTGGATACGCTGCAATGCTCATTCGGCCGACTCCAGTTTCGTCGCAACTTCAACGCCCAGAATATCCGCGATCAACCCGTCGGCCTTTTCCTCCAACGACAGGATGTCTTGGGTCACGTCCTCGAGGCTGCGCAGCGGTTTGTGGCGGTAGAAATGCTTGTTGAAGCTGATCTCGTAGCCGATTTTGACAGAGTCGAGGTTGATCCAGGCTTCCTCCACATGCGGCTTCACCTCTGCCAGGAAATAGCGGTGTATGCTGTCCTTCAGCGGCACGCTTTCCGCGTCGCGCAGGTCGGTCGCGGTCTCATAGGTCAGATAGCTGCCGTCAGGCTGGCGGAACCAGCCGAAATCCGCCAGATCGCCGGTGGCGCAACCCAGATGAGTGGTCAGGTCTTCCAACTCGCCCTTGGACAGCTTGTGGCGCTTGGCGATGACCTTTTCCGCCGTCTCGTCATACCAACTGACAGCATTCAGGATCGCGTTCTTTTCGGTCGCGGACAGCTTGATCTTGCGGGCCTTGATCGCCTTGGTCACGCCGTCACGGAAGGCGTTGAAGTCGGCGGTTTCCTCGGTGCCGATGTCCCCCATAAGCAGGATCGCGGTGTTCAACAGGTCGCGCAGCTTGATCCAGTATTTCGTATCAATCAGTTTAGCCCGCGCCTTGGCGTTCAGGGCGATCCCCTGTTCTTCGCACCAAGCGGTGATGGCCTTTACCTCGCCCTTCAGGAATCCGGGCGCGTAAACCTTTTCGCCATGCTCGGCCCAGAGCCATTCCATCGGCTCGCGCAGGGATTTGTCAAAGCGCAGAGGCGCAATGCGGCCGGCGCTGAAACCCGCACGGCGGCGATCAGGGCGCTCGATGGTGACCTTGTGATAGCCGAAATCCTCGTTGTCGAAGATCTGCACTGCGATGCCGGTTGGATCGTTGTTCGCGTCGATCTCGCGCTCGATGGGCGCGAAGTTCAGGTAGGCATCGGTGATCTGCTGAATATGGTCATCCGAGAATTCGCAGTTCTTGTCGCCGAGGTTCTTGCGGAGCTTGCGGTAAAGCAGGTTCGCGTCGATCAACTGCACACGGCCCTTGCGCGCCTCAGGCTTCGCGTTGGTCAGAAGCCAGATGTAAGTGGTGATGCCGGTGTTGTAGAAGAGGTTGTTTGGCAGCTGGATAATCGTGTCCAGCATGTCATTTTCGATGATGAAGCGGCGGATATTGGACTCTCCGCTGCCCGCATCACCGGTGAAGAGGCTTGAGCCGTTATGCACAGACGCGATGCGAGAGCCGAGCGGGCTGGCCGCTGCGGGTTTCATCTTGTTCACCATCTCCATGAGGAACAGAAGCTGCCCATCGGATGAGCGCGGGGTGGCGTCCATGGTGTCGGATTTGCCCCAGTAGTCTGCAAGCTCGACCTGGAAGCGGGGGTCGATAACGTCCTTGCCGTCCTTGATATACTTGACCTCGCTGTTCCAGCTTTTGCCGTAGGGCGGGTTGGACAACATGAAGTCGAAGCGGTTGGCCGAGAATTCATCGGTGGAAAGGGTCGAGCCGACGCGGATGTTTTCTGGGTTGTTGCCTTTGATCATCATGTCCGATTTGCAGATCGCGTAGGTCTCGTCGTTGATCTCCTTGCCGTAGAGATAGACGTCGCCGCGCGCCTGGATCGGGCCATCGGGTTCCTTGATGTAGTTCTGCGCCTCTGTCAGCATGCCGCCTGACCCGCAGGCGGGGTCGTAGATCGTCATGACCGGGGGCAACTGGTCTTTGATCGGGTCGAACATGAGGTGCGTCATGAGGTGGATCACCTCGCGCGGGGTGAAGTGCTCCCCAGCCTCTTCGTTGTTCTCCTCGTTAAACTTGCGGATCAGTTCCTCGAATACATAGCCCATGCCCAGGTTCGACAGGCCCGGCAGAGTGTTCCCCTCGGGGTCCTCGGCGTCGTGCGGCGTCAAGTTTATGTATGGAGAGACGAATTTCTCGGTGACGTCAAGCAGAACCTGCTTGTCCGCCATGTGGCGCATCTGTTCGAGCAGTTTAAATCGAGTGACGATTTCCTTGACGTTGTCGCTAAAGCCATCGAGGTAGTCCTCGATATTGGCCAGCAGGATCTGCTGGTTGTTCGTCGCCGTGCCGTGCAGTTTCTTAAGTGTCCACTGGCTGGTATTGAAAAACACATAGCCGGAGGCTTCTTTCAATGGTGCATCGTCTAATTCCGTCTCCATCATTTCGTCTTTTTGGTAGCGGACTTCTTTCAGCACATCAGATTTAGTGGGTTCCAAAAGTGTATCGAGCCGTCGAAGCACAACCATCGGGAGGATGACGTCACGATATTTCCCCCGAACGTAGACATCGCGTAGACAGTCGTCTGCGATGGACCAGATGAAGGAGACAAGCTTGTTGTGACTGGTTTGATTCATTCGTTCACATGCACATGTTGTTTCGTTTCGCCTGCAGCTTCCATGTCAAAATCATCGACAATCGCTTTCGGCACAATTGCAAAATCTTAGCAGACCAATTTATCCCATGCAGCATTAAGCTCAAAGGTGCCCAAGGTCGCATTACCAGACACATGCAAAACCAGAGCCAAAATCTCCTGGTCCAGTGGTGTGACGGTGATGTAGGAGGGTTTCCCTATTCAATAAGCAATCTGGCGGCAGATTGTTCGCGACACTAATTAATGGACGCGCGTGCTTGCAGTTCAAGCCGAGGCTGTAGAGCCAGCTTGTGCATGTGTCTCGCGATTGCTACGGATCTGCGTTGACGGATTGGGCTCAAGCCAGATATGCGACGAGCACTGCGCCGTTGTGGCTTGTCTGGATTGTCGTTGAGTCTCTGCAATGGTCTGCCCCTGTTGATTGAACATCCTGAGGATAATTGCAAAGCGCCTTTTTGGCAAGGCATGGGTTCCGTGCCTGTCGATGTGGTTGTATGGTTGGTTGCGGCGGTATTGCGGTTCTGCACGCCAGTCGCAACGTTTTGCTTGTGATCTGTTCGCCTGCAAGCAGGCTCCTACTGTGGGCTTTGTTCTGGTTCTGGCTGGGTGTTGTTCACGTTCAAGCTGTCAGTTGAAGAGCCAGCTTGGTCTCTCTAACATCAATGCCCGCTTATTCCGTCTTGCTGCGAGTATTGGTGACTCCATGCGGGACATGCCCGGTGGCGACGTGTTCGCCGGTGGATTCGACGTGCACCATCTGGTCGTCGAAATAAATGTCGGCACCGAACGCACGCAGGAACTGGCCTTTTTTACGGCCACCCAGAAACATTGATTCGTCGATGCGAATGCCCCAATCTCGCAGGGTGAGGATGACGCGTTTGTGCGCCGGGGCCGAGCGCGCGGTGACCAGTGCGGTGCGGATCGGGTTGTGGTCCATGGGATAGGCGGACTGGATCTGGTGGATGGCCTGTAGCACCGGCTTGAACGGGCCGGCCAGCATGGGCTGTTCGGCGGCGGCACGTTCGGCTTCGACAAAGGCGTCGAGGCCGTCGCGCTGGTAGATCTGTTCGGAATCGTCGCTGAACAGCACGGCATCGCCGTCAAACGCCAGGCGCAGTTGCTGGCTGGCGCGGCGTCCCGGCGGTGCGGCGATCAGCGTGGCGGCGGCATGGCCGGCATCCAGTGCCGCGCGCACGTCCTCCTCGTGGGCGGACAGAAACAGCTGCGCGCCAAACGGTTCCATGTACACGTGCGGGCTGGCACCGTTGGTAAAGGCGGCGCGGATCACGCCCAGCCCGTAATGCTCGATGGCGTTGAACACGCGCAGCCCGGTGTCGGCGCTGTTGCGCGACATCAGCACCACTTCCACGCCGGGATGCTCGGCGATGGGCGTGTAGCCGGACTCGGCATCGTTGAGCGCCAGCAGCTTGTGCACCAGGTCAAACGCCATGCCCGGTTGCAGCAGTTCGTTTTCGTGTTCGCGCTGGTAGCGCTCGAAGGCTTCCAGTCCCTGTTGCTCGAACACCCGGTGGCTTTCGTCCAGGTCAAACAGGGCGCGTGACGAGATGGCGATGACCAGCGGCTGATGAGGTGATTTTTGCGCCGCGCTACTCACAGAAACTGCTCCTGCAGAATGCGTTCTTCCAGCGAATGATCGGGATCAAACAACAGCGTGTATTCGGTGTCGATGGCCAGATGCATGCTGACGCACTGCACGTCGCGCACCTCGAAGGCATCGGCGGTGGCGCTGACCGGACGC
Organism: Gammaproteobacteria bacterium; assembly: GCA_018819105.1. GTDB lineage: Bacteria > Pseudomonadota > Gammaproteobacteria > Xanthomonadales > Wenzhouxiangellaceae > JAHJQV01. The sequence goes on from JAHJQV010000011.1 coordinate 17,035, forward strand.
TTGTGCGGATTGAGCACTTCCACCTCAACCCGCGCCTGCCCCGGCAGGATGGCGCCGTTCCAGCGCCGCGGCCGAAACGGACTGATCGGCGTCAGCGCCAGCGCGTCGGTGCCCAGCGGCAGAATTGGTCCGCGTACGGACAGGTTGTAGGCGGTGCTGCCGGCGGCGGTGGCCAGCAGCACACCATCGGCCACCAGTTCCGGTACGCGCACCACGTCGTTGACCTTGATGCGCAGATGCGCCGCCTGGTTGCTCTGCCGCCACAGCGCCACCTCATTGATGGCCTGGGACTGATGTGTGTTGCCGGCCAGATCGATCGCGGTCATGGCCAGCGGGTGCAGCATCACCGGCTCGGCGGCATTGATGCGCTGCAGCAAGTCGTTTTCATCGTATTGATTGAGCAGGAAACCCACCGTGCCCTGTTTCATGCCATATAGCGGCTTGTGCAGGTGGGTGTTGGCGTGCAGCGCGCGCAGCATGTAGCCGTCACCGCCCAGCACGACGATGACATCGGCCTGCTCCGGCGCATGTTCGCCGTAGTGTGCCTGCAGACGCTGTCTGGCCGCCTGCGCTTCCGGCAGGCTGCTGGCGAGAAACGCCAGCCGGGTCGTCTGCTGAGCGGATTCAGGCACTGTGCACCAGTTGCTCCAGACTGCGCACGGCGACAGTCATGGAGGCAATGTCCATGCTGTCCTGCTTGCGCATGTCGGCAAACATGCTCTGGATGCGGCCGATGCGCTCGGCATGATGCTGCTGCCACGACTCGATGGTCAGCTCCGGCTGCTGCTGCTGCCAGCTGAGGAACTTGCGCGTGATGTGACGATGCTGGGTGATCAGGTCGTTGCGCAGGTGACCGCGCGCGTGCGCCTCCCAGCTGCCGCTGGTGGACAGCGTCTCGATCTGGCGGCGCAGCCAGTCCACGTGCAGCACTCGACCGATGCCGAAGTGCACGCCCATGACGTGTTCCACCGGCAGGTTCTGCTGACTGGCCTCGTCGACAATGTCCAGCGCCTGGTTCATGAACTGCAGCCGGGCGATGCGCTCGGCAAAGCTTTGCTCGTAGCCACCTTCCAGCAGCCGTTCCAGCAATTGTTCAAAATCGGCCTGGCCGTCTTCCGGCAGCGCTTCCAGCAGATGCTGTTCCACCACCTGCACGCCGTCGTGAAAATGGCTGACCTTGGCGCGCACATCCAGGTTGTGGGCATCGGGATGATGCAGCAGCCAGCGCGAGCCCTGACGCAGCACGTCCCACATCTGCATGAATGCACGCACCTGCTGGTCGCCGCGAATCTTGCGATCCAGCGCCTCCACATCGTCCCAGAACTGCTGCGCCGAAAACACTTCGCGGACAATGGCATAGGCCTTGGCGATGCTGGTGACATCGGCACCGGTGTCCTCACGCATGCGGGCGACAAAGGCCACGCCCATGCGGTTGATGATGTTGTTGGTCACCTGGGTGGCGATGATCTCGCGCTTCAGCGGATGCTGCTGCAACAGATCCAGAAACGGCTTTTGCTGCAGCGCCGGCGGAAAATACTCCACCAGCTCGGTGGCCAGATAGGGGTCTTCGGGCACATCCGAATCGAGCAGCTGCTGGTACAGCGAGATCTTGCTGTAGGACAGCAGCACCGCCAGCTCGGGCCGGGTCAGGCCATGGCCATTGCTGACGCGCTCGGTGAGGGTTTCGTTGTCGGGCAGAAACTCCAGTTCACGATCGAGCAGGCCGGAAGCCTCCAGCACCGAGGTGGCATGCATGATGGCACCCAGTCGGCTGATGGTGTAGCTCTCCATGATGCTGATCGCCTGCGACTGCAGATAGTTGCTGCGCAGCACCAGTCGCTCGACATCGTCGGTCATGTCTTTCAGCAACTGGTTGCGGCTGGCCTGATCCAAACGCCCCTGGGCCACTGCCTGGGCCAGCAGGATCTTGATGTTGACCTCGTGGTCGGAGCAGTCCACACCGGCCGAGTTGTCGATGAAATCGGTGTTGATGCGACCGCCATTGAGGGCGTATTCCACGCGTCCCAGCTGGGTCAGACCCAGATTGCCGCCCTCGCCGATGACGCGACAGCGCAGCGCTTTGGCGTTCACCCGCAGGGCGTTGTTGATGCGGTCGCCGACGTCCTCGTCGGATTCGCTGCTGGCCTTGACATAGGTGCCGATACCGCCGTTCCAGAGCAGATCACAGGGTGCCATCAGCAGCTCGCGGATCAGTGCCTGTGGCGGCAGTTCGGTGGCCTCGATGCCCAGCCAGTCGCGCACCTGCTGGCTGATGGGGATGGATTTGGCCGAGCGCAGAAACACCCCGCCGCCCCGGGAGATGAGCTTTTCGTTGTACTGGTCCCAGCCCGAGGCCCCGGCGGTGAACAGCCGCTGGCGTTCGGCGTACGCCGCTTCGATGTCCGGCTCCGGGTCGAGAAAAATGTGCAGGTGGTTGAACGCCGCCTGCAGCCGGATGCACGGCGACAGCAGCATGCCGTTGCCAAACACGTCGCCGCCCATGTCACCGATGCCGACCACCGAAAACGGCTCCGTCTGGGTGTCCAGGCCAAGCTCGCTGAAGTGGCGCTTGACCGATTCCCAGGCACCTTTGGCGGTGATGCCCATGGCCTTGTGGTCGTAGCCGTTGGAACCACCGGAGGCAAACGCGTCACCGAGCCAGAAATTTTCCTGTTCGGCAATGGCGTTGGCGGTGTCGGAAAAGGTTGCCGTGCCCTTGTCGGCAGCCACCACCAGGTAGTTGTCGTCGCCGTCGTGGCGGATCAACCGTTGCGGTGCCACCACCTCGCCCTCGATCAGGTTGTCGGTGATGTCGAGCAGGCCGTGGATCAAGGTCTGGTAGCAGTGCACCACCTCGCGCATGACCTCCTCGCGACTGCCCTGCGGCAGGTGCTTGACAACAAAACCACCCTTGGCGCCCACCGGCACGATCATGGTGTTCTTGACGTTTTGCGCTTTCATCAGCCCGAGCACTTCGGTGCGGAAATCCTCGCGCCGGTCGGACCAGCGCAGACCACCGCGCGCCACCAGGCCGCCTCGCAGATGGATGCCTTCCATGCGCGGTGAGTGCACCCAGATTTCGCGGAACGGACGCGGCTTAGGCAACTCCGGAACGCGGGCGGAATCCAGCTTGAAGCTGATGTAGGCCGGTGGCTCGCCGCTGGCCGTGAGCTGATAATAATTGCTGCGCAACGTGGCGCTGATGACTTCGAACAGATCGCGCATGACGCGATCCTCATCCAGGCTGGAGATGGTTTCCAGATCGGCCAGAATGGCGGTTTCCAGCAGTTTGATCTGCTCGGCGCGACCGGCATGGCCATTGTCGACGATGGCACCGATGGCCGCATCCAGTGCCGATTCGATGGGATCGTCGTCACGCCGCTTGCGCAGGCGGGTAAACACCCGTGCCAGCGTGCGGAAACGCCCGGACAGCCCTGACTCCAGCGCAAAGCGTGCCTCGAACAGACCCACCAGCAGCAGCGTGAGGATGGGGTGCGCAGCGAGGATGTCTTCCATGTAGCTTTGCGAAAACGGAATGCCGGTTTGCAGCAGGTAGCGGCAGTAGGCGCGCAGCATGGCGATCTGGCGCACGTTGAGGTTGGACGCCACCACCAGCCGGTTGAAGCCATCGTCTTCGGCGCGGCCGAACTGCACCTCGCAGAACGTGTGGCGAAAACTTTCCTGCACCACATGCAGATCAAACGACATGCGAGTGTCCGGCACGATGTCGAAATCCTGGATCCAGGCCTCCTGGTTGTCGCTCAACTCGATGCGGTACGGCCGCTCGCTGATGACGCGCACGCCGAGGTTTTCCAGCGTCGGCAGAATGGAGCTCAATGGCAAAGCTTCATGCATCCGAAACAGCTTGAACCGCAGCAGGTTCTTGATGCGCGCCTGGCGCGGTGCGTACAGGCTGGTGCGCAGATACTGCTCACTGCTGAGCTGATCCAGGTTGTCGATGTCGAACGAGGCCACCCAGGCGGACACGTCTTCGCGGTAGGCGGCTGGAAAGGCGTCTTCGAAGCGATGGGTCAGCGCCAGACCACGGGTTTCGCCGAAGCGGTTGATCAGGGTTTTCTTCAGCTCGTCGCGCCACAGTGTCAGCGCGGTCCAGATGCGTTGCTGCAATATGTGTGCGGCGGCGACCTGACCGCTCTCGTCGCGCGGGCGCACGATGACATGCAGCAGGGCGAGATTGGACTCGGACACCTGCACGGAAAAATCGACATGTTCGCCACGCAGTCCGCGCTTGAGGATGTGCTGGATCTTGACCCGGTTTTCGGTGTTGTAGCGATCGCGCGGAATGTACACCAGGCAGGAATAAAACCGACCATAGCGTTCGCGGCGGATAAACAGGCGGGTTTGCGGACGCTCCTGCAGATCCAGCACGCCCATGGCCAGATGAAACAGCTCATCGGCATTGGCCTGCAACAGCTCATCGCGTGGCAGCGTTTCCAGGATGTGCTGCAGCGCCTTGCATTCGTGGCTGCCGGTGCGCAGTCCGGACTGGCTTACGACGTTGGTGATCTTGTGCCGCAGCATCGGTATGCTGGCGGTGGGCTGGTTGTAGGCGCGAGAGGTGAACATACCAAGCAGGCGGTGTTCGCCCACCACCTTGCCGCTGCGATCGTAGCGCAGCACGCCGATGTAATCCATATAGCCACTGCGGTGCATCGGCGAGCGCGCATTGGTCTTGGTGATGATGATGACATCGTGGGCCTTTTCCACATCCTGCGCCCCTTCCGACAGGGAGCGCAGTTTACGCTGCGCCTGCGCGCTCTTGTGATGGCTCATGATGCCGAGACCGGAATCCTCCTTGACCTGCAGCTCGCGCTCGCCGGAGGCTTCGGCAATGACGTATTCGCGATAGCCGAGGAAGGTGAAGTTGTCGTCCAGCAACCACTGCATGAAGGCCAGAGACTCGTCCCGATCACTGCTGTCTGCGGGCAGATAATCGTCGATGTTGCTGATGATGTCACGCACCCGCTGCAGCATCGGCTGCCAGTCGTCCACGGCCATTTTCACCTGCGTCAACGCCAGCTGGATATTGCGCTTGATTTTGTTCAGCAGCTTGCTGTCGACCTGCTTTTCGATCTGCACGTGGATCAGCGAATAAGCCCGACCCTCACCTGAGCTGTGACGCATGAGCTGCTGCGGACGCTGCTGCTCATCCACTTCAAACCACATCACCGGATGAATGATCAGCTCGATCGACTGGCCCAACTCACTCAGGCGCATACTCAGGGTATCAACCAGAAATGGCGAATCCACCGCCACCATTTCCACCACCGTGGCATTGCTGGCATAGCCGTGTTGCTCAGCCTGCGGATTGTACACGCGCAGAGCGTGCCGCTGTGACTTGTACTGGCGGGCAAAATCAGCCATGTTGCTGATGATGCCGACCATTTCCTGCTGCGAAAAACGGGCCAGATCCTCGGCCGAGGTGCGGCGCAGAAACTGCTCGGCAAAATGTTCGGCACCGTCGGCGCGCGGGAACAGCTGGTCACAAGCTGCTGTGATGTTCTGGATCATTTCCTGCCGGCTGGCAGTGCTGGAGGTGGTCATGACAAAACCGCTGACAAAATGATGATTTTACGCCACCTTCACGGCAATTGTCAGGGTCATTGCCGGCTGCTGTCGGCAACATCCGGCAGCGCGGCCGGATGAGTGCGTTGGACTGGGTCTGATCAGCGCAAACCGGTTTCCATGCGGGCGATCACCAGCCGCTGGATCTCGCTGGTGCCTTCATAGATTTCGGTGATCTTGGCATCGCGGAAATAACGCTCCACCGGCATTTCCTTGCTGTAACCCATGCCGCCATGAATCTGCACGGCCTGGTGGGTGATCCACATCGCCGCTTCCGAGGCATACAGCTTGGCCATGCTGCCTTCCACCGTGAAGCGGGCACCGCTGGTCTGGCTCTCGATCTTTTTCAGCGCCGCGTTCATGGTCAACAGCCGCGCCGCTTCCAGCCGGGTTTTCATGTCGGCGATCTTGGCCTGGATCATCTGGAAGCTGCCAATCTCACGTCCGAACGCCTGCCGCTCGCGCACGTAGGCCAGGCTGGCCTCGTAGGCGGCCCGGGCAATGCCGACCGCCTGCGCCGCGATGCCGATGCGACCGGCATCCAGCACACTCATGGCGATCTTGAAGCCTTCCCCTTCAGCACCCAGCAGACACTCTGCCGGGCAGTGGTAATCGTTGAGTTCGATTTCACAGGTGGCCGAGGCACGAATGCCCAGCTTGGGTTCGGTCTTGCCGCAGGCGAATCCGTCGATGCCGGTGTCGATGATGAACGCACTGATGCCCTTGGCACCGGCATCAGCGTCGGTTTTGGCAAACAGCACCAGATAATGCGCTTCCGGTCCCGAGGTAATCCAGGACTTCTTCGCATTGATGACGTAGTGCTTGCCGTCGGCGGTCTTTTTCGCCGTCGAGCGCATGTTGCTGGCGTCTGAACCGGACTGTGATTCGGTCAGCGCATAGGCCCCGATGGATTCGCCTGAGGCCACCGGCCGCACAAATTGCTGTTTCTGCTCTTCGCTGCCATATTTCATGATGCCGTTGCAGTACAGCGTGTTGTTCACCGACATGATGGTGGAATGAGCGGCATCGGCGGCGGCGATCTCGATCATCGCCAGCACGTAGGCCACCGCGTCCATGCCGGCACCACCGTAGGCTTCCGGCACTTCGATACCCATCAGGCCCAACTCGCCCATGGCCTTGATGTTGTCCAGCGGAAACTCACCGCTGATGTCGTATTTGGCCGCCACCGGCACGATTTCGCTGACGGCAAAATCGCGCGCGGCCTGTTGAATCATCTGTTGTTCTTCGGTGAGCTGTAAGTCCATGTTGTTCCTTGCAACGGGTTGACTGATCATGAGTGTCAGGTAACTTCTGAATAACGCTGCGCGGAGCGCGTTTTGCGCGGAAAAGCCGCAGATTGTGTGCGGTGGCACGAGTGACAGTAGCCGTAACTACGGCCTCGTGATGCCGTGCATGAGCTGCGTCTTTTCCGGCGAAACCCATACGGGGACGCCGTCGCGCCCGTGCAGAGCTATTCAGAGGTTCCTTAGCCCTACTATTTTAGCATTGATGCAAGGATTGGATGAGGGCGGGCGCTGTCATTGGTCTTGTGGCGTGCTTGCCGCTCGCACCATGTGCGGCTCGCAGCCGACGCGATCAGCACCGACTCACGGGACGCTCAATTTTACGCCCTTCATCACCAATAGGCTGTCATGTCGACCTGAGCAACTCACAGAGCTGCGCAGTGGTGATATCTGTTTGCTCGGCTGTCAGCCCAATCACCGTACCAGATTCATGGCATCGAGATCCCTCCGCTCGCTGCGCTCGGTCGGGATGACAGCCTGATTTTTGAGATCTTACTGGCTTGCAGAGTTCACGACCCTGGGCTGTCATGTCGACCGGAGCAGCTCACAGAGCTGCGCAGTGGAGATATCTGTTTGCTCGGCTGTTAGCCCAATCACCGTACCTGATTCATGGCATCGAGGTCCCTCCGCTCGCTGCGCTCGGTCGGGATGACAGCCTGATTTTTGAGATCTTACTGGCTTGCAGAGTTCACGACCCTGGGCTGTCATGTCGACCGGAGCAGCTCGCAGAG